>NZ_JBHJHP010000009.1:0-229509 GCF_042219855.1 Quyinboa sediminis | reverse complement strand
AAAGGTTTTTGATTGCTATATATTTAAATGTCAGATACTTAAATATAATCAAAAACCTTTTTTTATTCAAACTTTTTCTGTGTTTTCTTAGATCGAACTCACGTTAATTATGAATGATTAGCATCTGAAAACTTTGCTTTAGAAGTTATAATAAACAGGTACATCACAAACGTTTCAGGTTATAATTAGTCTGACTAAGATATTTATTCTTTAGGTAATTAGCAAGAGTTTAACTGATCCGATGGCTCGAAGTCATCGGATCAGTATTTTAATTCATCCTAACAATTCAATGGCTGTTTGTGATAAACCCTCACCGCAGATACCGTAGTGGTTAAAGATTTCCACCTGCGATCCGGTTACTGTATCTTCATCAGGTATACCTACAATTTTGAATGGTTTATATATCCGGTTCTGCATTAAAACTGCTGCAGTAGCCTCACCCAAACCGCCGTGTACGCTGTGCTCTTCAACTGTAATAACAGCTTTACATTTTTTGGCAGAACTGATAATTGCTTCCGTGTCCAGCGGACTGATGGTATGCATGCTGATGATTTCTGCGCTGATCCCTTTTTCTTCCAGTAAGCGGGCAGCCTCATAAGCAGGAGCCACAGTTTCGCCACAGGCAATAAACGCTACATCGGTTCCTTCACATATAACGGAAGCTTTACCAATTTCAAATGTTTGTTCTTTGCGTGGCAAATGCGGCATCGGCTTCTTTCCGAATTTCAGAAAGACAGGTTTATTGGATTTCGATGCAGCAATTACAGCTTCCCGGGCTTCAAAGTTATCGGCAGGAACCACAATATGAATGTTGTTGATGGCTCTCAAAGCCGCAACATCATGAAGCGAGTGATGGGTTGAACCCAGAGCACCGTAACTCACACCGGCACTAATGCCCACCAGGGTGACCGGAATATTGGAATAGGCGACATCGTTTTTCACCTGTTCCAGGGACCGGGTTGCCAGAAAACATGCGGGAGATGTTGCAAACACGCTTTTCCCGGTTGATCCCAGACCGGCGGCTACACCTACCAGATTCTGTTCTGCAATACCAACTTCCACAATTTGTTCCGGTAGCTGGTCGCCGAAAGGACCAAGTTTTCCGGATCCACGGGAATCACTGGTCACAGCGTATATGTTTTTATCTTTTTTGCCGAGCTCAATCAACGTGGCAGAATATATTTCCAGGTTTGCTTTTCCTGTTTCTAATGGTTTTAAACTCATGTCATTTAGAATTAAAGACTGAATCTGTGATTCAACTTGCTTAGCTTTCAATTAATTGGTTCGATAAGGCATCTTCTGCCAGAGTCAGTTCTTCGATGGCCGCCTTGTATTCCTCATCTGACGGTACCCCGTGATGCCACTTTTTGACATGTTCCATGAAGCTTACACCCTTCCCTTTGGTAGTGTTGGCAATCACAAAGGTTGGCTTGCCGGTTTTGGCAGGAATGTTATGGAGTGTCTTTCTCAACTCTGATATGCTGTTGCCGTCAATGGAAACCACTTCCCATCCAAATGCAGCAAATTTTTCATCGATTGGATTCGGATCGCACACCTCATAGTTATGCCCTGTAATCTGCAGGGTGTTATGATCGAGTATAGCCACCAGGTTATCCAGCTTGTAATGCGCCGCCATCATGGCTGCTTCCCAGTTTGAACCTTCTGCCAGCTCACCATCACCCAGCATGGTAAAAACATTGTAGGGTGACTTGTCGCGTTTTGCTGCCAGCGCTATCCCTGCACTGATTGGTAAGCCGTGGCCCAAAGCTCCGGTATTAAATTCTATGCCCGGAATTTTCCGGGTAGGATGCCCCACATACTTCGATTTGTACTGACACAGCGTCTCAAGATCGCTTTCAGGATAAAAGCCCTGATCCGCCAGTACCACATAGAGGGCTTCCACAGAATGTCCCTTGCTTTGTATATACCGGTTCCGGTTCGGATCTGAAATGGTATCAGGCGATACATTCAGAACATCATTGTACAATATATTCAGAATGTCAGTACATGACAAATCACCTCCGGTATGCCCGGCTTTTGCCAGTTTGATATATTTAAGGAGTGCTTTTCTGTATTTTATAGATTTCAGCTGTAACTCCAGATCAGTATATTGCTTCATTTCAATTAACATTTATCATTTTTCTGCGCTTATCTGCGTAATTTGCGGGAGACTTAATTGGGTGCAGGTGTCTGCAAAAAATAGTTCATATGCCAAAATTTTCAGGAAGATAGGTATCATTTATGTACATAAAGATCCCAACCCAGATAGTTCCCAATGGCTTCTTCCAGAATTTCCTGTACACTGCCGCGAACCATGGCCACATGATGTTCAAAACCGTTTTTACACATATATTTCATTAAATCCTGAAGATTCGGGATTTCAGTTACTGCAATTCCTCCATCCATACCATATGGATCATCCGTCATGGTTCCTTCCCCCAGGTATGATTTTACGATGCCCTTATTATCGTCAGTTGAAATACGGAAGTAGGTCATATCACCTGCTGCCACTTTCCCTTTTACGGCTCCAAAGGTATTTTCACTACCCAGAACAGTGCCCAGTACATCCAGGCTGCCGATTTCAATATCACTCTGGAAGAATGATTTCGGGTAGTTACTGCAGTGTGTACATACAACTTTGTTACGGTCCTCTCCAAAGTTATTGTTCCAGTCGAGGATGGCAGAAGGTGTTTTTGCGGCAAGTGCCAGAGCATACATCGAAATGGTTCCGGCCACATCAACCTCACAGGCCGATGGCATTAGCTTTTCACCCATCATACTCATGGTCACGCAGGCAGCACATCCATAGTTCTTCTCGATGGATTCCCAGCACTGTAATGCAGAAATATCGATGTCGTTTTCGTTGATCCAATTTTCAACAGCCAATCCGAAACGGGCTTGTTTGGCAATTTTGGTTTTAGCACCAATCTCGCATGCTCCGTACTCCTGAATGGCAATCACTTTTTCCTTTACAGCCGGATCATCATAATCAATTTTTTCAGCGGCAGCAATAATTTCCGACATGTCAACCGGAACTATTGTGATACCATATTTCTGTAACAGTTTCTCGCTGTAACGCATGGTCTGAAAGCCGATTGGTCGTGTTCCGATGGCACCGACCCTCAGATTGCTCAGGCCTTTCACTACCCGGCAGATACCGGCAAATTTTTCAATATCCAAGGTAAATTCCTTGCTATCCAGACTGTAGGTATGGTAAATGGTGTCGGTAAATTTTATACCATACTGGTAGAAGTTGTTACAAACAGATAATTTTCCGCAGAACGCATCACGACGGCTTTTTACATCAACCTTATCGTTGTCGTCATCCACGGCCTGAACCAATACCGGTACATTTAATCCTGATAATTTAATGGAGTTTACCACGCCCAGTTCATCGCCAAAGTTTGGAAGTACTACAATGATACCTTCAATGATGTCACTGTTTTCCTTGAAAAGCTTAGCACATTTTACGGCATCTGCATAACCCTCAATATTGCCTGTTGGAGTTTCAGATTCCGGAAGAATAACTGTTCCGTAACCCATTTTCTCAAGCTTTGCCAGAACTTTCTGACGCGCTTCAACCGCAAGTTTGTAGTTAAAAATGTTGCGTGTGGCTATGATCACACCAAACGTTTGTTTCTTTAGTTTCATGATTGCTATATTTTATATTCTTTGTTTTCTTTAGTAACGAGTTTCACCAGAGCATTAATTCTCCCCTTTAGGGAGATGTCTGTGATAGCAGACAGAGAGGCGGTTATTATTACAACCGGGCACGCGCAACAGCTTTTTGCCAGCCTTTATAGAGCTTTTCTCTTTCTTTAGGCTGCATCCCCGATTCAAACAGCTGTCCGTGCACACGAAGTGATTTAATCTCATCCATGTCTTTCCAGAATCCTGTTGCCAGTCCTGCCATAAAGGTTGAACCCAACGCAGAAACCTCCTCAATTTCAGATCGGGAAACATCACGGTCCAGCATATCACTTTGAAATTGCATCAGAAAGATGTTACGGGTAGGGCCACCGTCAACTCTCAGTTCCTTAAGGTTGATTCCACCTTTAAGTTCCATAAGGCTGATCAGGTCCTTTATCTGGTAGGCAATGCTTTCCAAAGCGGCCCTGACAATGTGGGCTTTGGTTGTATTTCGTGGCATTCCGGACAGGCAGGCTCTGGCCTGATTGTCCCAGTATGGTGCTCCCAAACCTACAAAAGCAGGAACCAGGTACACTCCGTTATTATTTTCAACGGACCTTGCAAGAGGCTCTGTTTCTGAGGCATCATTAATAAGCTGAATTTCATTTTTTAGCCAGTTTAATGTGTCACCGGTACAATGAATATTTCCCTCATACACATAGTATACTGTTTCATCCAGGCCATAACCTATGGATGTAACGAGGCCATCTGGTGCATTTCGTGGTTCAGTGCCGATATTCATCATCATGGATGAACCTGTTCCGTATGTTGCTTTTGCCATGCCCGGTTCAAAACAGTTTTGTCCAAACAGTGCTGCATGGGAATCTCCAAGCAATCCTGCAATGGGGAGCGGGGTTTTGAAAATAATTTCAGGATCGGTATACCCGAAAATATCGTTGCTGAATTTCACTTCAGGAAACATGTTTTTCTGTAAACCAAACAGTGCAATCAGCTCATCATCCCAATCTAATGTATGGATGTTAAACAACATCGTACGACAGGCATTGGAATAGTCCGTTGCATGGATTTTGCCACCTGTAAGTTTCCATAGCAACCATGTGTCCATGGTTCCCATCAATAGCGCACCTTTTTCTGCCTTTTCATTCAGCCCTTCCACATTTTGCATAATCCAGTGAAGCCTGCTTGCTGAAAAGTATGGATCGATGATCAGGCCGGTTTTTTGCATGATCATATCGCTGTATCCTTTTTCTTTCAACTGATCACAATAATGAGCGCCTCGCTGGCATTGCCAGACTGTAGCATTGTAAACCGGTTTTCCGGTATTTTTATCCCATATCATTACAGTCTCGCGCTGATTGGTTATGGCCAGAGCGGCTATTTCATCCTCGCGGATATCGGCATCTTCCAGGGTTTTATGAATGCCTTCCAGTGTATTGTCAAAAATTTCTTCAGGATCATGTTCTACAAAACCTGGTTGTGGATAGTACTGCTTATGAGGTACCGTGGTTCTGGATATCAGCTTTCCCTGTTTATTGAATAGAATGGCTTTTGTAGCCGAAGTACTTTGGTCGATGGATAAAATGTAGTATGTATTGCTCAAAATAAAGCGATTAAGAGGTTTTTAATGCAATTATTTATTTTGTATATTTTCGAAAACAAAAATAAAAGAAAAAAATCGAAAATAAAAACAAATAATATGAAAGAAATGTATACACCGTATGGTGCATGTTTTCAAAGAGCTTCTACTGCAGGAAACAAAACTTAAAGTCTGATTATCATTATTTTATGCAATGATCAGCTTAATGTCGTTTCGGTTAAATATCTCCACTTCATCTTTCTCTATGTTGGAATCTGTGATGATGAAATCGATAAGTGATAAGGCCCCCAGACTGGCAAAGGAGCTGTTTCCTATTTTACTGGAATCGGCAACAAGGTAGACTTCATTGGCCGATTCAATCATGGCACGCTTGACCACGATGTCGCTAATGCTGGGGTAGGTGAGTCCTGACTTTAAGGTTATTCCTGCTGTGGCCAGAAATAGTTTATCTACATGAAGATCGTTGAAAAAAACGGCTGCTTTATCTCCAGTCAGAGAAAGAGTGGGAGCTTTAAACTCACCTCCGGTAACGACCAGGTTTATTTCCGGATCCACCCCCAGGATCAATGCAATATTCAGTGCATTGGTGATTACTGTGAGGTTTTTGTACCCTTTTATCCGTTTGGCTATTTCTGTGGTTGTTGAACCGGAATCAAGAATGATAATATCACCATCGTTAATAAATTCTACAGCTTTAGCAGCAATAGCAGCTTTCTCCGGTAGAAATTCCTGATTTTGCAGCGCAAAGTTTTTTACGTTCAATCCAATGTTCTTCAGATATGCACCTCCATGTTCACGCTCAACAAATCCTTCTTTTTCCAGTTTTTCAAGGTCCTGACGAATTGTAACTTCCGTCACTTTAAAAATTTTACTCAGCTGAAGTACTTTGGCATGTCCGTCTTCCCGGATCATTTCAAGAATCTTTTCGCGGCGTTGATTGGGGAGCATGGTCGTGTACTTGTTTTATGAGTTAACAGTTTTAAGATATTCTGTCAGATGTTTTATTGTAATTAGTTTTACACCCAGTTTTTCAGATAGTTTTACCAGATCAGGATACCTGGCCATGCTGCCATCCGGGTTCATAATTTCCACCAATACACCGGCAGGTTTCAGTCCGGCCAGTTTTGCAAGCTCAATTGTAGCTTCGGTATGTCCGGGTCTGACCAATAGTCCTTCCGGATGTGCCTGGATAGGAAAGATATGTCCGGGTCTTCCAAAATCTTCCGGCCTGCTATCCTCCCCGGCAAGCGCGTTTATTGTCCTGGCCCTGTCATGTGCAGATATGCCTGTAGAACAACCGTGTCCCAATAAATCGACAGAAATAGTAAAGTTTGTACTATTGAGAGCTGTATTATTCTGTACCATTAGATTAAGCTTCAGTTCCGTGCATCGTTCCTCGGTTAAGGCAGCACAAATCAGGCCACGTCCTTCCTTGCTCATAAAGTTGATAATGTCAGGCGTGGTTAATTCTGCAGCAGCAATAAAGTCGCCTTCATTTTCACGATGTTCATCATCGGTTACAATCACCACTTTCCCGTTTCTAAATTCCTCAATGGTCGCCTCAATATTACGGCGTTCTGAATCTGTCATGTGCTTATTTAAATTAGAACGCAAAGGTAACGAAATTAAAAGGAAGCAAAAAGAAAGTATTCGAAAAGGGTATTGAATTCATGTTATTCTTTAAACCGGGAAACGATAGCAGATAGATGAACCCCGTCAGGCACAGGTTTGACGATATCGCAGCAAATGGCACCGATGCTCTGAGTCCGGAACACTTCTGATTTCACAGCTTGAGTTTGAAGAATAACAGGACCTTACGGATGCCTGAAGTATGGTGTAATATGAATATCTTCGTCAGAAGTTCAACGGAAAAAGTTGGAATCAAAACTACCTGTGGTGATCAGTATATCGCATTAATATACTCGTAATCAGGGGGTATGATTTCATTTTCCTGTTCGTGTATAGTCGATAGGTTAATGAGTAATTTGTTTTATTTGTAAACGTTTTTTGTGAAAAGTTTTAAATCCTGAGACGAATATTATCTTTGTATTCTGAGCTAATCTTAAAATGCTGAAAATAAGGTTAAATACCATCTGTTCATTTATTCTAATCCTGATATCAGGACTGGTTCCAATTTTATTATCCGCTCAGCAAATTACGGTTAGGGAAATTCCGGCATTGGATAAACTGCCGGTGAATGCCATTCACCGTATTTTCCAGGACAGTGATGGGTACATGTGGTTTGGTACATTTAACGGACTTTGCCGGTATGACGGGTATGAAGTCATTACAATTCGTTCCGATTTTCAGCACCCCGATCTGCTGGCTGATAATTACATCACCTATATTAATGAGGATCAGAACAAAAACATCTGGTTTGGTACATTAAAGGGAGCCTATATTCTTAGTAAAAAAAACTACAAAATAACACCTGTTGATCTGGGTGAACTTTCCACTCACAATGTTTTTTCGATTAATGTCACGCACGATGGCACAATCTGGATCAGTGTTTCGGGAAAATTACTCCGGTTTAAGTCCGATGGTGAATTGATTAATACATACGACATAAGTTATAATAGTGCTCCCCGAAGCGTATATTTTGTATATGACGATACGGATGGCGAACTCCTTATTTCAATTACCGGTGGAGGAATGTACCGGTTGGACAGGCAAAAGGATCAGTTTGAACCTTATTTTCATGACCGGAATTATATGGATATTGAGCGCATTATCAGGGATAAGGAGCACAACTGTTACTGGCTTGGAACCTGGGGCCGTGGCATTGTTCGGTTCACACCTGATGCAGAAAACGAATCCCAGCGTTATGTTCCGCAACCCTTGCCTTTGGATGCCATGAATCAGCCGGTTGCGGATCTTTTTCATATGGTAAGAGATGATGAATTTGGCTATTTATGGGTGACAACCCAAAAGAAACTTTTTGCATTCCGGATAAATGAAAAGGGAGTGCTGGAACAGGTTGATACCTCACCATTTCTGGATTCAGATAATAAAATGCTGTATGAAATCTATAAGGACAGGGAAGGTAAATTATGGGTTTCTGCATTTGATGTGAAAAGTTTCATTATTGATATACACGAACATAAGGTAAAAAAGTATCCGCTAAAGGGTTTAAGGGACAGGATCAGGGCAAATCCCGCTGTTGTTGCCTTGTATTATGACAAGGATAGCCTTTTCTGGCTGTCGCAGGAGCGATATGGATTATACATGTATGATGCCAAAACGGAAGGCCTGAAGCATTATTCAGAATGTGAAAGTGTCAGGAATCTGCCATTCTGGTATGTTCAGGACATGATTGGTTCTAAAACTGAAAACATGATTTGGGCTGTGACTTATGGATCTGAGGTATATGGATTAAGCCACGACCGATTAAATATGAAGCTGCAGGTGCAGATAAAACTAAACGACGTTTCAGATAATCCCGGATTAGTGGCTTCTGTATGGGAGGATAAAGCAGGTAGACTTTGGATCGGAACCGGAACGGGCTTGTATGTTTATCACATTTCCGGTAAACAGCTGGAACCTTATGCAGAAGATCTGGGTCATGTAGCAGATATTACTGAAACAAATGATGGAACGATTTGGCTTGCAGTGCAAAACAAAGGCATCTGTTCCATTGACTCCAGACTGAAACTTACCTGGCATCCTTTTAAAAAGGATTTTGTTTGTATTGATGCTACAAGTGATGGAAACCTTTGGCTTGGTACCGGAAAGGGAGAGGTGCTGAAGTACAGTTTAAAGGATAACAATCTGGAGGACTACAGTCTGGCCTGTGGTATGAAAGGAGATATCATTAACAATGTGGTTGTAGACGAGTACAATCATTTATGGATTGTAACCAACCAGAATATAAAAGAGTATAATCCTTATAACAGTGCATATCGCATCTATTCTACACGAAACAACGACTACCTTGTAACCCGGTTTCTATCGAATGCGGTGTTTTACGATAAACCGGATGAGATATTCTTCGGTGGTATTTCAGGTGTCATCTCCATATCGCCTTCTCAACAATTGGAAGGGATTCCCGAAAAAGTGACTACCCATATTACGGACATTCGAATCGGAGGAAAGAGCATTCTGATGGATTATACGAAGGGTAAAAGGAATGACGGGTTACTGAGTATTTCTCCGGATGAAAAGAATCTTGAAATTGACTTTTCCTCGCTGGATTTTCATCACTTGGATCAGATCCGTTATGCTTACCGTATGGAAGGGCTTGAGGATGGATGGGTTTATCCCGGTATGGGTATAAATACAGCATTTTATCGTAATCTTAAAAAAGGAGATTATACTTTTCAAGTTAAGTCAACAGACAAAAACGGCTTGTGGAGTAATCAGGTAACATCACTGAGTATTGTGCAGCAGCCCGCATGGTTTGAGAGCTGGATGGCGTATGTTATTTATCTGTTGCTCGGATTAAGCGCTTTAATTTATGGTATATATTTAGTTGCCCGACGGACAGAACGACGTCATAAAGAAAAATGGGCTGACAGTGCTGAACTGGTTAAAATGCATCAGTATGTTGATAGTAATGAAAGTGCATCAACACCGGAATTCGTAAAGATTGACAAGACCATGATTGATAAGGCTACACGGATTGTTGAAAGCAATCTGGATGATAGTTCTTTTAATATCGACAGCCTCGCCAATGAAATGAACATGTCTCGGTCTACTCTCTCCCGCAAGATAAAGGTTATTACGGGTAAAACGGCCTTTGAATTTATCAAAGAAATTAAGATGGAGCATGCACGAGGTATGCTCGAAAACAAAACAGCAACTATTACCGAAGTTATGTCTGCTTTGGGGTACAGTGATTATAAAAACTTCACAGAATCCTTTAAAAGCATTTATGGAATTTCACCTGGTGAATACCAGAAAAGATCCAAATCCTGACACTGATTTGTTTCACGGTTCGGGATCAGTGCCATGCTAACGCACGAAAACACCATGGTATTTTTCTTCAAATGATTGGGGTTTTTATTCATTTCAGACTTGCCCTGTTACCCCCTTTGAATTGATTTATAACCCATAAGAGTTTGTTTTTTTATTCCTTTTCTTTGATGTTGGATTTTTAAGTATTCACAATATCAAGGTTTAAACATCATGCATATGCAGAAAGCTTTTATCGTTAAAATCACTTCAGGGTTTAATTATTACATGTCAAAAATTAATGTAAGATCAGGTTTCCTGCTTCTGGTGATGTCCGTTTTGTTCATCACATCCTGCACGTCAACAGGTAAAGAAAAAACAGTAAAAGTAGAAGCAAGGGAAAGGCCGGTAAAGATTTCTGCTGTTAAAAACATTACCGGGTTTTTCGGACACCGCATGGACGTTAACCGGAAAAACTATCTGGAAACATTTCCCATTGATAAATATGTCGATTTTATTGTTAAACGGGAACATACGGATTGGAACTGGACACAGGCGGAACAGCATGGAAAGTGGGTTGAGTCGGCCTATCTGTCTGCAATCCAGTCTGATGATCAGGCCTTATTGGCTAAAGCAAAAGATGTATTGGACCGGATTATTGCTTCACAGGAAGAAAGTGGTTATGTTGGTGCAACAGCCAAAGATTTTCGTTCTGCTGAACGCCCGGTAAGGGGAATGGATCCTTATGAACTCTATTTTGTATTTCACTCTTTTATGACGGTTTATGAAGAGACAGGGAATGAAGAGGCTCTGAATGCCGCTGAAAAACTTGCCGGATACTTTTTAGAATACTTTGGCCCCGGAAAGCAGGAGTTCTGGCCATCAGATTTACGTCCACCGGAAAACATCCGGCACAAGTTGGCCGGAACGTCACAGTTTGCCGGTCACAGTGTGCATTATTCATGGGAAGGCACTTTGCTGGCTGATCCCGTAACACGGTTGTATGAACTCACCGGTAAACAAAAATATCTGGATTGGAGTCAATGGGTGGTAAGCAATATTGATAAATGGAGTGGCTGGGATTCATTCTCCCGCCTCGATTCAGTTGCCGACGGAAAGCTTGGTGTGGATGAACTTCAGCCCTATGTGCATTCCCATACCTTTCATATGAATTTCATGGGTTTCTTAAGATTATACCGCATAACCGGGGATGAGTCGCTATTAAGGAAAGTGACCGGAGCCTGGAATGATATCAATGAACGACAAATGTATATAACCGGTGGCGTCAGCGTGGCAGAACACTATGAACACGATTATGTAAAACCACTTTCCGGAAATATAGTGGAAACCTGTGCCACCATGTCCTGGATGCAACTCACACAAATGCTGCTGGAACTGACAGGTGATGTGAAGTACGCGGATGCCATTGAAAAGTTAATGATTAATCATGTATTTGCAGCTCAGGCAGCTGAAGAAGGCATTTGCCGGTATCATACACCACCAAACGGTACAAAACCGAATGGCTACTTCCATGGTCCTGACTGCTGCACTGCAAGCGGACACAGGATAATATCATTGATTCCAACGTTTGTTTATGCGGAGAACGGAAAAGATTTTTATATTAACCAATATCTGGCATCGGATTATGAAGGAGATGCATTCAAATTCAGGATCAATACCACATATCCTGAAACGGATAAAATTGAGCTGGCAATTGTATCTGAAGATCCTGTTGACAAAAATCTGATGTTAAGAATTCCTTCCTGGTGTAAAACACCTGAAGTGAAATTAAACGGCAATATAATTCCTGAAGTCACATCAGGGACTTATCTTCAGCTTTCACAGAAATGGAAGAAAGGGGATATGGTTGAAATTCGTTTTCCAATGGAAGAGAAGTGGATTACAAGAGCACATCACAGTGACTATACCATGTATTATTTACCGGGTGGGGAACACATGTATAGAGAGGTTCCAACCGAAATTATTCCTTCAGCTTTTATGAGAGGGCCGGTTGTTTATGCTCTTGATATGTTTTGGAATACTCAGCTGGACGCTTCAGCAGATCTGAATAAAGACATTAGAATTAATACATCCGTGTTACCAGTTCCGGTTCAAAAACAAGATGATAAAATGCTTGGGCCGGTTTATGAAACAAAAGGATTCTTAAGGGGAAAAGAGGTTAAACTCGTTCTCACCCCATTTGTCAATATTGGACAGTGGACCCGGACAGATCTACCGGATCCCGACAGGCATTCCAGTGCTTACACATACGGTATATGGTTGAATCATATGTAGTGTATTAAAGAAACAATAAAGGATAAAATAATGAAACTTGCCATGAAAATGTTAAAGACTTTAATGATTCTGTTTGCCTTGACAGGACTGACTGCAAATGCGCAAACCCTCGTGAATGTTGCACCCAATGCATCATCGGTAACAGCATCATATACGGCAGCATGGAATAATCTGAATGCTGTGAATAATCAAACTGCTGGCTTTGGTTTAGCGGGAGGTGGATTACCTTCTTTAGGTAACTCTGAAACATGGGGATCCTGGAGCAATACCCGTCCGGCATCTCAGTGGCTAAGTTATGAATGGTCCGATTCGGTATCCGTTAATAAGGTATCTGTTTATTTCTGGTGTGATAATGCTGGCTCAACGGCAGGCGATGGCGTGGCCATGCCTTCTTCCTGGAAAATTCAGTATATGAACGGTAGCTCGTCTGAATGGCAGGATGTTACGTTATCTGATGGACAGGCATACCCACTGAATATTGCATCTGTCAATGCTGTTGAGTTTGAACCGGTAAAGACAAAAAAAATACGGTTATTTCTGAATGCTTCAACCAACGGAACTTCTTATGCGGCATTGGGTATAACTGAATGGGAGGTTTATTCAGAGTTTGCAGATCCTTCTGTGTTGGTAAATGCATCTAAAATTGTTTTATCGGATGTCAGGGGAAAATCCACAGCAACACTCAATGTTAAAGGCATCAATATTCCGGAAGAAGGAATTCATGTGGCATTTAAAAATGGATTAAGCGGGGTTGAGCTATCAGCAGCACATATTTCACAGCTTGAGGCACAGTCAGTTGGCGGCTACAGTCTGACTATGACATTTAATTCCGTGGAAGGAACAAGTGCCTTTGATACGCTGACATTTCTAAGCGGTTCAACACATAAAGATATTGTTGTTAATACCTCCAGGGACAACGACTGTTTCCAGGAGAAAGTTCTGAACCTTATTTACGATCCGCGTTTTCTTACCATGGATCGGTATTCAACCTGGAGCAATCCTCCTACACTTGTTACCCTTTCTGATGGGGAGGATATTAAATGCGGTGCTACGTGCTTAAAACTGAATGGCACATCGGGTATTGAGTCTCCGAATATGTATTTTGATGCTGCTGAGTATAAAGTGAGCGGATGGATTAAAACCAATGGTACCTTCGAAACAGGAATTTATGGTAACGGTGGTGTGTTCACAAGCACTGATGATGCAACAGTGGAGCAGGCCCGCGATTATATTTACTTTTTGATACCGGATACCGAAGGAGAATGGCAATTTTTTGAGCATACGTTCAGCGTGGCAAATCCCGTAGGTGGTGGTGCCTGGGTAAATAACGGCCATAACGAAACGGCGACTACTGTTTACCTCGATAACTGGCAGATTTATGATGCAAGCGATTCATTAAGTTCAGATACCGGTGGTACGCATGAATATCATGATTACCCGATTGAACCGGTTTCATTTACAGAGGTAAAACTTAACGACGCATTCTGGTCGCCCCGTATTCTTCAAAACCAGGAAACAACCATTCCTATAGCACTAAATCAGTGTTACATCACCGGACGTGTGGATAACTTTAAGAAAGCCGGTGGTTTAATGCCTGGTTATTTCTCAACAGAATACACCTTCGACGATACGGATATTTATAAGATACTGGAGGGAATGTCGTACTCCATTCAAAGTCTGCCCAATAAGGAACTGGAAAAGCAGATGGACACACTCATTTATTATATAGAAAAGGCCCAGGAAGAAGATGGTTATTTGTATACAGCCCGTACAGCAGGCGAACCCGGTAATTTACACGATTGGGTAGGAGCACAACGCTGGGAGAAAGATCCGGATCTCAGCCACGAGCTGTACAATTGTGGTCATCTTTATGAAGCAGCGGTGGCGCATTACAATGCAACAGGCAAACGGTCATTACTGGATATAGCCATTAAGAGTGCTGATCTTCTTGTGAAAGACTTTTTAGTGGGCGGTTTAACATATGAGCCTGGTCATCAGATTGTTGAAATGGGACTGGTTAAATTATACCGGGTCACAGGAAACAAAGATTACCTTGATCTGGCTAAATACTTTCTTGATCTGCGCGGAACCAAGGGTGTGATGCGAAAAGAATACAGTCAGAGTCATTTGCCTGTCGTTAAACAGACAGAAGCAGTTGGACATGCTGTTCGTGCGGTGTACATGTATTCAGGAATGGCTGACGTGGCTGCCTTAACGAATAACCCCTCGTATCTGCATGCCATTGATACGATTTGGGAAAATGTGGTTGATAAGAAATACTACATCACCGGTGGAATTGGTGCCAAACATGACGGTGAGGCCTTTGATCATAATTATGTTTTGCCCAACAAGGAGGCCTATTGTGAGACCTGTGCGGCTATCGGAAATGTATACTGGAATCACCGTATGTTTTTAATGCACGGACAGTCAAAATATTACGATGTGATAGAACGCACATTATATAATGGCATTATTTCCGGAATAAGCCTTTCAGGCAATCTTTTCTTCTATCCGAATCCATTGGAATCAGACGGGGAATACCTGTTCAACCAGGGCGCGAATACCCGTAAAGAATGGTTTGGCTGTGCCTGCTGTCCAAGTAACTTATGCCGTTTTGTACCTTCCATGCCGGGGTATATTTACGCGCAGAAAGGTGACAGCATTTATGTTAATCTTTATGTTCAGGGGGAATCCACGATTAGTCTTAATGAAGATACGGTACGGATTACGCAGGTTACCAATTATCCGTGGGAAGGGAATGTCAGCCTAACTATCAATCCTGAAACATCAAAAGCATTCAGTCTTCTTCTCAGGGTTCCGGGCTGGGCAAAAAATAATCCTGTCCCCGGTGAATTGTACAGCTATCTGGATACCACTGAAAACAACATTACTTTATCTGTTAATGATGAACCGGTGGAATATGAGTTGAATGCAGATGGCTACATTGTGCTCACAAGAACCTGGACATCGGATGATGTGATTCAGATTAATTTTCCGATGGATGTACACCGGACTGTGGCTAACGAACTGGTAGAAGAAGATGCAGGTAAAGTGTCACTGGAACGCGGACCGATTGTATATACGCTGGAATGGCCGGATAATGGCGGACATGTACTGAACAGTGTTATTGAAGACAATAATCAAATTACTGCAGTAAGTGAACCGGAATGGATGAATGGAGTGGTGAGTCTTCAGATTGATGGTAAGATCGCGACCGCTGACCGTGAAACACATACCATCGTACTTCAGGATAAAAAGCTGAAGGCTATTCCTTACTATGCCTGGTCGAACCGCGGTCCCGGTGAAATGGCGGTATGGATTGCCAGGAGCAGTGCGCATGCCGAAGCCACACCGGCAACAGATACCCTTGTTTACGATGTGCGTGTGAAACCGGAATATGGTCCTGACAATACGGTTTATCCTTTTAATACTGTGGTTATTAACGATCAGCTTTTAAACGATGCATTTGGATTAAGTAGTGACGAGTTAAGGAGTAGTTTTGGTTCAACCCTAAAATATGCAGCATTAAGTCCGGCCGGAACACTGAATACAAATTCCACAGCAACAAATCCGGGGCACTGGTTTGATCCGGACGGATATGTGACGAACTGGAATAGCAATTCCGTTGTTTTCTCTGAATTCGACATAAATAATCTGTCTTTTAAAATAGGGTTATTTCCCGGATTAAGTGATGAAGGGGATACATATACCGTTAGCCAGGCACTCACATATTCCACCGGGACTATGGCTCGCCGTGTTGTGTTCAAATTCAATGTTATGGTAACAAACGCAACAGGAATTGATACGGATAAAAGAGAAGAACAACAAACTGCATTGATTTACAGCACAGGAGATCAGCTGGTTGTCACTAATATTTTATCTGATACAGGTATTCGGATTCATGATATATCAGGCCGACAGTTTTTTAATCGTTTAGCCGGGGCGGCTAGATTTACGATAAAACTACCATCCGGTATTTATATCGTTACAGCAGGTAACACCAGGCAAAAGGTTTTAATTGTGGGTAAATAATAAGCAAGACTTTAGTTATGGGCAATAAAATAATTCTGACAATTGCAGGTCTGTTTGTTTTCATAATATTGAAAGCTCAGCCGGAAAAGTTTGATAATATCTTATATGGTGTGGCCTACTATCATGAATACATGCCATTCGAGCGTCTCGATGAGGATGTACGCATGATGAAGGAAGCCGGGATATCGGTTGTCCGGGTTGGAGAATCCACCTGGAGTCTGTTTGAACCCCGCGAAGGTGAGTTCGAGTTTGCATGGATGGACCGGATCATTGATAAAATGCATGAGGCAGGCATAAAAGTAATTCTGGGAACACCAACCTATTCTATTCCTGCATGGCTCTGGCACAAACATCCGGAAGTTTTACTGGAGTACAAAAACGGGGGCAAGGCTTATTATGGTATCCGTCAAAACATGAACATCACTGATCCAACTTACCTGTACTACAGCGAGCGGATCATTCGCAAAATGATGGAGCATTATGCAAAGCATCCGGGCATCATCGGTTTTCAGGTTGATAATGAAACCGAAACGCGCGGCGTAAACAACGAAAATTATCAGGTCGGCTTTGTGAACTACCTGAAAGATAAATTTAAAACACCCGAAAACCTGAATAAAATCTGGGGATTAAACTATTGGGGAATGACCATTGATAGCTGGGAAGAGCTTGCTCCACGCGACGGCATTACCAATACAGGATATAAACTGGAATGGGAAAGGTACAACCGTAAATCCCTGGCAGAATTTCTGACCTGGCAGTCAGCCATTGTCCGGGAATACAAACGCGATGACCAGTTTATCATGCAATGCTTTATGACATCGGTAGAAAATGTGGATCAGCACGAAAGCGCTAAATTAATGGATGTGATGGGCGTAAATGTGTATCATCAACAGCAGGACCACCTGACAGGACGGGAAATCGCTTTTGCCGGTGATTATTTCCGTTCGGTGAAACATAAAAACTACCTGATTACCGAAACCAATGCGCAGACCACAGGATGGGATTCCAAGAACCAGCAGCCGCCGTATCCCGGCCAGTTACGGCAAAATGTATACGCGCATTTGGGCTCAGGTGCCAACATGGTGGAATACTGGCACTGGCATTCCATTCATTACGGGCAGGAGATCTACTGGAAAGGAATTTTGTCACACGACATGAAACCCAACCGGGCATATGCTGAAATGTCGAAAACTGCACACGAACTTCAGGCTATTGGTAAAAAGCTGGTTAACCTGAAAAAGGAGAATAAGGTAGCCATATTGTTCAGCCATGACTCGAATTCAGCTTTAAACTTTATGCCGTTTAATCACCAGGGAAATTCATGGAATTATTACAAGTATCACCAAATGGATCAGTTCCATAAAATTCTGTATGAAAATAATGTAGGTGTTGATTTTGTTTTTCCGTACGATGAAGATTTCAACGATTATGAATTGTTAATCATTCCTTCATTATATGTAGCAGACGCTGAATTGCTTGAAAAAATAAAATCCTTTGTGGCAAAAGGCGGACATGTTATTATGCAGTTTAAAAGCGGATTCAGCGATGAAAACTCAATGGTGCGCCCAACAGTTGCGCCGGGCCCTTTGCGCGAGTTATGCGGTTTTTATTACCAGGAATTTTCAAGCATTGGAGAAATGACCTTAAAAGGTGATCCGTTTAAGGTTGGAGAGAACCAGAATAAAGTTCATACCTGGGCGGAATACATTATACCGGAAACAGCAGAGGCATTGGCATATTATGACTTCAGGTATTTTGATCAGTATCCGGCCATTACGTCGAATGACTACGGAAAAGGTAAATTAATTTACGAAGGTTGTATGGTTTCAGATGCCATACAGGAAAAAATAATACTGAAAGAACTGGAGAATATGGGCCTAAAAACAGCGGATCAGGATCTGCACTGGCCTTTAATTACTAAATCGGGTAAAAATGATGATGGTAACACCATCCGGTATTACTATAATTATTCATCTGAACCCAGGGAAATTAAATATACATATCAAAAAGGGACGGAGTTGTTAACGGATAAAAAGGTGAGGAATCAACAAAACCTGAACATTGAGCCGTGGGGTGTTATTATTATTGAAGAATAGGATCAACGTTATCCAATAATGGGACAAAAATAGTGATTACGAAAGGATGCAAAGCCGTTTGATAAAAAGGTGAAAACTGACAAGACAGAGATAATTATAAGGAAGATGGAAGCAAATAAAAGGTGCAGGATGGAAAATGGATTCTCTTTCAACTTTAATGCACATTTGTACCGCTTTCCGAAACATCAGTTAATGTAATTAGGGAAATGAAAAAGATAATTTGTACAAAAGGTTTAACTCTGATTATTCAAAAAAAAATAGATATGAAAGAGTTTTGCCGTGATAAATAAAAAATACAGATACTGAATTAGATTAAATGGTAATATAAAAGAATTCTCACAACGAAATATTGTAGCACATCCTTCATTGAGGAATCTTAAATAACTGGTAATTTAAAGGATGACAGGGCAGGTAAAATGGAGTGGAGAAGTAATGGATAAAGGAATATTATGAAAAAGGGAAGAACATTAATTTTAGGAGCAGTAGCATTTTTTTGTGCTGTAAGTTTACAGGCGCAGGTGCCTATCACCGTAACAAACGGTGATTTTACTTTGCCAGGCGTTAAAACCAATTTTGACAATGCGGGGAGTGTTCCCGGCTGGAGTACAGATGGCCCAATTACTGATTCCGGTGTAGAAGCCGCCGGTAGTGCTTTCTGGAAAGGGGTTGATGGATCGGCTTACAACCTTACAGATTATATCATCGGAACAGGGGATGAGTTTACGTTAACCTTCGATGGGTTTGATATTTATAGCGGTGCTAATAATTTTGTGGCTTCATTATACTATGATAATGGAGACGGTGTCAGAAATGTGCTTGCCAGTACTACATTTAATGGTTTAGGTACCAGTCCCGAAAGTTTGCAGGTATTTGCAACTGCAACACCGGAAGCTATAGGCTCGTATATCGGCATAGAGTTTGATGCAAAAAACAATGGATGGACTGGAGTTGATAATGTGACGTTAACCAAAACTGATACATGTGGCAGTGTTGAACTGACAAGCGCTGTAAAAGTAAATGATGGCGATACCTTAGACTTAAACTGTGCTTATGCCGTTGTCGGAAATACAGTTGAGTTAATCCCTAACAGTCTTGATTCAGCACAAACCAACGATTGGCACTGGGAAGGTCCAAACGGATTTTCTGCCGATGTGAAAAACTTAAAACTTGTAGATGTCGAGACCAATCAGAGCGGAACGTATTATGCTACATATTTTAACTCGTGTGGTAATGTGTTTACTCAACTTTTTCATTTGACTGTTTCCGCACAGGAAAATGGAGCAAGATATTTCTGGCCTGAATACAATCCAACGATAGCCTTTACGCCGGAAAACCCAAATTTACCTATGCCAACTCAGAATTTGCCCGATCAATGTGGGGGGACAGATTACAATTATAATTGGTGGACATTTAAAAAAGGTCCCAATGCGAATTCATTGGTTACAGACGAAGCCATCGATTCCATGTTAAAATACTTTGATCGGGAGTTTGCTTATTTTTCTGATGAAATGGGTTGGCCAAGAGATAAACGTGCAAGAAACGGTTACCGTTCAGCGATCTATTTATTTGGATCTGGTTTGTGTACAGATGATGCAGACAGCACAGCCTTAGGAGGTTGGATGGGTGTAAGCACGTATAACGGTGAAGCCTGGCCTAACGTTTTGGCATCTTATTTTCCGGTCAGCAGATTTGATCCAAATATTCCTGATGATGGTTCAATGGGGGCTATGATACATGAAGGGATTCATGCAATCCTGGCGGACATGCCTGGTTGTAAGGATGCGGCATGGTTTCACGAAGGAGGAAATACCTGGTTACAGCAGGAAGCTGCTTCCAGAAGATCAGGTGGTTATGGTGCAATGGGATTTTTAAACGCAGGTACGTTTGTAGCTCCGTTTATGCCAATAGAATGTTACAGTGGCTGGTTGCAGGATGGATCATTTGGAGGTCCGGCTGCTGAAGGTGTATATCAGGGAGATTATGCCAGTACCTGGAGAACACTTCTGGGAGGTACGCAATATGGAAACGGATTCCCGGTTTATTTAGCTCAGGCTTTGGGTGATAAGAGTATTCCATGGATATGGCAAAATTGTCCTTCACGTGTATTAGAAGGTATTGCTGATTCAATAGGAGAAGAACAGATTCGTCGTGTGATTTATGAATACAGAGCGAAACAGGCATTGGTAGACTTTGGACCATGGACGAACTCTATCAGAGATCTGATCAATGGATACTCAGGTATCAATATTATTGCTGAATATGAGCCGGCATGGTTACATCCTGAACCATGGACTTCAACACCCTACGTGAAAGTGACAAAGGATACTGCCGGATGGTATGTTCCGGAAGCAAGAACAACGCCGGGATGGTCAGGTGGTAATCAAATCCCGTTTCATGTATCAGGAGATACAGTAGTCATGTACTTCCAGCCATTGGATGTGAACATGACCTGTCAGTTGTGTTACAGAACTTCAGATGGACAAATGATTTACGGACAACCTGTTTTTGGCGGGGAATGTATGATCGCATTGGATCAGCAACCAGCCAACGGAGTAGTCTTTGCGGTGGTATCAAATACGGATTATATTTATAAAGGAGAGAAAACCCGTACACATCATTATGACTATCGTATAAAACCGGTGAAAAATGTATTATACAAAGCAAACATTTATAAGAAATGGTTTAATTACAATACCATTATAAATGATCCTATGCCTGTAGAAATTGATACTACACTTGTTTTGATGCATTCTTATCCCTTTGAAGACGGTACAGCAAAAGATACAGTCGGAATTGCAGACGGAACAATTGTTGGGGGTACAATTTCAGATGGCATTTATACTACATCGGCACAGGGAGAATACATTGACCTTCCCGGAGATATAATTGGTATTAATAACTATTCGGCTGTTACCGTTGAAGCATTTGTTAAAGCAGGTACAACGAATACGGCAAACACAATGATAAGTTATTTCGGCGGTACCTCAGGGACATTCGGAGTAAACTATTTCTACATTACGCTGGCAAACAACAATGCCAGCAGCGCTGCCATTTCATGCGAAAACACAACGTCTCCCTGGGCAGCTGAGGACAGGGTTTATGGTACGAAGCTTGACGACGGTGGGCTTTACCATCTGGTCAGTACACTTTCTGGCGACGAAATTACATGGTATGTCAATGGTACTTTAGTTGGGAAAAAACCCTTTACCGGAAGCAACAGAATTCAGGCCCTTGATAATTCATTTGCTTACTTATGTAAAGGCGGATATTCTGCTGATGCAACATGGATCGGTTCAATAGACGAATATAATATCTATCAGGGTATAATGAACGAAAACACTATTGCTGCCCGGGCTGAAAATTTTCTTGTTTCTACTGATATCCGGATTGTAAAGAGTAATTCGCAGCCGGAAATGATCATAACCCCGACAGTATTGACGAATGGAGCATTTCATTTGAGTAATGCAACTAATGCAAACGTCAGGGTATATAATGTTACAGGACAGTTGGTAACGGAATTTAAAGCAGATTCAGATGTGACTGAGTTTTACCTGAATAAATCTCAAATGTATCTTATCGAAGTCAGATTGGATGGTAAAACCAAATTATTTAAGGTGATCAAGGCGTGAGATCATGTTCCCGGTTTGATTGTCTGGTCCGTATAAGAGCCTGGTAATAGCTTCAGAGCCGGGGCAAATTTTCACTTAAAACACATTTGTGCTGATTCCCGAAACATTAGTTATGGTGTTCCGGTAAAGGATTAAGTTAGTTCACAACCGCAATTAATACCATAGTCTGACTGAATACTACTGAGGTGAAAATACAGGTATTCGCCGACGTCCAAACGGATTGGCAGAAGCTTCTGATACGGATCAAAGCGAGGTATTGCAAAAAAAAGAAACTTATACAGGAATTGATAAATCAGCATGTGGAAACTAAGGTGAACAGCAAAGTTCAGGAAGATTCCTTCCGCTTAATATCCATCTTTTATGTATAAAAAAGGGATTCAGAATTATGGCTGCGCAAAGAATCATGATAAAAATAGGGCAGAAAAAGTTTGATTGGTAAGCAGACAACATGTTACTTTGATGGTTATAAATAATAAAATCCATACGTGACCGGAATAATGAAATTAGATAATATGCCGTGTAGAATGGTAAATAAGTTGAGTTAAAGCAATATTATTAATTTTAAAGTAATACATATTATGAGAAATTCTAAACAAGTGGTTTTAGCCTTCCTTCTGACGTTTATGTCAGTGGGTGTTACCTTTGCGCAGCAGGATTCTGTTAATCTTGCCCCTGATGCAAGTGTGACAACCTCATTTGTTTCCCCCTGGGAGACGTTGGGAGCGGTTAATGACGGTGTTGAGCCGAAGAGTTCAACAAAAGCAGGTACCGCTTACGGTAACTGGAACGGAGAAGGTGATTATGGTATTTATAACTGGGTACAATATGAATGGACAAAGGCTGTAAATATTACATCAACAGCAGTATATTGGTGGGATGATAATCCATCAACTGGTGTGGGAATTGATCAGCCGAATGAAGCTTATATTGAATACTGGAACGGTGCAGCATGGGTCAATGCCGGAAATATTGGAACTGAACTGAACCAGTATAATCAGTTAAATATGGGAAGTGTCTGGGCACAACGCATCAGAATAACGATGAAAAGTGCAGCTGCAACAGGAATACTGGAGTGGAAAGTTTTTGGACAGGCAGGCGGGGATTGTGAAACCACAGAATTTGGAGTTTCCCTGAATGTTAATGGCTCAGATGTCAGTGACTCTGGTTTTGTCAGGATTATGGTAGGTGATGATCTTGTTCTTACAGCCGATGAACAGGACGGCGGACAGTATTTCTGGAACAGTTCAAATGGATTTTCTGCCAACGGAAACCAGGTGAGTTTTGAAAATATGCAGTTGAATCAATCCGGTTCTTACACTGCAATGTTTATAAATGAATGTGGTGCAATTTCAGAATCAGTGGTATACGTGACTGTTGGGGAGACCAGTGATGGATCAGCGTATACATGGCCTGCATATGATCCGCCTATATATTATGATTTCAGAGATGAGTTTCCGACGCTTGAGATGCCGACAAAAGATCTGGATGATTGTGCAAACGTTGCAGGACGTAAGTCATCAGAATGGTGGACTTTTGTATGGGGCCCTAACAGACGTCAGGAAGTGACAGACTTAGCCATCGATAATATGCTTGAACGTTTTAACAAGGACTTTGCCTACTTCCGCGATACTATGGGATGGCCGCCGGATCACAGAGCCAAAAACGGCTACCGCAGTGCTATCTATTTATTTGGGTCAGGATTGTGTACAGATAATGCCGATACCAATGCACTTGGTGGCTGGATGGGTAACATTACCTACCAGGGTGAGAACTGGCCTATGGTGCTGGCTTCCTATTTCCCGGTAAGCAGGTTTGACCCCAAATATCCGGACGATGGTTCCATGGGAGCAATGATCCATGAAGGTATTCATGCCTTGCTGGCCGATCTGCCGGGAGCAAAAAATTCAGCCTGGTTCCAGGAAGGAGGTAATACCTGGTTACAGCAGGAAATGGAAGTACGAAAATCCGGCGTTGAGCCTCAGTCCATGGGTTTTCTTAATGTTGGTGCGTTGATCGCTCCGTTTATGCCAATTGAATGTTACAGCGGATGGTTGCAGGATGAAAGCTTTGGAGGTCCTTCTGCTGAAGGCGTCAATATGGGCGATGAAAATGGTCAGATCTGTACGTGGAAAAGCTTATTGGGAGGAACCCAGTACGGAAATACCTTCCCGATCGTTTTCAGCCAGATTTTTGGTGATCACAGTGTGGCCTGGATTTGGAGATACTGCGAAAACAGGGTGCTTGAAGGCATTGCAGATACACTGGGCGATTACCAGACCCGACGGATGATTATGGAATACAGGGCAAAAATGGCCATGCTTGACCTTGGAATGTGGTCGAAGGCTGCCCGCAATACGATTGATGGTTCTTTTGGTTTTGGAATTGGTGCAGAATGGCAACCTTCATGGCTGAACCCACGCATTTGGAATGCAACGCCTTACGTTATAACTTCCGATGACGGTACCGGTTTACTTACACCGGAGTACAGGACAACACCGGGATGGTCAGGTGCCAACCAAATTCCTTTGATCGTAAATTCGGATACGGTTAGCGTTGAGTTTCTTCCTATTGGTAAGAATATGAGCTGCCAACTATGTTACAGGGCTACTGATGGATCTGTCGTTTACGGAGAGCCTGTGCTTGCAGGAGAATGCAAGCTGGCACTGGATAAACAACCGGCTAATAACGTGGTCGTCGCAGTAATATGCAATACCGATTATATTTATGAAGGTGAAAAAACCAGAAAGGCACATTTTGATTATAAACTGAGAATGGGTAAAGGCATAAAGGAGCGTGGAAACTGGAAAACCAAATGGTATCATTGGGATTCAAATCTGACGAACTCAACTGTTCCCGTTTCAACTGTTAATTTCTATGTGAACACCAGAAAAATTGATCTTGGTTCAAGTGTTAGATTTTCTGACCAGTCAACTAATGTTGTCAGAGATTATTTTTGGGATTTCGGCGATGGAACCACCAGTACCGAAGAAAACCCGGAGCATACATACGATACAGCCGGAACCTATACAATTTCGTTAACAGTGACCGGTACCAATGGAAGTATAACAAAGACAAGAACAGATTATGTTACAGTAACTTCAACTACAGGGATCAATAAAGTTAATTCTGATAAGAAGATACAGGTGTTCCCTAATCCGGTTACATCAGAAAAGGTGATTAATATCAAATTTGGAAATGATCTGACCTCACCTGCAGAAATAAGACTGACAGATATAAACGGCAGGCTTGTTGCAATCAAAAACACAACATCCAACACAACGCTGGCTTGTCCGGATAATGTGAGCAAGGGGGTTTATTTTGTGTCAGTTAAGACAGGTGACGATACTGAAGTCCATAAACTTGTAGTACAGTAAATATTTTTTCATTTAAATTTGCTTCAAAATGGTCGGGACAAGCAGGTTCCGGCCTTTTTTGTAAAATTAGATTAACAGAATATGATATAAAAGCGCCGGTATAATCCACCGGACTGAAGGTTCTGTATGAAACAAAAAGATATAATACAAAACATTTCTTATTGGAAGGTTTACACTTTTTGCTTTTATACAGTTCTGTATATTTGTATCTGTTTTATGAAGCTTTTATAAGGTTATCAGGTAAAACGTTATTTAAACAAACGGAATGAATAAAACGCTTGTAGTTATTACTTTGCTTTTCAATCTCATTGCTGTAAGGCACTGTTTCAGCCAGGATTTAAAACCACGTGTGATTGTGACCACCGATGGTGAAGCGGATGACCGGGCCTCCATGGTCCGCTTTCTTTTAACGTCCAATGAGTTTGACGTGGAAGGGATTATCAACAGCAGTTCCCAGTTTCACTGGGTTGGTGGAGAGGGATGGAATGCATTTCATCCGGTATCATGGGTAAAAGATTACATCGATTTATATGCACAGGTGTACGATAACCTTAAAAAACATGATCCGGAATACCCTTCACCTGAATACCTTTTGAGTAAATGGAAAGTTGGTAATATTACCGGAATAGGAGAAGACAAAATCCGAACCGAAGGAGCAACATGGATTGCGCAGGTATTATTGGATGAAAAGGATCCGCGTCCGGTCTGGGTACAGGCCTGGGGTGGCTGTAATACCATTGCACGTGCACTGAAGATAATACAGGAGGATCATCCTGAAAAGATGAAGGCTGTTGCAGGAAAATTGCGTTTATTCCTGATCTGGGAACAGGATGAAAGCTATCAGGATTATATCCGGCCCAACTGGGAAGCGTATGGTATTCCTACCATTATCTCCGATCAGTTCGACTGTATGGCTTACATCTGGCCCAAAGTATTGCCGGAGGAAATGAAACCTTACTTTGAGGCTGACTGGATGAATTCCCGCATACTGAAAGGGCATGGTCCTTTATGTGCTGTATACGGGAATAATAGCGGGGCTTTTAATGCAGAAGGTGATACACCGTCATTTCTGTACACTATTCCGAATGGATTACGCAGCATGGAATCACCTGCCTGGGGCGGTTGGGGTGGAAGGTATGTCCTGGTACGAAATAATGTGTGGATGGACCCCTTGCCGGATTCAACGTTTGAACGACCACAGGGGCGTTGGTTTATTGACAACAGCTGGTCGAAAAAAATGGAGCATGATACCGATACCGATAAGGTTCGGATCAGGACGGCCTACTTTAAACCCATATGGCGATGGTTTGACGATGTGCAGAATGATTTTGCTGCAAGAGCGGACTGGTGTGTCATGGATTATGGGTCCGCAAATCATCATCCGGTTGTGCAGCTAAAGAAAACACCATTGAGTATAGAAGCTAAAGCAGGTTCCAAACTAAAGCTGAATGCCGGTAAAACATATGATCCTGATGGAGATGCGTTAGCATTCAGATGGTGGAATTATGTTGAGGCAGGAACCTATAAAGGCAGAGCCCTAAAGGAATCTGAAACTGCAAAAATCAAAATTATCATACCCGATGATGCCAAACCCGGAGATACTATCCACATGATCTGTGAGGTTACCGATTCCGGCAAACCGCCGTTAACAAGATACCAGCGGGTGGTAATTACGGTGATCCCGTAAAAATTCTGTACTCAAAAAACATTCCTTTCCATCAGTAAAAATAAAGGGATATAATTTTCAGAAGGAACCTATGTTCAGGTAGAGACTCGGTTAATGGCATTTCTGCTCTGTTGTTCAAAATCCTCCGGCTTCGTCTACGACAAACCCACCTCCTTTGACAGCAAAGGAGGACAGCCCACAGCAAGCCTGAAGGTTTCAACGTCCTCCTTTTTTCGAAAGGAGGTGTCCTGATGGTCTCATCAGGGCGGAGGATTTTATTAAAAGACACAAGACCCAATAACTAAGACATAACAATCTGAAGGTCCTGTTTTCCTCTTTTTGGGTTACCGAGTAGCGCAGCTCATCGAAGTAGAAAGGATATGGTCCAGGCTTTTTAGCCGGGAATGGGGGATCTCGCTTTCGACACCCCGTGCAACCACTTGGGAAATTAAAATATTTTATGCCGGGACGGCATTTAATTACGATCAGGATCTGATGCCGGGTTATCATTTAGAGGAAGTTTGAAATTCTGTTGTTCAAAATCCTCCGGCTTTGTCTACGACAAACCCACCTCCTTTGACAGCAAAGGAGGACAGCCCACAGCAAGCCTGAAGGTTTCAGCGTCCTCCTTTTTTTGAAAGGAGGTGTCCTGATGGTCTCATCAGGGCGGAGGATTTTAATAAAAGACACAAGACCCAATAACTAAGACATAACCATCTGAAGGTCCTGTTTTCCTCTTTTTTTGTTACTGAGTAGCGCAGCTCATCAAAGTAGAAAGGATGTGGTCCAGGCTTTTTAGCCTGGAACGGAGGATTTCGCTTTCGACACCCCGTGCAACCACTTGGGAAATTAAAATATTTTATGCCGGGACGGCATTTAATTACGATCAGGATATAATGCCGGGTTATCGTTTAGAGAAAGTTTGAGATTCTGTTGTTCAAAATCCTCCGGCTTCGTCTACGACAAACCCACCTCCTTTGACAGCAAAGGAGGACGGCCCACAGCAAGCCTGAGGTTTCAGCGTCCTCCTTTTTTCGAAAGGAGGTGTCCTGATGGTCTCATCAGGGCGGAGGATTTTATTAAAAGACACAAGACCCAATAACTAAGACATAACCATCTGAAGGTCCTGTTTTCCTCTTTTTTGGCTACTGAGTAGCGCAGCTCATCGAAGTAGAACGGAGGTAGTCCCGGCTTTTTAGCCAGGAACGGAGGATTTCGCTTCCAGCCCACCACTAAACCACTGACCCATTAAATACATTGCAGGCCCAAATATTAGTTAATGTTGCTATGATTAATTCCGGTAATCCTTAGATAAGGTTTGGAATACGCATGTTTAAGAATTTATCGTTGACAAATTGATTATTACTCCTGCTATCACAGGTAACAATAACACATATTTGATTTGCAAACATAAATTATATCGGATGAGTACGTTATATTTGTGTAGCTTAATTATAGATAAGATATAATACTTATACTTTTATCTAAATGTTGAACCTCAATTTATAATTGTTACACATTGTTATCATGAAAATTATAAGCCTTTCCCTTTTCTCCTGCTTACTTTATTTAACAGTTAATGCTCAGATCTATCAGTTCCGTGGACCGGATCGTGATGGAAAATTTCCTGAAAAGGGACTTTTGCAGGAATGGCCTGAAGCTGGTCCGCAATTGCTGCTGGAATATGAAGGGATTGGTGATGGCTGGTCCTCGGTAATTTCCAACGGGAAATATATTTATGTATCAGGGAAAAAGGATAGCATGGACTATCTGACCTGTATAGATTTTAAAGGTAACAAAAGATGGCAGGTTGCTTATGGCAAGGCATGGGAAGCATCTTTCCCGAATACCCGGAGTACGCCTACCCTGGAAGATGACCGGATCTATATTGTCAGCGGGATAGGAGAACTGGTATGTCTGAATGCGGAAACAGGGGAGATCAACTGGAAGATAAATGTGGATAAGGCATATAAGGCGGACTGGCATACCTGGGGTGTGGCTGAATCGCCGTTGATCGTGGATGACAAGGTTATTTGTTCGCCGGCAGGAGCAGGGGCAACATTTGTGGCTTTTGATAAAATGACAGGAGAGGAGGTATGGAAGAGTCCGGGTACAGATGGCCAGCGTTCCTATGTCTCGCCGGTGTTGCATCAATTCAACGGGAAGCCTTACATTTTAGGGGCATCAGCCAGTGACCTCTATATTGTTGATCCGGAAGATGGTGCCATCAGAACATCCTACCGGTATTTTGATCCTGTCAAATGGAAATGGCAACCCAAGGGCATGATCTGGGCAAATTCACCTGTGGTAAAAGGAAACCGGATTTTTATTTGCATCGGTTATAACTATCCGGCAAATATGCTGGAAGTCAATGATGATGTTTCTGTGATCAGCGAGGTTTATACCGATTCGGTTCTGGATAACCATCATCACGGCTTAATAGAACATGACGGATACCTGTACGGATCGAACTGGATCCATAACAATGCCGGAAACTGGGTTTGTCTGAACTGGGATACCGGTGAAGCGATGTATGAAGAGAAATGGAATTCCAAAGGAGAAATGGTATTTGCCGATGGCCTGTTATATGTGTATGTTGAAAAGACGGGTGATGTGGGCCTTGTAAAACCGGATCCGTCAGGTTTTAAAGTCATCAGTTCCTTCAAAGTGGAAAAAGGACGTGGACAACACTGGTCGCATCCCTATATTTATGACGGCAAGCTCTTTCTCAGGCATGGGGATGCACTTCTGGTCTACAATATTAAAGCTTAACGTCTACTTCAGCGTGGCATCGAAACGCCATGTGCCCGGTAAAGCATAAAATGTGACGTAATTGCTGTTTTCTTCACCCCCGGAGATTCCCTCCGGACTGTGTCGAAACCTGCCATTCTTCCAAATAGTCTTACCATTCACCGTAATGGATTGAATACCAAATTGTTTAGGGATTCCGATGCATGCTTTTGTTCCCTGCGGTGATTCGAGGTTTATGGTAAAGCGTTCAGAAGAAAGCACATGCTTAACTTTTATTTCTCCTTTTACCGTCGGAACCGTCTGATTGATTTCTGTTAAACCGCCCATCTGTGGCATTACGTGGTAAACCGCCCATCCCGGTTCAAGCGGAGCAACTCCGGCAATGTTTTGTGATAAAACAGTATTAGGTGCATTCCATCCATGGTTAATGGTGCCTTCACTTAACCCGTTCCACACTTCCCAAAGTGTATTGTATTTTTTGCTGTTAACCATCTCGGAATACCGTTCCTTCATTCTGATCAGAGCCAGTGAATCGGAGCCGGTTTTGCAAAGCGCTTCCAGTACATATTTCTCCATATAGGGACTGGCAAACCTTTTTTCCTGTAATATCTTCCGGATACCGCTATACTGATCCGGTTTGGCCAGACCGGCAAGAACGGCCATGGCATTGGCCCTGTCATCTGGTTCAGAAAGTTTAGCAGAGCGAAAGCATTGTTGATCATCCTTCCAGAAGACTTTTGAAAAGTTTGTGGAGATGCTGTTCATTCGGGTCCGGTAATCTGACGTGTCTGCGGCATACCCACTCATGGCTGCCATGGGAATGGCTGCTTTCAGCGCCAGGTAATACCATGTATTGTCCAGAACTGCAATATCGATATTAGTTCCCCAGTCGCCCCAGTCCCAGGCTCCGCGACGATGTACGACAAGACCATCCGGTCCCATTTCCCAGATTGCCAGATATTTCCGAACTGCCGGATAGACTTCACGTATGGTTGTACTGTCGTTGGTGTTCATAAAATAGTTCCAGAAGCCATACCAGCCAATGCTTGCCAGCATCTGCTGAGGCAGTTCAGCGCTCCACTTTGTGGAGGTAGGGGAGAAAAGGGTGCTGTCTTTTCGCTGCCAGGCCACCAGTGTTTTCATGGATTTCCGGATCAGGGCATGAGAAGTGGTATCGAGGGTGTAAAAACATTCACCACTCTGATTCACGACATCGCCCCACCACAGGGCACGTTCCCGGTCAGGACAATCCATAAAATTATCGTACATATTAATGTATAATGTTCGGCGGGCCATGGTCCAGAGTTTGTTATAAAACGGATCGTTACATGAAAAACTACCGGTAAAATCAGCCGGATAACCGAGTTCCCTGTATTTCAGTGAAATGATCTTAACTCCTTCAGGTATGCTGTAACGCACGGTGTTACCACTCATCCAGACCAGACTTTCAAATTCCTGAATGCCGTCTTTGGTTATGTATTCTGCACGGTTGGCCGGTCCCTCTCCGAAATCATACCAGCCATCATACTGGTCAGTTTGCATATTGATCCGTTTTCCTTCCGGCGCTTTGACTTTCAGATAGACTGAAACCCTTGCATCATACGGCAGAACTGCTTCCACCACCTCTCCGTTACCGGTTTCAGGAATGGCTTCAGCATTCACATAGTCCTGTAATCCACTGTTCTTCCATTGTGGAAACGGGCGTTTGACAAGGGTATTCCATGGCAGCACTGTCGGTACACCCTTTTCTGTAGCAGATTTCCATGATGAATCATCGTAGCCGGGGAGTTGCCAGTCTTCAATCGTGTCATTGGCTGCATTAAACCTGACATTCCAGACCGATAAGCGCATATTGGGTTGTCCTCCTTCTACAGAATGTTCATAGGCTGGATGTATCTTCAGTTTCCACGTGTTGTCGGTTCGAACCGGAGTCCCGCCAAAATCTGCATCAAAAAGAAATCCCCCTTTGCCACTGTCATGATGAGAAAAGCCTTCTCTGCCCCAGTACCAGACCTTGGCTGCAATTGTATTTGTCCCTTCAATCAGGTATGGTGCCAGGTCAGTTTCGTCATACCAGGTTTCATTCAGCCGGTCCCGTTTGAGCTGGCCTTCAAATACAACCTGTTTTCCATTGATCCATAACCAGTATTTTGAATCAGCCGAGATGCGCGCTGTCGCTTTTTCAGGAATCGTGTTCAATTCAACGTTTTTACGAAAACACATCCATGTGTCCTGCGGACCATCCGCATCCTGCCAGATCCAGTCAGCGTTCCAGACCTCATTTGGCTGAGTATTGAGACTACTCTGGTTGGATTGTGCACTTAACAGAAGAGGAATGATAAGAAAAGAGAGTTGTAAAACACGTTTTTGTATGGTAATAGTCCGTTGTTTTTTGTTTCGCACAATCATATAGAATTTATTTGTGTGGCTAATATTGCACAGTTAAATGCAAATTTAATTTTCTTTTACATGGTAAATGATAAATAATTCGTCATTGTCTGTTATAAATTCAACGGTAGCTTTTGAAGTCATTAAGCAGAACACTCCATGGCGCATTTGAAAGTCCCGATGTCCTCCTTTTTTCAAAAGGAGGACATCGGGATGACGGAGGATTTATTTTTCTGTCTCACCCAATACCAACTGAAGTGTCGGGATCGGATGATTTTAGTAATAATAGTTTTAAATGAGTCTGGGTATCCTTACCTTTGAACAAACCATGAACAATGAAACTAGATTACAGTTAGCACAATAAGGATTTTGCCTGTGAGAACAGAAAACATGGTACCATGGGAGAAGCAATTTTATGGCGGGATGTATTAAAAGCAAAACAATTAAACGGGTATCAGTTTAACCGGCAGTACAGAGTTGGTAATTATATTGTTGATTTTATTTGCCGAAGGCTAAACCTGATTATTGAATTGGATGGCAGTTCACACAAAACAAATGGGGTAAAGGATTATGAGCGCGAAAAGTGGTTGACTGATTTGGGTTATACTGTTTTAAGATTTTCAGAAAATGAAGTAATCTACAATCTTAATTATGTGGCCATGGATATACAGAATATGGTTGAAAAACTGGAAGGAGAGGTTGGTCAAAGATAAAATCCTCCGGCTTCGTCTTCGACAAACCCACCTCCTTTTCCAAAGGAGGACGGCCCACAGCAAACCCGAATGTCCCGACGTCCTCCTTTTTTCGAAAGGAGGTGGCGCATCATTGATGTGACGGAGGATTTATTTTTTTACCTTACTCTCAACCCTGCCCAATTTAATCTATATCATAACCACTAATTACTTAATACGATCACGATCTAATATTAGGTATCAGTGTCAGAATTTCGGTATACGCATGGATAATAAATCCACCGGCTTCGTCTTCGACAAAGCCACCTCCTTTGACAGCAAAGGAGGACGGCCCACAGCGAACCGGAATGTCCAGTGTCCTCCTTTTTTCGAAAGGAGGTGGCGCATCATTGATGTGACGGAGGATTTATTTTTTTACCTTACTCTCAACCCTGCCCAATTTAATCTATATCATAACCACTAATTACGGAATACGATCACGATCTAATATTAGGTATCAGTGTCAGAATTTTGGTATACGCATGGATAATAAATCCACCGGCTTCATCTTCGACAAAGCCACCTCCTTTGGCAGCAAAGGAGGACGGCCTACAGCGAACCGGAATGTCCCGATGTCCGTTTTTGAGTTACTGAGTACGGTACCGGATTAAACCAAACACGGGAATTCAGTCGTTTGACAGACACCGTATTACTTCCATTGCAGGAACATGCAGATATGAAACTACCATTATTTGGGAAATAATTCCCACCTGAAAACGAATCAAATTTGTAATTTTATCCGCTGTGATATGTTGGTGTTAACTTATAAATAAGGAAACATCGCTATTTATGTCACATGATAACATTAAAGAACATACCAAATTAAATATTTATGAAACGTTTTTTACACTATTTTTTTCTTTTAATAATACTAACGAATCTTCAGGGACTTGCAGCACAGGATAAACCGGATGGATTTGCAGCAGTAAGCGGGTTAGGACTGGAAACAACCACAGGAGGTGAAGGAGGTGACGTTGTAATTGCAGATACATATGCAAAATTCAATACCTACGCAAGATCTTCAAGGCCATATATCATTATCGTTAAAGGCGTGCTGGAAGCATCATCCTGGCAGGAAATTGATGTGAACTCCAATAAAACCATTATCGGTCACGGAACCGATGCGACCTTAAAAAATATGGAACTGCATATTATCAATAAGCAAAACATCATCATACGAAATCTGATTATACGTGATTCTTATGTTGAGGGAGACTGGGATGGAAAGACCAATGATAATGATGCTATCCAGGCGGATAATAGCCATCACATGTGGATAGATCATTGCTTCTTTACCCATTGCGGAGATGGTTTAATCGACCTGCGTCATGGAACGGATTATGTGACGGTATCCTACACTAAACTCAGCAACCACAATAAAACCTTTGGTATTGGCTGGATAACAGAAGGTGAGGATAACCCGGATTTTCATCTTACACTTCATCATCTGTGGATAGACTCAACCAATCAAAGAAATCCCAGTTTTGATATGGGTTATGGTCATCTGTATAACAACTATCTGAGCAATATTTCATCGTATGGAAATTTAGCCCGTGGTGATGCCCGGGTGATTGTTGAAAACAGCGTATTTGAGAAAGTTAATGATCCGCTAAAAATAAGCGATGCTGCTGTACTGTATGAAGATGGAAACCAGTTTATAAGTTGTAGTGGAAGTCAGAACGGAAATGCTTCATTATTACCATTCAGCCTGGATACATTTTATACCTATACACTTGATCCGACCAACCAGGTTAAGGAGATTGTGACCGCTCAGGCCGGGCCACAACAAAACATCAGTGATCAGTATCACGCAACAGCCATTCATCCGGTAACCGGTTCAAATTCGGTCCGTTTTTATATGGATCAGCCCGATAAAATGCTATATCTGGAATCCCCGGAAAATGTGGATGCAAAGCTTAGCATCTATTCTGTGAATGGAAGCCTGATTTACTCTGATAACCTTAATATCTCCGGATCAGAGGGTTTATCCTTGAGTACGTATAATCCAGGCATATATTTTATTCGTATTGAGTCATCCGGAAATATCGAAACCGGTAAAATCGTATTAAACTAATCTGAAATCTGATAATCTGGAAAGCAATGAAAATATCTCAATCTGTTTTGGCCCTTTTATTTTTATTTTGTTTCGGTACATCCATGTTGGCAGCAGACGTTGTTGCAGTGAACAATGATGGTGGAAATGTAACCGTTGATAATGTAAAAGAATGGTCCAATTGTGTTGCTAAAGGAAGCCAGTTAATTGATATGGCTCATAATGGCAGTTACATTACATTTGATGTTCAATCAGCTGTTTCAGGCTATTTTACCTTTACATCTGCTATAGCGACTAGTCTGAATGATATTGGCTGCGCCCTGGGAGCTGTGGATGCCGGTGGGAATTTTATCAGTGGAGATACGCTGGATATCGATAATACAGGCAGCTGGACCTCAACGAAGAATTACGACTGGCTGTTTTATTTGGAAGCTGATGTTGTTTACAATTTTAAAATGATGTGTTTTGCCGGATCCGGTTATGCTTTGAATGCCTTCTCCATCAAAATATCGCCTTTTGTTGCTGATGTTACACTGGATAAGGTTGAAGTTAACGGATTTGAAGTCATTCCCGATAATGATGTTTTTATTTCTGATGCCTACTACGATCAGGATTTAGCCGTTTCTGTTATTCCTTCTGCTTCAACAGCCGAAGTCAGTTATACGGCGAAATGCAATGATGCAGATATAAACATCAGTACGGATGGTATAATCGATAAATCCGGCTTTTCCAGCGGTGATGTGGTAGAGGTCACAGCCAGAATATCAAATGGTCCAACAGATTATGCTGATTACAAAATAACAGTTAATGTCAATGATCTGCTGAAGAAGCAAATAAGGGGTACTACAGATAATGACGGATACTGGACAACGGTAGGAACTTCTTCTCTGGTTCAGTCATGGACTGACTACATTTATACGCTGACCCCGGATGTTGCATCCACACGCTTTGGAAGCGGTACATGGAGACCAACAGGAGGTTCAACACGTTACGGATTCTATGCCGGTAACAGCAGTGTCAGTCTTGTTGTGCCCTCAAATTATAATGTGGCTTCAGTATCCCTGATTGGGTATGGAGCTGCAACGTTTGGATTGACAACTGAAGGCGCCACAGTTACAGCATTGACATCAGCCTCATTTGACGAAACAGCCAGTGCAAATCAGCTTGATGAAGTCAGGTTTTCGGTATCGGATCATACTACAGGAAGCCCTTTGATTATAAGCGTTAATGACGTCTACTGCAGGTTTTATGTTGTGTTCAGCTACAGTGAGGAAGCCGATGTTACGGCCCCTGTACTGGTTGAGCAGAATATTACAAATGGCGAAGAGCTTTCCGGTATCAACGGATATGTTTCTTTAAGGTTTAACGAAGCCGTAAAGATAAGCGAAACAGCCTCGGCAACATTGAATGGTGTAGATGCCGGTTTAAAATCGGAAGATAATGTATTTATAAAACACTATTATCACGGGCTTGACTATAACAGTGAGAATACCTTTGTGCTGAAAGCCAACAGTATTGAAGATATGTCGGGTAATAAAAACGCAGGCGATATCACCATCACCTTTTCGGTAGGTGATAAACCAGTGGTTGAAAAAAGGACATTTGATTTTGTTGTCGGAGTGGATGGAACAATTGATGAAGCCATTGCTGCTGCAAATAAAGCCACCGGATCTGACCGTTATTACATATTTGTTCCCGATGGCACTTATGAACTGACGGGTAATGCCGGGGATCACATGACAAACCTTAACCGAAGCCGGGTGTCTGTTACCGGACAAAGCAAGGACAATGCAATCCTTACCAATACGCCTGTTTCGTATGGAATATCCTCTACCGCTACAATTCACCTTAACGGAGCCAGGTATACCTATATGGAAGATATCACCATTAAAAACAACAGGGGTGAAGCAGGACAGGGGCAGCAGGTTGCACTTTACGACCGCGGTTCTCAAAATATATTTAAAAATGTGAAGTTGTTCAGTTTCCAGGATACCTATGTTTCAGGTGACCGCGCCTACTGGGATAGTTGTGATATATACGGATCCACAGACTACATATGTGGTGGAGGTGATGTTTTCTTTGATCATTGCCTGATGTATAATAGAGCTGCCAGTGGCAGTAAGGTTACTGCTCCGGCAACGGATGAAAGCCAGAAATGGGGATATGTTTTTTCACATTGTACCATAGACGGAGGAAACTATGTTCTTGGACGTCCCTGGCAGCATGAACCGCGTGCATATTATCTGTATACCAGAATGAATAAACAGCCCGACGGAACCGGTTGGGAAGGAATGGGAGGATTGGTCACGCATTTTTATGAATATAAGAGCATGGACTATTCCGGCAATTTGCTTGATTTGTCGGCACGTGGCAACTCACCAACCAGCACAAACAGTTATACCCCAATACTTACGGATGAACAGGCTCTTGAATTTACATTATACAATGTGCTTGGAAGAGATGATGGCTGGATGCCTTCAGATTATACGAAACAGACCAGGGCCCCCGAAGTGAGTGTTTCCGGAAGCCGGATAAGCTGGCCGAACGATAACGATGCCTTATGTACTGTATTATTCAAGGACGGTGTGTACTTTGCCTGTACCGTGGAGAACAGTTATTTACTTTCTGAAAACGGAACTTATACCATCCGCTCAGCCAATGAAATGGGCGGTCTGGGAGAAGCCACAACTGTAAATGTAACCAGTACAGGAATTGAACTGATCAGCGGAGAAGGCACCGCAAAAGCGGGTCAGATTTTTGATCTGACCGGACGTGCGCTGAAACAGATTCCGGAAAAGGGCTTCTATATTAAGGACGGGAAAAAATACTATAAAAGTTCCAGGTGATTATTGTGGATATTAATTTTAAGTGATTCGTTGTTAGATCTTTAATTACTAATTTATTAAATATTATACTATGAGAAAACAATTTTTACTTACGTTAAGCTTTTTATTTGCAGGCTTACTTTCAATTCATGCTACAACCAGTCAGGTTGTACAGGCGGAAAATTTTACAGTAAAAAGTGACGGAGATAATCCCAGAGCTCTTACCGGTAAAGTAGGATATATATATAATGATTTGTATATAGGATTTACGGGAGACAGTCAGATTGAATTTGACGGTAATGAAACTTCGATTGAAGTCAATATTGTAAGTTACAATGCAGGTGGTGAGATTTTATTTGTACTTGATGATCCTAATCCGGATGTAGGAACAGTAATTGCAACAGCTACAATTGACAATAATACCAAATTGTACAGTTCCACAGCATTTACTGAAAGCTACACCGGTAAACATGATTTTTATCTGTACTTCAAAAATGCAGATGCCGGAAGTGATTGGTTATATGATGTTGACTACTTTAAGTTTATTGGTAATGTTCCGGATTACACGGTGACAACCGGTGTAAGTCCTGAAAACAGCGGATTGGTCATAAAGGATTTTACAGGTAGCAGTGTTTCACAGGGTAGCCAGGTTCTTTTTTATGCACAAAGATTAGCCGGGTATACCTTTAACCACTGGGAAGATGGTAGTGGCAATACTCTTTCTTCAGAGAACCCGTTTACCTATACAATAACTGAAGATCTGGATATCAAAGCGGTATTTGAGTCAATGACAGAAACCTTTGAATTGCCAACCTGGACATTCGATAATGAATATGTTGCTGATTCAACGGGTGATGTTGTAACATTCATGCCTGTAATGCTGCCCATTTCATGGAGACCGGGATTCAAAGATGCCATGGTATATCCGGATAATTATCCTGCAACCGGTTCTTCAAAGTTAACCTCAAAAGGTGATACTATTTTCACTTCTTTAACTGGAGATAACCAGGTGTGCCGTATTAGCTGGACTGATGCCAATACAGTAAGTGATTTTACAGATCCTTCACAGCACAATCAGTATTTCGAATTCCAGTTTCCAACCACAGGATATAAGGATGTCAGCCTTGAGTTTTCTTTTTCAGGAGGTCAGAATGATGTTTCAGATTACCTCGAAGTGGTTTACTCAGCGGATAATGGTGCAACCTGGGTTGACGGTGGTGCATATTATTCCGAAGCACACTGGAATACCTGGGTTTTTGCAGATCCGGTGCTAAACGGTGCAGATAATAAATCGAATGTTATGGTTCGCTTAATCGGGATCACAGAAAATACGGGAGCCAGCCTTAACTTTAATCTGGACTATTTTACTGTTCACGGAGAGGCTACGGCTATTTCTGGAACAAGAACCTCTTCTTCTGTTATAACCAGCGGTGCCGGTTTTATCAAGGTTTCTGTTGATAAACCATCTGATGTCAGCATATATTCAATTGAAGGCAAGCTGATGACAAGCCGGTTTGTAGAATCTGAAGCTGCTCTTTCAAGCCGTCCGGGCATTTATATTGTAAAAGTGGGAGACAACGTCAGAAAAGTACAGGTATCGAAGTAATGATAAAAAGCAGGACATATTGTTTTCAAAATTACAATAAGTATTAGCTGACAAATAAAAATAAAAGTTCCCTGACTTGCTGGTCAGGGAACTTTTTGTTTTATAGAATGGCTAAAGAATGCTCAGCACAAATTAAGGAATATAAATAATCTGCCGGTTAACCTGAAGGGAATCAGATGAAATCCGCAACAGATAAATGCCGCTTTTAAGGTGAAGATCTGCCAGGGATATGATCAGTCTGTTTCCGGATTTTAATTCAGGATTTGCTAGCTCAACAACAGTTCTACCGTTTAAATCGTGAATTGATAAACGGGTAATGTTAATGATTGCATCACTTTGAACGATAATAAACTCTGAAGCCGGGTTGGGATAAATGCTGATCCCGTCAGATTGTTTGCTTTTGGGAAACTGAATGCCATCTGGCGTCGAGTCATCTGCAAACGGTGTTCCACCCCAGACAGATGATTTTAACCAGTTTCCTCCGTCATTATCAAATATTTCAGGGTTTGGATTTGACGGAACCAATGAATAGCCGGTCAGGTCCATAATATTTGGCCACGGCGAATCAATTCCATATGTTACATATCCCAGTAACTGGTTTTTTGTGGATAAGATGACCTGTTCACCTCCATTGGATAAATTACCTTTATACCATCCTGTAGCCTTCTTTTGATATGCATATTCAAACAGATATGGATTTGAAGCCAGAACGGCAAACTGACCTGCACCCAGGATGTGCGGATCATGAAAGCTGAATTCAATGCCGCCTGATACAGTTAATCCGGAGATATTTATGGCCTGATCCCCGATATTCTTCAGTTCAATAAATTCATAATTTTTTCCTGACTTGCCAGCCAGATCATCGGGATTATAATGGATTTCTGTCAGACGGAGTTCATCAGGCTCTTTGGCATTTGTTAGATAAACAGTATGTACCGGACTCCATTCGCTATTATTCAGTACACGGGATCTTAATTCGGTGTTATTGGATACACTGAAACTGTATGTGGTTTGGCTCGTTGAACCCGCATCAGGGTTTAACGTTCCATCCGCCCCAAGTGGGTCTTCTCCGTTTGTGGTATAAACTATGGAACCCATACCATTCGTGTTTTTCAGTGTAATTAATACAGTGTCATCAAATGATACGTTTATATTGTTTATCTTTTCCATCGGGTTGCCGGACCCGCCCAGATAGAATTCAGGTGCAGCTGTTTCCGGTAATAATCCGGCTACTTTTAACTGCTCAATCAGAATACCGGTTCTGACCTCCAAAAATTTATCAGCAATGTCCTGAACATCTCCCTGCCAGTCTGCTTTGGTTAAGGCTACTGCGGACTTTGAGTCACCCCATCGGGCAGATTCTCCGATAATGGCATACTGAATTTCATCGGCTCTGGATAAAAACAGTGCTTTACATCGTTCCGGAGTCAATACACCATTGTTGTATAAAAAACTGTAAGCCCTGTCAGCAAAGCGATTCCGGTACTTCCTGTTTTCTGATAGTTTGTTATGCAGGGATTGAGCCTGAAACGAATTGATATCCGGAACATTTATGGTAATGTTTACCCTGTCTTCAGTAGGGCCGATGCCAGGTGAAGCCGGGTAGGCCAGAATGGAATGCTCGGCATCGTGAATAAGAAACTGAAATCCGTTTCGTTTGTAGCTTCTGTTTCGAATGTTATAAAAGTTATTAATGAAATTACCAAACTTTGAATAGGGACTGTCAAAATTCCCGGTATAAAAAATAACCAGCATGTAGTCGATAAGATTATCAATGTCGACCAAAACCTCCATAGAGGTGTCTGTTTCTCCATCGGAATCAAGTCCCTGGAGTTTATAATAGTTCGCATCATTTTTGAATCCCTGACGGAACAAATTATAAACCTCTTCCCATTTTTCCAAATTACCATCGGTTGCTTCAATAGTCCGGGATGAATAATTTTGAGTATTTACTTTTACCACGTCATAATCGTCCTTATCTCCACCAAAATAAGATTCTGCAAAGCGCGCTTCAGCTCTTTCCTGTGTCTGATAAAGGCCCCAATACATGCCATTCAAAAAAAGGTGATAATATCTGCTCCGGGTATAAGGTTGGTTCATTTCGCGTTGAAGATCACGGGAGAAAACATCCCGGTTCATGGTACAGAACTTATCTCCTTTATAACTCCATGAATAATTCTGAGACGTTCTGAGATCTATTTTGTCATAAGAATCAGTTCCTTCAACACCAAACAAAGGATATTCCAGTTTCGGGTTACCGTACTCACTTCTGAAAAACAAGCGGAATGCATGTTTGGGATTATCGGGATGCCGGCTCCATCCGCCTCGGATTCGAATTCCTGTGTTGACCTGAAATCCCTCTTCTTCGTTCGTTGTATTAAACAGTTCCAGGGAGCCTGCCCGTTCCCAGTCAGCACCCCGGATGCCGGCATTCACGTAAATACCGTAAGATGGATTTACCAGATTATCTGTTGATGTAACCAGCGACATGGATGGAATATCCGTCAGAGCAAGTTCTATCTGGTTTTTATAGGCTGAACTGTTGACAACATCAGGATCCATTGCGTAGTCAAAAATCTGACCGTTTACAGACTGTGAAGGCCATTGACCACCCGGATAGTTTTGTGTTTTTACTTTATCAGGGAAAATATAGGAAACTGTTCCTGCCCAGGAGGGCGCCAGTGAATCGCTGATTGCACAGGCTCTTAGAATAACACCTGGTGTACGGGGACGGTTGCCGGTAACATCAGGGTCAATTTTAACCGTAACAGGGCTTGTGGATTCTATTGCTGTGGAGGAGGTTTGCGGGTCGGAGCAGTCCAGTGTATACCGGATGCGATCGCCTGTTGTTCCTGCCGTAATTGTTGTATTAAAGGGCGCATCGTAAAACCCTGCCGGATAACTGAATGCAACATTCTGTGTTCTTGGAGTTTCAGGTACTTTTTCTCTCGTTTTAAGAGAAAAGTCAAAGTGAATATCGCTGCTCGTCAAATTGTAATTGAAAACCTGAACCGCAATAATATTTTCTCCGGCCGTTAAATACGATTCATCAATTGTCAGCATAAAATTTTCAAAATCTCCGGATTCATGCAAGGCTGTAGCAAAGGAGTTATAGCCGGCAGTCGAGGGTGCATTTTCACTTAATACAAGATGACTGTTAATAAACAGATTAAAACCGTCATCGTAATTGACAAATAGAGAAACATCTTCAATATTTGTAACAGAATCAACTTCAATTTTTGTTCTCAGATAAAAGGAAGAATAATTATTCTGCATGTCATCCAGAATGGTACCACCGGAACCATCACCATACCAAAAGGGAGAGGACCCGTTATCCCAGGTCTGATCGTTAAAGTTAAGCTGTATCCAGTCATCTGCTGTGGAGGGGCTTTGTGATCCTTTAAAATATTTGTATTCAGTACCACTCCTGATTAATTCCTGAGATGAAGCCGATATAACAATACAAAGAAAGAACAATATATACCTCAGTTTCATCAAATCCTGTCTCTTTTAATGTAAAGGTAAAAATATAACGATTCAGGCACACAAAAACCCATAATTTAGAAGCATCTTAAACAAAGGCCATCAGATAAAAATCATCTGTTCCGTTGCCATCAAAAAAATAAACGCAAGGTGTAAAAGCTACAATTCGGCTAACTTTGTTTTCCCTTTTACAATGAATGTTTTGCTGATGACTTCTGTGGTTGGGGCATGCAGATTACGTTCCCGCTCCGGTTGTTCTCCGCCCACAAAAACTGTAAAGGTGCCGGCTTCGATAACCCGTTCAGATTTTTTGTTAATCAGGGATAATTGCCGCGGTTCGAGAGTGAACCGTACTGTTTTACTTTCGCCCGGATTGAGATGGATGCGTTCAAAACCTTCGAGCTGATGAACCGGACGAGGTGTGGATGCCTTTTCGTCTCTCAGATAAAGCTGAACAACTTCGTCACCTGCTTTCTGTCCTGCATTTTTGACTGTCACCGAGACTTCAACATTTTCTCCTGCCTTAACTGTTTCAGGAACAACGAGATCAGCATATGTAAAGCGGGTATAGCTTAAACCATAACCAAACGGATAAAGCGGTTTGCCCGTATAATAACGGTAGGTTCTTTCCTTCATGTTATAATCCTCAAATGGCGGCAGTTCTTCCAGTGAAGTGTAATATGTTACAGGCAGCCGTCCTGAAGGATTGTAGTCGCCAAACAGAACATCAGCCAGGGCATTCCCGCCTTCTTCTCCAGGATATCCTACGTTGATTATGGCATCCACATTATCTTTAGCCCAGTTAATCGCCAGGGCGCTTCCGGCATTTAAAACAAGGATCACCGGTTTTCCGGTAGCTTTAACAGCTTTCAGCAGTTTTTCCTGAACCGCCGGAAGTTCAATATCATCGCGGTCGCCTCCTTCTCCTTCCAGACGTTGCGACAAGCCGAGGACAAGAACTGTGATGTCCGCATTTTGTGCTACAGCAACAGCTTCGTCAATGAGATTTTTTTCAGGCATGGCCCACAAAAACTGCGCATGTGCATTCGATTTATCACTAAAGAATGTAATGTCAACCGGATATCGCTTTCCTTTTTCAAGCTGCATTGTGCCTGTGGCATATTTGGCGTGATGAGCAGACCCTTTACCATTGGTTATTTCTTCTCCGTTTATTTTTATGGTCATGCCTCTTTTTGAAAAGAGCCCCATTTCATATTTTCCAGTTTCAGGTGGAACCAGATACCCTGTCCACCGAACTGAGAAATCATCGATCAGATCTTTGGAAATCGGTTTATGTTCCCACCAGAATTCAATATTCTCATCGGTTCTGACCAAAACCGGTTCACCTTCCCATTCTGTATTGTTATAATACCTGGCAGTCAGTCCCTGCCTGCCGTCTTCAGTTTGTAAATATACAGATGGAACGGGTTTAAGATTAAGGGTTTCATAATCCAGGTTTGATCCTTCAGCGTACTGAACCGTTACGATCGGTTCAACCTTATTTTTAATCCCGTTAAGGAAGGTCACCGGATGAAGCGGGGTACCATGATAGTTTCCCACCAGCGATTCCCAGTTATCTGCATTTGGTCCTATAACGGCGATGGTTTTAAGTTTTTCTTTATCGAGGGGCAGGAGGTTATTTTGATTTTTCAGAAGCACAATGCTCTCCTGTGCTGCTTTTCTGGCCAGGCTGTTATTTGCCGAGCAGCATACAATATCAACCGGAATATCGGTATATGGCACAATGGAATCCGGATCAAACATACCCATTCTGAATCTGGCCATTAAAACCCTTTCGAGTGCACGGTCAATATCATTTTCGGAAACAAGGCCTTCTTTCACAGCTTCTGTTAAGTTTTTATAATAGCTGCCACAGTTCAGGTCGCAACCACCTTTTATCCCAATTGCAGCAGCTTCAGCTTTGGTGTCAGCCAGATGATGCCCCGTTTCAATATCCCGGATTGCACCACAATCGGACACTACATAACCTTTAAAACCCCAGGTATCCCTTAGCAGCTTATTAAGAAGGAAATCGCTGCCACTGCACGATTCGCCTCTGAAACGGTTATAGGCTCCCATAACGGAGTAGACCTTTGCATCTTCTACAGTCTTTCTGAAGGCCGGCAGGTAAGTCTCATACAGATCACGGTCGCTCACATCCACATCAAACTGATGACGCAAGGCTTCAGGTCCGGAATGCACGGCAAAGTGTTTGGATGTTGCTATGGTTTTAAAATACTTCGGATCATCGCCCTGTAAGCCTGTGATAAATTGTGTGGCCAGTTCACCAGTAAGATATGGATCTTCACCATAGGTTTCATGCCCCCGTCCCCAGCGCGGATCACGGAATATATTAATGTTCGGAGACCAGAAGTCGAGCCCGGTATAAATCTCGCGTTTGTTGATCCTGACAAATTCATGGTATTTGGCACGGGCTTCATCAGAGATTACCGAACCTATGTCGTGCATCAAATCTTTATTGAATGACGCAGCAACCGTAATAGATTGGGGAAAAACTGTTGCAAACCCGTTCCGTGCAACACCATGCAGGCATTCATTCCACCAGTTGTATTTAGGAATATGCAGCCGGGGTATGGCTTTGGAATCGTTCATTAGCTGACTGACTTTTTCTTCAAGGGTCATCTGATTTAAAAGTATTTCTACCCGTTCTTCAAAGGACCGGTGGTAGTCGAGATATGAAAAGTCTGTTTCCTTATCCTGTCCTGACAGAATATTAGCCGATCCGAGCAGAAGGATCAATAATATGGTTTGCAGATTTTTTAGCATATGTATTCGTTTATTCATAATTACGATGTGTCATAAGTTCTTTAAATCAGTACATTATTTTAAGACAATCATTTTTCGCGTATCCGATTTCCCGTTTACATACAAACGATAATAATAGACTCCGTTATCTATGCCTGCTACATCCAGTACCTGTTTGTACGATCCCTTTATCTGTTGCTGATCAACGAGATGATTAATCTCACGACCGTTTACATCAAGCAAAACAAGGTTGACGTGTCCGGCTCTGTACAGACTGTAATTAATGGTTGTGCTGGAATGTACAGGATTGGGATAGTTCTGTTTAAGTGCTATAAAATCATCCTTGCCTAAAGTTGCACCCGTGTTGCTGCTTGTAATGAGCTTTTCAATTGCCAGTGCATTTATTTTGGCGTTATCCGTCACAGTAACGAGATTGATATTCAGTGTGCCATCGGTCATCTCAACAGGAATGACAACGTCATACGCCACATCTTTGCCCACCTGTGCGAAGATATCAAGGTTTTCAATGACTCTTTTTCCTTCAACATCCACATGAAATAACCTGCTGTTGGGTGAGTTATGATAGATCTCCGCCATTTTAAGGATGATATTGTATTTCCCGTTTTCCAGGGGAATATTGATTGCGAATGTTCCAAACTGTTCCGTTTTATACAATTCATCATCTTCGGTTCCTGCAATGTTGGTGGAAGAGGTAGAATATGATCTGCCACCCGAAACATATTGTGAAGGCATGGACAGATATACCGTACCATCTGTTGTCGTATAGGTATTGCCAAAATTGTATGCCTGAACAATAACGCCTTCCTCAACAGCCTGTGTTGCAGCAGTAACGTCATCGCTTGGATCAGAGATACCGAAAACATTGTAACTACGAAGGCGATAGGTATATTCGGTTGATTCCTGTAAGCCTGTTTCACTGTATGAGGTTTCTTCAGGATCTAAAATCGCCAGTGTCTGGAAATTGCCATCCACTATTTTATCCACAATATAGCCGAGTAGCTCTTCTGATGGTGCGTTCCAGGTTAAATCGATCTGGCTCGCACTGGATGAGGCAGCGCTAAATCCCGATGGAGCAGAAGGTACCTCACCGTTTGTTACCTGTGCATCTCCCTCAACATAAATTTCTATTCCCGATACAGGAATTGTTCCTGCATAAGCAATTTTGATATGACTGAGATCTCCTTTTCCTGTACGTTCATAAGCCACATCACTGCCATTCACCTGCACCTTTGAAATGGAATTGTCGCCTTCCGAGTATTTATCAGAGACATATACAGCGGTAACCGTCATATCAAAGTCGGGTGTAAACTTTATGGATTGATTCTGTCCTGAATCTCCGGATGGCTGGAAATTTATGCTTACAAAGCCATCAGGTGTAATGAGCGGTATGTTATCTAATTCGGAAACTTCCTCAAACAACTTAGGTTCCAGCCACAATTCACCCGTGTTCCGGTTGTAATGGTAACCTGCCATGTTATAAAAATTACGCCATAACACAGGGATGCTGATATACTCATCAGAGCCGTCTGTTGATGTTGCCCTGTAAGTGGGACTGGTGACTTTGGGAGGAACACCCAATTCATGATTAAACACCAGATTCCGGTTTAGATAATTGCGTTCATACATATCTTTCTGAAGCGCCAGCCAAACATCAGAACGGTTGGTTTGCAGGGCATAACCACCAAGATGCGCAACAAGATAGGGTTGCCATTCTGAATATGATCCTCCCGGTAATCCCATCCCCTTATTCAGCGGATCATAGTAAACGAGCATGTTGATGAAAAGATTATCCAGTTTGGATTTATCCCAGAACGGTTCAATTTTGGAGTAATTGGCAATCCATAAGTTTACCATCGCACTTTCGCAATAGTTGCCCAGGGGATAACTTTTGTCCAGCCAGCGGGATTCGAAGCCCGTAACGGCTTTATCAAGTGCATTTGAGTAGGTGTCAACAATTTCAGTTTCATTCTGAATGGCGGCAAGTTCTGTCATCATTTTATAGGCAACAATGGACAGGCCTGTATTATATGCCTGAGAATTTCCTCCTGCATCATAGGTGCTTTCTGATCTTTCGAAGGTAAAAGGGTATACTGAGCTGCCATATAATTTAACCTGATCCAGAATACGCTGCCCGGCTTTTTTTACATAGGGCCAGAAGTAATCCAGCTTATCCTGATCGGCTGTAACATTAAACGTTTCATATACCGACAGGATGAAGCCACAGTTTAAATCCACCCATTTATCAATGGCACGATAATCTTCATGCTCGGTATCATCCCAGCCAACATAGTTAAAGTAGGTACCAAAATCGTGATGAATCTGACCGGGAAAGTTGCTTACATGTTGAGTACGGGCCCACCATTCCAGCTCTTTCCATGCCAGTTCCGGATTTATCATGGTAAAGATCTGCCGTGCGTGCCACATCTGATCCATGGTTCCTTCTGGTTCCCACTGACCTTCTGTATGACAGTACCGGCCATCTCTAAAATAAACACTGTTATTTACTAAGGTAGCAGTTGAATTCAGTGTTTGATCCACAAGCCATTCCGGCATATTGGAGGCACGCATCCGGTTTACCAATTCCTCAGAATTAGTTTTGAAGGCATCGAACTTATCCAAAGCGGAAACTGCAACTTCTTTGGCATTATCCCACAGATTGGAATAATAATAGTGCGGCTTATCATCGGGTCTGTACCATGCAAGCACAAAACGGATGGTTTTGGTTTCGCCGGCTGCCAGGGTTACTTTTACAGCTACACTATTGGTCGATCCTGAAAGGATATTATTAAAAACTCCTGTTGAGAGATAACCTGCATCGTTCCCAAAGCTCACCAAACCGGTTTCTCCGGCACCTAACAGACAGATTTCCTGAGAAGTGCCATAAGCTGCAAATCCGGAATCTGAAACAGCCGAAGGTGTTGTCACAGTACTCATCTGGAATGATGGTGATACCGTTACTTCGGATGATTCCAGGTTTTCTGCTTCCATTTCACACATTAATGCCGGATGACACATATTATCAACAGAATGTTGATCATAAGCCATGTAAAGCGTCATGTTTACAGAAACATTATTCAGCTGACCAAAATTGACTTTGTGCAAGGGGAAAACTGCATCATCATCAACCCGGCCGCCGGAAATGACAGCTGACAGAAGTTCATCAGTTTCTATATTTGATTCACGTTGTGTGAAAATTTTAAACTTTGCACCATTCAGCGTCTTATAGTTTCCATCCCTTGTCGGGGACTGAAAATTGTATGAAAATGTTCCGTTACCTGCATTGAATTTTATGGCTCCTGTACCTATTCCACCCAGAGGAATGCCCGTTGTTCCGTCTGTTTTTGCCATGAGGTTCAGGCTGAACATAAAAAAAACTGTAAAAATAAATGATGTCAGTCGCATTTCGAATATTTAATAATTAGCTCAACTTCGCAATAATAGTGCTTTTAGCAGAATCGAATTGTTACTATAATATCATTTTGTAGGAAAAAAATACCGGAACACTTTCTGCCATGCTTTCAGTCGTTTGTATTCCTGTTCAGTAAAGAACCTGATGATTTATAAGCAACTCAGTAATACTTCAGATTCGTTTATTCGTGTTGAACACCTTTTGTCTTTTTTATTTCGGTGGCACTCATATTATATTTTTTCCGGATGCATTTTCCAAAATATGATGCATCGCTGAAGCCACAGGCATATGCAACTTCTGAGACAGAAAGATCGCTTTCGGTTAACAACTGGAAAGATCTCTTTAACCGTATATCATTGATAAATTCTTTTACGGTCATATTTGTCAAAGCAGAAAGTTTTCTGTAAAGCTGCATACGGCTGATGGCCATTTCCTTTACAAAGAATTCAATATCCAGATCCGGATTATCAATATTTTCTTCCACTATTTTAAGCGCTTTCTGTATAAACTTCTCATCCGGCGACTGTACGTTTACACTGGTTGGTTTCAGTACCATTTCCCGGGAATACTTTTCCTTAAGTGCTTCGCGTAAAGCCAGTAGATTATCAACTTTAGTCTGCAATATTGATATATCAAACGGCTTGGAAATAAAATCATCGGCTCCTTTCATTAACCCTTCCATTACGCTCTCCTTTGAGGATAATGCCGTTAACAGAATAATCGGAATGTGCGATGTTTTTTCATCATTCTTCAGTTTATTGCACAATTCATCGCCGTTGATTCCCGGCATCATTACATCTGATATGATAATATCGGGAATCGTCTGTATAGCCATCTCCAAACCGTCAGATCCGTTTGAAGCCTCTAATACCCTGAAGGTTTCTTCGAAATGTGTAGTAAGAAATTGTCTGACATCAGCATTGTCTTCAACGAGCAACATTATTTTCCGGTCTTCAGAAATGCTTTCCTCATAAACAGGTTTATGCTGCACGTTTATCACTTTAGCAGGAGAATTCTCCTCAATGGTTATGGAATCATCTTTCATGGGCAGGAGCACTGTAAAAGTAGTGCCAACGCCTTCTTCGCTCTCAACACTAATGTCACCATGTAACAGTTTTACCAGTTCTTTGGTAAAAGCCAGACCAATTCCGGAACTCGTGGAGTTTTCATGATCGCCTGAAAAGAAACGGTTAAAGACATTTCCCAGATTCTTTCGTGGTATCCCCGTGCCTGTATCCTTAATTACAAACTGAAGATACTGTTGGTACAAGTTGTTTCTGTCATCGTTAATTATAGCAGAAATAATAAAGCTGATGCTTCCACCACGTTTATTGTATCTTACGGCATTTGAAAGGATGTTGTCCAGTATTTTTTTCAGTTTGTCCGGATCAAAATCCGTTATCAACTCCTCTTTGATGCTGATAAACTTGTAATTCAGTTCGGATTCGTTCATCAGACCTGTAAATGAGTTAAAGATATCCTTTGAAAACTGTACAATGTCTCCCTTTTTATAATTGACCTTTAGCATTCCGGATTCAAGTTTTCTGTAATCCAGCAATTGGGTAATAAGTTCCATTAAATGCCGGGCATTCCTATGCATTAAGTCCAGATTCTCCCGGATGGAGGGATCTTTAAAATTATGATGCATGATTTTTTCCAATGGGCTGACTATGAGTGTTAAAGGTGTTTTAATCTCATGGGATATATTGGTGAAAAACTGCAGTTTGAAAGCATCCAGCTCATGTAATCTCTGGGCTTCCTTTTTCTCGTATTCCAGACTTTTGCGGAGTTCCAGGATTTTCAGAATATATCTGAAACTGAGAAAAATAATCACTACCAGGGCAAACGATGAGCTGATGTAAAACCAGGCTGTTTTATAAAACGGAGGTTTAATCGTCAGTTTTAACACTGCACCTGAAGTGTTCCATGTATTTTTATTATTGCCTGCCATAACACGGAACGTATATTCTCCCGGATCGAGGTTCGTATAAGTTGCACTTCTGTTTTCGGTTGGTTCGGACCAGTCATAATCAAATCCTTCCAGATAGTAACGGTACCTGTTTCTGGAGCTGTTAGTGTAGTTTAATGCAACAAATTCAAAGGTCAGGAATTTTGAATCGTAAGGTATTTTAATTTCTGTGGTTGAATCCGATAACAACTCCTTATTTTCAAATGACCGGTTAAAAACTTTAAAATCTGTTACATAAACCGGCGGCTTAAACTTATTATCTTTTATATCGGATGGATTAAAACTATTAAAACCGTTAATGCCACCAAACAGGAGGTCTCCGTTTTTAGTTTTGTAGGAAGCTCCATAGTGAAACTGGTCACCCTGTAAGCCGTCAATCCGGTAAAAGTTCTGGAATGTTTCCTCTTTGGGATTGAAAGAAGAGAGTCCGTTTGCTGTGCTGATCCAAAGATTGTGTGCCTTATCTTCGAGCATACAGTAGGTCAGGTTACAGGATAAGCCATCATTTTCATTGTAGGTTTTTACAGGACCCTTTTGTTTATCATACTGAATAATTCCTTTATTAAGAGTCATAACCCAGTTGCGGTTCTCACTGTCTGTATAAAAACCGCGGGAGTTTTCTTTAAATGTATTGTAGATGCCAAAACCTGGTTTGAAAATTTTAATGACTTCAGAACCTAACCATAAATCGTTGTCACTGTCAATACCGATCCAGGTAACACCATTTATCATATCATCAAACTGCGGAAAATGAGTGAAGGTTTCATTAACCGGATCAAAAAGATCCAAACCGCTTGCCGTACCGATCCAGATATTGTTTTTCTGATCGATATTGATGTCCCAGACAATATTATTTGATATGCTTTGAGGATTATGTTCATCGTGTAGATAAACAGTTGATTTACCACTGGCAGGATTGTACATGTTTAAACCGCCTTCAAATGTTCCAATCAGAATTTTATTCTGAAATGGCCTGATGGCCTTAATGCAGTTGCTGCTGATTTTATTGTTTTCTCTTGTCAGGTATGAGAACCTACCTGTTTTTACATTCAGTATATTAACGCCACCATCTTCTGTTCCTATCCATATTTTCCCGTTTTGATCCTCACTGAAACAGTATATTTCACTGTTATTTAAATAGTTTATATGATCAGGAAGTGCCTTGTAAGTTTTAAAAACCTGTTTTTCCATAGATAAGTAACTGAGCCCACCGCGGGTGCCTATCCATAAATCGCCCTTTCTGTCTTTGGTAATGTTCATAACAGAATTATGAACCAGTGATTTTTCTTCCAGCAGGTTATTCTGATACAATTCCGGTTTATGGACCTTTTCATCATAAAAATACAAACCGGCACGTGTCCCTATCCAGAAATGTCCATCACCCGACTGAAGTATCTTACGTACGGTGTTACTTCTGTCCTGGTTGTCACGAAATGGAAAGCGTTTGCCTTCAGGGTTTTCATTGTCGATTACAATGAGGCCGTTTTCTCCGGTACCAATCCATTTTCTGTGGCTGGAATCCACGGTGATATCAAAGATTTCATCCTCTAGTTCCGGATTGATCCGGGGATAGTTTGTAATTATCTGAGATTTAAGGTTGAATTTATCAAGGCCTTTTCGTGTTCCTATCCATAATATGGTATCATTCTCAAGACATAAGGTTCTGACATAATTGTCTGAAATGGAGTGCCCGTTGATGAGGGTATCTTTTGCATAATGCCTTGATTCAGAACGTTTAAAATCAATTTTGTAGATTCCGTTCTTTGTGGCTGCCCAGAGATTTCCATTGTTGTCTTCTGCAAGGTCCTTAACAGAACCATCAGCCAGAACAGCAGTATTGTTAAATTTCAACCGTTCAAATATATCCTTTTGTTTATTATATTTTACGAGCCCAAAGTCTTCAATGCAACCATATATTGTATGATTATTGCTTTCAAGAAAATTACGGATTAAAAAGTTTTTTATCAGTGTTGAATCGTTGATATAAATGCCATATTCTTTGAATTTAATACCATCAAACTTCTGAATCCCCATGCCGGTTCCGATCCAGATCCAACCCTCATCGTCCTGAAGAATGCAGTTTACATAGTTGTCAGTCAGACCATTTTCTGTTGTAATATTGTCGAAATATAATTTGGGACCGACAGAAAATGTAAGCTGAAGAATACATAAAAAGGTAGTAATAAAAAAACTCCTCATTTGATTTTCCTCACGTATTAGCGCGGTAAAATTAAGAATTATGTGAATTTACGGGTAAAAAATGAGGAAGTTTTCAACCAAAATCAGGAGTTTGCACGTTTACAAAAAGCCCGTCCTTTTAGACATTCCTCTTTTTTCGAAAGGAGGTTACACACCACCGGTGCGACGGAGGATTTTATTAAAGGACAAAAGACACAAGACCCAAAAAATAAGACAAAACAATCTAAAGGTCCTGTTTTCCTCTTTTTTGGTTACTGAGTAGTGTAATTTATTGAAGTAGAAAGGAGGTGCGCACCGCAGTTTTGACAGGAGATATTTACTAAGGATGAAAGATAAAGGCTTAAAGACAAAAGTGATGAAAATCCTCCGGCTTCGTCTACGACAAACCCACCTCCTTTGACAACAAAGGAGGACGGCTCACAGCAAGCCTGGAGGTTCTGGAGTCCACCTTTCTGAAGGCATCATCAGGGCGGAGGATTTCTCTTCATGGCATCAAAACCACTAACCAAATAATAATAAAGGTAGCCGGCAGATGATTTCGTACTCAACAGATGGAGAACGCAAACACTGTTTTAAAGCAATGCTTTTATCAATGGCTTACCACCAGGCGCTTCACCAGTGTTGTTTTATTGTTCCTGTACTTCAGCATATATATACCTGAGGGCAGGTCCGATACCATGAGTTTGTCATTTTTCAGCAAGTCAGATTTGACCAGTTTCCCATTCATTTCATATACGGATACGGTTACAGCAGCATTGCCCTGTCCCGCCGGATAACTCAGATTTACCACATCATCAGCCGGCATAGGAAAAAGAACCAGGTCATCAGCAGTGTACACCACTTTGTTTAGGGCATCATAACCACCGGCTATCGCAGCAACTTCATCTGTTGAGAGCGCAAAATTGTATACTCTGAAATCATCAATTTTACCGCCAAACAACGGATCGGCAGCAAACTGGCTTCTGCCGATAAAGTTCAGAACCGGTTTAAAATCCATTGGACTGATCGTTACTGAAGTGGATTCAGCTACCTGATTGCCATTAATGAATATCCGGGTCATATCTGAACCTATGGAGACCGCAATATGTATCCATTTTAAGGGATTTATGCGGGGGATATCAATAACCTGTTCTGCACCACCGTTTTTGATGGCAAAACGCGTTTTCCCGGAATTGGTCAGAGGAGTCAGGAACATATATTCATCCTCCCCGTTTCCAAAATCGAAGATGCGTTGCCAGAATGCAACATGATCCCAAAAGACCCATGCCGTAATGGTTATTTCCTCCTGATTGGCGATGGTTGCAGGTAACTGCAGAAAATTCTTTGTATCGTCAATAACAATGGCCTGAGTTCCGTTCATACCATCAGAGTATGAAACCTCTTCAAAAGCAGCAATGTTATTCAGGTTTTGAGAACTGTCGCGTGTATTACCTTCAAATTCGTATTTTGCCACAAGTGTTTTTTTGTAGGTAACTGTAGCTGAGGCCTGATTTGAAAAGTCAGAGCTGTTCAGCGAATGGTCCACAGCCTTAACTTTATAAAAGTATTGTCCATTGCTTGCTGTATTATCAACAAAAGCAGTTGTGGTCACATTTCGTGCAATGGTATTATACTGGCCGTCGACCGTTTCTGAACGAAAGACCGAATATCCTGAAAGGTCATTCGCTGTGCTGGCAGACCAATCAAGACGTACCGATACGGACTGTGGTTTTGCAACCAGATTCTGTGGTGCATCGGGAGCCGTAAATTCCACAGCGGCACCAACCGGAATGAAGCGCCACTGCTGGGCAGCTTGTCCGTTCTTATCCCATTGAATAATATTGGCTCCCGCAGATGAACTGGCATTGGCTACATGCAGACATTTTGAGCTGTGTCGGTTCCGTATATAGAACCAGCCGTCTTCGGCGTATTCCAGATACCATTGCTGATTGACAGAAATAAAGTTATATGCAATAATATTGGCTCCGTTGTCCAGTGAAAAGTTTAATACATCAGGATAGGTATTGCTATTAACATTGGCGATCTCGACATAACTGAAGTCACCTACTATTCTTGTGTCAACCGGCTTTACATCCCACTGTTGGTATTTACTACCGTTGCTTGTTCCCTGCTGTATGTTTGCACCCAAACTGCCCGAGCCCCCTGAAATTTCCATTACTTTCCCACTGTTCCGGTTCACCAGGACATAACGCCCTTCAATAACCGGTTGTATATCATCTCCCCATGTTATATTTACAACATTCTCTGCATTGGTCTGTCCCTGTTGATATCCGGTTCCGCCGGGCAGTTCCATTACATATTCACGTTGCGGGCCGTATCCGTTGTAATACACGTCTCTGTCTTTCGATACAAAACGATAGGATGTGGTTACTGCCTGACGTTCAGATGTGCCGCCAAAAGCCTGTACCTTTCCAGCCGGACCTCTGTATACTGATGCTGCTGTCCAGTTGGGTCGGTGTTCTGCATACCCTAATCTTTTCCCGTCGCTGGCTTTCACAAATTCACCACGGGCATATTCTGCCGTTCCCCACCAAATACCGGTTTGCATACCATATTCTGCACCAACCATAGCTTCCATTACATTGTGCAGTTCATCACCTGTTGCATGATCACCATTGGCACGTACGGTTTGATAAAAGGCAGCAAAACTATCGAAAGAACCTGCCAGCTGATGCGTATTCCCTTCAGTTAAACCGGCTGGATTAATATAATTGTACCAGCTTAAGGCTTCATCACAGTTTAGTGTATTACCTCCGGAGATGCGGATATTATCAAACCTTGCGTTTTTTTTAAGTTCAGCTACAATATTATAGAAATCAGATTTTCCGTTTGATCCGGTATATTGTCCCCAGCCATAATCCGGTTCATTGAATGGTGAAACAGAGACCACAGTTCTTCCTCTGTCCTGATGCATTTTTGTGGTCACATCAATAAGCGCTGCCCAGTTAGCTGCATTACCCAGATACCATGAATCAACACTAGGATGATCGCAATTGAGTACAACCTTTGTATTGGATCCAAGATATGCTTCGATGAGATTCATTCGCAGGTTGGTGTTTGTAAGTGCCTCACCCTGTAACGCCCCGTTTACCAAAGGGGCTGTAGGCATGAATGATGATCTGACCACATCCACACGTTCAGCGCCCATAAAGGCTACACCGCGTCTTAAATTTACATCGCTTAACCAGGCAAGATCCAGCCCCCAGGTAATGGGCTTTGATACCCCGTCTTCACTAAGGTCATAAACAACATTCCGGTCTGACAGCGGCTGTGCCGTCAGGTTGTCGCTGGCACTGCTGATAGTTTGTGCTACGGCATAATTAAACCGGAAGACTAAAAATACAATGAGTATGCTGAAAACTGTTTTATTCATTTCCAAGTAATGTAGTTAATATCACTAAGGTGCAAATATAGTTTAATATGATGTGGACCAACAAATCTCCTGCAAATCTAAGAATTGTTGTCAAACCAAAATTACATTTTTCGGTCAAAAAGGAAGTACATAACCGTCAAATGTAAACACTAAGGCACTGCTTTGAACCGGGGAACGCGAAGACCGGTAACTGATATTTAACTTCAATACAGAGATTTTCAGATATTATTTTTTCATTTCTTTCAGCAGATCGTTCGCATAGGCTTCGCTCCATGCAACAATAGTGTTTCGTTGTTCCTGTGTAAGCCTGGCTTTACGGTGTAAAAATGAATACGAACTTAAAGGCATTGATTTATTCTTAACCTCATCAGAGATATCGCTCAGGTTGCTGATAAGGTCCAGTGTATCGGTATTGCCCCAGTCTGAAAAGTTCAGATGATGTTTCCCTTCTTTTATATGATCACTAACCAACCATGAAGCGGGTGCAATCTTATCAAACCACAAATAGGTGGTGTTGTTGGAATGGCAATCGAAGCATGAAGATTGCAGCATGGTTTTAATATCAGACGGAATTCCATCCTGATTTATAAAATGATCACTGGTGATTTCTCCGGTATTTTTTTCAGGCTGGAAAAACTGGATGATGATTAAGACAACTAAAATCAGCACTGAAATAATGAGGATCGTACGTTTCATAACAAATGATTTAGTTTAAATCAGTCAGACTGATATTAAAAGGATTTTTTCAAGCATAATCAAATTACCAAAATGCAATCCTGGCATAAGATGCATAAAGTTATGTGTTTTCTTTTGAATAACAAATAGGTAGTCCATTGCCTATAAAAAAGGCTGCCGGTTAACCGGCAGCCTTTCATCAGTTATGCTGTTTTTTATTACTTCACAAGTACCTTTTTAACCTGGGAATTTACTTTAACAATGTAAATTCCAGGATTAACAGGAATACTTTCTGCATTTCTTACCGTCATCAGATGTCCAACAAGGTTGTACACCTGAACAGATTCATCACCTTTTAAATCCAGGATCCTGATTAAACCCGGTGTTGAGGTGTCAACACGTAGATCTGTTTTAGTGCTGACCTGTTTTACAGGGACAGATAACATGTAAGCAAGTGCAATTCCATCCTGATTGTCAACGTTTACCAATTCTGCCATTGTAGCGATATCCTGTGCCGTCATGGTTTTATTATATAACTGGAAGTCATACATCATGGCCTTAGACAGATATACATCACCCTCAAAATTGGAACGTCCCAGGAAGTTATAATCTGTACCTAACATTCCTTCTTTAGGTATCGTTGTGTTAGGCAGTTTTTTCATTGTACTGGTATCAATCGCAATACCGTCGACATAAATCATACCTAAAGTATCATCCTGAACATAGGCATAGTGATGCCATTCACCCTGAGTTGGTGTGTCACCTCCTGTTGTTCCAATCTGGCCATCGTCCCAACGTTTGGGTGAGATAGCATAAGTTGTATAGGATGCCCTTCCGAACAGATAACCATTTCTGTATAAGGCAGATGAATCACTGTTTGAGAAGGTATACAGGAAGTTTCCATTGCTGGTAAAGTCGGTTTTTGCAGCATCAACCATAAAGTAAGTACTTATGGTGAAATGATTTTTTAAGGCATATATCACTTTACCAACTTCATCTCCCATATCGAAATAAGATGAATCACCGGCCAGGTTCAATACGCCAAAGTTTGTATCTGTGCCTTTCAGTATTCTGTTACCGGCACCATTCATAAAGGTACCCTGGAAATGTTGTTCTGAAAGATCTGTAACGGTTGATCCGTCAATATTTGCATCATCAAAGTTAAAATGAATTAAAAGATCTGATGTATACTTTGTAGCTTCATTTGCCAGTATAGTTGCCGTAAATGTAGTGTCTACCCTGTAACCATCCTTCATAAAGGTAGCTGTTAAGCGAACGTCAGTATCCAGATAATCAGGTCTGGTAACAGCACCTTCAGGGCTTATTAAGCCGGGAGCACTTGTCCATTTTATCGTTATGGTATTATCAATACTTCCCTGTGCTGGTAAGTTAAGATCTGAAGTTACAGCACTTAAGTCCCCTATCGAGACCGCCTCTTTTTCTGTTGTCAGTTCTTCCGGAAATCCTGCATTGTTATTTTCATCCCAGGCATTATTCAGATCATCAATCACGGTTAATACATCCAATCCGATTCCAAACGGATTACTGAGTTTAATTTCATCCTGTGAAAGAGGTATAGAGTATAACCTGAAATCATACATTGCGGTGTTTTGCAAATAGGCATCTGAAGGGTAGGGCGAACGTCCCAGCCAGTTAAATGGTGTACCGTTTATCGCCACACCGTCTGCACTGTCTCTGGCAATTACAGAATAAGGGAAGTAAGTGATCGAAACATCCGACAGCACATCTCCATCAAGGTACAGCGTTCCGTTTCCACCTTCCTGAACATAGGCGATATGATGCCATGCTCCCTGAGGTACTATGCCTTTTCCACCGGTACTCTGCTGCGTGGTGTAATCCGATTTCATGATGGCGAACTCCATGTTTCTGCCCATCCAGTACATGGCACCTCCGCCGTTATAAATATCTTCAGTATTACAGAACGACCAGAAGAAGTTTCCATTATTTCCGATGCCTGTATAATCTTCACTAACCCTGAAGAATAAGCTGATGGTGTATTCGCCCAATTGATGAATGTGTTCTCCCAGGGCAGTGCTCATATCAAAATATCCGGTTCCTTCCCCCATATCGAGTACATCGTATTGTGTTGTCTCTCCAATCGTACGGATCCAGGCTTCATTTTCCAGTGTTCCAACAAAGTCGTTTCCAGATATGTCGTCAATGCTTACACCATCATCTCCAAGATTTTCACGGCTGAAATCCCACTCGGCAACCAGGTCTTCACCCGGATCGGTAGCGCCCAGATAAGCGGTGAATTTTTTCTCCATCTGATAGGTTAAGCCATCTACATCCCTTTCCAGCGATGCAGTAAGGATTACCGGAATTGGATACATCTCAGGATAACGGAGTACATGACCGGTAGTATCAATGTAGGATGTATCTGAACTGGTCCAGGAAACGGTTACATCGGTACCCATCATTTCAGGGAGGGTCAGATCTGAACTTACATTAGAGAGATCGCCCAGGTCTAAAGCAGATTGTTGTGTGACCAATTCAGGATCGCTTCCCAAAGCCAGAACTTCATCTTCCGTAAGTGCACGGTCGTAGATGCGAAAATCAGAAAGCATACCCTGCAGGTAGGGATCCCCGCTCCAGTGGGACCTGGCAATCCAAAGTTCGGTTGGAGTCTGATTCATTGTAGCCGGTGTTGTGGCCATATTATTATTGGTATTTCCAATTTGTCCGTTCAGATACAGTTTACCAACATTTCCGTCAATGGTAACTGTCAGATGGTACCACTGAAAGGTATTCATTACTTCTGTTCTTCCAACAGCAGGCCATCCGTCATCACCACTGTGTACGGTAAACCTTGGTCCTCCGCTGGAGGCATGGTCCCGGGGAGATAAGAATATAATATGATCGGTTGTATTGGCAAAATCAATTACATGTTCGTTTAATCGATCCACTTCTGTGTAAATCCAGAAAGAGATACTGAATCCACCGGCACCCAGAAACTGATTTGCAAATTCAGGAATAATGCTTACATACCCTGACGTTCCGTCCAGCATTAAGGCATTTCTGCCATCTTCAGCTACACCAACTGATGCAGTCTCCATTAATGTTCCGTCGTTTCCATTGCCGGAGACATCGGGTACAACGCCATCCGGAGCGGATTCAAATGTGTAATGTAATATCAAACCATCTTCCAGATCAATATTTTGAGCTTTAAGATTGAATTGTACGGTTAACATTGCCAGTAAAAAGAATAAACCAGCAAACTTTTTCATTTGTAATTGTAAAGTTCTTAGCATAGTAATTGTTTTTAAGTTGTGACAAATTGTTTTTTACTATAAAGGAATTAATATGTATCATACAAAGATAGCCATATCAGATTCCAACAGTAGAAAGGAATTGATATAATTATGGTAATTTCTCGTCAATATGCCCTAAAAAAGCATTTTTTAGAAACCTGAAAATGGTGCCGCGAATTGGGCTTATTCAATAAGGTTTTAATTGCTTAATACTGCTTTAGCTTCTTTTTGAGCCCATTCTTTAAGTTGTAGCTCTTCTTTTTCTGTTAAACCCTTTTCAGGATGCATTTTCAGGAACTTCTCAGGAGGCATTTTATTTTCATCAAGCACCTCAACAATTTCACGTAATGTCTTGATCTTTTTCACATCTGAAAGTTCATTAAAGGTTGTGAAATTCAATTTGTTTTTGGCTTTTTCACTTTTAGAATCTGAGTTGTGACATCCCATGCATGATTTGTCAACTATGGCTTTGATATTATCCGGCATGTCCGGTTTTTTATCTTCATTTTCCGGGGTGTTTAATCCCATGAACATGAATGCTGCTACCGTGAGCAGGAGTGCCGGAACTGAAAAGTTTCTGATGTTTCTCATAACAGATTGTATTAAGATGTTTTATAAAAGGTTTAATTGTTGTTATACGCAGTAAGTAACTGAGGGACGACACCGGCTATAGAAAATTTATTATTTCTCTAACCATTCCTTAGGGGGAAACAAGGTTTAGATTTAATAACAAACAATCATGGAATTAGGTTTTACGATTTAAAGAATAAAAATTGGCAGCCGGGCAAAAGTTATTAGGATTTTAATGAATTAATGGTCACTAATGACATTAATTTGAACATTTATTTCAGGTTTTATGATGAGTGGAATATATATTTGGGGGCTATAAATAATTGAGTTGGATATAATTTTGAGTTGGATATGAGAAAGAAATCTTATCAGTTGGTGACACGAGGATTATTTGTTTTAATAAGTACATTTTGTGTGCTTTTGTATTCGTGTGACAGCGATAAAATAGGCAAGGAGAGTTATTACACATTTACAGGTGATCTGGTGGGAGGGTACCTGGAATCTCATCAGGAGGAGTATTCCGAATTTGTTAAGCTTCTGGATACAACAGGGGTAATAGGGCTCCTGAATGCATATGGTGAATATACCTGTTTTGCACCTGATAATGAGGCTATGTTGAATTTTTATGCTTCCAAGGGAAGATATTCCATGGCTGATTTCACCATGGATACCCTGAAAAAAATAGTGTATGATCATATCATTGAAGGATTTTCACTTGGCACCAATGATTTTATTGAAGGCAGGCTAAGTCAAAAAACAATGAGTGACCGGTTTGTTGCCGTATCTTATCAAAGCTTTACAGATGGAGATCTGACCATACGCATTAATAAAACCTCACCGATATTAAAGCCAAATATTGAGGTTCACAATGGTATGATTCACAAAATAGGTGAAGTGCTCCATCCGAGTGAAAAGACGATAGTAGAGGCACTTTCTGAAGATGAATCATTTACATTGTTTTTTAACGCATTACTGGAAACCGGATTAGACAAGGAGCTGTCTCTGATTGAAGATAAATCATATGATCCTTCACGGTATTCAACGAATGCGGACTTTACAGATGTTGGGTCCATTATCAAAATTCCGCAATCCAGAAAGTTTGGTTATACAGCACTCATCGAAAGTGATTCAACATATGCCCTCAACGGCATTGAGTCTCTGGATGATTTAAAATCCTTCGCTGCTCAGATTTATGACCAGGTCTATCCTGAAGATGCAGGAATTTCAGACGTTAAAGACCGCAGAAACAGCTTAAACAGATTTATTGCCTATCACCTGATAAACAAGCAGATTAACTACTCCAAATTTATCATTGATCTGGATAATACCGGACATTCTATTAAAACGTATGATATGTTTGAATACATTGAAACAATGTGCCCGAATACGTTGATGGAGGTAAGAACAAATCGTGCAACAAGTGAGTATAACCTGTTCAATATGACCGGATCCGCCGCTGATGCCATCAGAATCGTTCAGACGAATTATGACAACGATGCACTGAACGGGGTATATCATGAGATAGACAAAATTCTGGCCTACGATTTTGCGTTTGCAGGCCATATTTCAGGTAAACGTTTGCGAATGGATGCGGCAAGCTTTTTTCCTGAACTCACCAATAATAACCTACGCGGAAATCTAAACAAAGAAGGTTATCCTTCAGTATTATGGATTATTCCACAGGGGTATATTGACAGAGTTACTACTTCGGAGGGGACAGAATTTGCATATTATGATTTTGACCAGCGTTTTCTTGACTTTCAGGGTGATGAAGTTTATTTAAAAGGTCTGTATGACTTTTCAATAACAACACCGGCTATTCCTGCAGGAACCTATGAGGTTCGTTTTGGTTGGAAGGTAGAAACAAAAAGAGGTGCAGCACAACTTTACTGGGATGGATTACCATGTGGGATCCCCCTGGATCTGACCATATTTGCAAGCAATCCTAACATCGGTTATGTAAGGCCGGGTGAAGATCCTTCGGACCCCAATGGTTATGAAAATGATAAAATGATGCGCAACAGGGGTTATATGAAAGGGCCCGCAAGTTTTCAACCGGCATTAAATACATGGTTTGCCGGGAATGCCAGAATTAATGAGGGTTATCTGCGAAGAATTCTGGGTATTTATACTTTTGACGAAGCCGGAACACATACCTTTAGTGTAAAAGCTGCACGAACCGGTGAGTTTATGTTCGACTTTTTGGAATTTGTGCCGGTAGAAGTACTTGAAAGAGAAGGGATAGACTAAAAACCGGGCATTTAATGCTGTGGATTATTGACGGTATTTTGATTATAGTTTGACCGGAAAGTAACATATCGTTTATAATCTTCTCGCTATCTTTGTATGTATTGAATTACACAACATTTAATATGAGTACCAGCGTTATCCGATATTGTGAAACGCTGTAATATGGAAAACCTTAAGATTGTTAAGCATGAAAACATTTAAATTTATTCTTTTTGCTTTAATTGTTCTGAGTTCAGCTAAAGCACAAACGGGTAACGAACTTCCGTTTCAGAACTGGGCATTAACTCCTCCTATGGGATGGAATAGCTGGGATTGTTTCGGTCCGTCAGTAGTTGAATCAGAGGTAAAGGCAAATGCTGATTATATGGCTGAGCACCTGAAAGACTATGGGTGGGAATATATTGTAGTGGATATCAGATGGTATGTGGATAATCAGACCAGTGGTCACTATAACAGCTTTGATAATTCTACCTTTATTTATGATGAGTATGGTCGGTATATGCCTTCCCCAACACGATTTCCTTCAGCAGCTAATGGTGCCGGGTTTAAACCACTTGCAGATTATATACATGCCAAAGGATTAAAATTCGGAATACATATAATGCGCGGTGTACCGATTAAGGCGGTTACGAATGCACTACCTATAAAAGGTTATGAAACCAAAACTGCAGCGGATATTTACAACACGCAAACACTTTGCACATGGTTACACGACAACTATACGGTTGATGCAAATAAGGAAGGTGGGCAGGAATACTATAATTCCATTTTTGAATTGTATGCCTCATGGGGAGTGGATTTTGTAAAAGTTGATGATTTATCACGACCATATCATGCAGATGAAATTGAGATGATCCGTAAGGCAATTGATAACAGCGGACGGCCTATCGTACTGAGTATGTCACCGGGTGCTACTCCTCTGGATGAACATGAACATGCCAAAAACAATGCCAATATGTGGCGAACAGTTGATGATTTCTGGGATAACTGGAGTCAGCTGAATTATTCGTTTACAAAGTGTGCAGAATGGGCCCCTTATATCTCACCGGGCGGATGGCCTGATGCTGATATGCTTCCTTTAGGAAAGTTTATTCGTGGTGAACGTGCAACCAACCGGTATACCAATTTTACTGAACCGGAACAATACACGCTGATGACTTTATGGAGTATTTTCCGTTCGCCACTGATGTTCGGTGGTAATCTGCCCGATAATCAAAGTTTTACAGATTCGCTTATTACCAATGAGGAAGTGCTTGGAATGCATAAATTGTCGGTGAATAACAAAGAGTGGTACAAAGAAAATGAAGTGGTGAGCTGGACTGCTGATGATCCGGTTTCAGGGGATAAGTTTGTAGCCTTATTTAATAGTGGTGGTGATGGCTTTGTCAGCACAAAAGATTTGCTTTACCGTAGCGGAACGGTATCCACCTTAACAGATGGTTATGGTGTGAATATAGATATCGCGATTCCCGCTGGTAGTAAAGAATTATACCTTGTTGTTACAGATGCGGGAGATGGTTACGACTGCGATCATGCAGACTGGATCAATCCGTATATTTATTTTGATAACGGTGATTCAGCTTTGCTTTCCGATATGAACTGGGAGTATGCATCTGCAGGCTGGAATTCGGTTCAGAAGAATAAAAGTATTTCAGGGGGTGCATTAAATGTGAAAGGAACGACGTATGCAAAAGGTTTGGGTACGCATCCGCAGTCCATCGTACTGTACAGCATTCCTGAAAACACAGTGGGCTTTAAAGCTTTCGCCGGACTTGATATTGGCGGTACAAACCAGGCCTGTGGTTCAACAGTCGAATTTATGATTGCCAACCAGGATCCTACGGTTCGTGAGGTTAATGTGCATACGGCACTGGCTAACAGCGGAAGAATCAGCAGGACAATAGGTCGTGAGGGAGATACGCTGAGGGCAGATATTACAGGTGCGGAAAAACTCTATCTGGTGGTGACGGATGCCGGCGATAACTTCAACTATGATCATGGCGACTGGATTAATCCGGCCATTTATATGGAGAACGGAGATTCATTATTGCTGACCTCTTTAAACTGGGTAAGTGCAACAAGTGGTTGGGCAAGTGTCAGGAAAAACCTGAGCCTTGACGGTAATACCCTTAAGGTGAATGGAAAAAATTACACTAATGGGTTTGGAGTCAATTCATATTCAATCATAGAATTTAATCTCCCGTCCGGATACACAACGTTTAAAACATTCTGTGGCTTTGATGATGAGGTCCTGAATGCTCCAGATGGTGTAACAATGGAATTTTTGGTTTATACGCAGGATCCCTCTGTTAAAGACAGCCTGAGTGTTGCGTTGAATCTGGTTGATCTGGGTTTTAAAGGATCATGCAGTATCAGGGATATGTGGGCTAAGGAAGATTTGGGAACTTTCACAGGTTCTGAGTTTGCTCCTTCCATTGCCACTCATGGCGCAGGTTTATACCGCGTTTCTGCACTGAACCGGTCTTCAGCTGTTGAAGCAGACCTGTCAGCCTCTGCAGCTGAAATGATTGAAGGTGAGACATTAACATTGTCTGTGGATGTAAGTAAGGCGACAGAAACTGAAGAAGAGTTATCAGGTTGGGTTCAGCTTTATCAAAACGATTCACTTATTGCAAACATAGAGCTTAGCACGACGCAGCTGGTAGAGTACAGTACTGAAACCTTAACTCCTGGTATTTACAGCTTTAAAGCTTCCTATGGCGGTAATGTTTTCTTTAATCCTGTATTTTCAAATCTGGTCACTGTTGAGGTTAAAAATGATGATACCGCAGTAAATGGTGCACTGGTAAATTTAAAAATATGGATCACTTCAAATGGAGGGAAAAACTATTTGAATGGCTTAAAATCAGGTGATAAAGTAGTTGTTTACAATATAAATGGTCAGAAATTAGACGCCTTTACAGCAATCTCTGATATTGAAAAAATTAAAGCAGAGGGAACGGTGCTGATAGAAGTTGTATCAGGGGATGGCGTAAAACGGCTGAAGGCTGTGTTATAACAACAGAATGAATTTAATAGTGCAATCATGAAAAGATCACTGTTTTTAATTGCTTTAGTATTCGTGTTTCTTACCGGTTGTAAAACCGCCGCATCCGATTCTGCTGACCCTGCGCGAAAACAGCTGTTTGATTTTGACTGGAAATTTGCCCAGGGTGATCATCCTGGTGCTGAAGCGCTTGGGTTTGATGATTCAGGATGGCGAAAGCTTGACCTTCCACATGACTGGAGCATTGAGGGAAAGTCTGAAAAAAGCAATCCCTCAGAAGGAGAGGGCGGTTTTTATCCAATGGGAACAGGCTGGTACAGAAAAACCTTTGAAATGCCTGATGCCTGGACAAATAAACTGGTCTCAGCATATTTTGGTGGGGTATACATGGATGCCGAGGTCTTTATAAACGGACATTCGCTTGGCATTCAGCCGTACGGATACACTTCATTTGTGCGTGAGCTGACACCATACCTGAATGCTGACGGCAAAAATGTAATTGCAGTTAAAGTGGATAATTCCAGGCAAAAGAATTGTCGCTGGTACAGTGGTTCTGGTATTTACCGGCATGTATGGATGATTGTTACTGATTCAGTTCATATTGGACAATGGGGCGTCGCTATAACAACACCTGAGGTGAGTGAAACGGAATCCGTGGTTAAGGTTGTTTCACAGCTGATAAATACGGGTTCAGATAACCAGGAACTGATACTGGAAACCGGAATCTTCGATAAAAACAATGCAGCGTCGGGATCGAACAGGATAACCGTTGTATTGCCGGCAAATGGGGAAAAGGAGATAGAACAGCTCATTAAAGTTAAAAATCCACTCCTCTGGTCGACTGAAGAACCCAACCTTTATACTGCCCGTGTACAGGTAAAAAAAGGCGATCAGATTGTTGATCAGGTGGTTCAGCGTTTCGGAATACGTTCGGTTAGTTTTAGTGCCGGTAAAGGGTTTTTACTAAACGGTAAACCGGTTTTATTGAATGGTGGTTGTGTGCATCATGATAATGGTTGTCTGGGCGCAAAAGCTTATGACAGGGCGGAAGAACGCAAGGTGGAGTTACTGAAAGCTGCAGGATTTAATGCAGTCAGAACATCTCATAATCCACCTTCAGAAGCCTTTCTGGATGCCTGTGATCGTTTGGGTCTGCTCGTTATTGATGAAGCTTTCGATGGCTGGAGGACAGCAAAGGCCCCTCAGGCTCCGTATGATTATTCACTTTATTTTGATCAGTGGTGGGAACACGATCTGTCATCGATGGTTTTGCGTGACCGCAATCACCCGTCCATCATTATGTGGAGCATCGGGAATGAAATTATTGAACGTACAAGTCCTGAAGCCGTTGAAACAGCCAAAATGCTTGCGGGTAAAGTACGGGAGATTGATCCGACACGTCCGGTAACTTCTGCTATGACGACCTGGGGTCAGGGCTGGGAGATTTTTGATCCCTTGATGGCAGCACATGATGTATGTGGTTACAACTATCAGCTTAACATGGCCGTGTCAGATCATGAACGTGTGCCGGACAGGATCATCGTAAATACAGAGTCCTATCCTCGGAATGCATTTCACGTCTGGAACCTGGTGAGCCACCATAATTACATTATTGGCGATTTTGTGTGGACCGCTATGGATTATCTGGGAGAGTCGGGTATCGGCCGTTATTATTACCCGGGGGAACCACATGGAGAACACTGGCAGGCTAATCTCTATCCCTGGCATGGAGCCTATTGCGGAGATATTGATCTGACGGGATGGCGTAAACCAATATCGCACTACAGAAGCATGCTGTATAATGACACTGAAAAGTTATATATGGCAGTCAGGGAACCGAATCCTGAAAACGGAGAGATCAGGTTAACCATGTGGGCCGTGTGGCCAACGTGGGAAAGCTGGACCTGGCCGGGACATGAAGGAAAAGATATGGAGGTGGAGGTATATTCCAGATATCCTGCAGTTCGGCTGTATTTGAACGGGGCGCTGATAGGGGAAAAGAAAACCGGCTTGGAACAGGAATTTAAAGCTTTGTTTACCTTACCGTATAAGGCCGGATCTTTAAAAGCGGTTGGAGTTGAAGATGATAAAGAAACCGAAACCACAGAACTGAACACGGTGGGCAAAGCGTCTCTTATTCAACTTACCCCGGACAGAAATTCAGTCAAAGCAGATGGGCAGGACTTATCATACGTTACAGTTGAAATAACGGATGATAAAGGGTCTGTTGATCCAAACGCCGGCAACCTGCTGAATTTCAGCATTGATGGTCCTGGTGAAATCATTGGCGTGGATAATGCCGATTTAAAGGACACAACTTCCTATGTGGGTACTATCCGTAACGCATGGCACGGTCGTGCTATGGTGGTGGTTAAAAGCAAAAGGGAACCGGGAACCATTAAACTGACGGCAACAGCGAAGGGGCTTGGAAGTGGTGAAGCAAAAATTGTTACATCGCGTTAATCCGGGAAGATGTCTACGGACAGAGCTGTCGGTTCATTATATACAGACCGGTACTCCTGACTCTTATGCCCTGGTAACGTTATAAACTCTGCCATTGTTTGGGAGATAAAATGTTGTCCTGTTTTTATCAGAAATCTGAATAATATATCTTTGTATGCACTGTTATTTCTGACATATCTCAGAATAAGCTCGCTTAATGTTCTTAATTTTTACGCAATATGGAATTTACCAGACAGGATTTGGCTCAGATTAAGGCCCTGGGCAAGACACCGGATGAAGTACAGTCACAACTGGACCGTTTTGTGAATGGTTTTCCTGATATTGAATTATGCAATACGGTATCTGAAGGGAATGGGTTATACAAATTAACGCATGTCGAGTTACAACAGTATATTTCAGTTTATGAACAGGATAGCGGGGAAAAACAACTTGTGAAATTCGTGCCGGCCTCTGGCGCTGCAAGCCGCATGTTCAAAAGCCTTTACAATTATCTTGAAGGTTTTTCAGATGATAAAGATAAGGATGTACAGGCTTTCTTTAATGGGATCGGACATTTTGCTTTTTCTGAAGAATTGACAGATCTTTTAGGAGGTGATGCCGCTGTCCTTATCAAAAACAGGGACAAAAAAGTTGTGGAATTTTTATTATCAGATAAAGGTTTAAGCTACGGAAACCTTCCCAAGGCTTTGCTGACATTTCATAAATACGAGGATGGAAGAACGACCAAAGCCATTGATGAACATCTGGTGGAAGGGTCTCTGTATTGTGCAGGATCGGATAATAAAGTGCACATCCATTTCACTGTTTCACAGGAACACAAAAAACTCATTGAATCTCATCTGTCCAAATCGGTACCAGAACTGGAAAAAAGATTGAATAAACGGTATGATCTTTCATTCTCTGTTCAGGATAAGGTGACGGATACCATTGCCGTTGATTTGGATAATCATCCGGTCAGACTGGACAATGGTGAATTGTTGTTCCGTCCGGGAGGGCATGGTGCCTTACTGAAAAATCTGGATGCCATAAACGCTGATGTTATCTTTATAAAAAATATAGATAATGTTGCTGCACAATGGTTGATCGGGGATACCATTGACTATAAAAAAGCACTTGGTGGCGTTCTGCTTGAAACCCAGGAGAAAATATTTGAATATTGCAGGATCCTGAAAAACTCTGATACCGTCAGTGAAATTCTGGAAGAGGACATCATACAGTTCATGGACGAAAGACTGGGGTTTAGAATTCCCGCTTCATTCCGGGATATGACCAGGAGGGCCAAAGCAAATTTTCTGCTGTCTAAACTCAATCGTCCGTTAAGAATCTGCGGCGTAATACAAAGCAGTAATACCGGTGGCGGACCGTTTCGGGTTAAGCATCCTGACGGATCAGAAAGTTTGCAACTGGTGGAAACTGCGCAGGTAAATCTTAAGAATCCTGATCAGGAAACCTTGCTTAAATCTTCGCAATATGCCAATATTACAGACCTGGTTTGCGGCGTTAAAGATTTTGAAGGCAACAAATTTGATCTGCTTAAATTCAGTGATCCTGATACCGGTTTTATTGCAGAAAAATCATTGGGAAGCAAGGCAATTAAAGCGATGGAACTGCCGGGCTTATGGAACGGTGCAATGAGTGACTGGAATACTGTCTTCGTAGAAGTTCCTGCAACAACATTTAATCCGGTTAAAACCGTTCTGGATCTCCTCCGAAAGGAACACCAGGGAGTTCAATAATCAATACAATATCACATGCATACAATGACTCAATGTTCATCGCATGAATAATTATTACCAGTCAGCCCTACAGGCTGATCCTGTACGCCAGCCAACACCTGCCACTTCGGACCGGGTTAAGGTTGCTCAGTCCTTCAGACTGTTATATTAACAGAAAACTGGAATTATGCAGGATGCATGCTTTAACGTAATGTACTAATTTGTTTAATAGCTTACTCTTTCAGTCAGTCCTACAGGCTGATCCTGCACGCCAGCCAACACCTGCCACTTCGTACCGGGTTAAGGTTGCTCAGTCCTTCGGACTTGAGTTAACCTGCAGAATGTGTATTACTGAGGCTGAAAGCCTCTCCGAATAGAACCTGACATGCTATGTCAGGTTCTAGAACGAAGTGAATATCCACACTGAAGGTGTGGTTGAATGTCAGTTCCAGAAGTAATCAGGATCGTAGTTGATAATATTGAATTGTTTAACGAATTCCTCAACTTCCTCTGTGAACGATTTGTATTTGTGGTGGCTCTCCTGACCTTTAATGTAATTAATAACCTTGTCCAAATCCATGTAATTTACCGAGAATGCACCATATCCCCGTTGCCAGGAAAATGTAGCGTATTCTCCTCCAAAATCCTTTAACCATTTGGATGAACGAGCTTTAACTTCTTTTATAACATCTGCGAGTGCATAGTTTTTGGACAGATTAAAAAGGATATGAATATGATCCGAAACGGAATTAACAGCAACTGAAGGAGATTCCTGTGACCGTAATATTCCTCCGATAAATTGATGCAATCTGTCTTTTACCTGATCCTTGATATAAGGATACCTACCTTTAGTTCCAAAAGTAAGATGAACATAAATTTGTGATAATGACTGACTCATGATTTAGAATTTTTAGGGATACGTTAAATTTAATACATTCAAGTGAAGCTGTCAAGTTTTTCACTCAGCCCTACAGGCTGATCCTGCACGCCAGCCAACACCTGCCACTTCGTACCGGGTTAAGGTTGCTCAGTCCTTCGGACTGTTATATTAACAGAAAACTGGAATTATGCAGGATGCATGCTTTAACGTAATGTACTAATTTGTTTAATAGCTTACTCTTTCAGTCAGTCCTACAGGCTGATCCTGCACGCCAGCCAACACCTGCCACTTCGTACCGGGTTAAGGTTGCTCAGTCCTTCGGACTTGAGTTAACCTGCAGAATGTGTATTACTGAGGCTGAAAGCCTCTCCGAATAGAACCTGACAAGCAATGCCAGGTTCTAGAACAAAGTGAATACCCACGCTGAAGGTGTGGTTGAATTGATGATAAGATGAGATTCAAATCATCGGAACCGTAGTTTCAACACCCTACATTTTCGTATATGCCGGTACATCATCCTACAATATTGTAGGAATTTCTGATTCGCCGGATTCCGGTGCCAAAAAATAAATAAAAAAATACCTGCCAATAAATCAGTCGATTGCATTGCAATAAACATGCTCTATAACATCTTTTTTAGAAAGATGGCATACATATCGTTAAGGGGAATGCCAGATAAAAATTTCTAAAAAGAGTTAACATGAAAAAAATGAGAAAGATTGCGATTTACGGTAAAGGTGGTATCGGAAAATCAACCACTACTCAGAACACAGTTGCAGGCTTAGTTGAAATGGGCAAGAATGTAATTGTTGTAGGGTGTGACCCGAAAGCAGATTCAACCCGGTTGTTATTGGGTGGTCTGGCACAAAAAACAGTTTTGGATACTCTTCGTGAGGAAGGGGAGGATGTGGAACTGGATGACATTATCAAGCTCGGTTACGGAGGAACACGTTGTGTGGAATCAGGAGGTCCTGAGCCGGGTGTAGGTTGTGCCGGTCGTGGGATCATCACTTCCATTAACCTGTTGGAACAGTTAGGCGCATGGGATGAAAAGTTTGAAACGGATTATACTTTCTATGATGTTCTTGGTGATGTGGTTTGCGGTGGTTTTGCCATGCCGATCCGTGATGGTAAAGCACAGGAAATCTATATTGTTGTTTCAGGGGAGATGATGGCAATGTATGCTGCCAACAACATCTGTAAAGGTATTCAGAAATATGCTCAGAATGGTTCTGTCCGCCTGGGAGGGCTTATCTGTAACTCCCGTAAAGTCGATAACGAATCAGCCATGATCGAAGAGCTGGCGCGGCAGTTAGGTACGCAGATGATCCATTTTGTTCCCCGCGACAACATGGTTCAGCACGCCGAGATTAATCGTAAAACGGTTATTGAGCATGCACCGGAACATCCACAGGCTGACGAATACCGTGCACTGGCAAAAGCAATTGATGAAAACGAGTTATTCGTTATTCCGAAGCCATTGCCAATGGATAAGCTGGAGAAATTATTGATTGACTTTGGAATTGCTAACTAATAAAAATCGGAGGAACCGGATATGTTAATGATACGTGCAATAGTAAGACCTGAAAAATCATCGAAGGTGATGAAGGCGCTTTTTGAATCAGGCTATGTGGCAGTGACTAAAATACCAGTGGTGGGAAGAGGTAAGCAACGCGGGATAAAAATCGGTGATGTAACATACGATGAGCTGCCCAAGGAAATGCTGATGATCGTTGTAAAGGACGAAGACAAGGAATTTGCGGTCAATACGATAATGGAAGCAGCCCGTTCGGAAGGAGGTGGTGCTTATGGTGACGGTAAAATATTTGTTATGCCTGTAGAAGAGGCTTATACCATCAGCCGTGGATCAAAAGAATTATAACCAGTAAACTGAACAACTATGAAATCGGTAATGGCCATAATTCGCATCAATATGATGAATGAAACAAAACGAGCACTCTCTGCTGCCGGCATCACCTCGATGACGGCAACCGGAAACGCTTTTGGGCGGGGTAAAGGGCTCTGGGATGCCAAAGTAATGGATGCAGCCAGAAAGGATGTTCCCGAAGCTATTGAACATCTTGGAAAGGAACCCAGACTACGTCCGCAAAGAGTGCTGACAGTGACAGTTCCCGATAACAAGGTAAAACTGGTTGTCGATACAATAATGAAAACAAATTGTACCAAATCTCCGGGTGACGGAAAGATTTTTGTGATGCCGGAAGTGGATGCAATTCGGATACGTACTGGAGAACGGGGCGATTCGGTCCTGGATTAACACTTCACCAAAAAAACAGAAGTTATGTCAAAAGATGAATTAAAGAAATTAGACAAGGTAGTGCTGCCGGACCCTGAAGAGTTGAAAGAGGAGATCCTGAAAAAGTATCCCAGAAAGGTGGCAAAGAAGAGGGCAAAAGGGTTCATATCCAACGATCCTGAAAATGTACCAGAAATACAGGCTAACGTGCGAACTGTTCCGGGTATTATTTCGCAGCGCGGTTGTACCTATGCCGGTTGTAAAGGGGTAATTCTCGGACCGTCACGCGACGTGGTCAACATCGTTCATGGTCCGATCGGTTGTAGCTTTTATGCCTGGTTGACCCGTAGAAATCAGACCAATCCACCTACTCCTGATGATCCGAACTACATAACCTATGCCTTCTCAACAGATATGCAGGACTCCAACATAGTGTTCGGTGGTGAGCAAAAACTCAGAGATGCTATTCGCGATGCTTACGAATTGTTTCATCCCCATGCCATCAGTGTATTCTCTACCTGCCCGGTCGGTTTGATTGGCGATGATATTCATGCGGTATGCCGTGAGATGAAAGCTGAACTGGGGATTAATATTTTCGGCTTCTCCTGCGAAGGGTACCGTGGTGTGAGCCAGAGTGCAGGGCACCATATTGCCAATAACAAAATTTTCCAGGAAGTTGTGGGTATCTCGGAAGAGACAGATCGCAGAGGAAAGTTTCAGATAAACCTTATGGGTGAATACAACATTGGCGGTGATGCCTTTATTCTGGAGGACTATTTTGAAGAAATGGGCGTAACGCTGATGGCAACTTTCAGTGGAAACTCCACCGTTGAAAGTTATGAAACATCTCATCTTGCAGATTTGAACATGGTGATGTGTCACCGTTCCATCAACTATATCGCGGACATGATGGAGAAGAAATACGGTATCCCATGGTTCAAAGTCAATTTTATTGGTGCTGAAGCGACGGCAAAGTCATTACGTAAGCTGGCAGAATACTTTGGAGACAAGGATATGATAGCTGCCACGGAAGCGCTCATCAAACGGGAAATGGCTAAAGTTAAAGCTGTGCTGGCAGAGGTTCGTCCGAAACTGGAAGGTAAAACAGCCATGATGTTTGTGGGTGGCTCAAGGGCACATCATTACCAGGAGCTGTTTGCTGAAATGGGCATGCGGACCATCGCAGCCGGTTATGAATTTGCACACCGGGATGACTATGAAGGACGTGAGGTGCTGCCAACCATCAAAATTGATGCAGATACCCGTAATATTGAAGATATCGTGGTCAGCAAAGATGAAAAGATGTACCGTGATGAGCTGCAGAAGAAAAAAGAGGAACTGTCTGCCAAAGGATATAAGTTCCAGGATTATGATGGTATGATGCCGGAAATGGATAAAAATGCCATGATCATCGACGACATCTCTCATCATGAAACAGAAAAACTGCTTGAAATGGTTCGCCCTGATATTTTCTGTGCCGGAATCAAGGAGAAATATGTGATCCAGAAACACGGTATCCCTATGAAACAGCTCCACAGTTATGATTACGGTGGACCTTATGCCGGATTTGAAGGTGCAATAAACTTCTATCGTGAAATAGAACGTATGGTAACCACAGATGTGTGGAAACTGATTGACGCACCATGGAAACATGAACCGGAGATTGTGGGAAGTGTAGTTGTAGAATAAATTAAAATCAGAAATCATGTTACTAAGACATACAAAAAAAGCATCGGAAACGATAGAACGCAAAGGGTTAACGATTAACCCGGCGAAGACCTGCCAGCCCATCGGGGCTATGTATGCAGCACTTGGCGTACACGGTTGTCTGCCGCACAGTCACGGTTCCCAGGGATGTTGTTCATATCACCGCAGTACCTTAACACGGCACTACAAGGAGCCTGTAATGGCCTCTACCAGTTCCTTCACGGAAGGCGCATCGGTATTCGGAGGTCAGGCCAACCTCTTACAGGGCCTGGACAATATTTTCACCATATATGAACCGGATATTGTCGCCGTTCACTCAACCTGTCTCTCTGAAACCATCGGTGACGACCTTGCACAGATAGTGGGAAAGGCAAGAGATGAAGGCAAGGTACCGGAAGGTAAACATGTGGTCTATGCTTCCACGCCAAGTTATGTGGGATCACATATTACTGGGTATGCCAATATGGTGAAAGGATTTGTGGATTATTTCGCTTACAACACCGGAGAAAAAAAGCGACAGGTGAATATTATTCCGGGTTGGTGTGAACCGGCTGACATGCGCGAGATAAAACGTTTAACCGGCATGCTGGGCGTAAAATCTGTCATGCTGCCCGATACATCCGATGTACTGGATGCGCCAATGACAGGAAAACATATAATGTATCCTGCCGGTGGAACCACAATTCCGGAAATGGCTTCAATGGGTGACTCCATGTATACCATAGGTCTCGGTGAATGGAGTACACGCGACGCATCCATCCATCTGGAAAATAAATGTAAAGTGAAATTTACGATCGGTGATCTGCCGATAGGAATAAAAGCTACGGACCGTTTTATTCAGGAGTTGTCTAAAGCAGCAAAAGTATCTATACCTTATTCCGTGTCTGTGGAGCGCGGACGCCTGGTGGATATGGCGGCTGATATGCAGCAGTATTTCTTCGGGAAAAGAGTGGCTCTTTGGGGTGACCCCGATCAGCTGATTCCGCTAACTGAATTTTTGGTAGATCTAGGAATGAAGCCGGTATATATTGTCTCTGGTACGCCCGGAAAACGATTTCTGAAGCGGATGGAAGCTATCCTTGCCGAAAAAGTTCCGGAAGCCAGATACCTGAACGGTGAACGTGCCGATATGTTCCAGATGCATTCCTGGATCAAGGAAGAAGGCGTGGATCTTATCATCGGTAATACATACGGAAAATACATTGCCCGGGACGAAAACATTCCGTTTATCCGTTACGGTTTCCCTATCCTGGATCGTGTAGGACACAGTTATTTCCCTACAGTTGGTTACATGGGTGGAATACGGTTGCTGGAGAAGATTCTGCAGGCTATCATGGACAAACAGGATGCGACCTGTAAAGAAGAAAAATTTGAACTTGTAATGTAAGCGTTTTCTTATAACTCTAAAGTTTATGCAATGCGGTTTGTTTACCGGGTAGAGATTCAGGGGCTTTAAAGTGACTCTGCCCGGTTTTACAAACTTTTATTCACAAATCACACAAATCACAATATGGCACTTTTAGAAGAAAGAAAACGGCAGATTGCCACCATAGAACGATCGAGACAGGTCGATCTGGAATGTGGCAAGAAAAGTCTGGAAGGATCGGTCAGTCAGCGGGCATGCGTATTTTGCGGATCAAGGGTAGTGCTGTATCCGATAACAGATGCCCTGCACTTAATTCATGGTCCGGTAGGCTGTGCAGCCTATACCTGGGACATTCGCGGGGCGCTGTCGTCTGGGCGCGAAATACACCGGTTAAGTTTTACTACAGATTTAAGGGAAAAAGATGTGGTATTTGGCGGTGAACCCAAACTTTATTCCGCACTTATTGAATTGATTGACGCGTATAAGCCAAATGCAGCATTTGTCTACAGTACCTGTATTGTCGGCGTTATTGGCGACGATGTGGAAGCTATTTGTAAACGGGTTTCCAGAGAAAAGGGTATCGATGTGCTTCCGGTTCAGTCCGAAGGTTTTAACGGAACTAAAAAAGACGGTTACAAAGTAGCCTGCGATGCATTGGCTAAACTGGTGGGAACCAGGGATGAAGAGGTTCCCGAATTCAGCATCAACATACTGGGAGATTTTAACCTGGCAGGTGAACTATGGATACTGCAGGAATATTACCGCAAAATGGGTGTGAATATCGTTGCTACCATTACGGGGGATGCCCGAATTGATCAGATAAGGAATGCCCATAAAGCATCACTGAATGTGGTTCAATGTTCCGGTTCCATGATCCATCTGGCAAAACATATGAAAGAAAAATATGGTGTGCCTTTTATGAAGGTTTCCTATTTCGGAATCGAAGATATGTCGGATGCATTATATGAAGTGGCTGGTTTTTTTAAATCGGATCAGCTGATGCAGAATGCAAGAGAGCTGGTGCGTGATGAACTGAAAGATTTGTTGCCCGCTTTGCAGCCATACAAAAATGATTTGCAGGGTAAGAAAGCTGCCATTTACGTCGGTGGTGCTTTTAAAGCTATTTCGCTGGTAAAAGCGCTTCGCCTTATCGGCATTAAGACCGTGGTAGTAGGATCGCAAACCGGCAACAAGGAAGATTACAGTTTACTGAAGGAATTATGCGACGAAGGAACCATTCTGGTGGATGATTCCAACCCGGTGGAACTTTCTGAATTCGTGAAAGAAAAAGAGGCTGATATATTTATCGGCGGTGTTAAGGAACGGCCTATTGCCCATAAACTGGGATTAGGATTTTGCGATCATAACCACGAGCGCAAAGAGGCACTGGCCGGATACGAAGGGATGTTGAATTTTGCCAGAGAGGTTCATGCCACTGCGATGAGTCCGGTTTGGCAGTTTACGAAAAGAGGGAGGAAGTAATTATGGAAACTCTGCTGAGAAAAGATTCGTTTGTAGCTACACGAAATGCTTGTAAAATGTGTGCACCGCTTGGTGCAAGCCTGGCATTTAAAGGTATTGAAGGTTGTGTGCCGCTTATTCACGGTTCGCAGGGATGTGCCACCTATGTAAGGCGCTATCTTATCAGCCATTTTAAAGAACCCATAGACATTGCCTCTTCCAACTTTACCGAGGAAGCAACCATATTTGGCGGAGGAGCCAATCTTAAACGGGCACTTGATAATGTAAAAAAACAATACCATCCCAGGATAGTGGGAATTTCCACCACCTGCCTCAGCGAAACCATCGGTGATGATGTGGACGGTGCACTTCAGGATTATACCCGTGAATGTGGTGATGAAGATAAAACGACTTATATCCATGCTCAAACGCCCAGCTATCAGGGAAGCCATGCAGATGGCTTTCATGAGGCTGTGGCCGCAGCCATAAAAAGATATGCTTTAAAAGGTGAACCGAATAATAAGACGGTTTTACTTGCCGGTTTTATGTCACCGGCTGATTTGAGATATATGAAAGAGGTAATGCGGGATTTTAGCATGCCCTTTATCTTACTGCCGGATTATTCCGAAACCATGGATAATCCGCACTGGGATGAATATAAACTAATAGCTGAGGGTGGTACAAAGGTGTCCGAAATTGCTGAAGCCGGAAGTGCAAGGACGTTTATTCAGTTTGGTGAGGTACTGAATAAAGGACGCTTATCGGGGAGGGTTTCCGGGGATCATTCGGTGACATCTGCCGGTGATATTCTCGAAAAACAATTTGATATTCCGGGATTCAGAATTCCGTTTCCCATAGGCATTAAAAACAGCGATACCTATTTTGAAACACTCAGGCAGATCTCGGGTAATGATATTCCCGAAGAAATCGCCAAAGAAAGGGGCCGTTTAATCGATGCATACGTTGATGGACATAAATATCTGTTTGGCAAAAGAGCCATGATTTATGGTGAGGAGGATTTTGTAATTGCACTGACCACTTTTCTGACCGAGATCGGCATAGATCCTGTAATCATTGCCAGCGGAGGAGAGAGTAAGTTATTCGAAAAGCGGGTAAGGGAACACAAGGGAACCGAAAACTCTCTGGTACTTACGGGTGGCGATTTTGAAACCATGGCGGAACGAGCGCGTGAAATTAAACCGGATATCATCATTGGTCATAGCAAAGGTTATTACATCGCCCGGGAACTCAGCATTCCTATTGTGCGGATTGGTTTTCCGGTTCACGACAGGGTAGGTGGACAACGCATACTACACCTTGGTTACAGGGGCACACATAACCTTTTCGATTTGATCACAAACGCAATTATTGAGTACAAACAGGATAACAGTCCGGTGGGCTACAAGTATATGTAATGAACCCGATTTATGTACAGGTAAAAGGAGCAGAAATGAACGAAAAACACCCATGTTTTAACAAAGAGGCCAAAGGGAAGTACGGGAGAGTACATCTGCCGGTGGCACCAAAATGCAACATACAGTGTAACTATTGTAACCGCGACCATGACTGTGTAAATGAATCACGTCCGGGTGTAACATCATCCGTTTTAACTCCGGTTCAGGCTGTTGGCTATCTCAAGGCGTTAACATCCAGGCATCCGGAAATAACCGTGGCTGGTATTGCCGGTCCGGGCGATCCGTTTGCCACACCGGAACTCACCATGGAAACCCTGCGTTTAATGAAGCAGGAATTGCCCGAAATGATTGCCTGTCTGTCGTCTAACGGATTGAATATTTCACCTTATATCGATGAACTGGCTGAATTAGGTGTGGGCCATGTTACAATTACCATAAACGGGATTGATACCGAAATTACCGAACCGATTTACAGTTGGGTCAGGCATGAAAAAAGAATTTTCAGGGGAAAACAGGCGGCAGATCTGTTACTCGAAAAGCAGCTTGAAGCTGTGAAATTACTGAAAGAAAAAGGCATCACGGTAAAGATAAATACCATCGTCATGCCGGGCATCAACGACTTTCACATACCGGAATTAAGTAAGCTGATGGCCGAAATGGGGGCAGATACACAAAATGCTATTCCGTTATATCCTGTAAAAGATACACCATTTGAGGACATGGAAGAGCCTACAAAAGAATTGATGAAGGACGTCAGAAAGATGATCGGGATGTATCTGAAACCTATGACACACTGTGCGCGCTGTCGTGCCGATGCCGCCGGATTACTTGGTAAGGATATCGCGGAAGCCACACAAATGATTCGTGATTTTGCCATGAAACCTAAAGCAGATGAAAACCGCAGATATGTGGCCGTGGCATCTCATGAAGGAATGTTGGTCAATCAGCATCTGGGTGAAGCATCCAGCCTGTATATTTTCTCTGAAACACCATCAGGCTATCGCATGATTGAACAAAGGGTAACCCCGAATCGTGGCACAGGTATTCAACGCTGGACTGATTTAGCCGATACGCTTTCTGATTGCAGGGCAGTTCTGGTTGGTGGTGTAGGATCATCACCCTACAAATACCTGAGTAAATCAGGATTGGAGATCATAGAAATGAGTGGTTTAATTGATGAAGGTCTGGATTCGGTGTATAAGGGTAAAGAACTTAAATGCGTAAAAAAAAGGGATGCATTTAGCTGTGGTAGTGAATGTGCCGGAACAGGCACCGGTTGCGGTTGATTTGGACCATATAGTCGGTAAATGATGATGAAATAATTTGTCTGAAGGACAAATAGAAATTTAGCCCATGGCAAAGCCATGGGTATAGGAATAATGTAAATCTAAAAGCCGCGTACAAAGTTTATTCAAAGAATGATAGTTGTTATCGGCTTGTTGCAGATAGTTGATGAATGGAATAAGATAAGATCGACCAATGATTAATGAATAATTTAAAAAAAAGATAAAAACACAATTAAATAATTTTAAAATGAAGAAGCCTGAATATCAGATTTTAGTATGCAACTCCTACAGGGTGGCAGGAGATGCGCAGGGATATTGTAATAAAAACGGTGCTAAAGACTATATCCCTTACATTATGGAAGAATGTGCAGACCGGGGAATTGATGTGGCTATTACATCAACAGCTTGTCTGAATGTATGCTCACAGGGGCCGGTAATGGTTATCCAGCCGCTTAATCTGTGGTATGGCGGCATTACAGAAGAACGCATAGATGAAATACTGGATGCGCTGGAAGAAGGCGAGTCTGTGGAAGAATATTTAATTGCCGATTAAATGTGTGATTTATGTGAACCGGAAAGCAATAGGGCCCAGTTTAATTACGAATTATGAATTACGAATTACGAATTAATTGGTCTTTTGCTGACCGGATTTTACACGATCACAACACATAAAAACCAATTATAAATCACAAACAATGGTTAAGGAGAGAAAATACCTGGTTGATACCACGCTACGGGATGGCGAACAGGCTCCCGGAGTGGTTTTCTTTCAACCGGATAAACTGGAAATAGCTGCAAAGCTTGATGCTTTAGGCATTGAAGAGCTGGAGATTGGAACACCTGCAATGGGAGAAGAGGAAGTGGCTGATATGAAAGCCATATGCTGCATGCGGCACGCGTTCCGTACCATTGCCTGGTGCCGTGCGATGGAGTATGATATCGACATGGCACTAAGAACAGGAGTGGATGCAGTGAATATTTCCTTTCCTGTATCACATTTGCATCTTATGGCTATGGATAAAAGTCCGGCATGGGTGTTGGAAACAATGGAACGGCTTATTCCATATGCCTTAAAACATACAGACCGTGTTTACATTGGGGCCCAGGATGCTTCACGTGCAGAATATCCGTTCCTTGAAACGTTTATTGAAACGGCATTTGATCTTGGCGCTGAAAGGGTTCGGATTGCAGATACAGTAGGTATCATGAATCCGGTGATGGTAAGTACCTTATTCAGCAGACTAAGAGAAATATTTCCGGCAGGTGATTTTGAATTCCACCCTCATAACGATCTGGGTATGGGAACAGCCAATGCCATAACAGCATTAATGTATGGTGCCGGCGGAATTAGCGGAACGGTCAATGGCTTAGGTGAACGAGCCGGAAATGCTGCCATTGAAGAGGTTATAATTGGAATGCAACAGGCACAGCTGGCAGTTGGATCATACGATTTATCACAGATTTGTAACCTTTCAAATCTGGTTGCTGAACGATCAAATATACAACTGCATCCGTCAAAACCGATTGTTGGCGAAAATGCATTCTCCCATGAAACAGGCATACATACCAGGTGCCTGCTGAAGAATAAACTAACCTATCAGCCTTTTGATGAAAGGGTATTGGGTAATAAAAACAATAGAATTGTATTTGGTAAACATTCAGGAAAAGCATCTGTAGAACATTTTTTCAGGGACAGAGGAATAATCCTGAATTCCATTCAGTTAATGATGATAATGCGTGGTATCCGTGATTTGGCTGTGAGTACCCGTACGTTCCTGAGTGATCATCATGTAATGAATGTTTATAATAATTTATTTGCCTGAAAAAAAGGTTTTGAATAACTCTTAAGTGTAACAAACCATGGACGAAATTTTATCCGTTTATAAAGAAGGTGAGGCATATCTGCAGAAACTGCAAAAAATGGATTTTGACAGGGCCAGACTTGGGTCTGAAGTTGCATACAACATGATATGCATGTCTGCAGAGGCGATGTTATCTGCACTCTTAATGAAGTATAATGAGGTTGTGGAGCACGGATCAATATCCGGTATGCTGAAAGCAACATCAATTCATGTGCCGGTAAGAGTGGGCCTTATGCAGGAAGCAAGATACATCAACCGTTTTCACACCTGGTGTTCTCTGGAAGCCGTCAAACCAAAAAAAATTGAACCTGATGATCTGAAACGCATGGTTAAATGTGTGGAGGAAATAAACGAACTGGTAAAATGCCAGCTTTAGACCATGAAATTGATGCTAAAATTACAAAAAGAAATTTAAAATCAAGATTACATATCAAAAAGACACGTATAAAAATATATTTAAAATAATATAATGTTATAATATGTGTTAACAATAAAATATGATAACTTTGTAGCAGGTGAATGAATCTTGGTTGCTATGGAAGTTACACGTTGTGTTAAGACGCACGATGAGTGCTATGGGTATAAGGAGTTAACTCTTTTGTTTGACATCAGTTCGCAATTAATGCGTAGCCGGGAAATAACAGAAGAGTTACCCCTTATTTTGAAAAAAATGTGCGAATATCTGCGTGCCGAAAGTGCGGTTCTGAATGTGTTGGAGCGGGAACGTTCAAAAATATATATAGAAGTAGCACATGGGTTAAGTCCGGCGCAGACTTCACGCGGGAAGTACAATCTGGGAGAGGGTATTATCGGGCGGGTAGTGGAAATTGCTCAGCCTGTTGTTGTGCAGGAAATTTCAAAGTCGAGACTTTTTCTTAATAAAACCAGGCAGGACCTTACAGTGGACGGTAAAGAACTCACATTTATTTGTGTTCCAATAATGCACGATGGAAAGGTAGCAGGTGCTCTATCCATGACCCGTAAATTTAATCCCCGAATTACAATTGAAGAAGATAAGCGTTTACTCTCCATAATCGGTTCTCTTATTACCCAGGCAGTCAGGGTACGGCAGGACAGATTGGAAGAGATTGAGAGGCTTAAAAAAGAGAACCAGGTTTTACATGAAAGGGTAGAATCAGACAGTAAGCCGAGCAATATGATTGGGAATTCTTCCAAAATGCAGGATGTATATTCTTTAATCGATATGGTTGCTCCAACAAATTCATCGGTGTTGATCCGGGGGGAAAGCGGCTGTGGAAAAGAGCTGGTGGCAGATGCCATACACCGGGCCAGCCAGCGAAAAGATAAACCGTTTATTAAAGTGAACTGCTCTGCCTTACCCGAATCACTTATTGAAAGTGAACTGTTCGGGCATGAAAAAGGAGCATTTACCGGAGCGGAAAAGCAGCGCAAAGGCCGGTTCGAAATGGCTGATTCAGGAACTATATTCCTGGATGAAATCGGTGACATTCCCTTAACTACGCAGGTTAAAATTTTAAGAATCCTGCAGGAGAAAGAGTTTGAACGTCTGGGCGGAACCGAAACCATAAAAGTGAATGTGAGAATTATTTGTGCCACCAATAAGAATCTAGAGGAGGCGATTTCAAATGGCACATTTCGTGAAGACCTATTTTACAGAATTAATGTTTTTCCACTTTTTCTGCCTTCATTGCGGGACCGTAGAAATGATATTCCTCCGCTTGTGGATCATTTTATTGCCAAGTTCAATAAAGTCAATAAAACATCCATTAAGCGTATAACCACATCTGCCATAAATATGCTGATGGTATATTCGTGGCCGGGTAACGTGCGTGAGCTGGAAAACGTGATTGAGCGGGCATGCATTCTGACCACCGATAATGTGATTCACAGTTACAATTTGCCACCAACACTCCAAACAGCGGCATCGTCCGATACACAATCGAAAGGCGGATTGTCATATGTTGTAGAGAAAATTGAAAAGCAACTGATCATCGATGCGCTCATCGGTACAAAAGGTAATATTGCAAAAGCTGCAACTGAACTGATGATCACGGAGAGAATGCTGGGATCACGCATACAAAAGTATAAACTCGACGTCTGGCGATATAAAGTATAAGCATATGAAAAAAGAACTGACTTTTGAACTGATTGATTTAAAACGAACGTCTCACATAACGGCATTTAAGAAGTTACTTAGTGAATATATGTTGGATGAAATGGGGAGTCGCAGGCCATTATATCCTGAAGAAGCATCAAAGGTTGTTCAGGACCTACTGAAACAACCCAATTACTGCGGATTTCTGGCTAAGGCAGGGAGTGATTATGTTGCCATGGCCAACTGCTTCATTAATTACTCTACGTTCAGGGGCAAACAACTGCTGAATATTCACGATTATATTGTTACCCCCGGATACCGTCAAAATGGAGTTGGTCACTTTTTGATGGAAGAAATTATCTTTTACTGCCAGTCACAGGGATACTGCCGGATCAATCTTGAGGTGCGTGAAGACAATGCTAAAGCACAGGGTTTATACAGGAAATCGGGTTTTGAACCTTGTGATCCCAATATGTTTTTCTGGGAAAGAAACCTGTGACATTTTCCTTTAAAGTGAACTTATTTATAATCAAAAAAAATTCAGATTAAATTTTAATGCAATTGATAATAATATCAATTTGTAAGGTATCTTTATCATGTAGAAAGAAAATCATTTTTAAATCCCATTTTATCTGACTTGAAATTGTGAAATCTCTCCGTTTTCATAACGTATTTCTGTTGCGGAAATGCTTATGGTTGCTAATTGTAATAGTTTGGAGTTTGGAGTTTAACGGTTTTGCCAACTCTAAACCGGATTCATTAATCGCTGTTATCCGTAAAAGCAGCGATAAGATTAACCTTATCTCTCTTTATTCTGAACTGGGGGATGCATATAAGGGTGAGAATCCTGATACAGCAATATACTTCTATAAAAAAGCCTGTGGAATATCTTCAGAAATAAATAATGACATTGCATTTAAGCAAAGAGAAGCACTTTTACATAACAAAATTGCATCTCTCTATTTAAATCAGGGAATTTATGAGAAGGCACTGATTGAAAACTATAAAACGGATTCAATTTCATCCGCATATCACTTAGCAAACCTTAAAGCATATACTGAAAATGTAAGGGGATTGATTCAGTATAACAAGGGTGCTTATGCTGAGGCCATCAGACATTATAATACTGCACTTGAGATAGCTGGAAATTACGGTGATGAATTGCTTGAAGCCAAGATCTATTCAAACCTTGCAATAATTAAGTACTTACAGGGGAATTTTGAAGATGCTACATCCCTATTTAAAAAGCCAGTTGCTATTGGAAAGAAATTAAATGATAAAGAACTTTATTCGGGAAGCCTTATGAATGTGGGGCTGATCTGTTTTTATCTGGGACAGTTGGACTCTTCAGCATTTTATTATCAAAAGGCTTTGGAATCATACCGTGAAATGCACGGAACAGATGGCATAATCTTATGCTATAAAAATCTAGGGAATATTTACTTCTCACAAAGTAAGTATAGCCAGGCACTTAATATTTATTACCAGTCCCTTGATCTTGCTCAGAAAATAGGTGATCGAATGAGTGAGGCAAAAGATTTGCATAATATCGGGGAGGTTTACAGTCGTTTAGGGGACTTTGAGAAAGCATTGAAGTTTTATCTTGATGCTATACTGATTAAGGAAAAGCTTGACAATAAACAATCCATGGCAACAACATATAAAGGCATAGGTAAATTACATATGCAGTTTGGCAACTATGATAAAGCAATGGACTATTTCAATAAATCTCTGGCGATAAATAAAGAATTAAATGTGAAATCAGCCATTGCATCCGATTATGAGCTTATTGCATCTGTTTACGTCAATAAAGGAAAAAAGGATGAAGCACTTTTAATGTATGAAGAAGCTGAGGACATATTTAGAAAGCTTGGGGAGCAAATTTCATTATCTGACGTTTATGTAAGCAAAGCAATGCTTTTGGGGGATTTGGGAGACCGGTCAATGGCAAAGAATTGGTTAATAGAAGCTGTAAAATTAAAGGAATCTTTGGGAGATAAGGAAGGAATGGCAGTTGTTTATTATAATCTCGCTCAAATAGAAAATGCCATGGGTAATATTTTGGATGCAGAGAAGTATGGTTTAAACGCAATGCATTTGGCTGGCGAAGTAAATGCGATGCCTACCAAGGCTCTTATCGCTAAGTTACTGGGCGATATCTATTACAGCAGGGGCAATTACAGAGAAGCTTTTAAAAACGAACGTCTTCATGCTGAATTGCAGGATTCTATATTTAACAGGGACAGGACTACGGCAATAATGAATGCAGAGGCGCGCTGGCAGGCAGAGAAAAAGCAAAATCAGATTGATATGCTGGAAGCAACCGGTAGGTTGAATAGTCAGGTATTAGCATTAAAGGATGCAGAAGTAAGCCGACACAGGATTGCACTGATTTCTCTTTTCCTGTTGTTTATTCTGGCTGCTGTTATTGTGTACCTGGTTTTAAGAAACAGGCGCAGAAAGAATGATTTGCTTTATGAAGAACAGAAAAATCAGATATTAAAAATTAAAATGCAAAATATACAGAACCGGTTTAGTCCGCATTTTATTTTTAATGTACTTAACAATGCCGCACTGCCTATGAGAAAATTTCCCGATTCGCAGCAAATACTTGATAATTTGGCAAGGGTACTTAAAACAAGTCTTCAGAATGCAGAAATGTCGAGCGTATCGTTAGCAACAGAACTGGAAATTGTCCATGCATATTTAAACCTACATAATACAAGTCAGGCTACCGGGTTTAAGTATATTGAAGAACTCAACATTTTGAATACCAGTGAAATTAAAATTCCCGGTATGTTGTTACAGATTCCTATGGAAAATGCTCTAAAGCATGGGCTACCGCCGGTGGAGGGTGAAAAACTATTATGGCTGATCTGTGAAAGGATGGAGAGCCAAACGGTTTTGATTATCAAAGACAATGGTATAGGACGAAAGAAATCATCATCTGTAACTTCTGGTACAGGTACTGGTCTAAGACTACTTATTCAGACAATCTACCTGCTTAACACTAAAAATATGAATAAAATAACCTATCGGTTTGATGATGCTTACCCTGAGAGTGATCTGAATAAAGGCACGTTGGTGGAATTCTGTATTCCTGATAACTTTAATTATGATGTAATTTAGTAAAGAAATGAAACCCTCAGTATCCAAAATAAATACAATAATAATTGACGATGATCCATTTGCAATTAAAACCTTAGTCAATATGCTAAGCGATTTTGAAGAGATCAGAATTATTGACACCGCTACAACTTATCCTGCAGCCAAAAAGACGATCCTGGATAATCAGCCCGATTTATTATTTCTGGATATTGAGATGCCCAATAAAACAGGTTTTGAGTTATTAACTGAAATACAAGTTGACATTGAAAAACCTTTGGGTGTTGTATTTTGTACCGGCTATGAAAAATATACCATCCAGGCATTACGGGAGTCTGCCATCGATTATTTGCTGAAACCGGTAAGCAAAGAAGAATTACGTGCTGCTTTAAACCGGTTCAGAATGAAAAACAAAAACGATGAACGTAATGCTGTACGTTATCTTGCTGAAACGATTAACGATGATATTATTACCCTACCCACTTCAACGGGTATTAAATTTCTTAAGCGAAATGAAATTGTTCTGGTAAAATATCAAAGAGAAAAAGGTTGGACTAAAAGTTACTGGTATGTACTGCTTTATAATGAAGAAATACTGAGACTCAGGTCTGGTGTAAATGCCATAACCATTATGCAGTTATTTGGAGAAAAACATTTTCTTCATATTAATCAGTCTGCTATTGTTAATCTGAGCTACCTGAATACCATTGAAATTAAGACACGGCAATGTATTTTACTACCACCATTTGACCGTTATCATTTTTGTGTCTCCCGAAACTGCATGACACATATCAGGGAGCGTTTTGATGCGCTCTGATACAAATATTGCCGTTTATTACTTAAATACTACATTTTATCCCTGTATTTTGCAGGATAATACTTCCCTCTTATATGTGCGATTGTAAATAGTTTGGATAATCAGAATCTTTGCTTCCGGAATTAACGCAAACAATAGTATGGATTTGTTTGAGTGATTAATGGAATTTTAAAAGGTAGTACCTAAGGGTATTGCTATGATTTATGAAGTTAAGACTTAATTATTAAACTAAAAATAAATGAAACAATTGCTCTATTTTATTTTAATGGTCATGTTGTTTGGGAGCTGTAGAACCATACAATATTCTGTTCAGTCTGTTCCTGAGGAAGGAAGCACGCAGTTTGTTAAATATACCGAAGATGATGATCATGTTGTTGGTCCTCATATTATGAAGTATGGTTATTTATTCTGGTATGCACCGTCATGCATCGCAGTCTCTAATGATGGTTCAAAACTGGCGTATATAGCTAAAAACAATGATTTCATGAACTTGTATATCCGGAGTGTGGAAGGTGGAAGGTCTGTTGTACAGCGAACATTTAACAAGAATATCTATGATATGTCCTTTTCACCCAATGACAGTAATATTGTATTTACCGGAACAAATGAAAAAAACCTTTATCTGCCCAGTACCAATTCAACAGTTGTGTCGACAATCATGAATATTCACAGGATTAATACGGTTGGAGGTTCCGCAGTTCAGCAGCTGGTTTCTACTTCGCAACAGGAATTAGGAGGCGTATACTCACCGGATGGTAAGAAAGTGTTTTTTTCACGTGAACAGGGATCACAATACTATATATGGTCGATTGATCTTAAATCATCTTTGATGACGCAATATTGTGAAGGATTCACTCCACAGGTAACCAGTGATGGAAAGAATCTCGTGATCACCAGAAACAGTAAAGATGGTAAATACCGGGGGGAAATATGGATGGTTAACATAGAAAACGGAACGGAAACCTTAATATTGAGTGACCCTGAAATGGGATTTTCTACTCCCCAGCTTTCGGCAGACGGTAGCACAATTGTGTGTGTTGGATCCACTTCAAAGCAATCAAATAAACCGATGAATCTTGATATTTATGTTGCCAGTATCGATGGTACCAATCTCAGACAACTGACTTTTCACCCGGGGCATGATGTTTCTCCTCAATGGTCTCCTGACGGGAAAAGTATCTTTTTTATTTCTCAAAGGGGAGGAAAAAACGGTCAGTTTAATGTATGGAAAATGAATTTTAACAAATAAATGAGAAACAGCGATGAAACTTAAAATAATTACACTGATAAGCATTGTTTTTGCGTCTTTTGAACTTTCATACGGACAGTATACAAGTAGTGGTTCATCTGTCAGATCATCCGGTGGTTCATTTGTCACCATGGATATAGGCTTTTCATCACCCACCGGTGCTGCAGCAAATTTTGATATGGATGATTCTTGGGAAAATGCGTTGGGTGCAGCCGGAGGGTTTTATTACGGGATGTCTCATAATACCACACTTTTTTCGTTATCATCAGCCAGCGTTGGTTTATATGGTCAGTTTGGTTTCCAGGCTTATGGCATGAAAAAGGATTATGTAGATTATGGATACGAACTTGGAGGATTGTTGGATAATATGAGAATTGAATATGAGATAGGACCCTCCATGACTTTTCCCATAACTGATAAAATCAATATTGATGCCTATCTTAAAGGTGGTTTTGCATGGGTAATGGCACCTTATTTATCACATTACGATTATTCCTCCAGTGTTGACCTTGGCGAGGCTTTTGGATTTGTCTATGGTCTTGGAGCTAAGGTAAGATTGTCTTCATTCGTTCTGGGTTTGGATATTAACCCCGGGAAAATGGAATTCAATGGTGATTATATAAACGATCTGTCGGTTTCGAATGTCAGGTTTACGGTAGGTATCGATTTACTTTCTTTTAAAAAGCGATAAGCAGAAAAACACATCAGAATCATTAATTAAGTATTGAACCAGGTAAGTCTGCTGAGACTTAACTGGTTCTTTGTTTTCTGTAAGTATCGTTTAGAGTATAATTCGAAGATAAAAGGCAGGATAGAAGCAAAATACTATAAAGAAATAATAACCGGATGCAAGGAATATTCGTTCGTATATTAAAAACCTGTGATCCAGGAATTGAAAATCTCATTTTGTAGTTTGTCGGGTTGATCCATCCGTTTAATTCTGTAATGCACATTGTTTTGATCCTTCTCCTTTTTAAGCTCCAGACCGGCATAGCTCAGGTAAGTGGCATAATCCGGTTCTTTAGTCGTGCAGATATATTCAAAAAAGGTACGTAAGGATTGTCCGGCAATTTCTTCGCATACCTGCTGAAATTCTGCCTCAGTAAAACCGCGCTGCTTGTCCTGGTAAAATTCACGGTACAGATAACGCATCACATCATCAAGTGATTTTTTATTCTGTGTGGCCTGGCGAATGGTAAAGTCGAGCAGAAGTCCCATTACCGGACCTTTCTGATAATAACTTATTGACTTGTCTTCTGTCCCTTCAGGTGTACCAAATGGTCCGTCTTCCCATGTGTAATAACTGGCCTGTGTCAACGACTGGAAATGTCTTCCCGGATCATTTTCGGTGGCATTAATGTCATTCTCAAGATTGGAAAACAGTGTGCCGGTATCAATCAGACCTGCCCGTTTAAGAATCAGGTATTCATAGTAAACAGTCAGACCTTCGGATATCCACAGTTGATTTGTCCTGTTTTCCCTACCATAATCGAAGGGGCCCAGTTCATAAGGTCTGATGCGTTTTACATTGTAGTTATGAAAATATTCGTGTACTAAAAAATTCAATGTTTTATTAAAGGCTTTTTCAGTAACCAGCTCATCCCCGTTAAAACTTACAATAGTATTGTTGAGATGTTCTATTCCTCCTCTTCCAGGTCCAATTCCAATAAAGGTGTAGCTTTCATAGGGTATATCTCCCATAAGTGTAGTGGCATATGTGATCGCTTGTTGTAACTTTTGCATTAAAAGTTGTGCATTAAATGTTCCTGGTTTATAGGCTGTGAACCGGTGTTCAATACCATTAACTTTGAATGATGGAAACGAATCAAGATTCCCGGCCAGTATCGGACAATCATACAATATATCAAAATCAGGAGCTGTAAATGTGATTGGATCTTCTGCAATCTTTTTTAATCCTGTTGCAATGTCCCTGTAAGCTGATATAAATGTTACAGTAACCGGTGAGCTCAGATAGCTTTCAGCATAAAGAAAGGTATTTGAAGGAACAATGTAAGCGTGTTCTTCATCAACATAACTGTTAGCCACGAATCTGCGATTGGTTTCAATGTTGTAATCCACCCTGAAACGTTTGTTTTTAACACCGGTTAAAGTCCATGAACTCTCTCCGCTACCAATTATTTTTAGTTCCTGCCCATTCGCTGTTTTTGCGGTCATATCTGTAACAAACTTTGCATAATCCATCACCTGGTAGTATCCGGGCATCCAGACCGGTAGTTTCAGCTCCAGGGTGTCATTTTGCCATCCCGAAGTTTCAAGTGTTACATGATATAGGTGTGATCCGGGATTATCGATCGATATCTTATAGTTAAAAACCGGTCGTTGTTCTGCAAGTACAGCATTTGATGAGAGAATCAGAAATAAGGTCAGCATGCTGAAGAAATACCTTACAGTTTTAATCGCTGTTCTTTTGTGTTTTGATCCGGAAAACATGTGCAGGTCTGAATATTTCATGTAGTTTATCAATGTTTTAGTATGAGTATCACAAATGAAGTGAAAGCTGCTTAACTTTGTCTCTCAACTGCTGACTTCTTAAATCCCTGGCAATAATCTTTCCCTCCGGATCAATTAAAAAAGTACTTGGATAACCACTGATTCCGTAGAGCTTTTCAATGTTGTTTTCCGGATGTGATATGATAAGAGGCCAGTTGATATGATATTTTTCGCGTACTTTCATAATATCATCTTCCGGACTGCTGCACACAATGCCAACATATTCAATTTTGTTTGTGTCGATGCTGTCATGCAGTGCTTTTAAATGTGGCAGATCACGGATGCATGGTCCACAGTATACCGACCAGAAATCGAGGTATACATATTTACCTTTCAGGCTTTCAAGCGACAATGAATCTTTGGACAAAAGATTTCTGCCACGAAATGGGAAGGCGTTAAAACCGATTTGTGTGGAATACAATTCATCAGGTGGTGTAGCAATCTTTTTTAGCTTTAAGACATTCCTGTTTCGGTCTATCCCATGAAACTCGTATATCTTATCGTTAATATTTACATATTCATTTTGGTAAACCAGTTTATCAAAGTCCGCTTTTTTGCCTGCTTTCAGGCTATCATCCAATAGAACCATTACAGATTCCTTAAAAGAAGGATCATTGAGATTCTCTGTGCTGACTGCAATTTCCTTGTCCTGAAACTGCGCTGTTGCATACAATGGAAAACAAGACATCAGCATATTCATATTCTGAAAATCGACGACAGAAAGCGGAGCTTTTGATGTGACGATTTTATTATTCTGCAGCTGCTCAAAACTGACCATTACCACTTGTTTCATAATTAGACTATCCTCAATAGTTCTGATTTGCGGGTCCAGCCTTGTTGGTCTGAACGCCATATCATCACTGAAGTCCAGGTTATTGTTGGCGTCAATTATAATCATGGTTTCACCTGTTGAATCTTTTCCTGTTGCAAAGGCTATCTGACATTTCAGTGGTGCTTTGGAAAGATTTAAAGTATCAGGATCCCAGTTCCATGAATCCTGAAGATGCTGGTAAAAATCCGGCGTAATATTACCGGCAATATAGTTTTGATAAACCATCTGGTAAATGTTGGTCTGGATAGAACCTTTACGTGCATCAGTCCAGGTCTCAGGTATTCCTTTAACCTGAAGCCGGCAGTTTTTCCAGTTTCCGTTGTCATTCACAGGATCGGGTGAAATACCGCCAAGACCTATATGGAATGGTCCGGCTCCGTTGTGCTCTGTAACAGGGAGCTCAATAATCTCTTTCGGCGCACAACTGAGTAAAAGCAATGATAATGTGATTAACAGGCTTAATTTTTGAAACATAGCAAATTTTTTGAATGAAAGCATAAAAATAACTAAAATGAAAACGTAATGAACCCGTGAATAGAAAAAAGAAAATAATTCAGCAAAAATTTGGATGAGAACATAGAAGGGACTTAATGATGAGGAGCCTTACAAGAGTTTTGCCGGTATTGTGTTCCTACGGAATTGTCCCGGAGAGACAGAATATTGGGAGCAAGTTGATTTGAGTTTGATACATTGTTCAGTAGGGACAAAATAGTTAATGCAATGGACAAATAATTCCTAATTCCTAATTTGTAAATTTAATTACATCGCTACATCTATCGCCACCGATTTAAACAGACACCACACCTGGCTGCCGACTTCAATTTGCATTCGTTTTAAAGATTCTGCCGTTATTTCAACTACCAGCGGGAAACCTGCATCAACTATGCAGAGTGTGGAGCTGTTTCTTTCGATGATATTTGTAATGGTGCCCCTGATCTGGTTCTGAATGGTCACATCTTTCAGAAAATTCTTTGATAGTGCAATATCTTCGGAATTGATAAAGATTTTCAATTCCTGCTTTGGTGCATAATGTCCGTTACTGCGTTCGCATAAGATGCGGATATTTGCCTTACGGTTTGGCGTGGAAAGTATTGTCAGACCTTCATCGCGTTTCACCTGATCCACATTCATGGTGATGGCATTCATGACCGAACCTGAATTAAAAATATGGTGTGTTTCCTTTTGTGCCAGTAGTTTATGGTAATCATCATGCCCAATGCATCTGCCATCGCGGATCAGGCACAGATCGTTGGTCAGTTTCAGCAGGTCGGGCAGATCGTGGCTTACAATCAGAACCGGAATTCTGATCTTTTGTTGAATCCGCAACAGAAAGGGAAGGATCTGGTTACGCAATCTGGCATCTACTGCTGAAAATGGTTCGTCAAGTAATAAGATGTCAGGTGAGGAGAGGAGTGATCGGCCAAGTGCGGTACGCTGACGTTCTCCTCCGGATATGTCGGAAGGTTTGCTTTTTAATAAATGTTTCAGATTCAGCATATCAACGACATCGTCAAATCCGGGTGATGTTTTGGTGTGGCGTTTCAATCCGTACAGAAGATTCCTTTCTACCGTCATGTGGGGGAAAAGGCGGCCTTCCTGGAACACATATCCGATGTTACGTTTTTCTACCGGAACATTAATTTTTTTCGAACTGCTGAACACCGTATTTCCCCGAATGGAGATTTCTCCTTCTTCGGGAACGGCGAGGCCGGAAATGCATTGCAGCAAGGAAGTTTTTCCTGATCCGCTTGGACCGTAAATACCTGAAATGCCTTCACCAAATACGGCATTGATGACCACATCGAATTTGTTCCGTTTGAGTTTTATGTTGACGTCTACCATATGCGTTTCATTCTTTTAACGTACCATTCTGATAATCCCATGGCAATAAATGAGATGATAACACTTACCATAACCAGTCTTAACGTGGCGCTTTCCTGACCCGGAACCTGCATGTAGGCATAAATGGCCAGTGGTAACGTTTGGGTTTCACCTGCAATATTTCCTGCGAAGGTGATGGTGGCACCGAATTCACCGAGTGAACGGGCAAAGGCCAGTATGGTTCCCGATACAATACCCGGCATAGCCAGGGGGACGGTTACCTTAAAAAATGTTTTCAGTTTTCCGGCTCCCAGAATTCTTGATGCGTCTTCCAGCCCCGGATCAACCATTTCAATGGCAGTCCTGACTGAACGAACGATGAGTGGAAATGATACAAAAACCGAGGCAATGACGGCAGCCGTGAAAGTGAAAGATATCCTGATGCCAAATGCAGTAAAAAGCCATTTTCCTAAAAATCCTTTTATCCCAAACAGAAGCAGCAGAAGATATCCTGTAGTGACAGGCGGCATGACCAGCGGTAAATGGATAAGGCTTTCAATAGCTGGTTTGCCATAGAAATTGCGCCTGGCCATCACGAAACCCATTGCCAGTGCCAGCGGAATGGAAATAAGAGAGCAATATACGGCAACCTTTACCGAGAGCCATATTGCCTGAATCTCCATACTATTAAATTGTAAAAAACCACTCATCGTAAATCAGAATTGAACTGTTTATTTTTTAAAACCGTATTTTGCCCATATTGCAGCTGTTTCTTTTGATGTGAGGTAGCTGTAAAAGGCTTTGGATGCATCACTTTCATTGCAGATTCCTGCCACATAAACAATGGGTTTGTGCGACTCTTCAGGGAATGACCCGATAATTTTCACCTTGTCCGATTTTAAAGCATCTGTTTTGTACACAATGCCCAATGGTGCTTCGCCAAGTTCAACTACCATCAGCGCAGAACGAACATCTTTTGCTGGCAGTACTTTCTCGTTGATTTGTGTGTCCCAACCATAATATCCGAGGGCCTGCCTGCCGTATTTTCCGGCGGGTACGTGTCCCGGATCGCCCATGGCCAAACGGCCTGAACCGATTAATTTATTCAGATCGAGTGTTTTGTCGATAGTCACATCAGTCAGAATGCTTTCTTTGGGAGCGATAAAAACCAGCTCATTGAATGCAATATTTGTTTTATAGGGTGCTACAATAAAGCCGAGGCTATCGACATAATCAACCCAGCGTTTACTGGCTGAGATGTAGATATCCGGCGTGCCACCCTGTTCAATCTGTCTGGCCAGCGTACCGCTGGAAGCCATGTTGGTTTGTACCGTATATCCTGTACTGACCCCGAACGAATCAATAAGTTCCGAGAGTACATCAGTGAGACTTGCTGCGGCAAACACCAATATACGTTTTTCCGTTTCTTCAGCACTTTTCTTTGGTTTACAGGCTGTGATTCCTGTACCAAGAACCAGTAATGTAAACAATATGATTTTTATATGTGTATTCATGATATTTGAGTCTTGAAGGTTATTAAAGTTTTACCTGGAATGCGAATCCGATATAATCGCCTGTGTTGGATGCCACTGATCCGCTCTGTATAAGGTAATGCAGCGCCAGTTTCAGTTTATCTCTGTTAAGGTACCAGTTAACACCAATATCAAGGGTTTCATCGTTCCCGATGTATTTAAACAGGCGTTTGTTGCCTTCACCCTCATATTTATCGTAGGTAACCGTAGGCTCAATAAATGTTTGTTTGTATTCAAAGGTATAGCCTGCGCGGATGTGCCATTCTGTGCCGGAGTAATCATCAAGACCTTCAGATGTCCGCTTCAGTTTAAAATATTCACCGTCTATACGTAATCCGGCAAAATTGATAAGCAGGTCTGCACCGTAGGCCAGAGACTGATCAAAATAAGTGGTGTCGTTGAGGCGTCCGTTGGTTTGGCTCGAAGCACCGAAACCCAGACTTATGCCTTTTCGTTTTTGCCAGTGGTTTCCGGGAAGCCTGTATTTATAAGATGTTTGTTCCGGTTCACCCAGCAAAAATATTATGTGGGCAGTGTTTAAGCGACTGGCATATCTGCTGCTGGCATAAGCCGCCGGTTCAAAACTTCCGATGCGGTAACTAATCCCAATTTTTTCAAAGTTCTTTAGTCCTCCAAGCCCTATTCCACTCTCAATACCGTTGCCTTTGCCGGTCATAAAATTACGCATGAACCAGTTGGCACGGGTTCTGTCAAATGATCCCTGAGCCCAGGCCGCCGTGTTGTATTCGCGGCTAATGGCAGCCCAGTAATATCCGGCATGTACATAAATTAGGTCGGACTGTTGAAGCAATTTGGCGGAAATACAGGCATCCCAGATATCAACTCCGGCATAAGAACCTTTGGTGGATGAGTAGCTGTCTTCGCCAAGCCTGTCAAAGTGCAGTTGAAAATGGTAGTTCAGCCACGGGTAAGGATTGCCGGTGGCACCGAACCTCAGTCTGCGAACCTGGTTATCTAACCTGTTGGCATTTGAGTTTTCGTTCATACTGTAGGTTATCCAGTTTTCAAAGACAACGATAGGTTTGAACAACTTTTCTTTACTGTTTAGTGTAAACGGATTATTTTTTTGGGATTCGGTATTCTGAGCTACAGTTCTGTAGTGGCATAACATCAGAATAATCATAGTACAGGTTAAGCAGACATTGTTTTTTGCTACTACCATTTTGTAGGGTTTTATTTGTTCGTTTACATGATTTTTGATGTATTACTTCTAAATTATTGCATCCTTTAATAGACGTTATAGTTCTGATTTCTTTACTGGATTTATTATCTGAACCGCTCATCAGCTCTTAATTTTTCCAGCGGCATATCTTTGTTTTTCTCCAGCCAGCCAATGGTTACGTTTTCACGGTTGTCATACCTGGGATAAAACGGTTTTATGTCGATGAGAGGTGTGCCGTCCAGCATATCCACCTGTTCGATGTAAATCAGATTGCCTTGTATTCCTGTTAATTTTACGGTTGACATGCCGATGGCATTTGGCCGTTTGGGAGCCTTGGTCGAAAATATGCCGCGTTCCTGTGTATCCATAAAAGGGATCACTTTTAGCTGATAATCTTTAATCTTATGAAAATGATAGAGAAGTGTGATATGTGAAAATCCATCCAGATCACGCAGGCCCTCTACGTATTCCGGTTCAAGTTCAATGTAACCCGTAATTCCTTCCGCTGCGATGGGCTGGATTGGCATATCCGAAATATCGGTATACGGTGTATGAATAATTCCGATGGGTTTAATCATAATCTGTTCCATATGTTTTGTTTTACCGTTATCCCAAAAAAGATAACGCTGTTAAAAAATTTTTAAAGATTAATTTCTGTATTCAGCTTATTGACAAAAATCCGAACATGGTTTTCTATCAGTTCGTATTCTTTCAAAATAAACTGTCCATAATCAGTGATGGTAGCACCACCTCCGCCTTTGCCACCCCTGCTTTTATACACCAGAGGTTTACTTAGACCTTTATTCAGTTCTTCAAGCATAAGCCATGTTTTGTTGTAGGATATGTTTAAAGCCTTCGAAGCCGTAAGCAAACTTCCTGTCTGTGATAAAATTTTCAGCAGTTGTGCCCGGTCAGACGTCAATAGCAGGTTGTCATCTCTCTTAACATTCACCAATAATTCTATCTCAGTCATTTGCTTTTGTTTTGACCCTGGATGCTAAATCGCTTTTATTAATCAGGAACACCAATGATTACTTCTGTTGATTTTACAATGGCAAACGCCGGCTCACCAACTTTTAGCTGCAAATCATCAATGGCATCCTTCGAGATAATGGAGACAATCTCGTTTCCATTCCCGAGGTCAATTACGACCTTGGAAGTGATCAAACCCTCGTCGATGGATTTTATGATGCCTGCCAGATTATTTCTTGCACTTAACTTCATATAATGTTTCATTTGGAGGTCAGATAAACCGACCCGTTTGTGTAATCCGTCCATAAAAAATGTGCCATAGGTGTTAAAGTTTTGCATTACAATGTATTGTGGGTTATCAGTGACTTTAAAATCTTACAATTATGTAGGAAAACAGAAGCAGTCTACAATTTTGTGCTGTTGATAGTTTTGTAATTCGGGTTGCAGATTGTATAAATAATTGTAAATTCAGCAAACTACTTAGATGTTGTCCTGTTAAATTATCAGGGTATTTAAAATTGAAATTCATGGAGCCTATAGAAAATATTGAGATTGTTTTTTTGACTATTGATGACTATGATGACCTTAAAAAAGCAATGGTGGAGGCTTATTCCAGTATGCCGGGAGGAAACTGGGAAGAAGAGCATATAAAGACTTTAATAAAAAAATTCCCGGAGGGACAGGTTGCAATTAAGGTGAATGATGAACTGGCGGGTTGTGCTCTTTCCATTATTGTAGATTCCCAAAGACTGGAGAATAAACATACCTATAACCAGATAATAGGAAATTATTCCTTTAATACCCACAGAAATAAAGGGGATGTGTTGTATGGAATAGAAATATTCATCCGGCCAAAATTCAGGGGCTTACGTCTGGGAAGACGCCTGTATGATTACCGCAAGGAGTTGTGTGAACGTCTGAATCTGAAAAGCATTGTGTTTGGAGGGCGGATCCCCAATTATTATAAGTATGCAGAAGAGATTACACCCAAAGCGTATATTGAAAAGGTTCATATGAAGGAAATTCATGATCCGGTGCTGGACTTTCAGTTATCCAATGATTTTCACCCCAAAAAGATATTAAAAGGGTATCTCGAAGGCGATGATGAATCCAATGAGTATGCAGTTCTGCTGGAATGGAATAATATATATTATGAGGAAACAACTGACAAGGCGGTCAATATTAAATCTGTAGTCCGGCTTGGCTTGGTGCAGTGGCAGATGCGTCTGTACAAGGATCTTGACGAAGTAATGCAACAGGCAGAATATTTTGTGGATGCTGTTTCAGGGTACCGGTCAGATTTTGCATTGTTTCCGGAGTTTTTTAATGCCCCGTTGATGTCGGAGTATAATCATCTCTCAGAAGCCGAAGCCATACGAAAACTTGCCGATTATACTTCGGATGTGGTCAAGCGGTTTTCTGATCTTGCCATATCCTACAATATCAACATCATTACCGGTAGTATGCCCGAAGTGGTTAGCGGTCAACTTTTCAATGTAGGTTATGTGTGTAAGCGTGACGGTGGTATTGAACGGTTTGAAAAACTGCATGTTACTCCGGACGAAGCAAAAGTATGGGGCCTTCAGGGCGGACAGAAACTAAGAACCTTTGATACGGATTGTGGTAAAATTGGGGTGTTGATTTGTTATGACATTGAATTCCCTGAGTTGAGCCGGCTTCTTGCCAATGAAGGTATGGATATCCTTTTTGTTCCCTTTTTAACCGATACACAAAACGGTTATTCCCGAGTAAGAAACTGCGCACAGTCCAGGGCTATTGAAAATGAGTGTTATGTGGCTATAGCAGGAAGTGTGGGAAACCTGCCTAAAGTCCATAATATGGATATACAGTATGCGCAGTCTATCGTATTTACACCCTGCGATTTTGCCTTCCCGACAAACGGAATAAAAGCTGAAGCAACCCCGAATACTGAAATGATTCTGATTGCAGATGTGGATTTAAGTATGTTGCGTGAGCTGAATCAGTTTGGAAGCGTGCGTAACCTCAGGGACCGTAGATCTGATCTGTATTCCATTATTAACCACAAACGAACGGATACGGATTTATAAAAACGGAATTTGTGAAGTCGTATTTTAAAACTTCTTTTTAAAATCTCTTGGCAGAACACCAAACTGCTTTTTAAATTCCCTGGAGAAATATGAAGGTGTTGAATAGCCGACCATTTGGGCTATATCCACCCATTTATACTGATCCTCCTGAAGATATTCTGCAGCCTTCTTTAATCGTTCCACTTTTATATAATCGAGTGGGGATAAGTCGGAGATTCCTTTGATTTTAGCGAAAAATGCGGATCGGCTCATATTCAGATATTCTGCAAGTTGATCCACCCCAAAGTTAAAGTCAAGGAGATGTGCTTCGATTGTTTTTTTAACCTTTTCAATAAACTCTGTGTCTTTATCAGAACCTGCAATAGATTCTGATTTAACAAGCGGTATTTTCAGATAGCTGTCGCGTAACTTCCGCCTGTTTTCAAAAATATTGATAATTCGTACGCGCAGAAGATCTACGGAAAACGGTTTGTCAATATAGGCATCCGCTCCAGTGCCATAGCCTTCGATCTTTGCTTCTTCTGTTGTTTTAGCCGTAAGCATAATAACCGGAATATGGCTGTAGCTAAGCGTTGTTTTGATTTTATCGGTAAGTTCAAAACCATTCATATTCGGCATCATTATATCCGTAATTACAAGATCTATGGCCGTTTTATTCATAACTTCAAGCGCCTCCAGACCATCTGCAGCCAGGTGAATTTTATAATCTCCTGATAAGGTGCTGCCCAGAAACTCACGTAGTTCTTCCTGATCTTCAACAATCAGCAGGTTGTAATTTGAGAAACCTGAACTTTGAGCGTTGTAACTGTGAATCTCAGGATGTTCTGCTATTGACTTGACCTCTTTTTCGTATGAAGAATCGGCCATCTGTTTTATATCAGCGGTTTTTTTAACAGGAAGGGAAATCATAAAACATGCGCCTTTACAGCCGTTCTCAACCAATTCGATTAATCCTCCATGGTGTTTTATAAGCGATTGTGCATACGGTAATCCTAACCCTACTCCATCTTTGTTTTTTAAGGAGGAATTACGGTCGTGTACAAATGGTTCAAAAATGGACTGTCTTATATTTTCAGGAACTCCATCACCATTATCCTGAATTTTGATTTGTATTGTATCACCATTAGTGACCAGACTTACAACTACAGTAATTTTAGAATCCGCATATTTTAGTGCATTAGAAAGCAGGTTCATCAGGACCTTTTCAATAGCACTTCGGTTAATCTCGGCGTAAAGTTCATTGAAATCAGTGCGAACATGTATTGAAATATGTTTTGATTTTGCACTACCCTGAAAGCTTAGTATGACCTGATGAATAAGATCAATGATATCATGTGAACTAAATTCAAATTCCTCAAAACCCCTTTCAACTCTTCTGAAATCCAGTAATTCAGTTACCAGTTTATACAGATTACCTGCATTTTTATCGATTATCTTCAAATTCTGTTGTATTTCAGAATTAAGATTCCTGTTTTTCAGAATTTCGTCAACCGGCGCTTTAATAAGGGTAAGCGGGGTCCTGATTTCATGTGCAATGTTAGTGAAGAAATTAATCTGATTATTGTACATCTGTTTTTCTTTCTCCAGGTTGTCTTTGGCCATTTGCATTCGGTGCTTTCTTCTTTCGAATAACATTATGGCATAAATAAAAAGAATGAAAACGATGAAGTAGATTATATAAGCCCAGGGTGTCAGCCAGAATGGTGGCTGGATTGTTATTTTGATCCGGGCACCGTCATTATTCCAAACCCAGTCATTATTGGATCCTATAACTTTAAACGTATATTCACCAGGTGGTAAATTCGTGTAGGAAGCTCTTCTTCTTCTGCCTGCATTAATCCATTCATCATCAAATCCTTCCATGATATACTGATAAAGGTTATTTTCCGGATTTTTATAACTCAGAGCTACATAATCAAGGCTGATGACGTTCTGATTGTATTTTAATTCAATAGCATTGCAGTTAATGATGGAGCTTTTAAGTATACCATCGTTACCCTTCAACTCCAGATCTTTATTAAACAATTGAAAATTTACAATGCGCATAGGAGGTTCAAAGTCATTTGTTGTAATATCGGTGGGATAAAATGCATTAAAACCATTTACACCACCAAAATATAATTTACCATCCCGTGTAACATATCCGGAGTTGAAATTAAACTGATTGCTTTGCAGTCCGTCCGCTGTTGTAAACATTGATACTTTCTTTTCATCCGGTAAAAACCTGAATAATCCGTTACTTGTGGAAAGCCAGATCTGGTTTTTATGGTCAGCAATAATCGAATAGATAAGTCTGTTACTAAAGCCATCAATATTAGAATATCGTATGAACCGGTCATTTTGATGGTCGTATTTACAAAACCCGTTTTCTTCACTACCGGCCCATAGTTGTCCCTGTGCATCCAGGCAAATGGTTAAGATGTTATTATCCGGAAGGGAGAACTCATTTTTTTTATCGTACAGATAATTTACGACATCTCCTGACTCATGGTTCAGTTTAAATAACCCGTTACCACTCGTACAATACCAGAGGTTGCCGTTCGGGTCTTCTGCAATATCCCAGATAAATAGTTTTGCTGTCGAATTATAGTGTATGAATTCTTTCGTTATCCGGTTCTGCCTGTAAAGCCCTGCATTGGTCCCCAGCCAGATGTTATCGTGTGAATCTTTAATGATGGATTTAATATGTAACGTTGAAACACCTGAGAATTCTATGTGATATGTTTTGTATCTTTTTGTTTTTGTATCAAATAAGAAAAGTCCGTCTCCGTATGTTCCAATCCATAACATGAGATTATCCATGCACAATGCCTGAATATTATAATCACTCATATAATGGTCAAAGGTTTGAGAGGAAACATCCAATAGGTTTAAGCCACCGTCTTCAGTAGCAACCCATATATTCCCGTCTGCATCTTCACAAAACCGGCTTACTGCTTTTCCATGTAAGCCATATGTAGTAGGCTGATAAAGCTCAATGGTATTTGAAATATCTGCCAGATAGTTCACGCCTCCGAAATAACTTCCCAACCACAGGCCGTTCTCAGTATCTTTATAAAAGCAGTAAATAGAATTATCACTAAGTGCGCCATTTATTACCTGGGAAGCCTGTATAAGTGTATGCGTCTCTGCTTCAGTATCAAAAAGGAGCAGTTCCGAATCTGATCCGATTAAAAGTTTACCGGAACCTAATTCAAAAATATCATGGATGTGTGAAAGAAAATAGTCTGATCCGGAACTAAAATAGCGTTTTATACTATGTGTTGATTCATCATAACGGATTAATCCAAAATTATCGGTGCCAAACCATAAATATCCATCTGAGTCTTCAATGATTTTGGTAATATAATTTCCCTGCAACCGGTCCTGTTCAGATATAACCTTAACCGATTCAATACTTTGTGATTTTGAATTGTATTTTAGCAATCCGTTACTTGATATCCATAAATTACCTTTTGAATCCTTAAACGTGCAACTCACTGAATGATTCAGCAAGCTTGCTGTTTTAGGAGCGAATTGTATTAATTCACCGGTTTGGTGGTTATATTTAAACAGCCCCTGCTCTAATGTAGATATCCATATAATATCATCTTTGGTTTTAAAAAAATCATTAATTCTGGAATCAACAGTTATGTTGTTTTCTGTTTTGGTTTCAAATCGTGCAAATCTTTCTTTATCCGGATTATAAGTGTATATCCCATTTGCTGTCCCAATAAATAAGGTGCTGTCAGACGTTTGAACAAGATCTATGATTTTGCTGCTGCCAAGAGTGTTATCTCCACTTTTGCTTCTGTATATCTTAAAATTATAACCATCAAACCTGTTCAGTCCGTCGTTGGTTCCGAACCACATAAAACCGTCTTTATCCTGCAAAATACAGAATACGGTGTTTTGAGAAAGGCCATCTTCTACTTTATAGTTTTTAAAATAAAAATGATTGGCTTCAATGTGAAGACCAAATGAAAATAATACAGTGAGATAAACTAATATTTTGACTATGCCCCTATGCATCGAATTATACAATAACCCTGAATAATAAACTATCCTTAAAACCAATCCTTCCTGTTGATCAATATAATGCCACAAGATAATATAATAATACTATCTGCTGAACAGAATATAAGGATCAAAGCTTACAATTTTGTCCTGTTTAGGTGTAAATATTGTCCTGATATGCTATTTATGGACAAAATTCACTTTTAAATGGATTTTAATTCAGGTGGAGGAAAAGCATATGTGGTAGTTTTATCACATTAACTAATCAATCTGCTATGAATGGCCCAAATTTTTTGAAATCACTTCTTCTGTTTTTATGCGTATTTCTTTCCGGTTCAGCATTTTCACAACTTAAAACGGTGAGTGGAATTGTAACGGATCAGAATAAGGAACCTCTGACCGGAGTAACCGTTATGGTTAAGGAAAGCAGCGTAGGGACCATAACTGATATAAACGGTCAGTTTAGTGTCAGAATTCCTCAAAGCGGCGGAACGCTAATATTTTCATTTGTAGGATTTGAACGAAAGGAAATTAAAGTTACAGATAATGTAAATCTGTCTGTGGTTTTAAAAGAGAGTGATGTTTCGTTAAATGAGTTTGTTGTTGTTGGATACGGTATACAGAAAAAGGTATCTGTTGTTGGAGCCGTTGGAACCGTGGATAACCTGGATCTGGTCAGAACCAATTCGTCAACCACGGCAACTGCGCTTGTAGGAAAAGTAGCTGGCATTACCAATCGTCAGACCAGTGGAGTACCGGGTGCTTCTACATCTTTGCAGATCAGGAATCTGGGAACACCCTTGTATGTTATCGACGGGGTAATGAAGGATGAAGGAACCTTTAATAATATTGATATAAACGATATTGAAAGCATATCTATTCTGAAAGACGGATCTGCAGCTATTTATGGTGTTAAAGCATCTAACGGTGTTGTTCTGGTGACCACAAAGCGGGGAAAACTGAATCAGAAGAATACGGTAAATATTAATTCCTACTATGGGATGCAAAACCTGACATACTTCCCACGGGGAACAGATGCTTATACCTTAATGAGAGGAAAGGCCGAACAACAGTTAAATGACCTGGGCTATACTTCCATTACTGCAGATGATCTGGAAAAATATAAAACAGGGTATTATAACCCGGAAACCGGTGAAGATTACCGCAGTTTTGACTGGTATGATTTTTCGGTCAAAAAGAATGTACCACAGAAATACCTTAATGTCAGTACATCCGGTGGAAGTGAAAAGATTAATTATTATTTCTCATTCAGCACACTGGATCAGGATGCCGTTTTTGAGGACTTTAATTTCAGCCGGAAGAATATGCAGATCAACTCCGACGCTAAAATCACGGAATCACTTAAAGTATCTGTATCCGTAAACGGTAGAGTTGAGCGAAGAAATGCACCGGCAATTGTCGCTGATAATGATTATAAAAACCTGAGATGGGGATTGTTGTTTATGAGTCCGACAGAACGTCCCTATGTAAATGATAATCCTGACTATCCTGCTTTTATAAAACACGCACCGGATTATAACACTGCCATCGCTCGAAGAGATATTGCGGGGTATTCGAATGATCTTTGGCGTGTGATGCAGTCAAACTGGGATATTGAATATAAAACACCTTTAAAAGGGCTGACAGCCAAATTAACCTACTCTTATTATCTGGCGGATAATAAAATGGACAATTTCAGAAAATACATCACCTTATATGATCCGACGGTTACAGACAGTTATGTTCCTGTGGAAAGTTATAATTCCAATGTTTACTTCAGAAAAAGAAACCGCTACATCGAAGAAAATATGTACAGGGCAAACATAAATTATCATAATATTTTCGGAAAACATGAGCTGGGGCTGGTCTTTGCCGGAGAGGCCTCGGAACGGAAGGACAGAACCTGGCAAAATGACAAGACGAATATCAGACATAATTACGACGATTTTTTCAGCGATAACGATAAAGAGGGTCTGTCATACATAAGAGATGACTACTGGGAAGGTGCCACGGCAGGTTTTATTGGTAAAATAAACTATTCCTACGCTGAGAAATATCTGCTGGAAGTAGCCGGCAGGTATGACGGATCAAGCAAATGGGCGCCTGAAAAACGCTGGGGGTTCTTCCCTTCCATATCCGGCGGATGGAGAATATCGGAAGAGAATTTTATTGCCGGCACAGGGTTTGGCCGGGTAATAAGCAACCTGAAGTTAAGAGCATCTTATGGTGAAATGGGCGATGAAAATATGCCAACGGGAAGCAACGGTTACAATTACTTCGATTACCTGGCAGGTTTCACCTATTCAACATCCGTAAACAGCGGGGCATATATGGCTTCCACTCCCTTCGAAAATTCAATCACCGGAACTTCTGTTCCGGGCGTTGTGTATGACAACATACCCAAAACCAATGTAACATGGATCAGAACATCCATGAGTAATATTGGCCTTGATCTTGGGTTCTTCAAAAACAGATTATCGGTTGAACTGGATGGATTTGTCAGGGAAAGAAGAGGCCTTTTGGGATTCAGAGATGACCTTGCCCTCTTATTTCCTGAAGAAGTGGGGTATGATCTTCCGGTGGAGAACCTAACCTCGGACAGGCATTTCGGGATAGACGGATTTACAAAATGGGAGGACAGGATTAAGAAACTGCATTACTGGGTTGGCATTAATTTTACCTTCTCCAGAAAGATGGATTACGAGCTCTACGGAGCTGCTTTTGAAAACTCCTGGGATGAATACAGAACTTCAACAAATAAAAGGTGGGCCGGACAAAACTGGGCTTATCATGTCATCGGACGCTTTCAGTCACAGGAAGAAATAGATAATTATCCGGTTTATGTTGAAGGACCCGGACTGACAGCCAATAAATACCTCTTACCTGGTGATTTTATGTATGAGGATATCAATAATGACGGTATCATCAACGGATATGATGCACGGCCGGTTGGATATGCTGTAGGAAATAACGGACAACAGCTGTTACCCATCCTGGCAGGTGGTTTTAATTTCGGACTGAACTGGAAAGGATTTGATTTTGCCGGTGATTTTGCCGGAGGGTCACTGTTTTCATATTTTCAGGATTATGAAGTAAAATGGCCATTCCAGGCAAAGGACGGAAACACACCTTCATACTTAATTACAGATGCATGGCACAGAGAAGATCCTCTGGATCCGACATCTGACTGGATACCCGGAAGATATCCTGCGGTGAGAGGTTTCGGTTACCATAGCATCCATTCGAATACCTATGTGCAATCCGATTTCTGGTTACACCGGATCTCTTATGTCCGGCTAAAAAATGTTGAATTAGGTTATAGCTTACCACAGAGCATTACCAACAAAATCAATATTAAGAAATGCAGGATTTATGTGAACGCAACCAACATACTCACTTTTGATAATATGCATCATCTTGGACTGGATCCGGAAATGGATGAACGCAATGGAATGGGATATCCAATTCATAAAGTATTATCGTTCGGAACAAACATAACTTTTTAATACTATGAAAACCAGGCAAATACTATTAATAAGCTCAATACTTACCTTCTCTTTGTTATTCGGTTCATGTACAGATTGGCTTGAGAGGGAATCAAAAACAAAGCTTAAAGAAGATATGGTGTTCACTTCAGAAGCACTGATCAACAGTTTTCTGGCGAATATTTACTCAAGACTACCGGATATTGGTAGTTTGGATGGGGATATAAACACCATTTCCACAATTACAGATGAATCCATGAATGGCGGTAAATCTGCCGGAACCAATGACTGGGAAAACTACAGTTACTCTTATCTGACGTATTATGATTACGGTCTATTGAAAGATGTCAACTATTTTATTCAGAATCTGCCGGACGATGCAACAAATCTATCTGGTGACAAGGTGGACTATTACCTGGCAGAAGGACGTTTCTTAAGAGCCTATGTTTACTTTGAACTGGTAAAACGCATGGGTGGTGTTCCCTTAATCACTGAATATATCAGGTATGAAAACGGGGCAGATATGACTGAATTCAGAAGGCCCAGAAATACTGAGGATGAGATTTACACCTTTATCATTGATGAACTGACGGAAATAGAGCCGGTTTTTAAACTGGGAAACAACAGGTTTAAGAACAGGGCCTCAGAAGGTGCCTGCCTGGCAGTAAAAGCAAGAGCTGCTCTGTATGCTGCAACACTGGCCAAATACAACAGTACGATGTCAACTCCCGTTCGTCTCGATGGTGGGGAAGTTGGGATACCGGCAGCACGTGCAGACCATTATTTTCAGTTAAGTCTGGATGCATGCCAACAAATTATGGATTTACCGGAAGGTTACGATTTGTATAAGAATGGTTCTGATCCGGGGGGAAACTTCGCTGAACTTTTTATTGCTAAAGATGACCAGAATCCTGAAGCAATATTCGTTGAGGACTTCGATATTTCAGGAAAAACACATGGATTTACATACAACAATATAGCACGATCTCTAAGGTATCTTTCAGGTGGGGGTTCATACATTAATCCCTCATTGAATTTGGTGGAGGCTTTTGAGACCCTTGATGGTAACACGGAAAAACTGAAGGACAGGGAGATTCCGGGTGATGAAAGCAGCAGTTATGTGTATTATGCAAACGTAGGTGACATTTTTAATGACAGAGATCCGCGTTTGTCCGGAACACTCATGTTACCAGGTTCATCATTCAACGGGAACAATCTGGATATACAGGCCGGATTGGCGGTATGGAACGGTGCTGATTATGATTTTGTTGAACGTCCGTCATTTGCCAGTGAAAGCAATTCAACCTATACTGATCCATCAACAAATGAAACATATATCAGAACTGGCGAAGACGGTCCTCACAACGAAACCGAGGTCAGCCGGACAGGTTTTTATATCAGAAAATTTATCGAAGCAGGAGAAGAAGCCGGCTTAGGCCGTAGCAGTGTTGCATTTGTAAGGTACCGCTTTGGCGAAGTGCTGTTAAATGCAGCAGAAGCTGCCTTTGAACTGGGTGAAACAGATGATGCGTTAATTTACATCAACAGGCTGAGGGAAAGAGCCGGAATAGCTTTGCTTGATGAAATATCACTGGACAGGATCCGGCACGAGAGAAGAGTGGAACTTGCTTTTGAAGGGCACCGGCTGTTTGACCTGATCAGATGGCGAAAAGCACATGAACTGTTCAACGGACAAATGGATAATCCGGATGCCGTTATAAGCGGATTATGGCCTTACAAGGTGATCAGACCTGGCCATGAAACGCATGAAACATACATATTTGTCAGAAAAGATATTGCGCCTGAATTTTTACGGGCAAGATATTTCAGAGTGGGTAATTATTACAATGCTTTCCCGGTAAGTGCACTTAATGCGAATCCATTACTGATTAAAAATCCATTTCAGAACTAAAACTGCAGCCATGAAAATAAAATTAAATTACATATTGGTTTTTATCGTAAGTATTCTGTTTTACAACTGTGAAGTCGATAATTATGCGCCTCCCAAAGCAATATTACAGGGTAAACTTATGGTTGGGGATAAACCTTTGCAAACCCAGGAAGGGTATATGTTTGAATTGTGGCAACCACAATATACCAATCCGAATAAGATTAATGTTCATATCAATCAGGATGGCGAGTTTAATGCCTTGCTTTTTGATGGTTACTATGAAATCATACCAGGTGGTGAGAGTTTGAATGCACCATGGATCTGGTCCGGCTGGGAAAATACTACTGCTGAAGGTATTCCTGATACCATTGCGTTTAACCTGAGTGGAGAAAAAGCACTTGAGGTTCAGGTTATTCCATATTATGAATTTAAAACCATCAGCTTCAGTTTTGAGGATAATTACCTGATAGCTGCAGTTGAAATAGAAAAACTGGTGAACGATACCGATATCCCTGACGGAGAAAATGCAACAAAGGTACTAGGGGTAGCTTTGAACATAGGCTTAAATGTTACCTACGATCCAAGTTCTCCCATTGCAAGTAAAAGGGGAAGTGTAAACAGGCCGGTAGATATAAGTTCACCCCTTGAATTAAAAATAGATATGGCTAAATACTACAGTTCAACCTATACCGCTTCAAATTATCGAAAATATTTATTTGCCAGGTTATCAATAAAAACCAATAAAAGTAATGATGTATTACTTTTTTCAAATGTGATTAAAGTTGATATCCCGGATGAAGTTTACAATTTATATCATTAATGTTTAATCTTAAATAGATTTATTATGAAAAAGAATGTTTTACTTTTTGCATTTATTTTTGTTGCAGGATTCATCAAAGCGCAGGTTACGCTTCCTCCAACACACGACTTATCAGGCATACTGACTGATGCAGGTTTCACCTGGGATATATCCTATCTGAATGGTGACGGAACTGCAGAGGCAGGAGAAAACGGAATAAAAGGTACAGTTAGCGATTTCAACGCAGACGGAATCGATGACTTTATTCTTACCGGATTACATGGACAAAATACTGAAACCGGAAAACTCGGTTATTTCAGAGTTTATGAAGGTAGCAGTACAGGAGCACCCACTCTGGCTTACAGTAATGATGAATTCCCTATTGCCGGTAACGGTGCTGTTGATTGTTATTTACAGAGTGATGGTTCATACCTTGTTGCAGTTCAGGGCGGTGCATTGGGAAACTGGACAAATCCATTTAAGGCAATGGTGTTTAAACTTTCTAAAAATGCGTTAGGTTACTCAATGGAAGTTTTACAGGAACTTGATTTTGGGGCAGGCAGAGGATCAATACTGTTTTTGGATATTGATGGAGACGGATATGTGGATATCTTTCAGAATGGTTGGGATGGTGTTGATACATGGGTGGCACAGGCCAATGTATATCTGAACGATACCGAAAACTATTTTATCCTACAGGATGAATCCGGAATAACTCCGGCCGCCAATTTGTTTACTGTAAAAGGTGATGTTGACAACGATGGCGATCTGGATCTTGCCATGGCAATACAGGGTGCTTCAGGAGGTGCTTATGTCTATATTAATGACGGATCCGGTGTTTTCCAGGAAAAACTTATCATGGCTTTTGATGAGGCTACATTGGGTGGAGCTGTTGAAGGTAGTGATGATGCATCACAGGTGATGATGGTTGATTTTAATAACGATAAACAAAAGGATATTATCGTTACAGTGACAGGTATGTTTGGTGAACCCTGGAATTTCTTTTTTAAGATTTTTAAAAACAACGGTGACGGTACCTTTACAGAATTGGAGCATAAAAATAAAGCCGGTGAAGCTACAACCCTGTATGGTGGGCAGCGTTCCGATTATGCTGTTGCTGATTTCGACGGAGACGGAAATGAAGATATTTTGTTTGGTGGTGAAAATTCACTCGATGGATGGAAATGTAAAACCTATATGTATTTAGGAAATGGTGAAGGGGGATATGATCAGTATGATGTTACTGATGTTGTTGTGCCAATGAGCCGAAGAGGTAATTTTGGCCGGTATCTTACAGGTGACTTTAATGGCGACAAAAAAACGGATGTTGTTGCGGCTGGTGCGGATTATTATGGTAATAATTCTTCAGCAAAAGTATTTTACGGAAACGGTATGGTCATCAGTCCGGTTCAAAAAACTGAGGTTTATACACCAACTGTTTTCACCAGTGGAAATACAGTTATCGTTGAAAACGAACGCGGTGCTTCTGTTGAAATCATTTCACTCTCAGGTAAAACAATCCGGAAGTCTCTTATAACATCAGAATTTGAACGTATCACTTTAAATGAAAAGGGAATTTATCTTGTAAAAACGATAAAAGAAAATAAAACCGGGATTGTTAAGGTGACCATTTTTTAGTTAGGTAAGAGAGGAGCCTGTCTCCTCTCTTTTCCTTCTTGCCGTGGAAAAAAATGAAAATTACGATACATATCATTACAGCACTTATGCTTATCGCATCAGTAGCATATTGTCATGCTCAGGAAAAGGGTTTTGAAGGTATGTACTTTAATGATTTTGTTACAGGAAATATCTTTTTCAGTGATGGCTCTACAGTAGATATTCCTCTGAATTACAATAGTCTGGATGAACAGGTCGTGTTTTTAAAAGATAACGAAATACTTGCGATTGCGAATTACAAAAACATAGATTCAATAGTGGTGAATAAAACCGTTTTTGTTCATGGCTTTGGAGAGGCTTTTTTTGAAAAAGTAAAGGTTGCAGATCAACATTATTACATCAGGTATAAATCGGTAATGATTTCAAAAGGTAAAGGAAGTGCATATGGTAGCTATTCAGAAACTACATCCATAACAAATTTTGAATCAGGAACCGGATCAAACGGGAGGTATAATTCATTACAAATAAATGAAGCCATCAGAACAAACACGTCAGAAATTATATATCTGAAACCGAACAAAGATTATATTGCAATAACAAATTTGAAAAAATTGATAAAAATATTTAAGCCACATAAAGCGGTAATTTTAGAATTCAGTCGAAAAAACCATATAGATTTCGATGAAACTGATGATATAAAAAAGATTGTTGTTTTTTGTTTAACCGGTTTAGAATAATAGTTTTAAAATCTGTAAATTATTGAAATGAAGAAACGATTACTGTTTTTTACTGTATTAGGGATAATGATATCGGCGATATCAAGTGCAAGTACGGATACAATTTTCTACCAATTCTCAAATTCCGGTATTTCGTTTGAAGGCTTGTATGCTAATCCAACAAACGGATGTGCTGTTACAGGTGATTTTAATTCCGACAACAGGCCTGATATTCTGGTTATGGGACCAAACTATAATGATTTCAATACCAGTTTTATCACAATTCTTAGGAACACAGGCAATGGTTTTGAGAGAAATGTATTGTCGGCTTCAGGATTGAATAACGGGAGCATGGCTTATTTTAAAACCGGAGATAAAAAGTTTTTAATGGCATTTCAGGGTGGCTCAGGATATCCTGCCACCACAACAAATGCAAAGGCCTTTATTGCAGAAGTAAGTTTTGTTACAGCTTCCCGGACAAAATTTGTAAAACTTCAGGATCTTGACTACGGATTATATGATGGTGATATCATGTTTCTTGATATCAATAATGATGGGCACAATGATCTGGTACAATTTGGTGGACCTAAAAAAGTTTACACATATTTGAATGACGGTAATAACGCTTTTGCCTTAACTACAGAAGTCAGTGGACTAAAAGGAACAGTAAAGGGGAAAACAAAGACCGTGGATCTGAATAATGATGGTTTACTGGATATAGTTTCAATTGATGAACAGAACGGATTATATGTTTATATCAATAATGGTGATTTGAGTTTTAATGCCTCAAAAGTGGAATCGGTTTACAGCTTTAAATCAAAACCCCGATTTGAATTTGGAGATTTCAATAATGACCAGCATATTGATCTGGTCGCTTTTGATTACTCTTCCTTCACGGGAAGTTATGCTGTTGCTCTTTTCTTTTCTGATGGTGCTGGTCATTTTACAGAACAGGAAGCGAATGGTTTTATGGGCGTTGAGCAGGCCGCAGTTGCAGTAGCGGATATGAATCAGGATGGGAACCAGGATATTATATACGCCGGAGAAAACAATAAAGATAAACTATCTGAACCAAACGGAAGCATTACCAAAAAAGCCTATGTTCTTCTGGGTGACGGCGAGGGTGGTTTCATGCAGTACATTAAATCAACGCCGGAAGGATACAGTCCCGATATGTCATCACTGGCGCCTTTGAGCGGGGGACAATACATTGTAGACGATTTTAACGGAGATAATAAGCCGGATATCTTTGCTTTGGGAAATATTGGAAATGACTTTCCGGGTAAAGTGCCACGAAAAGCTGATTTATACATATCACAGAAGGTGGATTTTGGATCTCCTGTTGATCCGGCAATCGAAACCTTATGGAATTCGTACGATTATCAGGAAGTCCGGTTAACAAACAGCAGAATTAAACAGGCCCAGGATAAAGAAATAAGGTATCTGAAAACATTGGTTGTAAACAGGCTGTTTGCCAATACCCTGAAATATAATAAAGGCATCAATACGTATTCCAACTACGGAGGTTGGGAAGATGGCGGTTACGGCTGTTCATTTGCTCATTATCTGTCTGCGGTATCAATGGGTTATGCTGCAACCGGTGATAATGAATTACTTAACAGGGCTAATCAATGTGTTGATATCATTTCTGATGCTCAGGATGTCATGGGAGATGGATTCTTTTCATTTGCCGATGGTACCACATGGGCTTTTGATAAGACGGCTAAAGAAAAAAAAGTGTCCCTTGGTGGTTGGGATGAGAACGGGCACCCGTGGGATATTAACGGTGTTGGTATTTTCCTTTATGCACATCATAAAATATTTGCTGCCCTCAGAGATGCTTACTTGTACACATACAATGAAAAAGCGAGAATTGCCTTCTTAAAATTCAGCGACTGGCTCTTAATGTGGATGCAGAATTTTGATGAAGCCAATATGCAGAAAATACTTGAGGCGGAACATGGAGGATATGTTGAAACCCTTACGGATGCTTATGCATTAAGTGGCCATACCAAATACCTTGATGGTGCTTTGCGTTTTACCAGGCAAAATTTTGCCACAAGTATGAGTAATAACGTCGATGATCTTTCCGGTAGACATTCCAATTTTCATGTGCCTATGGCCCTGGGTTCTACCGTAAATTATTTATACAGTGGAAATGAAACAAGCAGAAAAACCGGGCACAACTTTTTTAATATGGTGCTGGATCACCATACCTTGTGTGACGGCGGTAACGGAAATAACGAACGATTTGGAATTCCGGACCAGCTGACCTACCGGCTTGGTACAAGAAGCAGCGAAACCTGCTCGTCGTACAATATGCTGAAGCTTGCAAAACGACTTTTTACACTTGAAGGGAAAGATGAATATCTTGATTACTACGAAAAAACACTCTACAACCATATTCTGGCCTGTTTATCTCCGGTGGAAGGCGAGGGGATAACTTACTATACAGGAATGTTACCGGGCCAGTTCAAAATGTACGATAACCTCTACAATAATTTCTGGTGTTGCGTTGGAACTGGTATGGAAAGTCATGTAAAATACGTTGATGCCATCTATTTTAAAAATGATGATGGCATACTGCTAAACCTGTTTATTCCTTCAACGCTCTCAGATTCAGAGTCAGGTTTAAAGCTGGAAATGAAAACAGATTTCCCGGCTTCTGATGAGATTAATATAACAATCAATGATGCCGGTTCTTTCAACAAATCATTTTTCATCCGCTATCCTTCATGGGCAGAAAAAGAGAGCATGAAGATTTTTATCAACGGTAACCAGGAGACCATATTGGCAGAACCGGGTGAAAAAATAACAATTTCCGGAAACTGGTCGTCCGGAGATGAAATAAGGATAGTATTGCCATGCAATTTTCATATGGAAGACTTACCGGATGATTACAATGTGTCTGCACTGTTTTATGGTCCGGTACTGCTGGCAGGAGACATGGGAGCAGTGGGGCAGACTGACGTAGGCTCCAGTGCTCCTCAACAGGATATTACAAATCCGAATCTACCGGATTATTTTCCGGAGTTAAACGGAAGAAGAGACAGTATAGGTTCATGGCTGAGAAAAACAGAAGGTAAGTTTGAATTTGAAACTTACGGACTGGAAAAAAACTATGTGTTAAAACCATTTTATGATACGCATCACAGACGATATACGCTTTACTGGAAAATAGCTGACAGCAGTGATGCGGAAATGGAAAAACTCATTATTCCGGATCGTGTGCTGACCGGTAATGCAGTTAGTGAAGCGAATCATAATGTACGTCACAGTGCTTCAGGGGCAGGTTATGGTGTGTTTCCGTTCTGGGGAAACTCCTACCACCGGTTTCGCGATGCACAGGCTGATGGTTTTATAGCTTATAAGCTTGACCTGCTTGATCCTGAATTGCATCCCGATACACAATATTACCTTCAGCTTACGTACTTTGGACAGGAACCGTCCGGTTACGGTAACTTTAGTATGTATGCCGATAATGTTGAGTTTGCACAACAGGGAAGTATTACCCGTCTTGCTCCACTGGATTTTGCAGTGCGGTATTATCCGATTCCCAAAAATCTCACAAACGGTAAAAAGGCTGTGGAGATAACTTTTAAGGGTGGACTTTTATCACTTTATGGTGTTAAGATAACGACTACTGACGATATTGTTAAAACAAAAACCGGAGACGATCCTCATACGGATTTGAATGAAACTTTTGAATCTTCTGCAAATCATATTATAACATGGTATGCAAAACAACAGCTGACCATAAAAAATGCAGAGGGATACAAGTTTCAGGTTATCGATGTCAATGGAAGGCAGATTCTGTCTGAAGTGGTTAAAAGCAGCTTTCATACCATAGATTTAAATCTTCGTTCCGGTGTTTATCTGGTCCGATGTACAAATGAGGACAATATTTATGTATCTAAGTTCATGGTTAATCTGAATTAGTAATCCTGGTAATACATACATGATAGAATGTTTTTTGTAATGGAAAGATTTAGTATCAATACAATCTATATTAAGCTAAGTGTTCTGGTGATGGCCATCATGCTAACGGTTCAGGCTGTGCATGCGAATGAACTTGATGACAAAGCTGTCGTTTTTCCGGCCAGGCCTAAGCTTTGGCAAACCTTTGCTTTGTCAGATGTTCGCCTGCTTCCGGAAAGTCCATTTTTTACTGCAATGAAAATCTCGCAGCAGTATTTGCTCGATGCAGATGTTGACCTTATGCTTAACCGCCAGCGCAGACAGGCAGGCCTTGAAAAGAAAGGACCATATCCGGGATCTAATCAACCGGAAGGAACGCGTCCAGCCTACTGGGAGCATTATCTGTCCGGCATTTCGCTCATGTATGCACAGACGGGTGATGCACGCTTTTTAGAGCGTGTCACTTATATGATTGATGTAATTGATCAGTGCCACGAGAAAATGCATGACGAAAATAAGGATCTCCGCCCCTGGAGGACGAAGGCTTTCAATACTGTATTGAGTGGGAAACTTACACTGGATGCTCCGGATGAACTGGGCTATCCATGGGGAGGAACGTCAGGGAATTTCTGGTATGGCACACACAAGGAACTGGCCGCTTTCCGGGATGCTTATCTCTATACCGGAAATGAAAAAGCGCTGAAACTATACAGAGAAGAGGCAGACGAAATTGCAGATTTTGTATTAAAGGCCAACCCGGATTTGTTTGATGGGATGCTTGATCTGGAGCATGGAGGAATGAATGAAGTATTTGCCGACCTGTACGCCCTTACCGGAGAAAGACGTTATATGGATGTTTCCATGAAATTTAATCATCAAAAGGTAGTACTGAATATTGCCAATGGGAAGGATATCCTTTATGGCCGGCATGCTAATGCACAGATACCGATATTTGTTGGCACAGCAAGGCAGTACCAGTTAACCGGTGATGAGGTTAGCCGCAAAGCTACTGAAAATTTTCTCGATATGGTCTATCGCGATCATACCACCAGCATTGGTGGAAACAGCTGTTACGAAAGGTTTGGGCGACCGGGAGAGATTACAGAACGTCTGGGATTTACCTCCTGCGAAACCTGCAATTCGTACAACATGCTGAAAGTATCGCTGAATTATTTTGAGTCCACGGGTGATTTGCGTTACATGGATTACTTCGAACGGACCCTTTACAATCATATTCTGGCATCACAGGACCCTGAAAGCGGTGGCGTAACGTATTACACCGCATTGAAGCCGGGTTCTTTTAAATCGTACAGCAATGGTTTCGATCTGGAAGGGATCTGGTGCTGTGTCGGAACGGGGATGGAGAATCATTCCAAATACGGGGAGGCTATATTTTTACATAATAACAGGGATTTGTACGTGAACCTGTTTATCCCGTCTCAACTGAACTGGGAAGAAAAAGGGTTGAAATGTACCATGGAAACAGCTTTCCCTGAAGATGATATCATAACAATTAAGATAGATGAGAACCAATCTTTTCATCACCAGGTTTATCTCCGTTATCCTGCCTGGTCAAAACGCTTACCCAAAATCCGGATCAATAATGAACCGGTAGCATTTGAAGCCGTGCAGGGTAGCTATATCCGCCTGACACACAATTGGAAAGCAGATGATGTAATCAAGATTGAGATGCCCATGGATCTGTATCTTGAAAATTCCAACGATGACCCGTATCTGAGCAGCATATTTTATGGCCCGCTTGTTTTAGCCGGTGAACTTGGAAAAGATAAAATGCCGGGAAGCGATTTGGTCAGCAGGGCATTGCATTATAACGACTGGATCACAGAAACAGCAGATATCCCGGTGTTTGTAGCCGATAAAATTGATTTAACGAACTGGATTAAACAGGATAAAAGGGATCCGTTAAAATTTATAACCCATAATGCAGGTCAATTAAATGGTGGCTCCAAAGAGATAAGCCTTATCCCATATTACAAAATGCACCATCAGCGCTATTCTGTATATTGGAAAATCTATTCTTCTGATGAAATGACTTTCCGCAAAAAGGTGGTTCAGGATGAGGTGAACCCGTCATCGGAAAATGATGAAAAATCACACAACCTTAAGGGCGAGAGAATGATAAGGTCAGCAATTAAAGATGACCGTCATTTCTGGGAAAACAATCGCATTGGCCGCTATGCTGAAGAAGATGGCTGGTTCTCCTATGATCTGAAAATCAATCCCGGATTCACCCCAAATTATCTTGTTGTTACTTACTGGGGAGGTGCATCCCGGAACCAGGCCGTTGAACTGTACGTTAACAATAAGCCTGTTAAAACGGAGAACCTTTATGAAAGGTGGCCTTTAACATATTATGAAGAAGTTTATGAACTTAGCCCTGAAATGACCGGGGTAAAGGATAAAGTAACTGTGAAGTTTAAGGCTCCTGAGGGGATGAAGACCGGCCATATTTTTGGTGTAAAGGTGACTGCCGACCCGGATAAATTTCCTGACTATCTTTTTTACTAACCATTTGCAGACAAAAAAATGAAGAAGTTTATACTGATAATTTTTGTTGTTGTTTTCCTGTTTCCAATTACAAATGCTAAGGATAGGCGCAACACCCTTTATATTACAAATCAGGCACCTTTGGTGGCACAGCCTTACACATCTTTGCCCCTTGGTGCAATAAGGCCACAGGGAATGCTTTTGAAAATGCTGGAACTTCAGCGTGATGGTCTGACTGGTCATCTGGACAGTATTTACAGCGTGGTTTGTGGTCCGGATAACGGATGGCTTGGTGGAACCGGGGATGGTTGGGAGCGTGGACCTTACTGGCTGGATGGCCTTGTACCACTGGCGTATATTCTGGATGATGATGATTTAAAAGCCAAAGCACAGAAATGGATCGAATGGAGCATTGAGAATCAGCAGGATGATGGCTATTTCGGTCCTCGTCCGCTCCCTGAAGGATATGAACACATTCCGGGAACACAACAGGGAATGCGCGAGGACTGGTGGCCTAAAATGGTGATGCTTAAGGTGCTCCAGCAATATTATATGGCAACGGGTGACAAACGCGTCATCACATTGATGACCAACTATTTTCGTTACCAGTTGAAAATGCTTCCGGAAAATGAACTGGGTTATGTCACATTCTGGGCTAATCGCCGTGGAGGTGATAATCTGGCCGTTGTTCACTGGTTATATAATATCACAGGTGATAAATTCCTGCTTGAACTGGCTGACATTATTCATCAGCAAACGTTTGACTGGACAACAGTGTATTCGGATAATACTATTCGCCGTCTAAATCCGGTTCCCGATTTACATTGTGTTAATGTGGCTCAGGGATTAAAGGAACCGGTCATGTTTTACCAGCAGCATCCCGAGCAAAAATACCTTGATGCGGTAAAATCCGGTTTATCGGCTCTGCAGGATAGTCATGGGTTTGTTAACGGCATGTATGGCGGAGACGAACGATTGCACGGAAACGACCCGACACAGGGATCTGAACTTTGTTCTGCAGTGGAAATGATGTTTAGTTTTGAAAACATTCTCCCTGTTACAGGTGATGTGCATTATGCCGATTACCTTGAAAAAATTGCATATAATGTGTTGCCTTCTCAAAGCACAGATGATTACATGCGGAAGCAGTATTTTCAGCAGGCCAATCAGATTTGTGTGACTGATGAGGATAGGAATTTCTTTAATGACGGGAACGGCAGAATTGTATTTGGTACAACCAGCGGATATCCTTGCTGTCTCACAAATATGCACCAGGGATGGCCTAAGTTTGTACAGAATCTGTGGTACGCTACAGCTGAAAACGGACTGGCAGCCCTCGTTTACGGACCCTCTGAAGTGACTGCTAAAGTCGGGGATGGGCAGGAGGTAACTATTACCGAATCAACAGCATATCCGTTTAAAGAGGATATCAGGTTTACCCTAAAAACTTCAGGGAAAGTTGAATTTCCTTTTCATCTGCGCATTCCTGAGTGGTGTCAGCAGGCTGAAGTGAAACTGAACGGAGCATTAATTGATACTAAATCAATTCATAATATAATCATTATAAACAGGGAATGGTCTTCCGGGGACGAAGTGGTACTTAAACTCAATATGGACTTTCGTATTAGCAACTGGTATGAAAATTCAGTGGGTATTGAGCGCGGACCACTGGTTTATGCACTTCGGATAGATGAAGAATGGAAAGAACTGGAGAAAGAAGGCTATGATGATACATTCTGGGAAGTTTTGCCAAAATCGCCATGGAACTTTGCACTGGTTAAAGATGAAATTTATGGTAAAAAATTAAAAGCTGAAGTGTCTGACGAGATTTCCTCCAATCCCTGGAACCTCGAAAATGCACCGATTATGGTGAAAACAAAAGGGAAACGATTGCCCATGTGGACCATGGAGAGGGCTTCGGCAGGGAAAATTCCATCCCCTTCAAGCCCGGCAAGAAAGACCGGAGAGAAGGAAGAAGATATTGTTCTGGTTCCTTATGGTTGTACAACACTGCGAATTTCAGAATTTCCGGTATGTGATTAACGTAGCGTTACAGAGTGGAAATTTTCGGTATTAGTATTCAATTCGTACAGGTTTAAATGATCGGGACAAGGTCAGGTTCATGTTGCAGCTAAAAGTTTAAAGTGTATTTTGTAATAGAAACTGCATATAATGTTAAATTTAAATCCTTCAAAAGGTTAGGAAGCATATTTAAATTCAAGCATAGTGAAAATACGATGATGCAAATAACGATTAGTAAGACATTAGAGGGTTTATTAGTCTTCCGGCGTTTTAAGCATCAAAACAATATGATCTAAAAATATTATAATGACTAAGATTAAAATATTGATAGCCGGCATCTTATTCGTTTTGACAACTGTTACTGCTTTCGCAGCAAGCGACAGAACTATAAACAGCAACTGGCTTTTTTTCAAGGGAGAACGGGATGAAATAAAAGTAAATGCAACAACTGAATGGGAAACCATAAATCTGCCTCACTCTTTTAACAGCGAAGATATTTACGACGACGAAAAAGGATATTATCGTGGTGAAGCGTGGTACCGGAAAGAGTTGTATATTCCTTCGGGGGATTCGTATTATTTCCTCCATTTTGAGGGGGTTAACCAGGAAGCAGAGGTTTATATAAATAATCAATTTGCCGCCAGACATGAAGGTGGTTACACGGCGTTTACGGTTCCCATTTCATCACTTGTAAAGGAGGATAGCATTAATAGTGTTACGGTAAAAGTGAATAACCGGTTCAACAAAGATATTCCAACTTTAGGTGCTGATTTTAGTTTCATGGGAGGCATTTATCGCGATGTGCATTTGATCGCTACATCAGCAGTTCATTTTGATCTGGTTCAGAATAGTACTTCAGGAATATATGTCAGAACACCAGCCGTTACAAAGGAACAGGCTCAGGTGAACGTTGAGGCTCTGCTGAAAAATGAAACAACTCAAACTCAAAAAATGACTCTGGATGTAGTCATTAAAGATCACAACGGAGTTGTGGTAAGCAGCTTTCAGCAAAGTATAAAATTAAAGGCTGGAGAAAGCAGAAGTGTTATGATGGATATGCCGGAGGTTAACGATCCCAGACTATGGTCTGTTGATGATCCTTACCTCTACAGGGTAGAATGCTCCTTAAAAACCAGGAAGAATGAGGTTGTAGATATGGCTTCCTCTCCGCTTGGATTGCGCTGGTATAAGTTTGATGCAGAAAAAGGATTTTTCCTCAACGGCGAACACTGTAAACTGATTGGGGTCAACCGGCATCAGGATTTTAAAGATCTTGCCAATGCCTTGCCGGATAAACTGCATGAAAACGATGTACGATTGTTAAAGGAAATGGGTGGTAATTTTTTACGTGTAGCGCATTATCCTCAGGATCCCAGGGTGCTGGAGACCTGTGATAAACTCGGAATTGTGGCATCGGTTGAAATCCCTGTCGTAAATTACATCACGGAATCAGAAGCATTTTACAACAACTGTAAAACCATGATGAAAGAGATGATACATCAGAGTTACAACCATCCATCTGTTATCATCTGGGCCTACATGAACGAAGTATTTATTCACGATCTTTACCGGGATCAGCCGGAGAGAAGAAAGGTGTATATTAAAAACCTGCACCATCTGGCATCTCAACTGGACTCCATTTCCAGGGCCATGGATAAGGAGCGCTACACCATGATTCCGTTTCACGGCGATTTTAATAAATACCATGACAACGGATTTACTGATATTCCGATGATTGCGGGCTGGAATCTATATCCGGGTTGGTATGGGAATAATATTCATGGATTTGAGGATTTTCTGGAGAGACATCACCGGGTTTTGCCTGATATGCCCATGATAATTACCGAATACGGTGCCGGAGCTGATCCGAGACTGCGTTCATCAGAACCGGAACGTTTTGACTTTACCCTGGAATATCAGCAGTATTATCATCAGCATTATTTACAGGAAATATTGAAACGTGATTATGTTGCCGGATCAAATGTCTGGAATCTGGCCGATTTTAGTTCCGAATTTCGTATCGATGCGGTACCGCACATTAACAATAAAGGTTTGGTCAGCTATGATCGCCGTCCCAAGGACAGCTATTATTTTTATCAGGCGGCACTTCTAAAAGAACCGTTTATTGCCATAGGCTCCGGGATAAGTCTCTACCGGTCGGGACTTGCAGATGAAAACAGCAATAGTGTTTCTACACAAAAAATAAATGTGTTTAGTAATCAGCCAGAGGTGGAATTGATGCATAATGGAATTTCACTTGGCGTAAAGAAGGTTAAGGACTACAAGGCCAGCTGGGATGTACCGTTTATACAGGGTAATAATCAGCTTGAGGCGGTAACACCGGATATTTTTAAAGACGGTCAGGTAGTTAACTTCACAATTCAGCCCCGACAAACTGCCGGTTTTGACGTTGATCAGGTGTTAAGAGTATCTTTCGGCGATAAACGCGAATTCTGGGATGATCTTACCAACGCCGTTTGGATTCCCTCGAAGAAATATGTTAAGGGAAGTTGGGGTAGTATTGGTGGAAAAACTTACGAACCGGACTATGGAAAGAGTTATGGTAGTGACTGGGCTATATCAGGGACAGAAAACGATCCGATTTATCAGACGCAGATTACTAATGTGGAGGAATTTAAAGCCGATGTTCCTGCAGGGGAATATGAAATCACCCTGCTGTTTGCAGAGTTAACATCGTCAGAAGACCGCAAGGCCATGGCTTATGAAATTGATATGGATGATAAGAAAGATGAAAACGCAGGACAGCGTATATTTAATGTGTATGTAAACGATATGCTGGTGCTTGAGAATCTGAACCTGGCAGAGCAGTATGGAACAGCCACCGCAGTTGATTTTAAAATGCCGGTAATGGTTCAGAAAGAAGGTATAACAGTTCGGTTTGATCCCGTTAAAGGACAGGCGGTGTTGAATGCCATTGAGATCAGAAGAAAGTATTAGGACTATGAAAACATTTTTGGCAATACTGTTGATAAGTTGTTCGGTTCAAACGGTTTTTTCTCAGCCGGAAATGCATTATGGTGATGATTCCAGGCTGGGTGTTCCGTTTTCCAAGGATCCGCATGTCATAAAATTTCAGGGACGATACCTCATGTACACCAGTGCTCCCGGAGTTACATCCGGGTCGGAAATGAAAGGTTGGGGAATAGGTGTTGCTGAAAGTAATAATTTGATCGACTGGGTTAAGCTAGGGGAGATTGATCCGGTAGGTACATTGGAGCAAAAAGGAATTTGCGCACCCTGTGCATTGGTGGTGAATGATACGGTTCATCTCTTTTATCAGACCTATGGAAACTGGAAAGAGGATGCAATCTGCCATGCCTGGTCAACGGATGGACTGCATTTTACGCGCAATGAAACGAATCCTGTTTTCCGACCGACAGGAGAATGGAACTGTGGCAGGGCCATTGATGCGGAAGTATACCGGTTTAATAACCGGTATTATCTCTATTTTGCAACCCGCGATCCATCCATGAAAACACAGTTTATGGGCGTGGCTACATCTCCGTTAAACGGCCGGTTTAAAAGGGAAACCTGGTCTCAGCAGTGTGCTCAGCCAATATTAAAACCGGAATATCCGTGGGAAGGATTTTGTACCGAAGGAGCCTCGGTTATACAAAAAGGAGACGATCTGTACATGTTTTACGCCGGGGCATATAATAATCAACCTCAGCAAATTGGTGTAGCACGGAGCAGGGACGGTTTTAAATGGGAGAAACTCTCCAGTAAACCATTTCTTTGTAACGGCGATCCCGGCTCATGGAATTCAAGTGAATCAGGGCATCCACATATTTTTGAAGACGTGGATGGTAAAACTTATCTTTTTTACCAGGGAAATAACGACAGCGGTAAAACATGGTTCATTTCTTATGTTCCTGTATTCTGGCGTAACAATAAACCATACATTAAATAACAAACCATAATAATAGAGACATGAAGAATGTATTAATCATTGCAGTATTGGGATTGTTTCTGGCAAGCTGCGCAAATGATAAAACAGTTGTATCGATTGCAAAAGGTGAGCGATGGAGTGAACAAAAGGCAAAGGAATGGTATGCAGAACAGGGTTGGCTGAGGGGCTGTAACTTTCAACCCAGTACGGCCATTAACCAATTGGAGATGTTTCAGGCGGAAACATTTGATCCTGAAACGATGGATCGTGAATTAGGCTGGGCCGCTTCCATTGGCATGAACCTGATGCGTGTTTACCTTCACCATGCTGCATGGGGAGCCGATCAGGAGGGTTTTAAAAATCGTTTGAATGAATACCTCAGTATTGCCGATAAGCATGGCATAAAAACTCTGTTTGTAATCTTCGACGATGTATGGAACCCGGAGTATTCAGTAGGTAAACAACCTGTACCTGTAATTGGAACACATAACTCAGGTTGGGTACAGGACCCCGGTGCAATCATTCATCGTGATCCATCCATTTTAATTGCGCTGGAAGCCTACGTAAAAGATATTCTTGGTACATATAAGGATGATAAAAGGGTGCTGGCCTGGGATTTGTACAACGAACCGGGTAACAGTGGTTGGGGCAACCGATCTATGAATCTTCTGGAGAAAGTTTTTGAATGGGGACGTGAAGTCAATCCATCGCAGCCCTTAACAGCCGGCGTATGGCTCTATAGCTTAAAGGAGCTGAATAAGTTTCAGGTTGAGCACAGTGATATTATAACCTACCATAACTACGAAACTATGGACAAGCATCAGGCCGCGATTGATACGCTTAAAACTTATGGCAGACCATTGATATGCACAGAATATATGGCACGTACCAATGGAAGCAATTTTATTGATGTGATGCCTGAATTAAAAGAGCAGAATATTGGTGCTATTAACTGGGGATTAGTGTCCGGAAAAACAAATACAATCTATGCGTGGAACACGCCGGTTCCCGATGGCAGTGAACCTGAGGTATGGTTTCATGATATATTCCGGAAGGATGGTTCCGTGTATAGTCAGCAGGAGATTGATTTAATAAAAAGTTTAACAGAGGTGAAGTAAGGATAAATGAACTAACAGGCTTGCAAGACATATTCCCTGTTTTATTTTATAGAATCTGAATTGCAGCTATTGTCGTAGAGACGCGATTCATCGCGTCTCTACGATTGCCTTTATGATTCTCCTTTTCAAGTATCCACATAAAAAAAGCCCCCACTAATGTGAGAGCTTATTTGTCACCGGGACAGAACTTCCCGACGTCACTCCGTTCATCGGGATTTCGCTACGCTTCACTTCTCGTCCTGTTCAAGTATCCACATAAAAAAAGCCCTCACAAATGTGAGAGCTTCTTAGTGCCTGGAAAAGGACTTCCCGACGTCACTCCGTTCATCGGGATTCCGCTACGCTTCACTTCTCGTCCTGTTCAGTATGTACATAAAAAAGCCCCCACTAATGTGAGAGCTTCTTTGTGCCCGGAACAGGACTTCCTGACGTCACTCCGTCCATCGGGATTCCGCTACGCTTCACTTCTCGTCCTGTCCAAGTATACACATAAAAAAAGCCCCCACTAATGTGAGAGCTTCTTTGTGCCCGGAACAGAACTTCCCGACGTCACTCCGTTCATCGGGATTTCGCTACGCTTCACTTCTCGTCCTGTTCAAGTATCCACATAAAAAAAGCCCTCACAAATGTGAGAGCTTCTTAGTGCCTGGAAAAGGACTTCCCGACGTCACTCCGTTCATCGGGATTCCGCTACGCTTCACTTCTCGTCCTGTTCAAGTATCCACATAAAAAAAGCCCCCACTAATGTGAGAGCTTCTTGTCACCGGAACAGGACTTCCCGACGTCACTCCGTTCATCGGGATTCCGCTACGCTTCACTTCTCGTCCTGTTCAAGTATCCACATAAAAAAAGCCCCCACTAATGTGAGAGCTTCTTTGTGCCCAGAACAGGACTCGAACCTGCACGTCCTTGCGAACACTAGTCCCTGAAACTAGCGCGTCTACCGATTTCGCCATCTGGGCATTTATATTTTCTTTCCGGCGTGTCTACCTCCCGATACTTCGGGGCGCCATCCGGGCTTTTAGTTAAAATCTGACGACTCAGATTTTCTTAAATGCGGATGCAAATGTAATAAAAAAGGTGCTTTAAAAAAGCACCTTTGCATATTTTTTCATTAAAATTTACTGCACTACACCAAGTTTCTTTTTCACAAGAGGTGTAACATCTACACTTTGTGTAGAATGATAAAGAACTGTTCTGTTTGATAAATCGAAAATGTAAGTAAAACCGTTTTCTTTTCCAACTTCATCAATGGCTTTCTGCACTTTATCAATAATTGGTTTAATCAAATCTGCTTCTTTCTGCTGAAGGTCCTGCATAGCTACCTGGTTAAAGGTTGTAATCTGTTGCTGAAGTTGTTGCAGCTCCTTTTCCTTTGTGGCTTTTATCAGATCAGTATAAGTATCTCTTTTTGCAAGATAGTCTTCATATTTATTGTTCAGCTCATCTTCCATGGATTTCTGCTGTTCTTCCAGTTTCGAGGCGTATGCTTCAATCTCAGTCTGTGCTGCATTTCTGTCCGGTAGCTGAGCAAGCAGTTCCTGAGAGTTTATATGTCCGAATTTAAAATCCTGAGCAAAAGCTGTAGTGGATAATAATATGGTTAAAGCAAATAAGATTGAAGTCAATCGTTTCATATGATTCTTTTTAATTTAACGTGGCAAAAGTAACAAATTATTTGGAATAACCTAGTTTATCCAGTACGATATCACTGATGTCGTTTTTGGAGTTGGAATAGATCAGGTTATTGCTTGTTGATTTATCAAATATAGCATCATAACCGCGTTCATCAGCCACCTCTTTTACGGCATTGTAAAGCTCATCCTGAATTGGCTTGATAAGGCTTTCGCGTTTTTTAAAGAGTTCACCTTCGGGGCCGAAATACTTACGCTTCAGTTCCTGAGATTCTTTTTCACGCTCTATAATTTCATTTTCACGTTTTACCTTCATTTCCTCAGAAAGAAACACCAGTTCATTCTGGTAATTCTGATACATGGTTTTAACTTCATTCATCATGGTTTCCACTTCCTGTTGCCATTTTGTTGAAGCCTGATCCAACTGGTCCTGTGCCGATTCATACGCCGGAATATTTTTCAGTATATATTCGCTGTCGATGAACGCAAACTTTTGAGCAGATGCTGAAGCTGCTGTTAAAAGTATTGCAAAAATTGCTACTGTTATTTTTTTCATAATCATCTGTTTTCTCTGGTTCAAAACAAAAACCCTGCCAAACTCTAAAACTGCTGTCCTATAACGAAATGGAACTGACTGGCACCCTTTTGTCCGCTTGCATCATTGTCGAAACCGTATCCCCAGTCAATACCCATCAATCCAAACATCGGGAGGAATATACGAACACCAACACCTGCCGATCGTTTTACGGTGAAAGGATTAAAATTCTTCCAGTCGCTCCAAGCATTACCTGCTTCAAGAAAAGCCAGTGCAAAAATGGTGGATGATGTTTCCAGTACTAACGGATATCTTAATTCTGCAGTATATTTTACGTACATATTTCCGTTTTCTTTTGCACTTCCTGAAGAATAATATTCAATCGGTGTGAGTGAGCCGTTTTCATAACCTCGCAGGGCTATGGTTTCTGAGCCATATAAACTGTAACCGGACATGCCATCTCCACCAACCCGGAATTTTTCAAATGGCGATGTCTTGTATTTGTTGTAATAACCAAGATATCCGAATTCTGCCTTAGCCATAAGAATCAGTTTCATGTCTTTTGTAAGTGGCGTAAAATTGGCTCCTTTGAATTTCCATTTATGGTATTCAACATACCTGTTAAGTATCTGTGCATTGGCTTCCAGTACTGCAGGATCGTCTGTTGTAACACCATTTGCCAGATCCGATACTGCTTTAAAGTCTGTATTTGAAAACAGTGAATAGGGTGGTGTTAACTGAACAGAAAACGAATACTGTGATCCTGTTCTGGTAAATATAGGATTATCAATGGAGTTTCTGGATAATGTCGTATTGAAACTCAGAACATTTGAAATTCCGTTTTTAAATCCGAATGAACTGTAATACCAGTCTTTAATATCGTAACGCTGATACGATAATTCATTGTACAGGGTAAAGAAGTCGTCAGGCCAGTTTAACCTTCGGCCTAAACCAGCAGATGCACCGGTTACATACATATGTTTTGATGCTTCCGAGTTACGGAAATAGTCCTCAAGTGTACTGTACCCTCCGTAATCTGTATTTCCATAACCATATCCGCCGTAGCCTCCGTAATAGGATGATCCGTAGCCATAACTGCCATATCCGCCATAGTATGGATTGCTGTAAGCGCTGTAAGCTGCACTCAGGTCGGTTTGAACCGAGTGATACATCGAAACGGATAAGGAATTTGGTTTCTTACCGCCCAGCCATGGTTCGTTAAACGACAAACTGTAGGACTGATATATTCTTCCGTTTGTTTGAGCTCTTAAACTTAAGGTCTGTCCATCTCCGGATGGTAACGGATGATATGTCTCTTTATTGAAAATGTTTCTGATAGAGAAGTTGTTAAAAGAGAGTCCGAGTGTTCCCACAAACATTCCGGCTCCCCAACCACCGCTTAATTCAACCTGGTCGGTTGCCTTTTCAGTCAGGTTAAATACGATATCAACCGTACCGTCTTCCGGGTTTGGCTTTGGAATCGGTTCAATGCGTTCCGGGTCAAACTGCCCAATTTGAGCCAGTTCCCTTACCGAACGGATAATATTGTCTTTTGAAAACAACTGTCCCGGTTTAACCCTTAATTCACGTCGGGCAACCTGTTCGTGTGTTCTGTCATTTCCATTGATGATGACCTTGTTTACAGTAGCCTGGGTACCCTCCATCATCCTGAACTCAAGGTCAATGGAATCATTATCAACCATCACTTCCACAGGTGTAAGGTTAAAAAACAGATAGCCGTTATCGAGGTATAAGTTACTGATCGCGTCATCGTCAGTATTCAGGCGTTCATTCAGCAGTTTCTGATTATACACATCACCTTTTTTAATACGAAGCTGTTGTGCCAGCTGTTCGGATGTGTATTTCGTATTTCCCACCCATGACAGATTTCTGAAATAGTACTTGTCACCTTCATCCACCTTAATATATACGTTAACTGTATTTTCTTCCTCACCGGGATAAATGCTGTCTACGTCTATAATCGCATCGCGGTAACCCAGTTCATTATATTTATCAATGAGTTTTACTTTATCCTCATCATACTGTTCAGTGATAAATTTTTTGGTTCTGAAGAAGTTTCTCAGTTTATTCTTTTCATTGGTCTTCTTCATTACACGGTTAATCTTATTGAAGGTCATGGCTTCGTTTCCATCAACAATAAAATTAGCGATCTTCACTTTTTCCTTTTTGTCGACAAAGATGTCAATGATCACCTGGTTTTCAGCGTTCAGGTCATCCTTCTGATGAATGGTGACGGTCGTGTTGTGAAATCCTTTTTCAACGAAATGGTTCTTTATTACTTTTTGGGTGTTGTTGATAAGGTTTGGTGTCACCTGGGCACCTTTTATCATGCTGATTTTTTCTTCCAGGTCGGTAATTTCACTTTTCTTCAAACCGTGGTAATTGATAACCGATAGCCTTGGGCGTTCCTGAAGCTGGATATTAAGGTAAACTTTATCATTTACAATACTGTCAGCAGTTATTGTGACATCTGAAAAAAGGCCCTGTTTCCAGAATTTTTTAATGGCAGAAGTAATGTCATCACCCGGAATGGATACTTCACTTCCTACGGACAGTCCGGAATAAGCAATAAGAAGATTTTCCTCGTAATGTTTAATTCCGGTAACGGTGATCCCTCCAATGGTGTATTTCCGGGGAGCTGAGTAATAAATTTCAGGTTTAACCGATGTCTGGGCAAACAAACCTGAAATAATACATAAAAATGCAAGTGATAACAGTATAGTGCGTTTAATCATAATCTACTTTGTGTTTCCTTGAGCTATTTGTTCACTGGTTTTTCCAAATCGTCTTTCTCTTTTCTGGTATTCATAGATAGCCTTGTAAAACTCCTCTTTTTTGAAATCAGGCCAGTTGATATCAGTGAAGTAGAATTCGGAATAGGCAACCTGCCAAAGTAAAAAGTTACTTACCCGCAGTTCTCCACTTGTCCTGATCAGAAGCTCGGGATCAGGCATGCCATTTGTTGTGAGATAACTTTCCAAAAGCGTATCATCGATCTGTTCTGCACTGAATTTACCATCCAGTGCATCTTTAACCAGTTTCTGCGTGGCGTGCACGATTTCCCACCTTGAACTATAGCTCAGCGCAATGGTTAAAACCAATCCGGTATTTTTTGATGTTGCTTTCAAAGCATTTTCTACTTTCTTGTAAACGTGCTGAGGGAGCATTTCGTTACACCCGATAGTAGAAAGTTTTATGTTATTTTTGACTAAATTTTCAATTTCTGTATCAATACCGTTTACCAGCAGTTCCATCAGTGCATTCACTTCATCCGAAGGTCTTCCCCAGTTTTCTGTTGAAAAAGCATACAGGGTGAGGTAACCCAGATTAAGTTCCGCGGCGGCTTCCGTAATGGTTTTTACACTCTCCAACCCTTCTTTATGTCCGAAAATTCTGTCTGTACCGTTCTTTTTTGCCCAGCGACCATTACCATCCATTATGATTGCAATGTGTCTGGGTAGATTGTCCAGGTTAATTTTGTCTTTGTATGATTCTTCCTTTTTCATGTTTAGTTATATGAACCACTGCCACAACGCCATTTGTGTTTAAAGATACTTATTGTGGCAAAAATGCCAAAACAGGTGTAATAATCGTTGTTTATAACAGAAGATCCGTTAAGATTATACGGATCATTTAAAACATCACCGGTACTGTATGTATCTAATTCGTCTGTAAACATTTTTCGCATTCCTATCTCCGCTCCCAGAGTAAGGTTTTCCAAAACCTTCCACTTTACACCTCCGCCAAACGGCAGGTGCGGTGCAACAACCATTCCGTTATTACCGCCCGTCAAAAGGGTCATGCCAAATCCTGTAAAGATATATGGTGTGAAGTCATAATTGGTTTCACCTTTGGCACTGCTCAAAGGAAAGAAATTATACTCCAGGTTAAGTCCCATATCCCAGAATTTCTTTGAAAATGCATAACTGGCATCGTGCGGTAAATAGTTGGATGAGTATTTTGTTGACCCATTTAAGGTGCCGTAGTAACCATTCACCTTAAGTGCATAACGCGGTGTCAGAAGAATCCGTACCAAACCTCCGTACTGATCCTGCACCTGCAAAAAAGGATAACTGGGATTTCCGTCACCCAGATAAAAATTACCTCCATAGGCACCACCTACAGCCAACCTGTACTGCCCAAAACCAATACTGCAAAAAGATATCCAAACAATTATTACAAAAATCAACCTGTTCATTTGTCTGTTTTTACTATACTTTTTGCAGTTTTTTATGCTCCTGCAAAAGTAATATTTAATCTTAAAAAACAACTTTTATACATATATATTATTGTCTGTGCCAAAGGTTTTTTATAATAATTAACAAACAAATAATGATCTATTTACGACAAAGAGCTTCCCGGCATGGGAAGCTCTTTGTGACAATAAAAAATTAAGCAGATTAATCTTCGTCTTCTGATTCTTCATATTCCTTGAGAAGAATATCCTGTACCTCAGGAGGTACCTTTTCATAGCTTGCAAATTCCATGGTGTAGCGTGCGCGGCCACCTGAATTTGAGCTTAAAGACGTTGAGTATGAGTTCATTTCCTTTAACGGTACTTTTGCACTGAGCTTTTCAAACCCTTTTTCACTTTCCATGCCCATGATCATACCACGACGTCCCTGAAGGTCACTCATTACATCTCCCATTCTGTCAGAAGGAACCCACACAGTAACATCATAAACAGGCTCAAGAATTTTTGGTCCTGCATTTTTAAATGCCATGCTGAAGGCATTTCTTCCGGCCAGTTTAAATGATATTTCGTTCGAGTCAACCGGGTGCATTTTACCATCGTAAATACAAACCCGGATATCCCTTGCATAAGAACCTGTCAACGGTCCGGTCTCCATACGTTCCATGATTCCCTTTAGGATGGCAGGAAGGAAACGGGCGTCAATGGCACCACCTACAATACAGTTATAGAATACCAGTTTACCACCCCAGGCCAGCGGGATTTCATTCTTATCCCTGACGTTGAGTTTGAATTCCTGACCGTTAAACTTATACATGGTTGGTTCCGGCATGCCTTCTTCGTATGGTTCAATAATTAAATGTACTTCGCCAAACTGTCCGGCACCACCTGACTGCTTCTTGTGTCGGTAATCTGCACGTGAAGCTTTGGTAATGGTTTCTCTGTAAGGAATTTTCGGGTCGATAAACCTGATGATCAGTTTATCGTTATTTTCAATTCGCCATTTCAGTGTTTTCAGATGGAACTCACCCTGACCGTGGATGATAACCTGTTTCAGTTCCTTGGAGTATTCAATAACGATGGTTGGGTCTTCCTCATGCATCCGTTGCAGAATTTCACCCAGTTTTTCATCATCCGATTCATTCTCTGCCTTTACTGCAACCCTGTATTTGGGATTGGGATAATGGATGGCACTGAGTTTAATTTCAGTTCCTTTGGCATTGAGGGTATGATTGGTTCTTGTTTCTTTCAGTTTTACGGTAGCACCTATATCACCAGCCTGTAGTTCGCTGACTTTGTTTCTGGTCTGACCGGCAACACAATACAGCTGTGAAAGGCGTTCTTTTGAACCTCTGTTAACATTTATCAGGTCGTCACCTTCAGCTACTTTTCCGGAAAGGACCTTGAAATAGGAAACTTCACCAAGGTGCGGTTCAATTGATGTTTTAAATACAAAAAGTGAAGTAGGTCCGTTAACATCACAATTGATATCTTCGCCCTTACTGGTCTGGGGTTTTGGCATTTCTGACACCAGAGGGACAACATTCCTCAGGAATTCCAATAAGCGTCGGGTTCCCATATCTTTTCCTGCCGAAACGCAGAATACCGGAAAAATATCACGCATGATGAGCCCTTTATGTATGCCTTCCCTCATCTGATCCTCGTTAAGAGAGCCTTCTTCGAAATACAACTCCATCAAAGCCTCATCATTTTCAGCTGCTGCTTCTACCAGCGTATTGTGTAGTTCTTCGGCCCTGGCTTTCTGATCGTCCGGTACATCAAGAATCTCAGGTGTCCCTCCGTCAGGACCCCATTTGTACATTTTCATTTTCAGTACGTCAACAAGGGCGTTAAATCCTGTGCCTGTAGCTACAGGATATTGTACTACCACAACTTTTGAACCGAACTGTGTTTTAAGGGAATCCAGGGTCTTGTCAAAATCCGCTTTTTCATGATCAAGCTGATTTACAACAAAGATCACAGGTTTTTTTTCTTCCTGCGTGTATCTGAAGTGGTTTTCTGTACCAACTTCCACACCATTTTGTGCATTAATAACCATTAATGCAGTATCAGTTACATTAAGAGACGTAACGACTCCACCAATAAAATCATCAGAGCCGGGACAGTCAATGAAATTCAATTTCATGTTTTGCCATTCTGTGTACAGAACCGTTGAGAACACCGAGTATTCATAGTCGTGCTCCACAGGAAAATAATCCGAAACGGTATTCTTTCCTGCTATTGTGCCTCTGCGTTTAATTACTCCACCCTCATACAGCATGGCTTCTGCAAGGGTGGTTTTCCCAGAGCCGGAATTGCCCAGCAAAGAGAAGTTTTTAATTTCATCCGATTTATAAACTTTCATGGGATAGTGAATTTATAGATTAGAAATTTTACATGTACTTTTTCAAGCAGCCGGCAAATTATTCAATATTTCATTCAAATCCAAGGAATTATAATTTGAGGGCGATGTATTTAAAAACATTGTTATAAAACATGTGATTTATTTAGGCCCTTCCCGTTCTGTAAAACTTTCATGTGTTTTGTTTACTGAAAAAAAAGTTCTATATTCCGCCACTGATTAATTAATTATTAATGGAACAAAAAGTAAGATTTGAGCAGGAATACATAGTTAATGCGTCAATTAGCGTCATTTACCCCATGCTAAGTACTCCAAGCGGATTGTCAGACTGGTTTGCTGACGACGTTAATATTAATGGTAAAACATATACATTTTTCTGGGACGGTGCCGAACAGGTGGCCGAGCTCATCGCCAAACGAACCAATGTTTTTGCCCGTTTTAAGTGGACAGAGGATGAAGATCCCAAAACCTACTTTGAATTCAAGCTGACAACAGATGAACTTACCAATGAAGTAGCCCTGGTAATTACAGACTTTGCGGAGAAGGAAGAAGTGAGTGATGCCAAAGAACTTTGGGATACACAGGTCGATAAACTAAAGCATAATTTAGGAATATAATACATTAGTACACAATATTTAACAGGCAGGTTCGTCTTAGATGAGCCTGCTTGTTTTTTTACACCGCTTTAATTATTAATTTTGCGCTCTGAAATTTGGAATAATGAAAAGGCTTTACGTCTATATTCTTAAAAAATTCTTCGGACCACTTATTGCCACATTCTTTGTGTCTATTTTTGTGTTATTCATGCAGTTCCTGTGGCTGTATGTTGATGATCTTGTAGGAAAAGGACTTGATACAATGGTGGTGCTTGAATTTGTATTTCAGGCTATTCTGACCCTATTACCCAGAAGCGTACCCCTTTCGGTTCTGCTTGCTTCTTTAATGACCTTTGGAAGTATGGGGGAAAAGCTGGAACTACTCTCTATAAAAGCGGCTGGAGTATCTTTGTTTCGTGCAATGACCCCGGTCATTATACTGGTTACTTTTATCAGTGTGGCCATGTTGTATTTTAACAACGATGTTTATCCTGAGGCATTCCGGAAAATGCGGGTGCTGATTTATGATATTAAGAGAGCGAAGCCGGAGTTATCATTCAAAAATGAAGTTTTTAATACCGATATTCCGGGTTTGACTGTCAGGATCGGTGATAAAGATATAAAAACCGGCATGCTTCATAATGTTATGATCTACGACCAGAGGGATAATAATGAACCAACGGTTACCAGGGCCGATTCCGGATTAATGGAAACAACAGATGATAAACGCCATTTAATTCTCACTCTTTTTGACGGTAAGACCTATGGTGAAGTACGTCAGGAAAAAAACAAGCGTTCTAAAAACGACGAATACCCTGCTCCGTTCAGGCGGGATACATTCCAGAAACAAACGGTTCTGTTTGAAATCGATGAAAATTTCAAAAAAAGCAGTGAAGATGCCGCCAAGAACCAGTATTTCAGTAAAAACTATTCGCAACTGGCTGAGTCCTACGATTCATTGGTTAATATGGACAATGAGCGTGCAGAATTGTTTTATAAATCAAAGATTAAGTTTGCATACCATAAGAATATTCCGGATAACAGGGCTAAAAACATTATTAATCCGCATGGCAATAATACCAGTTATAATCTGGATAGCCTGTTTGTGATGATGGGGAAAAGGGAACAGGAAAGTACGATAAATTTTGCCTTACAATCTGCCAGAAAAGTCAAGAATGATATCATGGAACGCGACAGGGAGGAGGAGAATATTATGTATAACACACGAAGGCATCTTTTTGAGCTGAATAACAGGCTTTCGCTGGCCTTACTTAGTCTTATCATGTTTTTTATCGGAGCGCCCCTGGGGGCTATTGTCCGGAAGGGTGGATTGGGACTGCCCGTTGTTTTATCGGTATTTTTCTTTGTACTCTATTATATCATTGATAATTTTGGGCGTCATTTAACGGTGAACGGAGGGCACTCAGCTTATCTTGGTGCCTGGCTGAGTACAATGATATTGCTGCCTATCGGCATATTTCTTACCCGGCAGGCTACCAGCGATTCAGTTATTATGAATGTGGAGAACTACTATTTATTCATTAAGAAGATTTTTAAAAAAAATAAAAAATGAGCGAGGATACTTTCAGGTTGGATCCGATTGAAGATGCCGTTGCGGCAATTCGTGAGGGAAAACTTGTGATCGTTGTGGATGATGAGGACAGGGAGAATGAAGGCGACTTTATCTGCGCAGCAGATAAGATTACGCCTGAAATTGTAAATTTCATGACCATTCATGGCAGGGGGCTTATTTGTGTGGCACTGCCCGAAGAAAGATGTAATGATTTGAACCTGGATATGATGGTGGGTAAAAGTAATGCCATACATGAAACAGCTTTTACCGTGTCGGTAGATAAAATTGGAGATGGATGTACCACCGGCATCTCAGCATCTGATCGGGCCAAAACGATTGCTGCTTTGGCATCACCCGCTACAAGACCTGAAGAACTGGCAAGACCAGGACATATATTTCCACTTCGTGCCAAAACCAAAGGTGTGCTTCGCAGGGCAGGTCACACCGAGGCAGCCGTTGATCTGACCAGAATGGCGGGACTCCAGCCTGCTGGGGTTTTGGTTGAAATAATGAACGACGACGGTACAATGGCACGTCTTCCGGATCTGGTAAAGGTTGCTGAAAAGTTCGATCTGAAGCTGATATCCATCAAAGATCTGATTGCATTTCGCTTGCAGAATGAATGTCTGATTGAACGTGGAGAGGAAGTACAGATGCCGACAAATTACGGCATTTTTAAACTCATCCCCTTTATGCAGAAGTCGAACGGGCAGGAGCATATTGCGCTGATTAAGGGTGAATGGACCGAAGATGAACCGGTGCTTGTCAGGGTGCATTCTTCATGCGTAACCGGAGATATTTTTGGATCCCTTCGGTGTGAATGCGGAGAGCAGCTGCATATTGCCATGCAGACCATTGAAAGAGCCGGGAAGGGAATTCTTGTGTACATGAACCAGGAAGGACGTGGCATAGGGCTGATGAATAAAATCAAAGCCTATAAGCTTCAGGAACAAGGCCTGGACACGGTAGAAGCCAATGTCCATCTGGGATTTGATCCCGATGAGAGGGATTATGGCGTGGGAGCACAGATTCTGCGCGACCTCGGTGTGAGAAAGATGAAACTGATGACAAATAATCCCGTAAAACGCATTGGACTTCAGGCGTTCGGACTTGAGATCGTTGAAAACATTCCGCTGGAAGTCAAACCCAATAAATACAACGAGTTTTACATGAAAACCAAGCGGGACAGAATGGGACATATTCTTCATAAATACGACTACGATAAGGATAAGTTTTAATTATCAGACACAAGATTCAAGACACAGGAATCAAGACACAGGAATCAAGACAGGTCCTGCTTTGAAAAAGGAGGTGTCCCTTCTGGTAGCTATCGGAATTATTGGGGTGGAGGATTCTTTGAAACCTATTGACAGACTTCATTTTTCTGGTCGTTTTTTACATTATCGGTCACTAATACCCCCATTTTACATCTTTTATCTTACGTCTTTAATCTTGTGTTCTATAACTTAAATCTTTAATTCAATAAACGCTTGTACATTAGAGTTTAATTATTACTTTTGCCCGGCTGAAAAATTAATGGGTAAAAAAGAAGAATGAGATTATTGTTTTTTCTAAAAAAACTCTATCTTTGCAGCCCGTTTTATAGACGTATAATATTAAAATTAGTGTATAAATGCCTACAATTCAACAATTAGTAAGAAAAGGACGTACTCAGATTGAGGAGAAAAGCAAGTCGCGTGCGCTTGATTCCTGTCCTCAAAGAAGGGGTGTTTGCGTTAGGGTATATACCACTACTCCAAAGAAACCAAACTCAGCGATGCGTAAAGTTGCAAGGGTAAGGTTAACAAACGGAAAAGAGGTTAACGCATATATTCCAGGAGAAGGACACAATTTACAGGAACACTCTATTGTTCTTGTGCGTGGTGGTAGGGTTAAAGACTTACCGGGTGTTAGGTATCACCTTATCAGAGGTGCTCTTGATACAGCTGGAGTAGAAGGCCGTAATCAGAGACGTTCAAAATATGGTACTAAAAAACCTAAAAAATAGGATTTAGTAAATTTTAGCTTGGTTGAGTAAATAGTTTAACGAAACTGTTGAAGACTGACTCACAAGGCAACCCAATTTAAATTGAAATTAATTTAGAGGAAAATGAGAAAAGCAAAACCTAAAAAAAGGGTGCTGTTACCTGATCCGGTATACGGCGATGTTATGGTAACCCGCTTTGTTAACAACCTCATGAAGGATGGTAAAAAAAGTGTAGCCTATAAAATCTTCTATTCTGCACTTGATACAGTAAAAGAAAAACTTTCCAACGAAGAGAAATCTCCTCTCGATATCTGGAAGCAAGCCCTCGAAAACATTACACCTCAGGTAGAGGTGAAAAGCCGCCGTGTTGGTGGTGCAACATTCCAGGTTCCAACCGAAATTCGTCCAGACAGAAAACTTTCTATAGCAATGAAAAATCTGATCCTTTTTTCACAGAAAAGGAGCGGGAGATCTATGGCCGAAAAAATGGCTGCAGAAATTGTTGCTGCATATAACGAGGAAGGTGGAGCATTTAAAAAGAAAGAGGATACTCATAAAATGGCAGAAGCTAACCGTGCATTTGCGTTCTTTAGATTTTAATTATAAACGATAAGAAACGGTTAACAATTAAAAAGAAATGGCACAAGGAGATTTGAAATACAGAAGGAATATCGGTATCATGGCGCATATCGACGCCGGTAAAACAACTACTACCGAGCGTATTCTTTTTTATACCGGTATAACCCATAAGATTGGAGAGGTGCATGATGGTGCCGCTACAATGGACTGGATGGAGCAGGAGCAGGAGAGAGGTATTACCATTACATCTGCTGCGACTACCTGTTTCTGGAAGTACGATAACGAAGAATACAAAATTAATATTATTGACACCCCGGGGCACGTTGACTTCACCGTTGAGGTTGAACGTTCTTTAAGGGTACTTGACGGTGCAGTGGCATTGTTTTGTGCTGTTGGAGGTGTTGAACCACAGTCTGAAACCGTATGGCGTCAGGCTGATAAATATCACGTTCCAAGAATTGGTTTCGTAAATAAGATGGACCGTTCAGGTGCTGATTTTTACGAAGTCGTAACTCAGGTCCGTGAAGTGCTGGGTGCAAATCCGGTACCGTTACAGATTCCAATCGGAGCTGAAGAAAACTTTAAAGGTGTAATTGACCTTATCGAGAATAAAGCAATTGTATGGTTCGACGATGAGGCACTTGGAGCCCGTTATGAGCTGCAGGATATTCCTGCAGATATGCTCGACGAAGCTGCAGAATGGCGCGAAAAGCTGATTGAGGCAGTTGCGGAATACGATGATGCACTGCTCGAAAGATTCTTCGAAGATCCGGATTCAATTGGTAAGGATGAACTGCTGGGCGTAATACGTAAAGCAACCATCGATATGACCATTGTTCCGATGCTTTGCGGATCAGCCTTTAAAAACAAAGGTGTTCAGCGTTTACTGGATGCTGTTATCGCATACCTTCCAAGTCCGCTTGACAATGGTAGTGCTACAGGAACAGATCCTGATGATCCGGAAAAAACACTCGTTCGTCAGCCGGATGTAACAGAACCGACTGCTGCTCTGGCATTTAAAATTGCAACAGACCCATATGTAGGTCGTCTGTGCTTTTTCCGTGTATACTCCGGAAAAATTGATGCAGGTTCTTACATTTACAACTCACGTTCAGGCAAGAAGGAAAGGATCTCTCGTCTTTACCAGATGCACTCTAATAAGCAAAATCCACGTGAAGAAATTGCTGCAGGTGATATCGGTGCCGGCGTAGGATTTAAGGATATCAGAACCGGTGATACATTATGTGATGAAAAACATAAGATCGCCCTGGAATCTATGGAGTTCCCAGAGCCGGTAATTGGTATAGCGGTTGAACCGAAATCGCAGAAAGACCTTGACCGGTTATCTACCGGTTTGGCTAAACTGGCAGAAGAAGATCCGACATTCCGTGTGAAAACTGACGAGGATTCAGGTCAGACTGTAATTTCCGGTATGGGTGAATTACATCTGGAAATTATCATCGACCGTTTAAGACGCGAATTTAAAGTGGAGTGTAACCAGGGTAAACCTCAGGTTGCATACAAAGAAAATATTTCACAGACTGTTGATATCAGAGAAGTATTTAAAAAGCAGTCAGGTGGTCGTGGTAAGTTTGCCGATATTTTGGTGAAAGTAGGACCTGCCGATCCTGATTTTGAGGGTTCATTACAGTTTGTAGATGAGATAAAAGGAGGTAACATTCCTAAAGAATTCATTCCATCTGTGGAAAAAGGGTTTAAAACAGCCATGTCAAATGGTGTATTAGCCGGATTCCCTGTAGAAAGAATTAAGGTTGTTCTTTATGATGGTTCATTCCACCCTGTGGATTCAGACCAGTTATCGTTTGAAATTTGCGGCGTTCAGGCATTCAAACATGCCAGTGCTAAAGCAAAACCGGTATTGCTGGAACCGGTCATGAAGATCGAAGTTGTTACACCTGAAGAATATATGGGTGATATCATTGGTGACCTCAACAAGAGAAGGGGTCAGGTGGAAGGTATGGAGTCTAACCGTTCCGGTGCACGTGTTGTAAAAGCTAAAGTTCCTTTGGCTGAAATGTTCGGTTATGTAACTGCATTGCGTACCATTTCATCGGGTAGAGCAACTTCTACAATGGAATTCTCACATTATGAAACAGTGTCTGCTTCTATTGCAAAAGAAGTTGTGGCTGAAGCAAAAGGAAAAGTAGAGTTATTATAATAAAACATAACCATGAGTCAGAAAATCAGGATCAAACTGAAATCTTACGATCACAATCTGGTGGACAAGTCTGCTGAAAAGATCGTTAAAACTGTAAAAACAACAGGTGCAGTTGTGAGTGGTCCAATTCCACTTCCAACGCACAAAAAAGTATTTACAGTTTTACGCTCGACTTTCGTTAACAAAAAGTCGCGTGAACAGTTTCAATTAAGCTCATACAAAAGGCTTATTGATATTTACAGCTCAACGGCCAAAACTATTGACGCACTCATGAAACTTGAGTTGCCAAGTGGTGTTGAGGTTGAAATTAAAGTGTGATAAATTAAAAAGTTTTTACAATGCCAGGAATTATTGGAAAAAAAATCGGAATGACTTCCGTTTTCAGTGCCGAGGGAAAAAATATTCCATGCACTGTTATCGAAGCTGGCCCTTGTGTCGTAACACAAGTAAAGACAGTTGAGAATGATGGCTATAAAGCAATCCAGCTGGGTTTTGCCGACAAAAAGGAAAAGTCGGCTACAAAACCGGAACTCGGACATGTGAAAAAAGCCAAAACGTCGCCAAAGAAAACCTATCATGAATTTAAGACATTCAACGGGGATATAAATTTGGGTGATGTAATTACTGTTGACGTATTTCAGGAAAACAGTTGGGTTGATGTTACCGGAACCTCTAAAGGAAAAGGTTTCCAGGGAGTTGTTAAGCGTCATGGATTCGGCGGTGTGGGACAGTCCACTCACGGTCAGCATAACAGGCTGAGAGCTCCGGGTTCTATTGGTGCTTCATCTTACCCGTCACGTGTTTTTAAAGGTATGCGCATGGCTGGTCAGAAAGGTAGTGATGCAGTAACCATTCAAAACCTGAGAGTGTTAAAAGTTATCCCGGAAAAGAATCTTATTGTAGTGAAAGGTTCTTTACCAGGTGCTAAAGGTTCATTTGTAATAATTGATCAGTAATGAAACTCGCAGTATATAATATTAAAGGTGAAGATACTGGCAAGAAAATAGAACTTGCTGATTCGGTTTTCGGTGTTGAACCTAACGATCATGCCATCTATCTGGATGTTAAACAGTATTTGGCAAACCAGCGTCAGGGTACACACAAATCGAAAGAGAGAGGTGAAATAACCGGAAGTACACGTAAAATCAAACGCCAGAAAGGTACCGGTACAGCGCGTGCAGGTAGCATTAAATCACCGGTGTTTGTTGGTGGTGGTAGAGTATTCGGTCCACAGCCACGTGACTACGCGTTCAAATTAAACAAAAAACTTAAGAGGTTAGCCCGTAAATCGGCACTTACTTATAAAGCTAAGAACAATGAAATTATTGTTTTGGAAGACTTCGCTTTTGAAGCCCCTAAAACAAAAAGCTTTATTGAATTGAAAGAAAACCTCAAAGTAGCTGATAAAAAGTCACTTCTGGTTTTGCCTGAAGTAAATAAAAATGTATATTTGTCGGCTCGCAATTTACAGGATTCCAAAGTTGCAACTATTTCAGGGTTAAATACTTACGGTATTATGAATTGCAAATGTTTAATGTTGACAGCTTCGGTAGTAGAAGAAATAGGTAAAATGTTTAACGAATAGGAGAAAAAAAAATGGGAATTATTGTAAAACCTATCGTTACAGAAAAAATGACGCAGCTTGGTGAGAAACTCAACAGGTTTGCGTTTATGGTCGATAAAAAAGCGAATAAGCTTCAGATAAAAGATGCTGTCGAGGAATTGTATGACGTTACCGTTACTGACGTAAATACAATGAACTATAACGGTAAGTTTAAAAGCCGTTATACCAAGTCTGGCATAATATCAGGAAAAACCAATGCTTTTAAAAAGGCAGTGGTTACATTGAAAGATGGAGATACAATTGATTTTTATAGCAATATTTAAATAAAATGGCTGTACGTAAATTAAAGCCCGTAACACCGGGGCAAAGACATAAGATTATTGGTGCATTCGATACGATTACCGCGAGTGTTCCAGAAAAATCTCTTGTATCCGGTATATCAAAATCGGGTGGTCGTAATGCTACCGGCAAAATGACCATGCGTTATATCGGAGGAGGACACAAGAGAAAATACCGGGTGATCGATTTCAAAAGAGAAAAAGACGGTGTTCCGGCAACAGTAAAATCAATTGAGTACGATCCGAACAGATCTGCTCGTATTGCATTACTGTATTATGCCGATGGTGAAAAAAGATATATTGTTGCACCCAATGGCCTTGAAGTTGGTCAGGTTCTTAACTCAGGTGAAAATGCAGCGCCGGAAATCGGTAATGCCTTGCCACTTGCTAAAATTCCTTTGGGAACCGTAGTTCATAACATCGAGTTGCGTCCGGGCCAGGGAGCTGCATTAGTTCGCTCAGCAGGTACATTTGCTCAGCTCACCTCAAGAGATGGTGAATACGCAATTGTTAAACTGCCGTCAGGAGAATCCAGAATGATCCTTACAACATGTAAAGCTACAATCGGTAGCGTTGGAAATTCAGACCATGCACTTGAAAGATCCGGAAAAGCGGGTCGTTCGCGTTGGCAGGGAAGAAGACCAAGAGTACGTGGTGTTGTAATGAACCCTGTAGATCACCCGATGGGTGGTGGTGAAGGTCGTTCCTCAGGAGGACATCCACGTTCCAGAAAAGGTGTACTTGCCAAAGGTTATAAAACCCGCGATAAGAAAAAGGCATCTGAGAAGTATATTGTTGAAAGAAGGAAAAAATAAAGAGTTAATTAATTTGTTATGAGCCGATCGTTAAAAAAAGGACCATATATTAATTATAAGCTGGAGAAAAAAGTACTGGCTATGAACGAAAGCGGAAAAAAATCCGTGGTAAAAACATGGGCACGTGCTTCGATGATATCTCCTGATTTTGTAGGGCATACAGTTGCCGTACATAACGGTAATAAATTCATCCCGGTTTATATTACAGAAAACATGGTAGGTCATAAACTTGGAGAATTTGCTCCAACTCGTACATTTAGAGGTCATGGCGCTGATAAGAAAAAAAGGTAAGCGCAATAACTAGTAAAAATCAGAGAAAATGGGTGCACGAAAAAGAATAAGAGCCGAAAAAATAAAGGAAGCGAAAAAGCAGGTCAGTTTTGCCAAGCTTAACAACGTTCCTACTTCTCCAAGGAAAATGAGGCTGGTAGCCGATATGATCCGTGGTATGGAAGTAAACAAAGCTTTGGATGTACTGCGGTTTTCACCGAAAGAAGCTTCCAACAGAATGGAGAAGTTACTCCGTTCCGCTATCGCAAACTGGGAACAGAAAAATGAAGGTGTTCGTGTTGAGGACAGTAATCTTTTTGTAAAAGAGGTTATGGTTGATTCAGGAAGAGTTTTAAAAAGACTGCGTCCTGCTCCTCAGGGAAGAGCTTACCGCATCAGGAAGCGTTCAAACCACGTTACCTTAGTAGTCGACAGTAAAGAAACACAAAATTAATTGCCAAATGGGACAGAAAGTAAATCCGATAAGTAACAGGTTAGGAATCATCAGAGGCTGGGACTCAAACTGGTTCGGAGGTAATGATTACGGTGACAAGATTGTAGAGGATACAAAACTCCGTAAATACCTCAATGCTCGTCTGGCAAAGGCAAGTGTTTCAAAAATTGTCATTGAAAGAACCCTTAAGCTCATCACGATAACTGTATGTACTGCCCGTCCGGGTATCATTATCGGTAAAGGTGGTCAGGAAGTTGATAAACTGAAGGAGGAGCTTAAGAAAATTACTGATAAAGAAGTTCAGATTAATATATTTGAAGTTAAGCGTCCGGAATTAGATGCTATTATTGTTGGAAACAACATAGCTCGCCAGCTCGAAGGAAGGATCGCTTATCGTCGTGCCATTAAAATGGCTATTGCATCAGCAATGCGTATGGGCGCTGAAGGAATTAAAGTTCAGATCTCAGGACGTTTAAATGGTGCAGAGATGGCACGCTCTGAAACATACAAGGAGGGCCGTATACCTTTGCATACTTTCAGGGCTGACGTCGATTTTGCTCAGGCAGAAGCGTTAACTAAAACGGGATTAATCGGTATTAAGGTATGGATCTGTAAAGGTGAAGTTTATGGTAAGAGAGACCTTTCTCCAAATTTCACTGTGGCAAAAGAGAATACCGGAGGACGTAAATTCCGTAAAAAAAGAAAGTAATCGTTAACTATTGAAATCAGAAAACGATGTTACAACCAAAAAAGACAAAGTTTAGAAGACAGCAGAAAGGCAAGATGAAAGGTAATGCCCAGAGGGGAAACCAACTGGCATTTGGTTCTTTCGGAATCAAATCATTACAATCAAAATGGCTTACTGGACGTCAGATAGAAGCAGCAAGGGTAGCTGTTACACGTTACATGCAAAGACAAGGTCAGATATGGATACGTGTATTCCCCGATAAACCCATTACTAAAAAGCCTGCAGAGGTTAGGATGGGTAAAGGTAAGGGTTCTCCGGAAGGTTTTGTTGCACCGGTTACTCCAGGTAGAATTATCATTGAAGTTGAAGGTGTACCTTTTGATGTAGCTAAAGAGGCATTGCGTCTTGCAGCTCAGAAGCTTCCTGTTACAACAAAATTTGTGGTTCGCCGCGATTATGTTCAAAATTAAATGACTAGTTAGAAATGAAAGCGAGGGAATTAAAAGAACTAGATTCAAAGGAGTTACAGGAACGACTGGATACAGAGGTGGATAATCTTGCTAAAATGAAGATTAACCACAGCATTTCTCCTTTAGATAATCCATCACAAATTAAAGAAAGTCGCAAGACCATAGCCCGTATTAAGACCGAGCTTCGTCTGCGTGAAATTAACGAAGTAAAATAGTTTAACTGATGGAAGAAGTTAAAAGAAATATCCGAAAAGAGCGTGTTGGTGTTGTTGTTAGCGACAAGATGGATAAGACCGTTGTAGTAGCTGTAAAATGGAAAGAAAAACACCCCATCTATGGTAAATTTGTGAATAAAACAAAAAAATACCATGCACACGACGAAGAAAATACCTGTGGTATTGGTGACACTGTAAGAATTATGGAAACCAGGCCATTGAGTAAGACAAAGAAATGGAGATTAGTAGAAATAATCGAAAGAGCTAAGTAATCATGATACAGCAAGAAAGCAGACTTACAGTAGCCGATAACAGTGGTGCAAAGGAAGCGCTTTGTATCCGCGTTCTCGGTGGAACCGGAAAACGTTATGCCACAGTAGGTGATACCATTGTTGTTACAGTAAAAAGTGCCATCCCTTCAAGTGACCTTAAAAAAGGTACAGTAAGCAAAGCCATTATTGTAAGAACCAAAAAAGAGGTGCGTCGTCAGGATGGTTCATATATTCGCTTCGATGATAATGCATGTGTATTGCTTAATAATGCAGGTGAAATGAGAGGGAGTCGTATTTTCGGCCCTGTAGCCCGTGAAGTGAGAGCTAAAAACATGAAAATTGTTTCTCTGGCACCTGAAGTACTTTAATATTTAAATGCAAGACAATGTCTAAGAAATTACATATCAAAAAAGGCGACACAGTTTTTGTAAATTCTGGAGAAGATAAAGGAAAAAAAGGACGTGTGCTTGAGGTTAATGTAAAAGAAGGCCGTGCCATCGTTGAAGGTGTGAACATGGTTTCAAAGCATACAAAACCAAACGCCGAAAGTCCTCAGGGTGGAATCATTAAAAAAGAAGCCCCGGTCAATATTTCCAAACTTAATGTCGTAGATCCTTCAGGTAATCCAACCAGAATCGGTCGCCGTCTGAATGACAAAGGTAAACTAGTGCGTTATTCTAAAAAATCTGGGGAGGAAATTAAGTAATGAGCTATACTGTAGCACTTAAAAAGGATTATGCCGAACGTATTACACCGGCATTAAAAGAAGAGTTTGGGTACAAAAGCGTTATGCAGGTACCTAAATTGGAGAAAATCGTGATCAATATGGGGATGGGAGCAGCTATTGCCGACAAAAAACTTATTGATGTTGCTGTAGCTGAGTTAACCACCATTACCGGTCAGAAAGCAGTTCCTACCTATTCAACAAAGGACATCTCTAACTTTAAATTAAGGAAAAAGATGCCTATTGGTGTAAGGGTAACTTTACGTCGCGAAAAGATGTATGAATTCCTGGAGAGACTGATCCGCGTGGCTTTACCACGTATTCGTGACTTCCAGGGTATTAAAAGTAAACTCGACGGAAGAGGTAATTATACACTCGGTATCGAGGAACAGATTATCTTTCCGGAAATTAATATCGACAGTATAAGCAAAATTCTCGGTATGAATATTACTTTTGTGACTTCCGCCGCAACAGATGAGGAAGCATTTGCTTTACTGAAAGAGTTTGGTTTACCATTTAAGAAAAAATAATAAAGAGACAGATCAATGGCTAAGGAATCAATGAAAGCACGTGAGGTGAAACGCGCAAAAATGAATGCAAAGTATGCCGCAAAACGTGAAAGACTTAAAGCCGAAGGCGATTATGTGGGGTTACAGAAACTTCCCAAAAATTCATCGCCCGTAAGATTACATAACAGATGCAAATTGACAGGACGTCCAAAAGGTTACATGCGTCAGTTTGGTATTTCAAGGATTCAGTTCCGTGAAATGGCAGCCGCAGGACTTATTCCGGGAGTTAAAAAAGCAAGCTGGTAAAATAAGAAATGAGAGTTAGTTAAATATTGTCCTGATAGATTGGGATCAATTTAATTTAATGTAGTATGACAGATTCAATAGCAGATTTCCTGACAAGAATCAGGAATGCGATTAACGCAAAACACAGGGTTGTAGAAATCCCGGGATCTAACCTGAAGAGGGAGATGACCAAGATTTTATACGACAAAGGTTACATCTTAAACTACAAGTTTATAGATGATGGTTTGCAGGGTGTAATTAAAATCGCCCTCAAATACGATCCGGAAACAAAGGTAAACGCGATTAAAGCAATTAAGCGTGTTAGCCGTCCCGGTTTACGTAAGTACACTGGTTACCGTGAAGTACCACGGGTGTTAAATGGTTTGGGAATTGCGATATTATCAACATCGCAGGGTGTAGTAACTGACAAGGAAGCCCGTGCAAAGCGCATAGGTGGTGAAGTCTTATGCTATGTATATTAATTAAGGAGGATTTTCAATGTCAAGAATAGGAAAAGCACCGATAGATATACCAGCAGGCGTTACAGTAACAGTTAAAGACAACGACATTACTGTAAAAGGCCCTAAAGGAGAATTGTCACAAACCGTTAAGCCAACTATCAGCGTTAAAGTTGAAGGTAATCAGGTTGTGATTGAGAGAGCAACAGAAGAGAAACAGGATAAAGCATTGCATGGTTTATCAAGATCTCTTATCAATAATATGATTGTTGGAGTTTCTGAAGGTTATAAGAAAGAACTCGAACTGGTTGGTGTAGGTTACAGAGCATCAAACCAGGGACAGCTTCTGGAATTATCATTAGGTTATTCTCACAACATCTACCTCGAACTTCCGGGTGAAGTTAAGTTAGAGACTAAGAGTGAAAGGAATCAGAATCCTTTAATAACTCTGGAAAGCTGTGATAAACAACTTATAGGACAAGTAGCAGCCAAGATTCGTTCATTCCGTAAACCGGAACCTTATAAAGGTAAGGGTATCAGGTTTAAAGGTGAGCACATTCGTCGTAAGGCTGGTAAGTCTGCTAAAGTGTAACCGTTAAATTAGGAAACTATGTCATTTGATAAAGTTAAAAGAAGAGAAAGAATTAAAAGACGTGTAAGAAAGATCGTTTCCGGTACAGCGGAAAGACCTCGTATTACGGTCTTCAGAAGCAATAAACAGATTTATGTTCAGGTTGTTGACGATTTAGCAGGTAAAACATTAGCTGCTGCGTCATCAGTAGACAAGGAACTGTCTGGGAAAGAGTTCAAGAATAAGATTGAAGAAGCTGCAGCTGTAGGTGAGTTACTTGCTCAGCGTGCCACAAAAGCAGGAATAGCTTCATGTGTGTTCGACAGAAACGGATATTTGTACCACGGAAGGGTAAAAAGCCTGGCAGATGGTGCTCGTAAAGGAGGACTTAATTTCTAATAACTATGGCAGGATTAGTACAAAAAGTAAAAACAACAAGCGATCTTGATTTAAAAGACAGACTTGTAGCAATCAACAGGGTTACCAAAGTAACGAAAGGTGGACGTACCTTCAGTTTTTCTGCCATTGTTGTTGTAGGAGATGAAAACGGAATTGTTGGATGGGGATTAGGTAAGGCAAATGAAGTAACAACGGCCATTTCAAAGGGTGTTGAAGCTGCAAAGAAAAACCTGATTAAAGTACCGGTTAAAAACGGCACTATACCTCACGAACAAATTGCCAAGTACGGTGGAGCTACAGTGTTTATGAAACCTGCTTCTCATGGTACCGGAGTAAAAGCCGGTGGTGCGATGCGTGCCGTACTTGAGAGTGTTGGTGTAAAGGACGTACTGGCAAAATCAAAAGGTTCTTCTAACCCTCACAACCTGGTAAAGGCTACAATCGAAGCTTTAAAGGAACTGAGAGATGCTGAAACCGTTGCCAAGTTGCGCAGTGTTTCACTCGATAAAGTGTTTAACGGATAATAACCTGGTAAGATGGCTAAAACAAAAAAGATCAGAATTAAGCAAGTCAATAGTGGAATTGATTGCCCTGAAAAACAGATCAGAATTTTGAGGGCTTTGGGAATTCGTAAATTGCACCAGGTTGTTGAGAAAGATGCCACACCGGAAATTCTCGGTATGGTGGATAAAGTAAAACACCTGGTTGAAGTAGTAAATTAATTGATAATCCTTTAACAGAATATAAAAATGGATTTAAGTAATTTAAAACCGGCAAATGGTTCAACCAAATCACGTAAACGTATCGGTCGCGGACAGGGTTCCGGACATGGAGGTACTTCTACACGTGGTCACAAAGGAGCCAAATCCCGTTCCGGTTATTCTAAAAAAATCGGTTTTGAAGGTGGTCAGATGCCTTTACAGCGCCGCGTTCCTAAGTTTGGATTTAAAAACATCAATCGTGTAGAATACAAAGGTATTAATGTAGATACACTGCAGAAGTTGGCTGAAGCCAAAAAACTGGATAAAATTGATATCCAGGCTTTGCATGACGCCGGACTGGTTGCCAAGAACGATCTTGTGAAGATTCTTGGTAATGGTGCAATCTCGTTAAAAGTCGAAGTAACTGCACATGCATTTTCTAAAAAGGCTGCAGAACTTATTGAAGCTGCAGGCGGAACTGTTGTAAAACTTTAATTTCATGAAGAAGCTAATTCAGACATTAAAGAATATCTGGAGTATCGAGGATCTGAGAGCTCGGATTATTTCCACTTTAGGTTTCTTACTTATTTACAGGTTCGGATCATTCGTGGTTTTACCGGGAATAGATCCAGCCCATCTTGAAGCGTTAAAAAGCCAGACCGCAACCGGTGTATTAGGTATTCTGGATATGTTTTCCGGAGGTGCTTTCTCCAATGCATCCGTTTTTGCGTTAGGTATTATGCCTTATATCTCGGCTTCAATTGTAATCCAGTTATTAGGTATTGCAGTACCTTATTTCCAAAGGTTACAACGTGAAGGTGAAAGTGGAAGAAGAAAAATCAATCAGATTACACGGTACCTTACAGTTATTATTCTTGTTGTACAGGCTCCTTCATATCTTGTGAACTTATACAGTCAGCTCCCGGCTGAGGCATTTGCAATGAATAATACGTGGTTTAAAATATCATCTACAATAATCCTTACTGCCGGAACCATGTTTATCATGTGGTTAGGAGAAAGAATTACAGATAAAGGTATTGGAAACGGTATATCCCTTATCATTATGATAGGTATTATTGCCCGTTTACCATTTGCTTTTGTAGGTGAGGTTGGTTCACGTTTTACGGAAACTGCAGGCGGTGGTTTGGTTATGTTATTAATCGAACTTGTTGTGCTGCTCGCTGTAATTGGTGCTTCTATTCTATTGGTTCAGGGAACCAGGAAAGTACCTGTACAATATGCTAAAAGGATAGTAGGAAATAAACAATATGGTGGTGTAAGACAATACATTCCGCTGAAGGTTAATGCAGCCGGTGTAATGCCTATCATTTTTGCTCAGGCTATTATGTTTTTGCCCGTTACAATTGCAGGGTTTTCACAAAGTGAGAGCATGACCGCTTTTGCTACGGCCTTTGCTAACCCGTTGGGATGGGTATATAACTTAACACAGGCAATTTTGATTATTGCATTTACTTATTTCTATACTGCCATAACAATTAATCCAAACCAGATGGCTGAGGATATGAAGAGAAACGGTGGTTTTATACCAGGGGTTAAACCGGGTAAAAAGACGGCTGATTTTCTGGATTCTGTGATGTCAAAAATTACATTACCGGGTTCATTCTTCCTTGCATTTGTTGCCATACTGCCGGCTTTTGCCATGATGGCAGGTGTTACACAGCAATTCGCATATTTCTACGGAGGAACATCTTTGCTTATTATGGTTGGAGTTGTGCTTGATACCCTTCAGCAAATTGAAAGTCATTTGTTGATGAGGCATTATGATGGTTTGATGAAGTCAGGAAGGATTAAAGGTCGTACCGGTGGTGCGGCAGCCTTCTAAAACGTTCTTTTAATGATTTATTTAAAAACGGACGAGGAAATAGAACTCCTGAGGGAAAGCAATCTTTTGGTTTCAAAAACGCATGCAGAAGTTGCAAAGCATATTGAACCCGGAATCTCAACGCTGGAACTAGACAGGATCGCAGAGGAATTTATCAGGGATCACCACGCTGAACCAGCATTTTTGGGTTATGGCGGTTTCCCGAATACCTTGTGTATGTCCGTTAATGATATGGTTGTGCATGGCATACCTTCAGACTACAGATTAAAGGATGGAGATATTGTTTCAGTTGACTGTGGTGTTCTTAAAAATGGTTATTACGGTGATTCAGCTTATACCTTTACAGTGGGAAACGTTGATGAATCCGTAAGAAAGCTATTAAGAGTAACAAAAGAAGCACTTTATAAAGGCATCGAAATGGCAGTTTCCGGAAACAGGTTGGGAGATCTTGGATATACGATACAGAAGTATTGTGAAAAGAATGGATATTCGGTAGTCAGGGAAATGGTAGGACATGGTATTGGCAGGAACCTGCATGAAAAGCCTGAAGTGCCAAATTATGGTCAGCAGGGTAGAGGGGTTTTACTGAAATCGGGAATGGTTATAGCGATTGAACCAATGATCAATATGGGTAAAAAAGACATTTACCTTGAAAAAGATAACTGGACAATCCGGACCAAAGATCATCAGCCCGCCGCCCACTTTGAACACACGGTGGCCATCAGGAAGGGTAAAGCTGATATTTTATCAACCTTTGATTATATTGAAGAAGTATTAAACGAACGAAATATAAAATTATAAATTTATGTCCAAACAGGCTTCTATAGAGCAAGATGGTACAATTATTGAAGCATTGTCTAATGCAATGTTCCGGGTTGAGCTTGAAAATGGTCATGTGATCACGGCTCATATTTCTGGTAAAATGCGGATGCACTATATCAGAATCCTGCCTGGTGACAAAGTAAAAGTTGAAATGTCTCCCTACGATTTAACAAAAGGGAGAATAACATTCAGATATAAATAATTTTAAAAAGATAGAGGAAGATGAAAGTTAGAGCATCAGTTAAGAAACGCTCACCCGAATGTAAGATCGTTAGGAGAAAAGGGCGTCTGTATGTAATTAATAAAAAGAATCCCAAGTTTAAACAACGTCAGGGATAATTAACTAATTTTGCAAAAATTTTAAGAAATGGCTATACGTATAGTTGGTGTTGACCTTCCGCAAAACAAAAGAGGTGAGATTGCTCTTACCTACATATTCGGAATTGGCAGAAGCAAAGCTCAGCAGATTCTGGAATTAGCTGGTGTTGATCGTGATATTAAGGTAGAAGAGTGGACAGACGATCAGATAGCAGGTGTAAGAAAAGCTATCGCCGAAACTACAAAGGTTGAAGGTGAGTTGAGATCAGAAATTCAGTTAAACATTAAACGTTTAATGGACATTGGTTGTTACAGAGGAATTCGTCATCGTATCGGGCTTCCTGTTCGTGGTCAGTCTACTAAAAATAACGCACGTACACGTAAAGGAAAACGTAAGACTGTAGCAAATAAGAAAAAGTAAACAGTAACATTTAGATAAGGTTATGGCAAAAAAGTCAGGAACTCAAAGAAAGAGAAAAGTTAAAGTTGAGGCTACAGGTCAGGCTCACATCCATTCTTCCTTTAATAACATAATTGTATCGTTAACCAATAGTGACGGTCAGGTTATTTCATGGTCATCAGCCGGAAAAATGGGATTCAGAGGTTCTAAAAAGAACACCCCTTATGCAGCTCAGGTTGCAGCACAGGATTGCTCAAAAGTAGCATATGATCTGGGTCTTAGAAAAGTGAGAGTTTTTGTAAAAGGACCAGGTAACGGAAGAGAATCTGCTATCCGTACCATCCACAGCAGTGGTATTGAAGTGTCAGAAATTGTTGACGTTACACCAATTCCACATAACGGATGTCGTCCTCCTAAAAGAAGGAGAGTATAATTAATAAGTTGTTTTAGGTTTTATGTTTTGAATAATGAATTGATTGCATGATTCTTCCTCTCTGTAATCGCGGCTGCAATGCATAATTCATAATCTAAAATCAAAATTTAAAATCAAAGCAAAAAAGTAATACAATGGCAAAGTATATCGGACCAAAGTCTAAAATTGCAAGGAAGTTTGGAGAACCAATCTTCGGACCAGACAAAGTTTTAAATAAAAGAAACTATCCTCCTGGACAACATGGTAACAACAGGAGAAGAAAAACAACTGAATATGGTGATCAGTTGAAAGAAAAACAGAAAGCAAAATACACCTATGGCGTATTGGAAAAACAATTCCGTAATACGTTCCAGAAAGCTCATCGTAAGAAAGGTATTACCGGTGAAATTTTGCTTCAGATGCTTGAAAGCAGACTTGACAATGTGGTTTACCGCTTAGGTATTGCTCCAACAAGAGCAGGTGCCAGACAGCTGGTAGGACATCGTCATATTGTTGTAGATGGTAAAGTTGTGAATATTCCTTCGTACCAGGTTAAGCCGGGTCAGGTTATAGGTGTTCGCGAAAGGTCTAAATCTCTTTTGGTAATCACGGAATCGTTGAGGGGTGAAAATCACTCTAAATATTCCTGGCTGGAATGGGATGAGAATTCTTTGAGTGGTAAATTTATGAATATACCTGCACGAGAAGACATACCCGAAAATATTAAAGAACAATTGATCGTTGAATTGTACTCTAAATAAAAATTTAGTATATGGCTATATTAGCATTTCAAAAACCCGATAAGGTAATCATGCTTGAGTCGGATGATAAATTCGGTAAATTCGAATTTCGTCCATTAGAGCCAGGTTATGGAATTACCATAGGTAACGCTTTAAGGCGTATTTTACTTTCATCACTCGAAGGATTTGCTATTACCTCTATAAAAATTGAAGGTGTTGAACACGAATTCTCAACCATTCCTGGTGTTATGGAAGATGTTGTTGAGATAGTACTTAACTTCAAACAGGTTCGCCTTCGTCGCTTGGTTGATGAAGTAGAAAGTGAAAAAGTCACTGTAAATGTAACCGGTTCAAAAGAGTTTAAAGCTGGTGATATCAGTAAATTTCTTACCGGATTTGAAGTGCTGAATCCAGAATTGGTAATTTGCAGAATGGATGAAGGTGTTAATCTTTCCGTTGACATCACAATCAACAAAGGACGTGGTTATGTGCCGGCAGTGGAAAATACCCCTTCAACAGAAGAATTCGGTTTAATTCCAATTGATTCTATTTACACGCCAATTAAAAATGTGAAGTATTATATTGAGAACTACAGGGTAGAACAGAAAACGGACTACGAAAAGCTGGTTCTTGAGATTACTTCAGATGGATCAATACATCCGAAAGATGCTTTAAAAGAGGCGGCAAAAATCCTGATTTATCATTTCATGCTCTTTTCCGATGAGCGTATTACGCTCGATACAGACGAGAAAAACGGCGCAGAAGAATTTGATGAAGAAGTATTGCATATGCGTCAGCTTCTGAAGACAAAATTAACTGACATGGATCTTTCTGTCAGAGCACTTAATTGTCTTAAAGCAGCCGATGTGGAAACACTTGGAGATTTAGTTGTTTTCAATAAAAATGACTTGTTAAAATTCAGAAACTTCGGTAAGAAATCTCTGACCGAGCTGGAAGAATTGCTGGTTTCCCTGAGTTTGACATTCGGTATGGATATCAGTAAGTACAAACTTGACAAAGAGTAATTAAAATGAGACACAGGAAGAAGTTCAATCATTTAGGAAGAACAACATCTCACAGAAAGGCAATGTTATCGAACATGGCTGTTTCTTTGATAAAACATAAAAGAATTCATACAACATTAGCCAAGGCTAAAGCATTGAAGGTTTTTATTGAGCCGCTCATCACTAAAAGTAAGGAGGATACAACACACTCCAGAAGAACTGCATTCAGTTATCTGAAAGATAAGGAAGCTGTTTCAATTCTGTTTAGGGAAGTATCAGAAAAAGTAGCTCAGAGGCCAGGAGGGTATACCAGGATTCTGAAAACAGGAAACCGTATTGGTGACAATGCAGAAATGTGTTTTATCGAGTTGGTTGATTTCAATGAGAATATGCTGGAATCTGCTTCAACCAAAAAATCTACACGAAGAAGAAGATCTTCATCTAAGAAAAAAACTGAATCATCACCTGCAGCAGAAGTAAAAGCTGAAACTGAAGTGAAGGAAGAAGTTAAAGATGCAGTGGTAGAGGAAAAAGAGGTAAAAGCAGAACCTGAAACCGAAGCAAAAGAGGAAAGTAAAGCGCCTGAGGCGAAAGCTGATACTCCTGCTGAAGAAGCTTCGGATGACGAAGAAAAGAAAAAAGAAGAGTAGTTATAAACTACCCGAATTAAGGAATAAAGGGATGCAAATTTTGCATCCCTTTTTTAATGTTTTTTCATTTTTTAAGTTGAGTAATAATTTCTAAATAAGTAACTTTGGGGTGCTCAAAATTTGGGCATGAAAAATCAGAAATTAATAATAGTTTTAATATAAATCATTAGATTATGTCAGAGATTATAAGTATTCATGCACGTGAAATACTCGATTCACGTGGTAATCCGACTCTAGAAGTAGAAGTTTTAACTGCCAGTGGGGCAACAGGTCGTGCTGCTGTTCCGTCAGGGGCATCAACGGGCGAGAATGAAGCACTCGAATTGCGTGATGGTGATAAGAGCCGTTACCTTGGTAAAGGTGTTTTAAAAGCTGTTGAAAATGTAAATTCTGTTATTGCAGAAGAAATTATTGGCATGGATGTTACGGATCAGGTTGGTATTGATAAAGCAATGCTTGCACTTGATGGTACAAAAACGAAAAGCAAACTTGGAGCAAATGCAATGTTGGGTGTATCACTGGCTGTTGCAAAAGCTGCTGCTGATTTGTTAGGCATGCCATTATACCGTTATATTGGTGGAACCAACACTACAGTGCTGCCTGTTCCAATGATGAATATCATCAATGGTGGTTCTCATTCGGATGCACCTATTGCCTTCCAGGAATTTATGATTCGTCCGGTTGGTGCACCAACATTCAAAGAAGGTTTAAGAATGGGAGCAGAAGTATTCCATGCACTTAAATCAATCATTAAAGGTAAAGGGCTGAGTACAGCTGTTGGTGATGAAGGTGGATTTGCGCCTAACTTCTCCGGCGGTACAGAAGAAGCACTTGACAGTGTGATTGAAGCCATCAAAAAAGCCGGTTATGAACCTGGTAAAGATGTTACAATAGCACTTGATTGTGCATCTTCAGAATTCTTCAAAGATGGCGTTTATGATTATTCTAAATTTGAAGGTCCAAACGGAGCAAAACGTAATTCCACTGAACAGGCAGACTATCTGGCTGAACTGATCGCAAAGTATCCAATCGACTCTGTTGAGGATGGTTGTGATGAAAACGACTGGGAAGGATGGAAGATTCTTACAGATAAACTTGGCGACAAAGTACAGCTGGTAGGTGACGATTTATTCGTAACAAATGTTGAATTCCTGAGAAAAGGTATTGAACTGGGTTGTGCTAACTCAATTCTGATTAAAGTAAATCAGATCGGTACATTAACAGAAACGTTGGATGCTATTGAAATGGCTCACAGACATGGATACACTTCTGTTACATCACATCGTTCCGGCGAAACAGAAGATGCAACCATCGCTGACATTGCTGTTGCGACAAACAGTGGTCAGATTAAAACCGGTTCTTTAAGCAGATCAGACAGGATGGCTAAATACAACCAGTTGCTTCGTATTGAAGAAGAACTTGGAGACAGCGCCGTTTACGGTTATAAAAGAGTGAAGTAATAATTAAACTTCAATACAGGAAAGCCATCCGTTCACCAACGGATGGCTTTTTTATTAACTTTTCTTTAGCGTTTTACATTTGATATACCAATAAAAAAGTGTTAATTTGGGAAACATCAAAAGTGTATATAAAATGAAGAATGCTTATTGTGTGATTATGGCCGGTGGCATCGGAAGCCGGTTTTGGCCCCTTAGTAAAACACAGAAACCTAAACAATTCCTCGATATTTTAGGAACGGGAAGAACGTTGATTCAACAAACATTCGACAGGTTTAATAAATTAATGCCTGCAGAAAATATATATGTTGTATCCAATAAAATTTATAAAGATATTATTCTGGAACAGTTACCTGAACTGACAGAAGAACAGGTACTGCTTGAACCGGCAATGAGGAATACTGCCCCTTGTATTGCGTATGCTACCTATAAGATAATGTCCAGAGATCCGGATGCGAACTTTGTGGTCGCGCCTTCCGATCATCTTATATTGAAAGAGGAAGAATTCATCCGTAACATCTCAGACGGTTTAAACTTTACAAGTGAGAGCGGGAACCTTCTTACGCTTGGGATCAAACCTTCAAGGCCGGAAACGGGATACGGTTATATTCAGATCAAAGCGAACGAAGATGGGGTGGATTCAATTTTTAATGAAGTGAAAACCTTCACTGAGAAGCCCGATCTTGAACTGGCAAAAGTCTTTCTTGAAAGTGGCGATTTCTACTGGAATTCAGGTATTTTTTTGTGGAAAGGAGATACAATACTTAAAGCCTTTAATCTGCATCTGATAGACGTAGCACAAAAATTTGCTGATGGTAATGCTATATACTATACTCCCGGGGAACAGTCCTTTATCGAAGAAGCATATCCGAGTTGTAAAAATATTTCCATTGATTATGGCATAATGGAAAAGGCTGATAATGTATTTGTCTTATGTGCTGATTTTGGTTGGTCCGATTTAGGCACCTGGGGATCATTGTATGATCAGTTGCCAAAGGATGATAACGCTAATGCTTCGAATAAAAAAGTTTTCATGTACGATGCAAAGAATAATCTGATTAATGTTCCGGAAGATAAGATTGTGGTCCTGCAGGGTCTTGAGGATTTTATTGTTGTGGAATCTGATGATACATTATTAATTTGCAAGATGTCGGAGGAGCAGAGAATTAAACACTTTGTAAATGATGTTAAACTGGAGTTGGGTACAGACTGATCCGACTAACAGGAGTTATATAAAATAAGAAAGCCGGTTTGCAAACCGGCTTTCTTATTTTAGGACCAAACATTCTAGTAAGCCCATATATCTTCTTCAAGATTGATAAGTCGTGTTTCTATTTCCTGACGTTGTTTTGCAATCTGATCGGGTGTAAGATTATAATCGATGAATTTTTTACCCTGCAGATTCTCTGCCTGTACAATTTCTCCTGAATACAACCTTGATGTGAAATAAGCATCCATGCTATACTGGTTCATTCCAACGGTAGCATTAAAATCGGATAATTTGATCGGTACCTGTACCAGGTATTTTCTGAGTTGATCAAATGGCATCCATCCGATTGAAATCGCTGACTGGGAAACGGGATCTTTTATATAAGGACAAATCGCTCTCACTTCCGATCGGAATGTTGAATATCGTTTATTAAAAAACCATACCTCGTAAAGATCATATTTATAAATCTGGTTGCTTAATTCTGTCATAATCGTATTTACCCTGTCCTGGGAGAATATCTTTGGTAGATACGCAAACAAACTATCCTGAGGTATAGTAATCTTTGGGTCTCCATCAGCGACAATAATGGTAAATTCATCGCCGGTTGGCTGGAAAAGGAAACATCTGTCTTCCACTTTTTTCTGAAGGTTAAATGCATTGTATACACTTGTGGCTTCCTGTGGTTCTTCTTCCATCTCCTGGTCGCTGTATTTGTAAACCGGAATTGGGAATTCATCATTTCCAATACTTTCAAGAATCACCGTTCCTAAATTTTTTCTGTTTTTGACAGGCGTTTTTGGCAATGCCAAAGGTTGATTCGGCGTCTCTTCCAGATTTAAAGTTCTCCACAGCTTATATTCGTAATATAAATCAACATCCCCCTCTTTGGTTGACATATATTCAATAGGCTTATCACCCTTTAGAGGAGAATCAGATTCTTCCTGTGCCTGAATGAATGGTGATGCTGTGAGGACAGCTGTTAGTAAGATGATTATTTTCTTATTCATAAGAATATGATTTATTTTCTATTGTTAATTTACTTCGGCAACGATTGGCGGTAACGTTCTTGTTATACCATCAGGTCCTTTGGCCTTAACTTCGGTTATTGTAATGGTTCCATGGAATTCTTTTAAAAATTCAAGCGTAGCAGGGTTAAATTCCGATCCCTGCGTCGGTTCTGCTTTCACATTACCATTGCTGTTATTCATAAGAATTCTGAAACTCAGTACATCATAATTCACTTCAAAGTCAGATCCGGGCAACATTGCTTTAATGCCCTTAAAATATTTCAACAATCTGAAATCTATCTTGGAATCATTAGTTGTTTTGTCAATACGTTTAATACTGCCACTGGCATCAGCCGAAACTTCCTGATAGGCAATAAATGATAGAGGGTCAGGTAAAAGTTTAACCCTGAACGGATAGTCTGCTATATGTTGTGTTTTACCTTCAATAATAGCATCAACTGTTATAACAGCATCTTTGTTAAAATCTTTTGGTATGGCAATATAACTCTGCCCATCTGATGCAGGTTTTAAAGTACCGTTAGACGAGGAAGGTCTTAAATCACTTGCTGCGATGCCAGGTGCAGATATGCTTACAGGATTCTCCACCCCCGCGTATAACACATTCATTTTTGTTGCAGATACGGTTGCAAACGGATCTACAACTTCATATTTCAACTCATCAAGTTCATGTTTTATTTCATTTCCTTCATCATCTTTTCTTACGATTTGTCCTTTGAGTGTAAACACACCGGTCTGATCACAAACTTTAGTGTAAACGCCCCTGTTTGAAGGATTAAGAGCCTGCCCATTCACATAATATACCGGATTATTGGTTGTGTCTCTACCTGCCAGTAACATCTGAGCAGAGAATGTTCCTCCCCGGATAATGGTCGTGGATTTTGGAATGATATGCGCTTCAACTTTATTCACTTTAAAGTCTTTTGCATCAATTTGTCTTAACAGAAACTGGATAACCTGCGATTCTGCATCCCTGACGTCATTTTGTAACTTAGACATCAATGCAACTGATGCTGCAACCGGCATCCATGAGAAGTATACCTGTTCCCACTCCTTCTCTTCTCCGTCTCTGTCTTTCATTCTCGGCGTAGATAAGGAACCGTTTAAAGAATTAACAATTGATGTATCCAGTGTTCCATTATTGATCTTAATGGCATCTTCCATAATATCAATAAGGGACTCGCGATAATAGTTGATTCCTTCTTTCAGTTGTACCCCTTTACTGTTTTTACCTCCCAGTAACATTACTCTTTCAGGAGCATCAAGGTTATCTTTTGCATTGATACTGTCGGGATTACCTGTAGGTCCATCAACATCGCGGACAATCTCCAGTTTGTATTCATCAATTTTTTCATAAAGGGAATCACTCAGTGATTTTACGATCTGAGCTTTTTCACGCCATTGAGCAACTTTCAATGGATTCATTTCCTCTTTATTTTTGAAGTCCTCCAGTATTGCACTGTTTCTTTCTCCAATATTTTTGGCACTACTGCGGAGACTTTCATCTACCCTTGTAAAACCATTCAATACCTCACTGGAAACGTTCAGCGCTAACATAGCAGTCAAAAACAGGTACATCATACCTATCATCTTCTGTCGCGGCGTTTCGGAACAATTCTTAGAACCCATAATCTACTTCTTTTCTTTAACCAGAGGTATTGTTATATTAAGATTCAATATTCAGTGCATTAAGCATATTGCCATAAACGGCATTCAAATCTGAAATTTGTTTTTTAAGTTTTGCTGCCTCATTCTTATAGGCTTCCACATCTGCAATGGAATCAGAATAATTTTTGGATATTTCACCAAGATTTGCACTGATTTTCTTAGCTTCTGTAAGCTCTGCCTTCGCTTCTTCCAATTGCTGATTAATGGTTTGTAGTTGCAGCTCATACACAGAATTAATTTTTGTTAGATTGCCGCTGACGGAAGTCAAAGTGGATGAAATCTGTGCGGAATCTTTACCTAAATCTGTTATACTTTTCTCAAGTGACTGAGCCGAATTTGTATACGCAGTCATCAACTGGTTTGAAGCTGTGGAAATTGACTCAATACCTTTATTCTGCACATCTGCGAAATGGTCAGCTGATGAAGCAGCTTTTTCAATATTTTTAATGTAATTTTCAGTCGCAATGCTTGCTCCGGATATATCATTCATCTGAGAGGCTGTTTTGCTTAATTTGCTTAAGCCTTCTTTTAGTTTCTCAATATCTTCTGTTGAAAGACCACTGATTTCACCAACGGCACCAACAGATGGTCCGGCGTTACTTTGAGTAACAGGTGCTGTTTTAGTTTCAACGGGAGTATGTGCATCACCATGTCCATAAGCCAGTTCAGGATAAACCAGTGACCAGTCGTGTTCCTTGTGTGGCGCTTCAAATGCACCGAGGGCAAAAAGAAAAGCTTCAGTACCCATACCCAGCATCAGCATTTCCTCCGCACCCTGAAGGTGAAGAATCTTAAATAATGCACCGATAATTACAATAGATGCTCCGATACCGTATGCGAATCCCGTAATAACCTTTCCCTGATCAGTTGAGATTGCATTCTGTACACCACTATAGATTTTACTAAATATTCCCATGATATTACTGCATTAATTTTTCTGATATAAAACTTTAATAAGGTCCGATAAATTGTCTTACACATCTGAAACCGATGTATGATCTGGCCTGATCCTGCAATTCAAATGTACGTTGACCGCACTGCAGGAAAAATCCGATGTCTTTCCATGATCCGCCCTTAACCACTTTACGTCTTAAAGTTTCAGGGTCAGATGCTGTTGCGTTAAAATTATAATCAGGATTTAAGTCATGAACAAATGATAACGCATTTTCTTTATATGCTGATCGTGTCCACTCAGCTACATTCCCGGCCATATCAAAAAGACCAAAATCGTTTGGTGGATAACTCATCACTTCAGCAGGATAAATAAAATTGTCATCAACATATTCGCCACGACCTGTTTTAAAGTTTGCCATGAAACAACCATTGGCTTTCCTGGTATAATAGCCTCCCCATGGATACATGGCAGCACGCTTTCCACCCCTTGCTGCATATTCCCACTCTGCTTCTGTAGGTAATCTGTAATCCTGTACTTTAGGTTCTCCCGTTGTTGACTGGAATGAATTTTTAAGATTTGTTCTCCAGTTACAAAACGCGTTTGCCTGTTCCCAGGTAACACCAACTACAGGATAGTTCTGATAGCCTGGATGTGAAAAGTACATTTTGGCAATTGGCTCATTATATGAGTAGTATGAAAAGTCACTCATAATGGCTAAGGTATCAGGATAAATCTGTATCGTTTTACTCATCTGGAAATCATTCCTGTCAGTAAGGCGCTTATATTTTGAAACGTTTTTAATCTCACCGGTATTCTTATCAACCACAGAAACCTGCTGGCGGATAAAATACTCCGGAAAATCTGCTGTATCCCTGTCTGTCAATGGTCTGCCAAATTTCTTTTCAAATTCTTGAGCAGGATCATTGAATTTGCCTGTAAGTGGATTAAACTTGTTGATTTCAAGAGAAGCCTGACTGTAATCCAGCCAGTTATAAGTATACGTAAGTAATTCGCTTTTGAATTCAGAACCGATAAAATAATCCGGCTGAATTTCTAGACCGGTTAGCGGATCTTCTCGGTAAAATTTCTTGTAGTAAGGAATAATAACTTCATGAATTACAGTTGAAGGAGGATTACCTGAACCGGCACCTGCCATCTGATCCAGACTGTCGAGGATATGACTTGTAAGATATGTTCTGAATTTTTCTTCGCTGAACGGATTAGTCCAGTTAATGACAGGAATCCTTTTGATACCCCTGGTTTTAAGGAAAACATTTCTGCTTTTTGTACTAACCACGCCATAAAGGTCAAGGATGTCTTCAATAAGCTTAATGTCATCATTAGACATTATACCACCACCCGACATTCCGTTTATGTTCAGGGTGCTTTTTAACTGTGTATAGGATGATGCAGTTGCCGGATCCTTGATGCGATCAAATATAAAGTTTTTGACCACCGAGTCTTTAACCCAGTAAACAAACTGTTTGTACTCACTATTGGTGATTTCAGTCTCATCCATCCAGAAAGACTCGACTGTGGTATTTTTGTTTTGTGAGTTAAATCCCCAGAATGCATCCTGATCATTTGGTCCCATAATAAATGAACCTTTTTCAATGAACAACATTCCGTAGGGATTTGGTTCGCTCCAGTATTTCTGATTAATACCAACTAATTCACCATTTCCGTTGTTTTTACAACCGGAGAGATTCAAAATTAAAATTGCCGCAACTGTAAAACCAAATAGTCTTTTCATATCTAAATGTGGCTTATATGTCATCTTTATAAAAATCTAACGCTTTTATGTTTGCTTAATTGTTTATTCATATTGACCTCAAATGAATAACTCACATAAACTTCCTGTGAACCGTAGGTTCCGTACTTCATACGGGAGGTAGTGAGGTCGAATGCATAACCAATATTAAGACCGTTTTTTAAATTTATACCGGCAAGAAAAACAAATCCTTCCTGCAGCCTGTAGCTTAAACCTCCGTAATATCTTTTGTTGTACCAGATATTGCAATTGAGATCTGCCTGCGAAATAATACCGTCCGATTTAAAAAATACGGATGGCTTAATTTCATATTTAGGTTTATCAGCTAAAACAAAATTGTAACCGGCTGTTGCATAATAAACTCTGTTGAAAAAGAAATACACACCATTCGATGTGCTTGAGAGTTCCAGCTCAGGCCGTGTTAATCTGCTGACTGATACACCGGCATAAAATTTTTCATGATCAAAGAACGCTCCAAAACCGATGTCGAACTTGGTGTCTGACGATTTCTGTGTTAAATCATTGGTGCTGCTCTCAACGGCTGTCATATAATCTGTTTCCTTGCCCTTATCCGGGATATAAATTTCACCACTCCAGGTTAGATTTATAAAGCCAGTGTTAATTCCCGCTCCCAGAACACCATTCCAAATTCTTTTACGGTACGAATATATAAAATTAATTGATAAATTGTTAAACAAACCTAAATTATCATCAATTATAGAGAGTCCCACTCCACTTTCCTGTTTGAATAGCCTCAGGTTAGTATCAAAATTAAAGACCGATGTCTGCGGATTATTGATAAAACCAACCCATTGCTGCCTTGTGAGACCAAATACATTCATTTGACCATTTCGACCTGCCGCTGCAGGATTTGAAGATAAGATATTAAACATGTTTGAACTGAATTGCGGATCCATCTGCGCATTTGTATTCTGTAAGTTAAAAAAGAATATAAATGCAGCGAATATGATGCTATTCAGAATGTAGTTTTCACTGCCATTTTTTACCCTGTTTAATATTTGCTTACCTATATTATAATGTATCACTACTGTAGTCCGGTTTTAAATTGCATTTCTTATTTTATGCTCCTTGTTTTTGTGACTACAAATGAAACGATTTTAGTTTTAAATTATTCTTTATGCCTGAAAATTTTTATTTTTCAGGTGTTAAAATTACGTAAATTATTTGTTATATAAACAATATAGTTTCATGAAATTTACATAAAACCTGTTTTTTAACATTTCAGTCCATCCATTTTCGTGTAAAATATCCGGCAAATACGGAGTTATTTCTTTGATAATCACAAAATAGTTAACAAACGATTAAAATTGGAAAAGTAATATTTCAGATTTATTTTAATTTGTAGCCCCGCCAGGAATCGAACCTGGATCTACGGTTTAGGAAACCGCTATTCTATCCATTGAACTACGAGGCCCTGTAGTATTTCAGGTTAATCTAAAACCTGCCGGCAAAAGTAATCTATTTGGATTTAAAAACAAATAGCTGTCTTTTTTAAAAGCATTTCCACTTAGTAGTTTTTGCTAAGCTGAAAGTACAAAAGAAATGCAGGTTTCAATAAAGCGTTTATTTAAATCAGATCAGCATTCTGAAAACATCCATTGACTTTGGCTTTTTAAAACTCTCCAGATGAATTTCAAAATAGTTTACAAGCACATTCAGAATTTCTCCAACCTCAAATTTTATTTCCGGCCTGAAATTTTCAATGTCTGAAAAAGTGTCCAGTAGGGATAACTGTAAAGAAACATCCTTGTTTGCAGACCCCATTTCTTTTCTGTTGGTGAACTTTCCGTTCGCAACATTAAAATACGGATGAGAATCTGAGTAATTATTTGTTGGAAAGAATCCCATTTGCCTTGATAATTCCAGCATATTCTTAAGATGGAACAGGTCAATATTATGTTCTATAATGTCCAGTATTTCAATAGATGTTTTCAAAAAGTTAAAGAGTTGTCTGTTTTCTATATCGGTTTTGATGCATTCAAAATATACCTCGGAAAGGAATTGTGCTATGGCACTCTTTCTGTGGTCAAAAGGAACTGTTTGAAATGGAATATCAATATGCATGGATTTGATCCGTTGAATATCTCTTTTGGGATTCAGGTCTGAAGATATTTCAAGTATGGTCAGGGGGAAAAGCAATGCAGAAGCTTTTTTGTTTTTGCCTGAACCTTTTGATATTAAAAATGTCTGATGCCCATGTTCTTCTGTAAACATATGCGTGATAAATGAATTGTCAGAATATCTGATTTTCTTTAAGACGATCGCTTTTGACGTATAGAGCATTACAAACTGTCTTTAATCTTTTTAGGTAGAGAATTTTTTATTAGAACGTAAGAATCCGATATCATTGATTTTAACAGGGAACTGTCAATTTCAGTTGTGTCGGTTATCGTGTTCCAGTGTGTTTTATTCATGTGAAATCCCGGTATAATAAGGTCGTTATGTTCTCTTAACGAAATAGCTTTTTCCGGTTCGCATTTTAGATTTATAGTGGGAGGTACTTCATCGAGAGATAATAAAGCAAAAATTTTATTCCCGATTCTGAATGTCAGTGTAGCTTCACCAAACGGAAAGTCTTCAGTTACCGAAGGATGAAGTGACAGGCAGTATAGTCTGATTTCTTCAATATTCATCGTTACAAAGATAGACAAAAAAAGCCCGACAAAATGCCGGGCTTTGATAGCTATAACTAAAAATTAATCGTCTGAATTCTTGTATTCAAATGCGTATTGTTCGTCATGCTGACTGATGTCCAAACCTTGTTTCTCACTGTATTCGTCAACGCGCATCGGGACAATCTTGTCCGTAATCCAGTATAAGAGATACGAACCACCAAAGGTGAAAATACCAACTATTACCAAAGCGAGGAGGTGATACAGAAATGTTGTGAACTCACCATATACCAGTCCAACATTTCTGGCGAATACGGCAGTTAGTATCATACCTGAAATACCGCCCATACCATGAGCCGGGAAAACGTCCAGCGTATCATCTACGTTTGTTCTTTCTTTACGATGAATAGCATAGTTACTAACAATAGAGGCAATCACCCCAATGGCTATACTGGAGCCAATATTAACAAAACCGGCTGCCGGTGTAATGGCAACCAGACCTACAACAAGTCCAACGGCTGCACCCATTGCTGAAGGTTTTCGTCCCATTATTCCATCATAGAAGATGTATGTAAGCATGGCCGCTGCTGAGGCCGTATTGGTATTGACAAGTGCCAGAACAGCGTCCGAATTTGCGCCCAGGGCTGATCCTGCATTGAAACCAAACCATCCAAACCAGAGCATTCCTGCACCTAACAGTACAAATGGTATGTTGGAAGGTTGTATGGGTTTGTTGGCATCTTTTCTTCTTCCGAGGAAAAGTGCACCTGCCAGTGCTGCAAAACCCGCAGACATATGAACGACCGTACCACCTGCAAAGTCCAGTACACCCCAGTTGCGCAGAAACCCATTTGGATGCCAGGTCCAGTGGGCCAGCGGTGCGTATATAAATATGGTAAACAATGTGAGAAAAAGCATGTATGCTGCAAACCTGACTCTCCCTGCAAAAGAGCCTGTTATAAGTGCCGGTGTAATTATTGCAAATTTCAACTGGAACATGGCAAACAGCGCGAGCGGAATTGTTGTGACCAGTGTGCCGTCAGGGTCGCCGCCAACATTACGGAACATGAAAAACGTTCCCGGGTTGCCAAATAAACCAAATCCTTCCCAGCCAATACTGTCCCCGAAGGCCAGACTGAAACCGAAGATGATCCAGATTACACTTACGATGCCCATTGCAATAAAGCTCTGAAGCATGGTCGAGATAATGTGTTTGGCGTGAATCATGCCACCGTAAAAAAACGCAAGCCCGGGTGTCATTAAAAGAACGAGAGCTGTTGAAGTAAGCATCCAGGCGATATCACCTGTGTTGAGATCTGCACTCTTTGTGTGCGGAAAATCAAAGTTGAAAACTACTCCTAAAATTGCGGAAACAACAAGCAACAGGAATATGACAAGCCAACGTTGTTTAATTTTGCTCATGATAAGTTTTGATTATTATTAATATTTGTTTTCCCAGTTTTGACATTTTGCAAGACATTGGCTTAAAAAGACCCGAAAAATTTCAAAAAACATTGACAATTTGAATTATAATGTGCAATATGATTGAAAAATGTCAAAAATATATTCAAATGTCTTGCAATGCCGTTGCAAATATATCAAATTGATTCTTATTTTACAAATATGGTTTTGTCATTTTGGATAATATATCCTACTTTTGTTTACAAATTGGTATTTTATTCATTATTACTTTTGAATCATGGAAGGAAAAATAGATTCTCTTGATAAAAAGATACTTAGCATTATAACAAAAAATGCAAGAATCCCGTTTAAAGACGTTGCAGCTCAGTGCGGTGTATCCAGAGCTGCAATACATCAGAGAGTTCAGCGCTTAATTGACATGGGAGTTATAACCGGATCAGGATATAACGTAGATGCCAAAAAATTAAACTACAGAACCTGTACCTATATTGGTATCTTTCTTGAAAAAGGCTGGATGTACGAAGAAGTCGCTGAAGAGCTCAGTAAGATTCCTGAAATTGTTGAATGTCATTACACTACTGGTCAGTATGGTATTTTTGCAAAGGTCTTTGCCAAAGACAATGAAGATCTGAAGCATGTACTGAACGAAAAACTTCAGGCCATAAAAGGCATCTCCGCCACAGAAACATTCATTTCACTGGAACAAAGATTTAAGCGCGAAATTCCCATTGGTTAATGAGTTGTAAATTGCTATCTTCAATCGATTACTTTTTTACTTTTGCAGTAATTCATTTGTACGATGGCAACTTTTCTTTTTGATTCAATTGTATTCGGCCCGGTTAAAAGCCGGCGCTTAGGTACTTCACTTGGTATAAATTTGTTACCGACATCAGGTAAAATCTGTTCATTTAACTGCATATATTGTGAATGTGGTTTGAATGAAGAGCGCAAACCAGATAGAAAACGATTACCTGCTGCCAGAGAGATTGATGCAGAACTCCGGTTAAAGCTTGAGACGTTGATGCATGAAAATAATGAACCGGATGTCATAACCTTTGCAGGAAATGGTGAACCAACGTTGCATCCGGATTTTCTTAAGATTATTAAAAATACCATTTCTGCCAGAAATGCGTATTGTCCCGGTGCTAAAGTCTCAGTGCTTTCCAATTCAACCCGGATATGGAATAAGGATGTTATTGACGCACTGAACCTGGTAGATATGAATATTCTGAAACTGGATTCTGCTGTTGAAGAAACAGTAAAATTAATAAATGATCCCAATGGCAGTTTTAATATAACGGATTGTATTGAACAGCTTAAGGTTTTTAAGGGGAAACTTATCATTCAGACTTTATTTTGCAGGGGCGAGGTGAATGGAAAACATTTTGATAATACAACCGAATCAGAACTTACGGAATGGATAGTAGCACTCAGGGCGATTAATCCTGAGTATGTAATGATATACTCTATTTCGAGAGATACGCCCATAAATTCAATTAAAAAGGTAAGTAAAGATGAATTATTAGAAATTGGGAAGCGTCTGGCAGAAAATAATATTGCGTTTGAGATAGCCTGATGTCAGACCAGAAACACATATTATTTTGTGTCCTTGACTGGGGACTTGGGCATGCTGCAAGATCAATACCATTAATAGAAATGCTCCTTAAGAAAGGCTGTAAAGTAACGATTGCAACCAGTCCCTATTTGTTTAATTCGTATTTAAGCAAGGAGTTACCTGATGTTGAACTGCTTAGTCTTTTGCCATATGAACCTACATATTCACGCAGCGGATCACAGGTTTTAAGACTATTATGGCAACTGCCACACTTTATTCGTGTTTATGCTAGCGATGCATCCAGAATCAGGACATTCATAAAGGGACATAACGTTCGGGTTGTTTTTTCTGATAACCGTTTTAGTTGCAGAAGTAAAACAGTGAAATCCATCTATATGACACATCAGGTTAATATCTTAAAGCCTTCCACACTCAAGCCATGGGGACTGCCATCTAAAATCCATCGTTACCTGATGCGTAAGTTCGATTTATGTATTATCCCTGATGTTCCTGAACACTGTTTCCCGGAACTTACACGGTTCAGTGTTTCAAAACCGGAATCAAGATACCTTGGGTTTATAAGCCGTTTCGGTACCGCCATCCAACACAACAAAAAACATATACTGGCCATCATTTCAGGTCCGGAACCACAACGCTCTTTTCTTGAAGACAGATTAATTACAGCAGCATACCATACGGATGAGAAAATAGTATTGGTCCGCGGATCAGACCGGTTCAGGGCAAGAAAACTGCCTGATAATATAATCGTGTATAATATAGCGGATACTGTTATCCTTAAAAAGCTTTTACAGGATTGCAGCTATGTTGTGTGCAGATCTGGTTATTCCTCAATAATGGACCTGTTGGTGACCAGAACGCCAGCCATCATTATTCCTACACCTGGACAAAGTGAACAGGAATATATTGCTGAAAGAGCCGAAGAAATGGGCTGGTTTGTTGTTAGGGATCAGTATAACTTTGACTACCTCAAACCGGAAGTGGTCAGGACGCAATGTAAACTGCCTGCACTGAGTCAGATCAATCTGAATCGCATATTATCTGAAATTATGTAAAATTTTCAGAATAAATCCAAACATTTTTTATCAGTATTTGCTCATTTTAAGGACGAAAGAAAAATTGTAGTACTTTTAGCCTCTCAAATTCAAAACATAATTAATGGCACATAAAGCAGGATTTGTAAATATAGTTGGAAACCCCAACGTTGGTAAATCCACACTCATGAATTTATTCGTAGGAGAGAGGCTCTCCATTATTACCAATAAATCCCAGACAACCCGGCACAGAATACTCGGCATCATAAATGGCGATGATTTTCAGATTATTTTTTCAGATACTCCCGGTGTGGTAAAACCTCATTATAAGCTGCAGGAGTCTATGTTGAAGTTCTCTAATTCAGCACTGGAAGATGCTGATGTTCTGCTTTATGTGACAGATGTGGTGGAAAGCAAAGAAAAAAATATAGAGTTTATTGAGAAAGTCAGAAACTCGGATGCACACCAGATTGTGGTCATTAATAAGATCGATCTGACTGACCAGAGTAAACTGGAGGAACTTGTAGATTACTGGAAGCAACAACTGCCAAAGGCTGAGATATATCCTGTTTCGGCATTACATAAATTTAATGCCGATTTGTTATTTAAACGCATTGTATCACTAATTCCTGATTCACCCCCGTATTTTGAAAAAGATGCGCTGACTGATCGTCCGGAACGTTTTTTTGTTTCAGAGATCATACGTGAAAAAATATTTGAACGCTACAAGGAAGAAGTTCCTTATTCTACTGAAGTCAACATTGAGCAGTTTAAGGAGGATAAAAAAATTATTCATATTAATGCTGTCATTCTGGTTGAACGCGAATCGCAGAAAGGAATTATTATCGGCAACCAGGGAAAGGCTTTGAAAGGTGTTGGTACAGAAGCACGAAAGGATATTGAGAAGTTTCTGGGTAAACAGGTGTTCCTTCAGATATTTGTAAAAGTCCAGAAGGACTGGCGGAATAATGATAATCAATTAAAGCAGTTTGGTTACGAATAACCTGCCTTCAATTGTAAAAGCTTTCTGAACGGAAGTTTGAACGGATGGAATTCAGGTTAAGAGTATAGTATCTTTTTTGAAGTTAATTTAAGGATTCAATGTATCCGCTGGCCCGGTTTGATTTGAATCGAACCAACAAATACATTAAAACCTGTAATACTTCTTTTGAAATTAGTAAATTTGCGGTCAAAATTTTTGAGATATATGGGCGAGTTAAATGAAAAAGACATCGAAAGAAAACCACTGAATTTTATTGAGGAATTTGTGGTTCAGGACATCGAAGCAGGAAAAAACAATAAAAGGGTACACACCCGGTTTCCGCCCGAGCCTAACGGATATCTTCATATCGGCCATGCCAAGGCAATTTGTCTTGATTTTGGTATTGCAGAACGTTTTGGAGGAAAGTGTAATCTTCGTTTTGATGATACGAATCCGGTGAAAGAAGATGTGGAATATGTGGATTCCATAAAAGAGGATATAAAATGGCTGGGATTTGACTGGGAGGACAGGGAGTTTTATGCCTCTGATTATTTTGGACAACTCTTTGAATTTGCGGTCGATCTTATAAAAAGAGGATTGGCTTATGTTGATGATCAGTCTTCGGAAGCTATTGCCAGTCAGAAGGGGACTCCAACATCACCAGGGCAGGAGAGCCCGTTCAGAAGCAGATCAGTAGAAGAAAATCTGGATATTTTTCAGCGCATGAATTCCGGAGAGTTTCCGGAGGGTTCCAAAGTCTTGCGTGCAAAAATTGATATGGCATCTCCCAATATGCATATGCGTGATCCTATCATGTACAGGATCATTAATAAGCCACATCACCGGACCGGAGATACCTGGCATGTATACCCGATGTATGATTTTGCACATGGACAGAGTGATTATTTTGAAGGTATTACACATTCTCTGTGCACCCTGGAATTTGAAGTCCACCGACCATTGTATAACTGGTTTGTCGATCAGTTAACGGACAGTGATTACCGGCCGCGTCAGATTGAGTTCAATCGTCTGAATCTGAACTACACTGTTATGAGCAAACGTAAATTGCTTCAGCTGGTTAAGGAAGGTTATGTCAATGGTTGGGATGATCCACGCATGCCAACATTGTGTGGTTTACGCCGGAGAGGTTACACGCCCGAATCCATACGGAAATTCGTCGATCGCATAGGATATACAAAATTCGAAGCATTAAACGATTTCGCTTTACTGGAGCACAGCATACGCGAAGACCTTAACAAAAGGGCGCCCAGGGTAAACGCAGTGCTAAATCCCCTGAAACTTATTCTTACAAATTATCCGGATGAGCTGGTTGAAGAGATGGAGATCATTAATAATCCGGAAGATGAATCCATGGGAAGCAGAAAACTGCCGTTTTCAAAGGAAATTTATATAGAGCGGGATGATTTTATGGAAGATCCGCCAAAAAAATTCTTCCGTCTTGGTCCGGATCGCGAGGTACGATTAAAAGGTGCATACATTGTTAAATGTACCGGTTTTAAAAAGAACGAGTCATCAGGTGAGATTGAAGAAATATACTGTACATACGATCCTGAGACAAAAAGTGGCATGCCGCAGAGTAACCGAAAGGTGAAAGGAACGTTACATTGGGTAAGCGTTAAACATTGTGTGGATGCCGAAGTGAGATTATATGACCGGTTATTCCTCGATGAAGCGCCTCAGGGGCATAAGGACAAGGATTTTCTAGAGTTTCTGAACAAGGATTCCCTAAAGATACTGAAAGGCTGTAAGGTTGAGCCACCACTTGAGAATGTGCAGGCTCTGCAGAATTTTCAGTTTCAGCGGATAGGATATTTTAATGTTGATCCGGATTCTGCAAAAGGAGCTTTAATATTTAACAGAACTGTTCAGTTAAAAGACAGTTGGGCAAAACAAGCCGGTAAATAGGCTTTTATGATTGATTTAAAAAACGAGCTGTTACTATTAAAAATAACTGGTGAAGATAAGCCGGGTTTAACATCAGCACTGACCGGAATACTGGCCAAATATGATTGTAATATTCTGGATATCGGTCAGGCGGATATTCACAATACACTTTCGCTGGGTATTTTGTTCGAGGTGCCGTCAAACAATGAATCGGCTCCGGTATTAAAGGACCTGTTGTTCAAGGCCTATGAACTGGAACTGAATGCCAGTTTTACCCCGGTTTCCCACGAGGAATACTCACACTGGGTGAGCATGCAGGGCAAAAACAGGTACATCGTCACTTTACTCGGACGCAAGTTAAGTGCAAAGCAGATATCGTCGGTTACAGGTCTAATGGCCTCTCAGGGATTGAATATTGATAATATAACACGGTTAACAGGTCGGATACCATTAAATGCAACCAACAGCCAGACCAGGTCGTGTGTGCAGTTATCAGTGAGAGGCTCTCTGAAAGACAAGGCCATGATGCAAAAAAACTTCATGGATTTATCCAAGGAGCAGGGTATTGATGTAGCCTTTCAGGAAGATAATATTTACAGAAGAAACCGCAGGCTGGTATGCTTTGATATGGATTCAACACTGATACAAACAGAAGTGATTGATGAAATGGCCGAACGGCATGGTGTTGGAGAACAGGTAAGAGCAATCACGGAATCTGCCATGCGAGGTGAGCTGGAGTTTAATGAAAGCTTTAAAAAGCGCCTGTCTTTACTAAAAGGGCTTGAGGTTTCAGTACTGAATGAAATAGCTGAAAACCTGCCTGTAACAGAGGGAGCCGCAAGATTGATCTCCACACTAAAAAAGTTTGGCTTCAAAATTGCTATTTTGTCAGGTGGATTTACTTTTTTTGGTGAACATCTCAAACGAAAACTTGATATTGATTATGTATATGCCAATGAGTTTGAGATAGAGAACGACAAACTTACCGGAGGGTATGTTGGTGAAATTGTTGATGGTAAAAGAAAAGCAGAGTTGCTGAAACTTCTCGCGCAGGTGGAAAAACTCCATCTTGAACAGGTTATTGCAGTGGGTGACGGGGCCAACGACCTACCGATGCTGAACCTTGCGGGATTGGGAATTGCATTTCATGCCAAACCAAAGGTTAAGGAGAATGCACAGCATGCTATTTCATCAGTTGGCCTGGATGGTATCCTATATCTTCTTGGTTTCAATGATTTAATGATTGATCACGGAAAATAAATAAAACAGGGTATGGCAGTTAAAACAAAAGAGACGTTTAATCCGGACCTGTAAAAATAAAAACAAAACGAAAATATATTCTTGTGAAACGAAGACGTACTTTTATTAAATCTTGACCTTAGACATTCACAGGTTTAATCAAAGTATACAAAAAGAGGCGGCTTAACTGCTCCGGAGCTTCGAGGTAATGAAGGATAGAAAACTTAAAAATTTCAAACGAATGAAAAAAACAGCAATTTTATTTCTGCTAGTTGTACTGCCGTTTGCAGTATGGAATGTCAATGCACAAACTAAGTTTAAATTTGGACATATCGATAGTCAGGCGCTTATTCAGAAGATGCCCGAGATGGACAAGGCTATGAATGATCTTGAGGATCTTCAGACCAGTAACAACGAAAAGCTGAAAATGATGCAGGGTGAATTACAAAAACTGAATACCAAATATGTCAGTGAAAGTAAAACTCTGGATGCCATTACCCGTCAGTCAAGAGAAAAAGAACTGCAGATGATGAGCCAGAATATACAGGATTTTTACCAGTCTGCACAGAAGGATATGCAGCAAAAACAAACCGAGTTGACGCAGCCAATCCTGGATAAGGCCCGTAAAGCAGTTGAAGAAGTAGGCCGGGAAAACGGGTTTACTTATATCTTTGATCTGGCCAAGGGTGAAGTGCTATATATGGGAGATCAGAGTATTGACATCATGCCTCTTGTGTTGAAAAAGCTTGGTATCACAGATAATGATGCAGCAGCACAATAAAACAAAATTGTCTGAATTGCCAGGTCCCATTGGAGTGTTCGACTCCGGTTACGGGGGATTAACCATCCTGCGGGATCTGGTCAATTCATTACCACAGCATAACTTTATTTATCTGGGTGATAATGCCCGGACACCCTATGGAACGCGTTCGTTTGATGTTGTTCTGGAATATACCCTTGAAGCCGTCACAAGGCTGTTTGAAATGGGATGTCATTTGATTATTCTCGCCTGCAATACGGCTTCAGCAAAAGCCCTCCGTACAATTCAGCAGAAACATCTTCCCGTCATTGATCCGGACAGAAGAGTGCTTGGTGTTATCCGACCGAGTGTGGAAATGGTAGGAGATATTACACATACGAAACATGTTGGGGTTTTTGGAACAACCGGCACCATACAATCAGAATCCTATCCAATTGAAATCCATAAACTGCATCCGGATATTAGCGTTACCGGAGAAGCTTGTCCAATGTGGGTACCTTTGGTTGAGAATGGTGAAGCCGATTCACCCGGTGCTGAATATTTTGTAAAGCAACATATCAATGCGTTGATGGAGAAAGATGCGGAGGTTGATACTATAATCCTTGGGTGTACGCATTATCCTCTTCTGATCCGAAAAATAAAATCCTTTTTGCCTTCTCATATCGAAATTGTATCACAGGGACCGGTTGTTGCTGCCAGTCTGAAGGATTATCTCGGCAGACATCCAGAAATGGACGAAAAAATCAGCAAATCAGGGCATGTTGAATTTTTCACAACTGAGAATCCGGATAAATTTAACGGCCTGGCCAACCTTTTCTATAATGAGCCCATCCGGGCCCGGCACATAACCTTATAGTTTTTTCCTATAGGATGATATCACGTATTGGCCAAAGTATTTTCTACCAGCTTTCGCCATCCTTGTACCAGCTGGCATACATTGCATAATTGTTGGCTATTTTATGAATCATCTCTCTGCTCTGTTCGGGCTCAATATCTTTAACCTTTTTGGCAGGCACTCCAGCATATACGCTGTTTGGTTCCACTTTGGTTCCTGTTAAAACAAGTGAGTTTGCCGCTATAATCGAATTTTCTCCTATTTCAGCATGATCCAGAACCGTGGCACCGATACCGATCAATACATTATCACTGATTTTAGCACCATGGATGGTCACATTGTGTCCAACGGATACATTATTGCCAATGTCAACCGTAGATTTCTCATACAGTGTATGTAATACTGATCCATCCTGAATATTGACGTTATTACCAATTCTGATGGAGTTTACATCACCCCTCAGCACCGCATTATACCATATGCTGCAGTTGTCGCCCATCACTACATCACCAATTACAACGGCTGTTTCAGCCAGGTAACAGTTTTCACCAATTTTGGGGATAAATCCACGTACTTTCTTAATTAATGCCATTACATCACTTTTTTGCAAAAATATGAAAAAAGCAGTTCTGGTCGTTGATGCATGAAGATTTATAACATTTTAAAGGATCCGGATTACTAAAAAGGGTTGCATTGTAAAATTATGTTAAATCACGTTTTGTGGTTAATATAAGTTGAAATGAGAATGATGCATTTCGTAATTTTGCTGCCGGAATTGATGTTTATGGATGAACAGATTATACCTGCAGATGCTGTAGGAAAAGTTAATATAAAAGAGCTGGGGAAGGCGCTGCTTCGTGTTGGATCCAACCTGATGAGTTGTGGTGCTAATACAAGACGGATCAGGATGACCGTTGAGCGCATATCGGGAGCATTCAATTGTACTACAGAGTTGTTGATTACACACAGAGCCCTTATGTTAACGGTGAGCGATGCGGATGAGGAACATTTTCACAGCAGCCTTAAACGAACTTCGCCCCACGGAGTAAACTTCAGCGTAGTTTCCGGAATCAGTATTATGAGCTGGAAGGTGGTTCAGGAAAGATGGAATATAGAGCAGATCAATGCAGAACTGGATAGGTTACTGAGTTTACCGCATTATCCCAGGCCGGTCATTCTTCTGATGGTCGGACTTGCTGATGCCTCCTTTTGCAGGTTGTTTGGCGGAGGATGGCAGGAAATGCTGGTCGCTTTTATTGCAACATTTATTGGTCTGTATGTAAGGCAGGAGGCTGTTAAGAAGAGCTTTAATCCCTATTTATGCATCTTTTTTGCATCGTTTGTATCTTCGATGATAGCCGGATTGTTTGTTAAGTTTGGCGGATCTGTTCAGGAATATGCATTGTCCGCATCAGTGCTGTATCTTATTCCCGGCGTTCCTCTTATTAATTCTTTTTCAGATCTTATTCACGGGAATATTATGAATGGAATTGTACGAAGTGTTAATGGGTTAGTCATAGCCTTTGCAATTGCAATCGGCTTATTGCTTGCCATACAAATCTGTCAGTTGTAACATATGGAATGGATTGCATTTTTAGAGAAGGGAATCTGGCTTGGATTAGCAGCAATTGGCTTTGCCATCCTGTTTAATGTACCGCTGAGAACACTGAAGGTTATTTTTTTAATTGGTGCTGTTGGTGGTCTGGTTAAATTCCTGCTTTTAAAGTTCGGCGTAAACATAACCCTTGCATCTTTGGGTGGTTCAGTTACTGTAGGTGTTATGAGCAGTTATGCAGCACATTATAAACATGCACCTCCGATGATTTTTGCCGTTCCTGCAGTAATTCCCATGGTACCAGGTGTATTCACGTACAGAATGATGATAGGGCTCATGGAATTAACAGAAGATGTAAACGCGGGAGATTATAACCGGATAATGGCAGAAACTGTCAATAATGGTTTAAAAGCTTCTTTTATCTTGCTGGCTCTTGCCTTAGGGGTCGCACTTCCCATATTACTTACCAGGAAAGAATCCGTTAAGAAAAAACGGGTTATCTCCTGATTTTGAAACAAGAACCTCTTATGGTTTTAGTTAATTGAAACGTAACTCAGGCATTACCGCATTTCGCCATAGCTTTAGCGGTGACACAATACCAGGGTTACTGAAAATCGTATGTTTCAACCCTTTATTTAGGCTTTTATCCGGATAACTATGATTCGTAATTCCTAAATTTGTAAATAATTATAGTCCCATCAGCTTTTTAGCCTCGCTAAGAGTGCTCGCTGCACTTTCACGGGCTTTTTCTGCACCTGTTTTAGATACCTTTTCCAGGTACGCCTCATTGTTATATAAGTCTTCTATCTTTTCACGGATTGGTGCAATGAAACTTGTGATATCTTCGGCAAGCTGTTTTTTCATATCCCCATAACGAATTTCACATGCGTTATAAAGGGCATCAAAATGTGCGACAGTGTCTGGTGTTGAAACGATTTCCATCAGTGTAAACAGATTCTGAATCGCTTCAGGTTTTTTTGAGTTTTCTACAGTTGGACCACTGTCGGTAACGGCACGCATCACTTTTTTACGGATATCTTTATCACTATCAACCAAAAAAATACCATTTCCTTCAGATTTGCCCATTTTTCCGCTACCGTCTAGTCCCGGAACTTTAATCAGATCTGTACCATAAAAGGTAAATGGTTGTGGTAAAGGAAATAATTCACCGTACATGTTGTTAAAACGTTTGGCAAATTTTCTGGCCATTTCGAGGTTTTGTTCCTGATCTTTTCCAACCGGTACCTTATGCGCCCTGTGAATAATAATATCACTGGCCATCAGCACCGGGTAGGTAAGCAGTCCTGCATTGACATTATTGGGTTGCTGCCGTGCTTTGTCCTTAAATGACGTGGTCCGTTCCAGCTCTCCGAGATACGCATTCATGTTCAGAAGCAGATAGAGTTCAAGGATCTCTTTCACATCGCTCTGTATGTATATGGTGGCTTTTTCGGGATCAATGCCGCAGGCAAGGTATTCAGCCAGAACCTGTCGGACATTCTTTTTCAGATCACCTGGTTTGGGATGTGTCGTAAGCGAATGCCAGTCTGCAATGAAAAAAAAGCAGTTATACTCATTCTGCATTTTGATAAAGTTTCGTACTGCACCAAAATAATTACCCAGATGCAGGTTCCCTGTTGGTCTTATTCCACTTACTACTGTTTCCATGTGTTTAATTTAACGGCTGCAAAAGTAATAAAAATACCGTTTAATCCTGAAGTAAATTTCCCAGCAGGCCACCGGTTTCCTTACCACTGTTTCTTCCGGCAGGTGCAATGGCAGCAATCAGTTTGCTGATTGGCATGGATTGTAACCAGACTTTTCCGGTCCCCCTGAGATGGGCCAGAAACAGGCCTTCTCCGCCAAATACCATGGAACGCAGTCCACCGGCCTGGCTGATATTATAATCAATGCCATCGGTAAATCCGACGAGGCAGCCCGTGTCCACAAAAAGTGATTCGCCGTTCAGTTCTTTTTCAATCACCGTACCACCTGCATGTACAAAAGCCAGTCCGTCACCTTCCAGTTTCTGAAGGATAAATCCTTCGCCGCCAAACAATCCTGAACCGAGACGTTTACTGAAAGTAACAGATATTTTTGTACCCAGAGCGGCACATAAAAAGGCATCCCGCTGAACGGTAACCCTGAAACCGAGTTTTTCAAGATGCAAAGGAATGATAGTACCGGGATAAGGCGCTGAAAAGGCTACCCGTTTTTTTCCATAACCCTGGTTGGTAAAATGGGTTACGAACAGACTTTCACCTGTAATGAGTCTTCCTGCACCTTTCAACAGTTTACCGAACAGGCCTTCGTTGGGTGTTGAACCGTCTCCCATGCGGGCAGTATAGTTGATTCCCTCATCCATATACAGCATGGCACCGGCTTCGGCTATGACAGTTTCATTCGGATCGAGTTCAATTTCTACAAGCTGTACATCGTGACCTTTAATCTGATAATCAATTTCGTGTGATCGCATAACGTATTCGTTTTAGAGTTTATATTTATAAAATCAGGGATTGAGTTCTTTAATTGGTGTTCCTGTTGCACTGTTTGGCATGGGGATTCCGGTCATACTGCAAATAGTTGGAATTATATCACTTATTTTTACGGGTTGAGAACTTTCACCTCTTCCTGTCTTCCAACCGTAAAAGCTAAGAGGGACCCTTGTGTCAGACAATCCATATACTTCGGTTTCATTTTGATCCCCGGGTTCTTCAATCCATCCCGGTTCCAGCATCAGGAAAATATCACCACAATGCTCCTTATTGTAAGATTCCTGCATTTTTTTCAATACGCCGGACTGATATTCGTTCTCATTAAATAAATGGGTAGGTGCAGCAAATGCCACCCCTGTAAATTCTTTCATGAATGCAGCTGTTCTGTCCTGTACTTCTTTAAATGAAATCTTCGATGATTCAATCAATTCTCTGTTAAGATAAATTTGCTGACCGTAGTAGTGTTCAATCCAACGGCCCTGTCCGTAAAATGCCATCAGATAGGTATTGAGCAAAGCCATGGCACGGTCTGCTTTAAAATAACCAGAGGGTATATTGTATTCTTCAAGGTATTCCGGATTAATTGGTGCTCGTTGTGATCCGGTTAAAAAGAACAAAACATTATTTCGACCCACTTCCTTTTCAATGGTTTTAATCAAATCTTCAATTTCCCGATCGAGACGGAGGTAGTTATCCTCCATTTCAATGGAATAAGGACCGTATTCAAGTGCTTTTTGTCCAAGCGAAGAGAAATTGACAAATAACAGATCCGTAAAACCATCCTGTCCGAGTTTTTCACCTTTAATAGCGCTCAACGCAAAGTCCTTAAGCATCATGTTTCCGAAAGGTGTGGCTTTTAAAAAAGCAAAAGGATTTGGTTTTGAAGCATTGGATTCAAAAGACTGAGGCAGTGAATAATCTTTATAAATCCTTTTTTTCGCATCATAGAGGTATTTATTCTCGGGAAGCAGCAGATCCCATCTTGATTTCATATAGAATCCGGGAAAATTTTTCAGGTTAAATGCATCTACCCAGTCGGGAAGCCAGGCCATATACGCATCACTCGAAATCATCCTGCCGGTTTTTTCATCCAGCCAGTAAGCGCCGTCGGCAGCATGACCAGCCAGCAGAACTGCCTGGGTTGGTTCAAGGGAAACTGAAACAACTTTTGAATTACCGTAAGTGCTCAGTTTTAGTTCATCACCAATGGTAGAGGCATTCATGTTTGCTGCGTTATACGCATGTTGAGAAGGGGTAAGCCCTACTGTAATGGCCCGTTCATCTGCTGTGATGAGTTCTGTTTTAAGCGTTTTGCGGTTGTACCATTCTATGCCGGTTATTCCGTGATACCGGGGTGTGGTTCCGGTGACCAGGGTAGCCTGATCCGGTCCTTTGTGTGAAAAGGCATAGCTGTAAGCCGCATTGCTGAATGTGTATCCGTTATCAATAAAAACCCGGAATCCTTTTTCAGTGAAATTATTGTAATACCGGTTAAGATAATCAGGATGCATCTGGTCGATGATAATGCCAATAATTAATGTTGGTTTTTCCGGAGGAACCGGAATCTGACTTTTAGCTCCGGTACAAAAAAACAGAAAAAATGTAAGAATTGAATATGTTAGTTTGGTCTTCATAATCGTATTTTAAACAAAAATAGCACTCCATTTTTACCTAACGCATTATGAATTCATAAATTTTCCACTTTTTATTATTCCTTTAGCTTTAAATAATGATAAAACCTACATTTGTAAAAAACAGAAGATATGAGTTTGCTGTATCCATTAAAGTTTGAACCGGTTTTACATGAAAAGATTTGGGGTGGAAGTTACCTGAAGGATAAACTGAATAAGAATGCCGGAGAGAAGGCCAGGGTAGGGGAGTCTCTTGAGATCAGTTCAGTTGAAGGCAGCGTTTCGGTTGTAGCCAATGGCTTTCTTGCCGGCAATCCGCTGGATGAATTGATAGAAGTTTATATGGGAGATTTGGTTGGAGATGTGGTTTTTGATAAGTTCGGAACAGTTATACCGCTGTTGATTAAATTTATTGATGCCAATGCCGATCTGAGCATTCAGGTTCATCCTGATGATGAATATGCCGCAGAACGCCACGGAAAACTTGGTAAGAACGAAATGTGGTATATTGTGGATGCACAGCCGGGAGCATATATCATCCCCGGATTTTCGAAAGATGTAACCCGCGAGGAGGTACAAAACTGTATTGATGAAGGCAATTTTGAAGACATACTGACAAAATTCCCTGTTAAAAGGGGAGATGTATTTATGATTCCTGCCGGAAGGGTGCATGCCTTGTGTGCCGGTGTTGTTGTAGCCGAAATACAGCAGACTTCCGATGTCACATACCGGCTGTATGACTACAAAAGAAAAGATGATAATGGAAATTTCAGAGAGTTGCATATAGAGGATTCCTTAAATGTACTTCACTACAGTAAACCCGGCGCATTTTTAAGCAAATATGAGGTTGAACTCAATCAACCGGTGAATCTTCAGCGGAATAAGTTTTTTACGGTTAATTTGTTGCATCTCGATCAGGCAGTAAAAAGAGATTACTACCTGTTGGATTCATTTGAGATCATCATGTGCGTGGAAGGGGAGGCTGTTATTGCAACCGAAAATGAACCTGTGACAATAAAAGCTGGTGAGACGGTACTTATTCCTGCTGAAATACGGGAAGTCAGCTTTTTGCCGATGGGCGAAGTCAAATTGCTGGAAATATATTATGAAGCCAGTTATGAAGAGGCATAAAACAATTTTCCATGCTTGTGGTTTCATAGGTACAAAATGATATTATGGAAAATCTGGAAGAAACAATCGAGGATATAAAAGCACACATCAAATCCAAAGGACACAAATGGGTTAAAACCGAGAGTATTGATTTGTATTTTAAGTTCTTATTTGAGAATAAATTTACAAACTCAAAACTGTTGCTCGAAGTTTTTCAACGAGACTTTTTTGAGATCAACCTGGAGATAATTGATGAAGAGAATCTCAAGGTGAAATGGCTGGATGTGGATAACACCGTGACCGAAAAAAATGATACCCTGATTATTCTGCTTTTATCGCATGATGAAGAAGATATTCGCAGGGGAAATCAAATGCCGGAAAAACTGGCTTTGTATGATGGTTTAATCTATTATGCCGAAAAGACAATTCCCCGTTTTAACCGCATTTTCGATTTAATACTGGAACATAAAAAATGAGAGCTTTCGGGCGAAAGCTCTCACAGATCCTTAACTATTTAAAACCCTCAGCCTGTTGAGGTGATTTTGATTCAATTTGACATAACCTGAAATTTCTGGTAAAATGATTGGAAATTCTGATTCAGGTTGAGTATCGTGATGACAAATATAAGAAATGTTGTTGAAAATAACATACTTTCATAAAGATTTATGTACTTGATCTTAAAACAAACCTTCATTATATGATTTTAGTAAGATTTTAATAACTTGATATTGTAGTTTTGGATTTCAGGTTGGAAAGTCGAAGAATGGAACCAAACTATGGAAATTGGTGAAAGTAATTGCGTTGGTTCATTCTTAAACCGATATTTCTGCATTCTACATATTGCGTTTCGCATATTGCGTTTCGCATATTGCGAAATTGATAACAAATTCATATCTTTGAATAAAAGAAGAAAATGAATCCTTTTTTAATTAAAGGTTATAAGAATCAACGGTATTTTTGTGACCGGGTGGATGAAAGTGAGAAACTGATTTCAGCAATCATAAATAACCAGGATATTACATTATACGGGTACAGGCGTTTGGGAAAATCAGCATTGATACATCATGTATTCCACAGACTTGGTAAGGAATATGTATGTGTATATGCCGATATATGGGGCACAAGTAGTGTGGACGATTTTACAAAGGAACTTGCGAATGGGATTATAAAAAGTAAGGTGTTTGCAAAGCGGGATTTCTCAGACAAACTTCAAAGCTTTTTAAAATCTATCGGTGCGTCCTTCAGTATAGGTATGGATGGTTTGCCCTCTGTCGATGTAGTTTTCAATAACAGAAACCGGATTTTTAGTAATTTGGAAGAGTTATTCAAATTTTTGAATCAGCTTAAAGTGCAAATTGTATTTGCTATTGATGAGTTTCAAGAGATTAAAAAATATGACAACCAGGTCCCATTTGAAGGTAAATTAAGATCACTCACCCAACAAAGCAATAATATTATATTTATATATAGTGGAAGTGAACAGCATTTGCTGAACGAAATATTTACCAAATATAATATGCCGTTTTATCAATCCACCCGAATGCTGTCAATCGGGAAAATCAAAAAGGCTGACTATTTGGAGTTCATATTAAAGCATTTTAGAAAGGCAAAAAAAGAAGTGAATCCATCCATTATAGAGCATATTCTTTCCATTTCATATTTGCATACTTATTATGTGCAAGCTATGGCTAACTTTTTATTTAGTCTGGAAACATTACCGGAAACTGTAAATGAATTCGAGTTGCAGTATCGTGAATTTATATTGGAAAAAAGTGTCTTTTACAGTGAGTTGCCCGAATTACTTACGAAGCAACAGTTTTCTGTTTTGAAAGGGGTGGCAAAATCCGGCACAGTTTCAAGCCCCAATTCCGCTGTTTTTATGGAGATCGCAAAAATCAAAAGCGTCAGCAGCATGTATAGGGCATTTAACGCTTTGTTGGATAAACAATTAGTTATAAAGGATAATGATACCTACAGGTTGTACGATGTTTTTCTGGAGCACTATCTTAAATACTTTTTATAAAATGTATGCTCCTGTTATACTAATGAATCTTTTCAGGACAATACCATAATATATTTAACTTTGGCTTGCAGGGAAGTAGTAACAAACAGAATTTTAAATAAATCTTTATGAATAGAGAAGGTAAATTTATAGTTGGTTCACCGTATATTGAGATTACATTATCAACCACAGCCGCACTGCTTTCCCTGGAATTAAAAAATAAATAAAACACCTGGTTAATTTAGGCAACCTTAACTTCGTTAATTTTAATTTCTCTACATTATATAAGCTCCTTATTTCCTAAAAATTCCTAACAAATGTTTTTTGCTGAAAACATATATAATATTCTATATGTTTAATATGAAACATTAATTGAAATATTATGAGAAAGAGTTTGTATGCTATGGTTTTACTGAGTTTTATAGCTGTTTTTGCGGCAAATGCCCAGGATTATTACCTGAGTAAAACCATAAATGGAAATTATAAGGAAGTGGTTCAGAAAACCAAAGATGTACTGAAGGAACAGGGATTTGGGGTAACCACAGAAACACAAATGGATAAGGTTTTAAAAGAGAAACTTGATAATGTAGATATGAAGCCCTACCTGATTCTGGGTGTCTGCAATCCGGGTTTTGCGTATAAGACCTTACAGGCAGAACCGAATATTGGTTTGTTTCTTCCCTGCAAAGTCGTTGTAAAACAGGTTGATGATTCAAAAGTCGAAGTGGTGATGATCAATCCTTCAGAAGTAATGAAAAATATTAATAATCCTGATTTGGATAAGGTGGCTGCAGAAGTTACCAAACGATTTAAAGAGGCGTTAAGCAACCTTTAATACCCGTTTTTTATTTATTCGGAAAACCGTTCAGCACTTATGGACGGTTTTTTTATTTTGGCTCTGCCTGTATTTTTAGGGTCCTTCAAACATTAGTTCGCCTGAGAAAGCTTTCGTGACACTTGGAAAGATGACCTTATGTCTGGTGTTCGGCGTAGCGTCTTTCGCTACGTCAAATAATTAAAGCTTTGATAGATCATGACGTAGCCTGGAGGCAACGCCAAACCATGGGCGGTTTTTTGTTTTGGATCAGCATAAAATAGCATATAAGTGTTTAATTTAATTCATTTTAGCCGGTAAACTCTTCGAATATATATTTTTGTACCTTTGCAACACCAGCAGGCCGGTCTGTCGCTCCATATTTGTCGGAGAGGAAAGTCCGGGCAACACAGGGCACCGAACTTCGGAAAGCGAAGATGTTTGTGAAGGCATAGTAATGTAACAGAAAATAACCGTCCCGATGTATATCGGGATAAGGGTGAAAAGGTGGGGTAAGAGCCCACCAGTATTTATGGCAACATAAATAGCTGTATGTCTTTCGGGTTGCAAGACCATGTATATCCCGTATAAAGCTGCCCGCTTTTTTCTTTGGAAGACGGGAGGGGTAGGTCGCTCAGATAAATGACAGACATCCCGGTTTATCGGGAGACAGAACCCGGCTTACAGGCCTGCTGTTTTTTTTAATCTATCTGTAATGAGCAAATTAAACGATCTTATTCATTTCGTTACGCAGGACATCTGGAGAATACCTGAAAAAGAACTGTCCACATGGAAGCGTTATCTGATGAAGCCGTTCAGGATCCTGGCCTTATCTATCCAGGGTTTTCTTGAAGATAAAGTACAACTTCGCGCGTCTGCACTAACCTATTATTCGTTATGGGCAGTAGTCCCTATTTTAGCTTTGTTGCTTGGAATAGCCCGGGGATTTGGCTTTCAGAATTATATTGAAGATCAGATTATAAAAAATTTCAGCGACCAGACCATCATCATAACCTCCGATTCTGTTAAAGTCACGGAATCCCCCGCTGATACAGCAATGTATACGGATTCTATACCGCAAACCAGGGAGACGAATGTTGCTGAAAAAATTCTTGGATTTGCATATAAATATCTCGATAAGACGCAGGAAGGTTTCATTTTAGGGATAGGCCTCATCATTCTGTTTTGGTCTGTCATAAATATGCTGAGCCATATAGAAAATACGTTTAATGATATCTGGCAGATCCGAAAACCGCGAACGATATTACGAAAATACACGGATTATTTCGGTTTTATGATTCTGGCTCCGGTTATCATCATTTTTTCTGCCGGGGCCAATGTGTTTGTAACCACCAGAATTGAAGAACTGTTTAAAGTCCTGGGGCTGGACTTTGCCATCGGACCCATAACCCTTATTCTGGCAACCGTAGCTCCTTATGTGCTCTACACCCTTGTGTTTTTTCTGTTTTATATCGTGATCCCAAATACCAAGGTTAAGGTTGTACCAGCCTTAATTGCCGGTGTACTGGTCGGAATATTGTTCCAGTTTTTACAGTATGGGTATATCAACGGGCAGGTGTATTTGTCACGTATAAATGCTGTGTACGGGACATTTGCTGCCTTGCCGTTATTTCTTATGTTTTTGCAGCTTGGCTGGGTCCTTGTATTATATGGGGCAGAGTTCTCTTTCGCCATTCAAAACAACAAAAATTTTCTATACGACAGTGACATTAAAGATATAAGTATAGCATACCGGAATTCGATTTTGTTTTATATCCTTTACCTTATTATTGATCGTTTCAAGGTGGGGAAAGAACCCTTAAAAGCCAGTGAAATTGCAGATAACGAAAATATTCCGGTCAGACTTGTGCGTAAGATTATGGGTGATCTGCAACGGGCCGGATTAATCTCAGAAGTGAATACAGTGGATGACACCGCTTATCAGCCTGCGGTTGATATTGACATTATTACCATCCAGTATGTTCGCTTTAAAATGGATAATCTTGGCAGCAGTAATTTTCTGCCACTGAAACAATCAGCCTATAAGAAGATCAGGCAAACCATCGTTAATGCTGAAGAGAAATTTATTCTGTCAGACGAAAACATCTGTATTAAGGATCTTTCATTGAAATAGCATCTTACTGACGAGCTATATCTATGTTGTAGGTCTTTAATTTGTTATACAGGGTTTTGCGGTCAATGTTCAGCATCTTAGCTGCTTTGGATTTATTGTACTTCGCTTCATTTAATGCATTTAATATCAGCTCTTTTTCTGTTAGTGAGGTGACTTCACGCAGATCAGGGATGCCATTCTCATTTATCAAACCGGAATTCAGATAAACACCATCATTATCCAGTTTTCCGGTAAATTCTTCCGGCAATACATCTTTTGAGATTTCATCACCCTGTGTCAGCAAAACGGATCGGTTTATAACATTACGCAATTCACGGATATTACCATCCCATTTGTAGTTCATAAAAATATCATGTACCTCATCACTGAGTTGTTTAACCGATTTATTAAAAGATTTATTGGCTTTTTGAATAAAGTAGTTTACAAAATCAGGGATATCTTCTTTTCGTTTCCGCAGTGGAGGAATTTTTATTTTAAAACCATTTAAACGGTGATAGAGGTCTTCTCTGAATTCGTTCCGTTTCACCATTTCTGAAAGATCTTCATTTGTGGCAGTGATAATTCTGACATCTGTTTTAATGGGTTTATTTCCTCCGACCCGGTAAATAACTTTTTCCTGTAATGCCCGAAGTAGTTTTACCTGGTTTTCGTAGGTCAGGTTACCTACTTCATCAAGAAACAGTGTTCCACCTTTGGCTTGCTCAAAGTATCCCTTTTTGTCATTAATTGCACCGGTAAAGGAGCCTTTAACATGCCCGAATAATTCACTGTTTGCCAGTTCTTTGGGTAGTGCGCCACAGTCGACAGCTACAAATGGTTTATCTTTTCGTTCACTCTGATCATGTATTGCCCGGGCAATATACTCTTTTCCAGCACCGGTTTCACCCTGCAGAATAACCATCACATCAGTTGGGGCAACTATTTCACAATAGGATAATACCTTCTGAATTTTTTTACTCGGGCCTGTAATAAAACCTGATGAAAATTCTAATGAAGGATCATGTTGAACTGTTGCACATGCGTTTGATACAAGTTGTAGAATCTGATCTGGCAAAACAGGCTTGGTAACATAATCATAAGCACCTGCTTTAATCAGTTTCACTGCAGTTTTTATTTCCTGGTACGCTGTCATAATAATGACCGGTATTCCTGGCCTTTTTTGCTTGACAAAAGCAAGCATGTCTTCACCGTTTGTGTCAGGCAGGCGGTAGTCACATAGAATAACATCATACATATTCTCAAGGATAAGTTTTTTACCCTGATCACCGGAATATGTACCTGTGGCAGCATAACCTTTCTGGTTTAAATATCGAACCAGTAGATCGCTGATATATGTATCGTCGTCGATGACTAGAATTGGGTTTTTCATATAAAAACAATTGATGATTAAGGTAATAAAGATGCTAATAAACTTACTTATAAAACATACCCGGAATGCTTTGGTTCAAAATGTCAATAGCGCTTAAAGCGGGCTGGCAGGCTTTTTTGCATATATGTTGTTTCATTTGAATTAAGAGGGTCATTTAATTGAAATCCTTTGTGCAAGGCATATCTAGAGACTAATAGCGCTTGTACAGAGGATGTCTTTTACCCTAATTTCAACTGTTTATCTTCCATTTAAACATGAGAACAGGTACAATTTATTTCATACTTTTAACATTTATTTTTTATCATAGCCCCAGACTGAAGTTGATATCCATTACACTTATTCCTGTGAGGTATCAATATGAGGTATAAGGTATTGACACGTTTATTCACGCATTTAAATCCTTAATTTCGCGGTTCAGTTTATCAATAATATCCCTGATATTGGTGGTCACCTTCTCAATGAGATTTATGGCTTTGTCTTTTCCAAACTGATTGGATGACATGTTTTTAATATCCGTAAGTAAATCTATTGTAGTATAAGCTTCCAGGTGCCTGTAAGAAGGTAAAATCCGATGCGCCGTTTCCTTGATCGAATTCCACTTATTATGCTCCAGGCTTTTCCGGAATTCAATGATGGCGTTTTCGGAGTTTACTATGAACGTTCGAAGCATATTAGCGATGAAATCGCTGTTTCCTTCTGCTATATCCTTAAGTTGCCGCAGATTATACAGGTCATTCTCACTTGCCTTCACAATAACTTTTTCAGCACTTTTTGAGTTTTTATCCGGCTTAATCTTTAATACTTTCCGCAGCACATTATACAACTCCAATTCCCTGTAGGGTTTAATTAAGTAGTCATCTATTCCTGCAGAATAATAATTTTTTATGTCCTCATTAAACACGTCAGCTGTCACTGCAATCAGTTTTATTGTGTCATTTTTTAATTCCCTGCGTACGTATTTTGCAACATCCAGCCCGCTGATATCAGGCATATGAATGTCCAGTAAAACCGCATCAAATTGTGTCTCTTTAAGTATTTTAATGGCTTCTTCACCATTGCCTGCTAACTCATAATTGCATTTCAGTTTTTCAAGAATGGTTTTACCCAGAAGTCTGTTTACGCTATCATCGTCAACCAGAAGTATATGTTTGTCAGATAATTCCATAAAGTCAAAATCATCAATATTTTCTTCGGAAAGTTCAGTCTCACTACCCTTTCTGAAAGGTAGTACAAAACTAAACCGGGTTCCCATTCCTTCTTCACTTTTTACGGTAAGACTTCCATTTTGTTTCTCTATCAGATTTTTACAAATCGTTAATCCCAGTCCTGTTCCACCATATCGTTTTGTGATGCGGGAGTCAGCTTGTCGGAACTGATCAAAAATAGTGGCCATTTTATCTGCACTTATGCCGATTCCGGTATCCATTACATCAAACCTGATTTTAACTTCATCTTCTTCATCAGATATCATAAAACATTTCATTTCAACATATCCGTTATGCGTAAATTTAATGGCATTGTTAACCAGATTGATGATGATCTGTCTCAGCCGGAAAGGATCACCCTTAATCACCATATTCAGTCTGGGATCAATATCATATGTGAAAATGAGATTTTTTTGCTCTGCTTTTATTTTCAGCGTATTGTAAATATATGTAATGACCGATTCAATCTTAAACGGTGAAACATCAAATTTAATGGCGTTGGCCTCAATTTTTGAAAGGATCAGGATGTCATTGACAAGATACAGTAAATGTTCTGACGATTTGGAAATGACTTTAACAAATTCTTCCTGTTGTTCCTGCAGTGCAGTCTGACTGAGTTGTTCAGAAAAACCGATAATGGCGTTTAAAGGGGTTCGGATTTCATGACTGATATTGGCCAGAAATTCGCTTTTAATTTTATTGGCGTTTTCCGCTTCATCTATCGTTTTCCTCAGTTTAAGTTCAAGTTCTTTTTGATCAGTAACATTTTGAGTTATGGCCGTTACACCCATTATTTCGTTGTTTTCATCATAAAGTGGAAATACCCAAATATCATAATAGCGCTTATTGTAATTGTAGCTGGTTGCAATTTCTTTACCATGCATGGCAGAGTCAAAATGTGGCTTCCATATTTCGATTAGGTTTTTATCTTCAAGCTGGTTTATCGTTTTTCCATTCAGATCTGAATCCGGGGCATCACTCAGATTGAGCTCATTCCCAACTGAGATAATAAATTTTAGGTCTGTATCAAGTACAAAAAGATTGATATCCGGAATCTGAGCCGCCAGTTTTTCATACAGGTTTTTATCCCGTTCCAGCATTTGGTAGTGCCTCATCATATGTGAAACATCCGTGGCGGCAATCAGCAGTCCATAGTTGTGATTTTCCGATTCTATTATCGAAGTATTACAGCTCAGCGAAACAATATCCTCATTTGAATTAAAAACTTTTAAAATTAAAGAATCGGGAACAACACCTGAATTATCAAGTGTCTTAAGTAAGTCATTAAATGATTTGTGATCACCCCGTGCAATGAATTTAGTAAATTTCTTCCCAACAAGGTTTTTATTATCTGAACCCAAAAGTTTGCAGCCTGCCTCATTTATATAGGCAATTTCCCCATCGGGACTGAGAATAATTAACAGTGATGGAATAAGATTAAATATATGTGCAATATGTTCATATTCCTCATTGTGTGAATTTCTTGTCAGTAGTTTTTCCAATATGACATCATCAAGCGGTACTTTCATCTTAAATAGTTTTCATCCTGTATTTATCGTAATTTATATACAACAAGGTGCATACCATTGTTTATTTATTGCGACATGTTAAATGACATTAAATTATGAAGGGTAGCGTTATATCTTAATCTTACGGTTAACAAGCTGATTTATTACATTATATGCTTTAGTCTTCATCTTTGTTTTAAATATAATCGTATCAGTATTAACTTCCAAAGTTAGTTCGTATTGGAATTAATACATGCTGGTTTGTAACGATGTTCCACACTTTTTTGTGGAAATTATGCCCGAAGCGATCGGAATTATTTTTTCTGCATTTTTGTTTTATGGGTCCGGATCGCTTTTATAATGAGGCCTTAAGCCAATATGTGAATTTATGGCATATTATTTTCATTATACTTATCGAATTTAAAAAATGATGAGTATGAATAAGTTTGAAATAAAAGGAAACTGGAATCAGGTTAAAGGATACCTGAAAGAGAAATATGGTGAGTTAACCAATGATGATCTTGTATATGTTGAAGGTAAGGAAGATCAGCTTCTAGGCCGTTTACAGGATCGTATCGGAAAATCAAAAGAAGAACTGATCAAGGAAATCAATGATGCCATCTAGAGGTAACTTTATTAAAGAGAGAATAAATACAAATATTAATATATAAACTTTATAAAAATTATGAAGAATTTACGAGTGATACTATTTTCTGCTTTGGCTGTGTTTTTTATCGCAGGATGTAATATGCAGAATAAGAATAAGCAGTCTGAAAATCAACAGACACAAATGCAGGATGAGGCACAGGATGCCGTTCAGAATTTGCGCGATGAATTAAAAGACGTAAAAGAAGAAATTGCCGAGGCAGTTAAGGATGACCCGGATAATATGAAACGTAAGGTGAATGAAGCCCTGGATAATTTTGACGACAAAGTTGATAAGTTCAAGGATAAAGCCGAGGAGTCCGGTGAAGAAATCAGTGAAAAGACTGAAGAGGCAATTGAAGATTTACAGAAACAAAGTAAAGATATCAGAGAACAAATTGCTGATTTTGGTGACAAAACAGGCGATGAATTGCAGGATTTCATGGCTGATGTAAAATCCAAACTGAAAGAATTCGGCGATAAAATTGATAACATCTAATCCTTCATATAAACATTTGATGATGCTTACAGGGTTGATAGGACGCTCGTCCTATCAACCCTGCTTTTTATATAAATGTCTAAAAACAGATCGTCTTAGACCGAATCCATATTATCGGGTTTTTTACAAAAAAACATGTAAATTGGATAAAATTCAACAAGCGCAAAAATGAAAAATAAAGCCATAATATTAATGGGTATTTGTTTAGTCATTACTCTGCAAACAGGGATGGCTCAATTATGGATGCAAAAAGTGGACGGTGGATATCTGGTCATGGAAGGCGAACAAAATGTGGCGTTTTACCAGTATAATCTAACGGGGCCTACACCGGATTTAATGAGAAACAATTTTTTACATCCGGTATATTTACCTGATGAGACGGTAATTACTGAGAATGCTCCTGATGACCATATGCATCACCGTGGTATTTTCTGGGCCTGGCACCAAATACTAATCGGATCTGAACAGGTTAGTGATTCATGGGATCTTCGCAATTTTATAACAGATATAAAGCGCGTAAGATTCAAAACGCTTAAAAATGGTAATGGCAGGCTTAAAACCAAAACATTTTGGTTATCACCGCAATATAAAGACGCGGGAAAGGCATATATGAAAGAAGAGGTCACCAGTATTTTTCATCCAAAGACGCAGAATTACAGGATTATTGATGTTATCATCACACTTACACCTCTGGTGGACAGTTTGCAACTGGGGGGCTCTGATGATGTAAAAGGGTATGGTGGTTTTTCAACTCGAATAAAGCTGCCGGATGATGTGCGGTTTTTTTCATCAAACGGGAAGGTTGAGCCTGCTAATGAAGCCGTTGAAGCTGGCGATTATATGAATATAAGCGGAACTTATGCCAAAGATGGTACGGCACCCGGAGGTTTACTGATATATGCAGATCCTGATAACCAACCCGGCTCCCCAACCTGGATACTTCGCAGCAAAAAAAGCATGCAGAATGCCGTATTCCCGGGAAGAAAGCCTGTTTATTTACCAAAACACAGGCCATTAGAATTAAAGTATTCCGTTGTGGTTTATACAGGCAAAATAGATGTAAATCAGGTTTTGAATGAGATTAGATCCACATTTCGCAAAATAAAATAAACCGGGTTCAGCAAAGCGTATTCAGGGTTTTTCTTCTTTTGTGCAACCGTTGGCTGAGTTTCAATTTTAAAAAATACAACATTTATATTAAGTGGTTTAGTATAAAATGTTTACCTTTAGAGCAGAACCCTTGAGGCGAACTAAATTACTCCACTATGTATAAAAAGTCATTCGGTTATCTCTTTATTTTGCTTGTTGTTTCCAGCAGTTGTACTTCCAGGATAATTCAAAAAATTGAGCAGAAGAAATTTGAACGTCAGAAGCTAAAAACAGCCATAATTTCCGGTAAGATTACCAATCTAAGTGTTTATCCACATATAAAGGAATTAAAGCTTGTTATCCCTGGTTTCAGAGGTGACGACCAGTTGATTACGCAGAAAATTGACTCGGTCGGTCAGTTCAGATTTGAGTTTTACCCCGTAGTATGGCGCGAAGTTAGTCTGGCTAATATAGAGGAGAGATTTGTTATCGGGCCGGGAGATAGTCTTTTCATATACAAAGATTTTGCGGATATAATTAATACAGACTTTTCAGGTGATAATGCGCAATTGAATAAGGAAATAAGTCTGTTCAGGAGTGAATACCTTGGTAGGTTTTCACACGCCTATGATATTCCGTGTTTAAATTACAAAGCATTTTGCGATAGTATCAAAAGAGTTAACAACGGGAAACTGAACCGTTTTGTAGAAAAACACAAACCATCCAAAGCATTTAAAGCCTGGGCCAGGAAACAGATTGACCTGGATTATGCCCGGTGGATGTTTAATTACCCTTTACAGTACAGGATGAGAACACGGGAAGAAATGAAGGATTCTTCAACATACTTTTCATTTACCGATAATTTAGCTGAAACCTATGATAACACGTTAATCATGGCGGATTATTTTAAGGTCGCAGAAAGATATGTTGTAAATGAATTCAACAGTGCCATGAGAGGTGACAGGAACCGCAGAATTTCAGACGATGACATTTTTGATATATTTTCATCCCGTGACACAAAAGAAAAGTACCTGAATGAGTTTCTTCTGAGTTATTTTGTCCATTCAAGCTTAAACAGTAATACAACCCGGTTTTATGATAAATACAGTGAAAAGGTCGATCAGCAGTTAGCTGATGTCTTTCTCAGGTTTTCTGTTCTTGACAGGGTTGAAAGGACCAGGGAATACCTGGATCATCCTGAGAGATTTACAGAAAAGGTGCTTGATTCCGGATATGGTAAAGAATTGAACGGGAGGAGCATTAATGTTGAAGAATCGGAACATAATATTGTGAAACGTCTGATCAGCCAGTATCCGGGTAAGGTTATATATTTTGATGTATGGGCATCAGGTTGCGCTCCCTGTATTCGTAATATGAAGTTTTCAGGAGAACTGGAGGCTCAGTACAGGAACAGGGATATGATATTTGTATATCTGAGTACCGATACCCAAAAGGACAAATGGCTGAGCAGGGTTAAAGAGCTGAACCTTGAAGGTTTGCATATTCTCTGTAGCAGAGAGGAATCGCGGGACCTCAAGGATCGGTTCGGATTCAGTGGGATTCCATACTATATGCTGGTGAATAAGAGCGGTGCAATTGTAGATTATGGTCATCATCTTATTCCTCAAAGCATCAGCACACAGGAGAAAATTAGTTTGCTGGTGGATGAGGAGCTTTAGTTCTGTTTATGTCCGAATTTTTTCCCGAGCATAAAGCTGTATGGCTTAAGCTCTTCAATGTTTTCCATCATAATTTTAAGTATGGCAAATAACGGAATAAAAAGAATCATGCCTGCTATTCCCCAGATAATTCCGCCAAGGATCAAAGCAATAAGGGCGAATAGCGGATTCATGCTCACCTGAGAACCAACAACTTTTGGCGTGAGAAAGTTGCCTTCAAAAGCCTGAACAAGAGTGTACCAGAGAACGACCCAGACGGCTGGCCAGAAGGAATCAAAATTGAGAACAGCATATAGAAAAGGAAGTGCACCACCTATAAAGGATCCGATGTAAGGAATTATAGCCAGGAAGGCAGCAAAAAAACCAAAAAGGAAGGGGTAGTCTATTCCGATGATCCATAAACCAAAACCATTTAGTATTCCCAGGATCAGCATTACAAAAAATACACCATAAAAATACTTCTGAATCACTTTCTTTATGCGGATTATGATGCCTGCAATTTCCTTTTTATCGCTGAATCCTGTTTTCTCCACAAGCAATATCCTAAAGGATGAACGGTAGAGTAGGAACAGAAAGGAAAAAATAATAGCAAGACCTATCGCAGATAAAAAGCCACTTGAAACACTTATGGTTTTTTGAATGATTGCGGTGGTTGGCAGAATACTGCCGTTTTCCTGGCTTAGCAGGTCTTTGATCTGCACTTCGCCACTGAAAAGATTGTCATTGACAAGATGGAAGAAACTGGTCAGGAGTTTGTTTATGCTGGCACCGAAATCCTTCACATTATCATATAGTTTAACAAACTGGGAACCGAAAAAATACATAATGCCGGTGAGAACCGCGGTTATGGTAACGTACGTAAGGATGATGGAAAAAAGTCGGGGAAGTTTTTTTTCAAAGAAGTCGCTTAGTGGCAGTAGGATCAACGCCAGTATTAAACCAAGAAACAATGGAATGAGAATGGTTCTTCCCAGATACATTAAAGCTAAAGTAGCCAGAAAAACGATTAATATGTTGGCTGTATTTGATACCTGTCCTGAATTTACATTCATAAAATTTAGTTTGTAAAAGAGAGGATCAAAAAGTGAGCCTATGTACGCTAACCCTTTACAGTAAAGAAAAGGCATAAATTATATTGTGACATAATTCCACAGGTGCTGTTGCTGTTTGTGTAATAAAACCCCAAAGAGATATGTGAAAACGGCTGAAACAGAGTAAAGTTCTGTTATGGCAGGGTTTTGGTAGTATACTATTTCGAAAATATGTTTAACCATTAAAAAATAAAGTTATGTCAAAAACATCAAATGCAGTATTAGGATTTGTCGCCGGAGCAGCATCCGGTGCATTAGCCGGAATCTTATTTGCTCCGGACAAAGGGAAAAAAACACGGAAGAAAATTTCTAAAAAAGCGAAAAAAGCTTCCAATGAGCTTAAAGACAGTATGAATGACAGTATCGACGATCTGAAATCTTATGTGTCAGACTTTGTGGATGAAGTTAAAACCAGGTTTAATGATCTGGAGAGCAACGTAAAAAAGAAAGCTGAAGAAAAGATTGAAGAGGTTGAAACTAAAGCCAAGGCAGCAACAGCTCAAAAGAAATAATCATGCAACAGGAATCATTTAAAGAGAATATTTCGGAGTTAAATGATATTATTCAGGGATACCTTCAGGCCCGCATTAATTTGTGGAAAGTGGAAATGCTGGAGAAGTTTACCCGTATAGGGACTTACTTTATCACAACCATCCTGGTCCTGGTCTCCCTGTTAATGTTATTGATGCTGGTTTCTTTTGCATTTTCATTTTGGTATGGTGAAACCCATGGAAGCATATCAGAAGGTTTTCTGATTTCCGGAGGGATTTATCTGATCATTATAATTCTGGGTTATTTCTTTCGTCGTCAGTTGTTTTCCAATCCACTGGTGAAGCACTTATCCTCTATAATTTTCAATCCCAAAAATGACAATCAGAAATGAAGGCATTAGAAAAGAATAAGTTACACGAAATTCATTCACTCCAGGAACTGGCTTATGTAAAGTACATGCTGGAATACGATGTAACTATGAAAGAAAAAGCCATCGTATCTTCACTCAAAGGCATCAGATATACTATTGTTGAGACAGTTCGACAGGGAGTGCAGGACTATACCAGAAAGCTGATAAAGCTGGCACTAATTTCACTTTTTGAAAAATTCAGAAGCCGGAAAGAAGATACAGAAACCGAAGATTAAACACTCCGTTTCTCTTTATAATTATTTACCTTTGATAGACTGCCAATCAATACACCTTAGTGTGTGTTAATTGGTAGTTTAATTTTATACTATGGCGCATAAAAAACACCGTATTTTTAAGATTCTATTCAAAACGGTTGTTGTTTTGATTAGTACGATTGTGTTTTTACTGTTGCTGATAACCACCCTTCTTATAATTCCTCCAACCGGCAATTTCATCACACAAAAGGTTGTAAGTAAGGCAGAAAAACAATTGCAAACGGATATTGCAATAGGATCAATCCGCTATGTTCCGCCTGCTCAGATTACGGTGAATGATTTTTATATTCAGGGAACCGATAAAGATACATTGGTTGCCGGAAAACGACTGGCTGTGTCTGTCAGACTAATCCCGTTACTTAAAAGCCATCTTGTGGTTGAACATGCTGAGCTGGAACATGCTTATGTACGGTTGAACCGAAATTCCAGGGATTCGTTGTTTAATTTTTCATTTGGTCATGTTTCAGAAAGTACCGCTGATACAACATCTTCTGATCACTTAAGAATTACGGTTGGAACTGTTATGCTTGATCACATTAGATTTTTAATGGAAGATGCAGTTTCAAAAAGCAATATTGCGGTTAACCTGGGGCAGTTTAAACTGGAAATGAATGCTATAGATCTTCAGAAAAACAATTATGATATCAATAATTTTGAGTTATCCGGTACTTCGGCTTTAATTGAAACCGGAAGTGTGACGGAAGTCTCTTCTGTAAGTACTGAGCCGTTAAATCTGATTGTGAAACTGAAAAGAAAAGGAAGTTTTAAAAACTGTTCAGTAAAGTATGCCGATGCTTCCGGTTCAGTCATTGATGCCAGCCATATCAATCTTGTGATCAGGGACAACACCTTTGACCTTGAGCAACAGTCCATTGTTCTGAATTCACTGGATTTAAATAACATTAGTTTAATGTTAAAAATACCGGCGTCTGCAGATACAAGCGGGAATAGCATTCAAACGAATAGGCAAAGTACTTTCACATTCCCCGATTGGCAGATAGCCGCCGATAAAATTTCATTGGAGGATAATCAGTTTATACTGGATACGGATCAGCAGAGAATGAAGGAAGGGTTTGATCCGGGGCATATTCATATCTCTGAATTATCAGGAGAAATAGATGATCTGGAGTTGGACGACAAGGGTTTGAATATGAACCTGGAAAAATTTGCCCTGTTATCCGGGAACCAATTCAGAATTAAAAACTTTGGTTCAGGTATTTCGGTGAATCAAAACGAACTGAATATAAATTCTCTGGTATTAAATACATCAGCCAGCACGTATAACGGTTCAATACGTTTAAGCTATAATTCTCTTGTTGCGCTGACTGAACAGCCACAGTCTATTGACATCAATACTTTTCGTCAGGATGCCAGCATGAATATCAGGGATGTAGCATATTTTCTGCCTGAACTTTCCGATTCCTTTCCGGATCTGGTTCAAAACGGTATTGTACTGAACATCAGATCTGATATAAGTGGCATGATTGATTCGCTCAACATATCACAACTTGAATTTTCATCGGACAACAAGGTAAAGATGGCCATAAGTGGGAAGGTTTTTAATGCTACCAACATAGATCAGCTCCGCACTGATTTAACCATTAAACACTTTTGGCTCAACTACCTTCAGCTTAAGCCTTACCTGACAATGCTGGATCTTCCGGAAGGTTTGGTTCTGCCCGATACTTTAAGTATAACCGGTTACGGAAGCGGTGGACTCTATGAAGCACGAACTGAAGTGCAGATGTCATCTGTTCAGGGTAAAATTGTATTGAAAGGAACCTACCGCAAGGACACCGTTCAGCAAAGTACATCACTTACAGCAAAAATTGGTATTCCGGAATATAAACTTGGTGTTTTATTGGATAATCCGGATACGATTGGTGCATTATCGGCAACTGCAAATCTGAATGCTGTTCTGGTGAAAGATAAATTGCAAAAACTTGATGGAGATGTAAAGATCAGATCGCTGGATTACGGGGGGTATACATATAAAAATATTACTGCAAACGCAGAACAGCGGAACGACACTCTTTATGCCCGAATCAACTCAGCCGATCCTAATCTGAAGTTAACCACCGATGCCTCTTATTATGTTGCGGATTCAGTGTCTGTTATAAGTTTGGCACTTCATGCAGATTATATCGATCTGCAATCGCTAAAACTCAGGAATGAGGACTTCAGAATGAGTGGCATGGTCAGAGCGGATATTTCAGGTAGTCTTCCCAACGAATTTAATAGTTCTCTGGTTATTAATAAACTGGTTATCAACCGCAACAATACAGTCTATTATCCTGACTCTCTATTTCTCAGTGCTAAGGTTGGTGATACAAGCAATATTAAGCTGATATCTCCCTTCGCTCATGCGGAATATAACGGAACACTACAACCGATGGATCTGGGGAATTGGTTAATGAATTATGTTCCTTTTATTAAAAGAAATGGTGATTCACCAGATGTTGAGCGTTTAAAATCAAAAAGTTTTACATTTAAATTAAGACTGGAGGAAGATCCTGTTTATACCCAACTTCTGACTCCCGGTTTAAAACAGTTGAATCCAACTACATTAAATGCTTCATATAATGAAAATGATGGTCTTCATGCAGAACTGGTTTTGCCTTACCTGGAGTATAATTCCATGGCGGTGGATTCTCTGTTTACTGAACTTAATGCAGATCAGAATAAGTTTAATTACAGATCCGGTTTCAGGCAGGTGAATTCCGGCTCTGTAACCATCCCTGCAACACGGATTAGCGGTATATTGAAGGATAGCCTTCTGTTTAATACCTTAGACCTGCCGTACGATGAAAACCACTCGGCTTACTTTATTCAGGCCAGGCTTTCAAAAAATGGAAATGAGAATTTACAAATCAGCATATTGCCGGATAGCCTTATTCTAAACCGTAGTCCCTGGAGAATTTCAAAGGATAATGCAATTCTGTTAAAGAAAAACCGGACTCTGTTCAGCAATTTTCAGCTATCACATAACTCCGATACCCTTAGTGTCGTGAGCAGCAGGGATTACAGCGATCAGGATCAAACAGAGATTAATTTTTCCAATTTCAACCTTAAAACACTGGCTTCTCTCGCAGAATATGATGGTAAAGCACCTTCTGCAGTTATAAACGGAAAGGCTGTGTTTGGTAAGAAAGACAGCAGGTCTACATTCACATCGGATTTATTGATTTCAGATCTGAAACTATTCGGAAATACGGTGTTCGATATGCTGGACCTGAAGGCGGAACAAACGACCGCTGATCTGTACGATTTTAACATAGACTTACAAAACAATGGCCGTACATCAAGGTTGCAGGGGCAATATAAGGTTGGAGAAATTACGACGCTGGACATGGATATTGTACTTAACCGTTTTACTTTATCTCCTTTTGCGCCACTGCTGGAAAGTCAGTTTTATGCTTTAACGGGAGAACTTTCCGGACAACTAAAACTTTCCGGATCAACAGACAAACCCATGTTGAATGGACAACTAAGGTTCGATAGTCTGCTTGTGAATCCCGTGCTTTTGAATTCTCCTTTAACCATGAATGATGCTACGGTTGAAGTTCGTAATAATACCTTGCAATTTAATAAAACCACCATAGCAGATAAGAATAAGCATAAAGCGGTTTTAAACGGAACCCTGGCATATCGTCCGGAAAACAAAACAACATTTAATCTTAACTTCAAGGCAAATGACTTCATGTTTATCAATGTGGATAAGAATGAACTTGATCTGTATCATGGTACATTAATCACGGATGTTGATGCATCTTTAACAGGAAATCTTAACCGTCCTGTACTGAATATGAAAACGACCATCAAGGAAGGATCAGATTTACATTTCACAGTTCCTGAAGCCTCATCCGATCCCGGTGAGGAACAGGATGTGGCTGAATTCATCAACAAAGACACATCGGTGGTGACCAGGATTTCGGATCAGAGCCTGAACTATTCAGGAAGTTTACCGGATATTACGGCTAATATATCCTTTCAGGATAATATACCGGTTACCATCGTAATTGATCCGGTTACCAAAGAACAGTTGCAGGTAAGTGGCAAGGGTGATCTTTCCCTACGGCTGAGTGGTAATTCGGAACCTTCACTGAGTGGACGCTATACCATAAACAGTGGAAAGTATACACTACTGCTATATAATGTTTTTAAACGGACCTTTAATATTAGGCAGGGGAGTTACCTGCTTTGGACAGGAAATGTTCTGAAACCTGAAGTGGATCTTGTGGCGTCGTTTGATGTTAATACCAGTCCCATTGGTCTGGTGGCAAATGAGTTGAACGCGGGAAGTCAGAGTTTGTCTCAGTACAGAAAGCCTTTGCCATTCAGTGTTGTCATGAATCTGAAGGGTGACTTACTCTCTCCGGATATAAATTTTGACATTGAAACACCACCGGGAAAAGCCGATGCTCTGGTCTCGGAGCAACTCAACCGTTTAAACAGCGATGAATCGGCAGTTAATAAACAGGTTCTTTCCCTTTTGATTTTTAAATCTTTTATGAATCAGAATGTTGGTGGACCGGATATGGCCTATCGGTTAAACAATACTGCCAGAAACGGATTAAGTAATATTCTGAGTAACAGCTTCAATCAGTTTGCGCAAAACTACATAAAAGGTATAAATCTTACCCTTGATGTTGAATCCAGGGCGGGGCTCAGTAATACTTCATCAGGAAACACGGACCTTGTATTTGGTGCTTCCAAGACGCTTTTCAGTGACAGACTGACCATAGAGGTTGGAAGCAGCATTAATGTAGAGAATGAAAACAGCAGGCCACCGGGTTCGAATACTGTTGCAGGAGACTTTAAAATTGACTACAAGGTATCAAAGGAGGGAGGTATTAGCGTGCAGGCCTTCCGGTCATCTGAATATGAGGACGTACTGGTTGGCGATGTTGTTAAAACGGGTATCGCTCTTAAACTGAGCAAGGCATTTACACACTTTAGTGAATTGTTTAAACGCAAAAACAAAAAAAAGACAGAAGGTGAGAATGATAATACAAAGTAAAAACATATTGCTCCAGTCCTTTGCTGTTATGCTATCGATTCTGGTATTGGCTTCATGCCGGCCCACCCGGTATATCAGTGAAAATGAAAGCCTGTATACCGGTGCTGATCTGGATATGGGTGATAGTTTTTATGAAGATTTGTCACTGAAAAGCGATTTAAACAATGTGATCATTCCGGATCCAAACCGGAAGGTACTTGGTGTATTCCCAATGAGGATGTGGTTTTATCATATTGCCGGGGATTCGGTTCCGGAAAAAGGATTAAGGCATTGGTTAAAGTACCGTATAGGCGAGGAGCCGGTTATATACCAGACATACATGGCGGAACGATCTAAAAGTAATCTTCAGTATGAACTGAAAAGGCAGGGGTATTTCGACGCCCGCACCTCCTTCGATCCGGTGACAAAACATAAAAAGACAGCTGTAACTTATAAGGTTCAAACGGGTAACAGGTACAAAATAAATAATGTTACCTTTCCCGATACCATAAACGGAATCACCCGACGCATATCTGAATCGCAAAATAATACAGTCCTTAAGAAAGGAGAGTTTTACGATCTCGATATGTTGAAAGAAGAACGGGAGCGGATCGGGACTTTCCTGAATAACAGAGGCTATTACGCGTTTATTCCGGACTATATAGGGTTCAAACTTGATAGCAGCAGAACCAGTCATACCATAGATTTGATGATGTACCTGAAAGCAAGTATGCCCGAAAAAGCAACCAGGGTGTACTCGCTTGGTGATGTTTACGTCATAGAAAATGCAAATGAGGAAAAAAGACCGGATACCATAAATATGAAACGGATACATTATGTTTCAGAGGAGTACACCCTGAAACCAAATGTTTTGAAACGAAGTATTCTTTTTAATCCGGGCGATCAGTTCCGCTTAAACCGTCATAATGCTACCATAAAAAAACTTGTTGGACTGGATGTGTATAAGTATATCAATATCGACTATAAGGAAGATTCAACTTCCGGCTCTCCGGTACTGATCCCTGAAATAAAGCTCACCCCTGATATTCCCAAAACCGTAGATTTGACGCTCGAAGCCGTCACAAAATCCAATGATCAGAGTGGTCCGGGTCTAAGCCTAAGCTACAATGACAGGAACTTTTTGCATCGGGCACAAAAGTTAAACATTGGACTCAATGCCGGTTTTGAAACGCAGTTGTTCAGCAAGAAGCAGGGCGTAAACTCAATCAATCTCTCGCTTGAGTCCTCCCTGGAAATTCCGAAGCTCGTGTTTCCGTTTTTAGATCTGAACAAGCTTTTGGCAGATAAATACAGATCATCCACATCGTTCACACTGGATAACTCTTTTCTGCGCAGAGAACAATATTTTAGCATGTATTCACTTAATGCCGGTTGGGCATATAACTGGCAGGAAACGGCAGAGAAGCATCATAGCCTTAAAATATTTTCGCTGGATTATGCAGATATCTATAAACAATCAGAAGCGTTTATAAACTTAAATAAAAAAGACCCTCTTGTAGCACAGAGTTATGCTGAACAGTTTATCTTAAGCTGGCAATATACTTTTACGTACAGGAACCAGGATTTTACAGATAAGCGGCTTTCCTCTTATTTCTCAGGAAATCTTGAAACGGCAGGAAATGTACTGAACTGGATTGATGGGAAAAGTGGAACCAGAAATAAGTTTCTGGGTGTTTATTTTGCCCAGTATGTAAGAACGACGCTGGATACGAGATTTTATTATGATCTGAAAAAATATGGATCACTTGCATACAGATTTTATGCAGGAGTGGGATATGCATATAATAACTCAAACGTATTGCCATACAGCAAACAGTTCTTTTCAGGAGGAGCAAACAGTCTGCGTGGATTTCGGTATAATTCTATCGGCCCGGGATCGTATAGAGATACATCTTTAAATAATGTGTTGTATTACCAACCCGGTGATATCAAGCTGGAAACCAACCTTGAGTACCGGTTTCCAATTGCCGGCTTTTTTAAGGGAGCCTTGTTTATGGATGCCGGTAATATATGGCTGTTACGTGAAAACGCTTATAAACCGGGTAGTCTTTTTAAACCTGATAATATACTATCGCAATTAGCTGTAAATACAGGTTTAGGCCTGCGTCTGGATGCATCAATCATTATCCTTCGGCTGGATATAGGTTTGCCATTGCGCGATCCTTCACTTCCGGCAGGGGAACGGTGGTTAACCCGGTCTTCCAATATGTCGTCATGGAACTGGTACCGGAATAACCTGGTATTCAATATTGCTCTTGGCTACCCGTTTTGACATAAAAAAACTGCATTACAGCAAGTGTAATACAGTTTTTGTTTAGGTATACTTCGTATTGTTATTCGTTGTAAAGCGCTGCAACCTTATCCCAGTTTACTACGTTCCAGAATGCACTGATATAATCCGGACGTCTGTTCTGATAATTCAGATAATATGCATGTTCCCAGACATCAAGTCCAAGGATTGGTTTACCTTTAACATCGGCTACATCCATCAGCGGATTATCCTGATTAGGGGTTGAAGTAACGACTAAATCCCCGTTATCCAGTTTTACCAGCCAGGCCCATCCGGAACCAAAACGCGTGGCAGCTGCATTCGAAAATTCTTCTTTAAATTTATCCAGAGAACCGAAAGCTTTATCAATGGCAGCTTTCAGGTTTGCATCCATTTCTTTTCCTGATCCCGGAGCGATCCACTCCCAGAATAACTTGTGATTGTAAAAACCACCACCGTTATTTCTCACGGCCGGGGATAATTTTGAAACACCTGCGAAAATTTCTTCAATCGATTTATTTGCTAAATCTGTATTTTCTACTGCATCATTCAGTTTGCTGGTATATGCTGCATGATGTTTTGTGTGGTGAATCTCCATTGTTCTTGCGTCAATGTGTGGTTCAAGGGCTGAATAATCATACCCAAGATCCGGTAATTTATAAGCCATAATATTTCAGTTTTAAATTATTAATATTTCCTGTTTTATTCTCCGTTTCAAATATTCCGTTCGGGGAATGTATTCAATTAACAATACTAAACCGGTTGTTGTTTATTCTTAGATTGAATAAAAATAGATTACTGAAACGAAACAGGTGTATGTGCATTGCAAGACACACATATACAGTGCTTTAAGGCTTAATACTTTTTAACAATTGACGGGTTGGATTATAGTTTTTAGTGCATTGTTTCAATAATGCGACAGACATAAAATGAGACTTAAGAACCAACATTAATACAGGCCAGATCACCATTGGAATTTCGAACAAATATTTTTCCGTTGGTAAAGGTCGGTGCAGTCCAGCACCAGTGCGTATTTTTATTAATACTGGGTAGAACCTGCAAAATAGATAGTTCAGTGTATTCTTCCGGATTGGTTTCTACGATTGCTACTTTACCCAGTCCCGATAGAATAACCAGTTTATCATCAACGGCAGAAACTGATCCAAACAGATCGTAGGTATGATTCCACATCTCTTTGCCCGATGAAAGGTCTAGACAAAACAATTTCATTTTATTTCTGAAGTTGTTAAACTGATAAACATAGCCATCAACAATAACTCCTGTTCTGAACGCTGATGCAACAGTGTCATTCCTCCATACAGAACGGAAATGGGCACCCTCTTTCCGGATCAGCTCATTGGATAAAAACAGTTGATCCGGATCATCTGTAAGTATTACATCATTTTCTTTTCTGAAGTTTTTATCAGACGGATAGGTGTTTAAGATGGTACCGTTGCTTACATCCACGATGTACAGCGATGAATCGCTCATAAAAGTTCCTGCCTGGATACCATTATAATCAAATAGGGTAGTGGAAGAAAAAGCTCCGCTTCCCCTGGGACTGTTCCATATGAGCTGACCGTTTGTTTTATCAAAGGCTATTCCATGATGGTTTAGGTTCAGCAGTAAAAGGTTTTTATAAATTACGGGGGACGAACAAATTCCCCATCTGTCCCTCACGATCAGGGAATCACTGTATATATCACGCTTCCATTTTTCTTTTCCATCTTCTGCACTCAGACAGTAGAGGGTTCCTTCCCAGCTAAGTATAAACAGATTATCTTCATCAATAACCGGTGTGGATCTTGGTCCCGGAAAACTTCTTTCCGCAGAAGGATAGGTATAGGTCCAGATATCATCTCCTGTTTCAATATTCAGGCAACGCACAACAGTTTCATTTATGGTATCGGTTCCGTTTACAGACTGAGTCCATCCACTTACATAACAGTTGTTATCCTGAACTGTAATTGCTGAATGTCCTTTGCCAATATTTTTTTGCCAGGCTATAAGTGTGGAGTCCAGATTGGTTTTCCAGGGTTTATTACTGGTGATTTTTCCATTGGCTTCAGGGCCGCGCCATTTTGACCAGTTGGCTTTTGGCGTACATGACAGAAGTACAACCAGGCTTAGCAGCATGAGTGGTTTCATATGAGGTTAATTTTGTTGTGGTACCAAATTAGTTCTTATTTTCCTGAATTGCAAGCAGATAGGAAGGAGTGTTGTTTATTTCTTTTTTTCTTGTGCTTAAAAAGCATAAAATGGTCTACTTTTGTGGCCTGAATGAAACGTGAAACAAACACTATAATTCTGGCAATCATAGCCTGTCTGTTATGGTCATCAGCATTTGCTGTGATAAAGGTGGGTTTACAGTATACTCAACCTTTGCAGTTTGCCGGCATAAGATTTACCCTTTCGGGGCTGATGCTTGTTCCGCTTGCCATGCGAAGCAAAGGGTACTTTAATATAATAATTAAAAACCTTCCATTTATTCTGCTGGTCAGTTTCTTGCATGTTTTTGGTTTGTATGCCTTTTTCTATAACGGAATGAGCCGTGTTCCCGGAGCAATAGGAGCCATCATTGTGGGTAGTGGACCTTTATTCATCGCATTTATGTCACATTTTATGATGGATAACGATAAGATGGCATTGAGAAAAGCGTTGGTGATGTTGCTGGGATTTTCAGGAATCGTTTTGGTCAGTGTGGGCAAAAAAGCTTCAGGATCGGAAGATTTTAAGTTGTTGGGCGTATTGTTTTTGCTTATCAGTAACACACTGGGGGGATTTGCCAATATTGTTATTGCAAAATCCAAGGGGAAAGTGCCTGCTATCGTGCTGAGCTCCACCACACTTGTATTGGGAGGCCTGGGATTATTCGTACTCTCCGTACCACTGGAAGGATTTCAAACCGGACCATTTCCCCTTGAATACTGGTTGTCGTTATCATGGTTGAGCATGCTAAGTGCTGTGGCAATCTCTATATGGTTCAGCTTACTGAGAAGGCCAAATATCAAAGTTTCAAGTCTGAATATGTGGAAGTTTTTGGTTCCGGTTTCCGGTGTAATGCTCAGCTGGATAATCATTTCTTCGGAGAAACCGGATTTTATAACAATCTCAGGGATGCTTTTAACAGCGGTTTCTTTGATACTTATAACAAGGGTTGACAGGAAAAGGCTAAAGTCTAAACCGGCTGAAAAAATGAAAAGTTAACGCTGCCGTAGACTTTTTTTTGTGTATACCCGGGATGATCAGAAAAATTGTACTCCCTTGAATGTTCCAGAATAAACAATCCATCCTGATTTAAAAGACCGCGTTCAAAAATAATATCCGGTATTGCACTTATCCCTTTCATTTGGTAAGGCGGATCTGCAAAAATAAGATCAAACTTTAAAAGTGTTCGTTGAATAAATTTAAGGGCATCACCACGCATTAATTCTATTTCGGCTATGTTTAGTCTGTCAATAATGGACTGGATATAAGCCAGATGTTTGGGGTTCTTTTCTACAGTCAAAACACTGCTGCACCCGTTGGATGCAAGTTCCAGGCTTATGCTGCCTGTACCGGCAAACAAATCAAGCGCTTTGATATCTTCGAGTACATAATTGTTTTTAAGTACATTAAACAGGTTTTCCTTTGCAAAATCTGTGGTTGGCCTTGCTGTAAATCCTTTGGGACCTGGTAGGGTTCTGATTTTATATTTTCCTGATATTATTCGCACAACAGACTGGCATATAAGTGAGTAAAATAATGGGCCGGCAGATCATAAAAATCATTGGCAAAATTAAAAGCTTCAGGCCATCCGGAAAAGGTTACGTTTTTGATGAAGCGTTCAAGTTGTTTGATTACACTGGCATGTTTAGGCACTATACCGTCAATTTCGACAACAGTTTTCATCTGATCTAATTTCAACTGGTTGAAGCAGTAAAGGAAAAAGTAAAGAAACTCATCTTCATTCTGATAGGAATAACTGTTGGCCAGTTGCAGCGTATTATTTTTATAGGCTGAAATTGAGAATCTGCTTTGTCTGATAGTCAGTTTTATATAACTATCAGATATTCCGGGTAAAGAACAGTTTTTTACTGTATTGTGGTGTACAATAAGCGGATTGGTAAATTTTTGCTCCAGAGTATTCTGTATATCGGTATCAACAGGATAAACTGATATGTAGCTTAGTGGATCTGTCTTATCGGAGCGGATGGTGCTGTGCCTGTCCGTTTTATAATTCTTCAAGTAAAAAAGCTCTTTCTGATCTTCCTCATATAAAACAGACGGAATACAGGTTGAAGGAGAAAGGTCATAAAGAATAACGACCTTTTTGTAGTTTAAATGAAGCAGCTCTTCTGTTTTAAGATAAGTTAATGTTTGATCTTTAACAGATTTATCCGTACCATAGGGTTTATGTTTCAGATAAATGAATTTGTTGCTCAGAGAGTCACAGACCAAAAAAGAAAATCCATCCAGACAGAGCTGGATGGATAATATGTATTGATTTGTATTTTCTTTATTAAATGCCGGTGATAAAACTAGAATATCATGCATTGAAATAACATAAATTATTCCCAGTTACCAGCATAGTTATTAGCCTCTTCCAGGTCACCCACTTTCATACCCGGATAACGTTCATATTTTTCAGCTTCTAACTTCAGGTTTGTAATTTCCTGAGGATTCAGACCGTGAAGATATACTTCATATGGTGTTTTGGCTTCAAATACCTGAACTGTAACGTTTGAAGCTGTCGTTACACTTCCAGCACCCATAATAAACTGGGCTGTATCGGCAAAAGGAACAAATCGCAGAGAATCGGCAGCATAACCTTTTCCAAATAAATCCTGTGCAACAGGAATGTAAGATGTATCACGAACGATCAGACCTAACTTAATGGCTTTTGCTTCAGTCATTCCGGCATTTACCATTGAATCAGTCAGGATACCTTCTTTAAGTACGATAGGAAGAGAATCTTGTTCAATAAAATTGATTAAAGTATCAAAGCTGGCAGTGTGATGTTTGTACTTTTCCTTGTAAGCTATCTGTGCTGTTCTGATGTCCATCAGGCGAAGTTTAACAGCTTCTTCCCGTTTCGCTTTTTCCTGATCGAAACGTATTTTTTTCATCGGGCTGTCAATCACAAGATATGCCATAACGACGATGAGAATGAGAAGGATAACCTGTAATGCTTGTTTCATCTTGTTTTATTTCGTTTTATGTTAATTAGAAGAGAATTTCATCTTACCGTGCAAATTTAAAAAAAAATTGTTTCTTACTTTGGTTTTTGGAAATTTAAACTAAAAAATGTTAGAGAACCACTTTAAAGCCATATTTACAAGTTCACTACGCTTTGAACCAACCGGAGAGCAGCTGGAGCTTATAGATATGCTGACCAACTTTTACTTATCTGATAACGTATTTTCTCTGTTTTTATTGAAAGGATATGCAGGAACAGGCAAAACAACCGTAATCAGTGCATTTATTAAAACGCTTTCTCAGCTTCAGCAATCTTTTGTATTGCTGGCGCCAACTGGGAGGGCAGCTAAAGTGCTCTCACAAATGAGTGGTTTTCCGGCTTATACAATTCATAAACAAATTTACAGACAGAAAAATCCCGGTGTTGATCCGGATTCACTTGGAGCCGGTTCATTCAGCCTCGATTTTAATAAAAGTAAGGATACCGTATTCATCGTGGATGAAGCTTCCATGATTACAAATAAAGGTGACGAGCTAAACCTCTTCGGGTCCGGTGATTTACTGGATGAACTGATAAAATATGTCTACGAAGGTGCAAGATGCAGGATTATTTTCATTGGTGATCTGGCCCAGTTGCCCCCTGTAGGAACTATACTGAGTCCGGCTCTGGACCCTGGTATGCTAAGAGGCTATGGACTCGATGTTTTGGAGTTCACCCTGCGCGAAGTGTTGAGGCAAACCTCCGATTCCGGTATTTTAAGTATGGCAACCAGAATAAGAAAACAGCTGGCAGATAAGAATTTTTCCTCTATACCTAAGTTTAGTGTGAATGGCAGAGATGTTATTTCAATTTCAGGAGAGTATCTGAGTGAACAGGTCAGTGCATCTTATGACAGTGTAGGCGTTGAAAACGTCATCATCATAACCCGTTCTAATAAACGCGCCAATCTTTTTAACCAGGGTATCAGAAGCACGGTGCTTTACAGAGAGGAAGAAATCGTTACCGGAGATTATCTGATGGTGGTTAAAAACAGTTATCACTGGACAGAAAAAATAAAGGAACTCGATTTTATTGCAAACGGTGATATGGCTGAAATTGTAAGTATAAGGGGTATTACAGATCTTTACGATCAACGTTTTGCTGAAGTTACCCTGCGTTTTCCCGATTATAACAATTATGAACTTGATGTAACCATTAATACCGGAAGTATTATGCACGATGGCCCATCTCTGTCTTCCTCTGAGATGCAGGAATTATATTTTAAAATACTGGAAGACTATCCGGATGTGAAAAGCAAAAAAGAAACGGTGAAGACAATGCGGGAAGATCCTTTTTATAATGCGTTGCAGGTTAAATACGGCTATGCAGTTACCTGTCATAAATCTCAGGGGGGCCAGTGGAAACATGTTTACCTTGATCTCGGTTACATCACAGACGAAATGGTTGATCTGGAGTTTTTACGCTGGTTGTATACAGCAGTCACCAGGGCGACAGACAAACTTTACCTTGTTAATTTCCCGGCAGCAATTCTTGAATATACAGACGATAGTGTATAATACGCGATAATCTGAATGTCAAAGAGACGATTTAACGTGCTATTTTTTATTCTGTTCCCAATATAAAGTATGTTTGCAATTCCAATAACCGGCACAAGGGAATTGTATAAACGACATGTTTAAGTATGAAGGCAATCGGTAATTTTATATATAAAGTTTATTTCGTCATCGTTTTTATTCCGCTTCAGGTGCTGTTTACAATTATCAGCGCCTTGTTGTGTATTATTTTATTTCCACTGATAGGACCCGACAGAGTGAGTCACCATATCGGTTTATTTTGGGGGCGGAGCATTGTATATTCATCGTTAACCCCTGTAAAAGTATACGGAAGAGAGAAGCTGGATCCGTCAAAATCCTACATTCTGATAGCCAATCATGCAAGTTCGTTCGATATATATACCATATTTGGCTGGATTGGCTACAATATCCGGTGGGTGATGAAAAAAGAGCTGACCAAAATACCGTTGTTCGGATGGGCAACGAGAGCGTCGGGACAGATCGCCGTGGATCGCTCTAATTCTCAGGCTGCCATCGATTCAATTAATGCCGCCAGGGAAACACTGAAACCGGGTGTCAGTATCATGTTTTTTCCCGAAGGAACCAGAAGTCGTGACGGAAAACTTAAAGTTTTTAAGAAAGGTGCATACCATTTTGCCTTTGATATGCGTTTGGATTTAGTACCTATCACAATAAAAGGGGCTTACAAGGTAAAAACACCGGGAAAATTTCTCGGGTCAAAAGGTAAGATTGAAATTTTTATTCATGACCCGGTAAAGATCGACAGCCATGACAGGAACGAGATGAATAAGTTAATTGACAAAACAAGGGAGATAATTGCAGCACCGCTGGATGAATAAGTTTTGGATATATAATATAGTATTTTTATTTCTTTTAGCGGGATTTGATAGTTCCGCACAGTTGTTGTCAACATCTAAAAAATCGGCACAGAAAGCGTATGCTGAAGCCCGTGATAAATATTTTACCCGTCAGTATGATGAGGCCATTGATTTATTGGACAAAGCAATAAAAAAAGACAAATCCTTTAGTGAAGCCTATTGGTTTAAGGCAACCATCTATGAAATCAACCGGCAATATGACAAACAGATCAATGCCCTTAAAGCAGCAGATAATCCATCTTACACTTATTATGATGAAACGCTTATAAAACTGGGTACAGCGCTCTTTAATGAAGGCCGCTACAGTGAAGCAAAAGATATATACAACACACTTGAGAAGTATGGTGCCCGTAACTCCAATCTGGTGCAATATGCCCGATACAACCAGAGGCGGTGTGATTTTGCTCTGAACCTTGTTGCTCATCCGGAACCTTTTCAACCAGAAAATCTGGGGCCTGAAGTAAATACGGAATATGATGATTACTGGCCGGTTATCAGTGCCGATGAAAACCGGTTAATAACCACGGTTCTTGTTGAAACAAAAAGAGGAAATCTGACAGAGTATCAGGAAGATTTTTATGAAAGTTACCGTAAGGACAGCGGTTGGAGTAAATCAGTTCCTCTGGCGGCACCTTTGAACTCCCCAAATAATGAAGGTGCACAGTCTCTTTCACCCGATGGTGAAATACTGTTTTTCTCTGCGTGCAACAGGGCTGAAGGTTCGGGGAAGTGTGATATTTTTATATCCTTCCATACCGCATCAGGATGGAGTGAACCGGTGAATCCCGGAAGTCCTTTAAATACAACATATTGGGAAGCCCACCCTTCTATGTCTTCAGACGGACATACGTTATATTTTTGCAGTAACCGCCCCGGAGGCTATGGTAAAAGAGATATATGGATTGCCAATCTGGAGATAAGTGCTGACAGACAGATTAAAATAGTAGAAGTAAAAAACGCGGGACCTGTCATCAATACTGAAGAAGATGAGGTGTCGCCCTATATTCATTTTGATGATCAGACCCTCTATTTTTCATCTGACGGACATATGGGATTAGGGCGACATGATATTTTTATGAGTCGAAAGGACAGTGCCGGTGAATGGCAGGAACCCGAAAATATTGGCTACCCGATCAATTCGCACCGTGATGAAATCGGTTTTACTGTAAATGCACTTGGAACGCGGGCCTACTACGCTTCTGAAGCTTTTTCCGGTGAAAGGAAGGATAAGGATATTTATGCAATCCCATTACCGCAGAAATTTCAACCTATTCCGGTTACATACTTTAAGGGAAACATTTATAATGCGGATAATAACAAAGCACTGGTCGCAGAATTTGAGCTGACAGACCTGGAAGAAGGCAGACAGGTGTCAAAAGCCCACTCTGCAGAAGACGGTACTTTCCTGCTTTGTCTGCCCGTCGGTCGTAATTATGCTTTGAATGTCAGTAAAGAAGGCTATATGTTTTATTCTGACCGGTTCACCCTTAGCGAACAGCAGGATTTTACTGAGCCGGTGAATAAGGATATTCCTCTGCAACCCATGAAAGCAGGGACAAAGATTGAGTTAAAAAACATCTATTTTGAATTCGATTCATATGCCCTGAAAAAGGAATCATTTATTGAATTGAATAAACTGGTTGCTTTGCTCAAAAATAATCCTTCGGTTATTATTGAAATTGGCGGGCATACAGATGGGAAAGGGACTGATGAATACAACAGGGAACTTTCGCAAAACCGTGCGGAATCGGTTAAAGAATATCTTATTAATAATGGCATAAAGCCGGAAAGATTGCAAACCAAAGGATATGGATTTTCACAACCTTTAGATAAAGAAAATCCATATGATGGTATTAACCGTCGTACAGAACTCAAAATTATTTCCATGTAACCTTTAAGGTCTGTTTACACTTTTTTTTCTTCAGATTATTAAATCGGTGTTGTATATAGGTAACATGGTACAGGAAAGATGTTCTAACCCGCAAACTGGTAAATATAACCCGATAAATATAGTAAGGAGATTGTATTTTTGCTCCTGTACAAATTATGCTAACATGAAAATCTTATATTTATTTACGATCCTGCTTCTTGCCGCCGGTTGTGGAAGCAACAAAAAGGCAGCTGAAAAAAGTGACGATACCATCAATTTTGCACTTGAGTTTGCCGATGCTGTTATGGCAAGAAACGATAGTCTTATTCATTATAACGGTAATAAACCCAAATATGAATATGACTATGCATTTTTAGGCTCAGCCATGAACAAACTGGGGAAATACGATAAAAAGTATGCCAAATACAATAAGGACTACATTGACTACTTTGTTCATGACGATGGACATATTGACGGCTATAAAATGTCAGACTTCAATATTGACAGGGTAAGACCCGGATTAAATATGCTGGAACTTTACAGTGAAACCGGTGATAAAAAATACCAGATAGCTATAAAAACCCTTGTTGAACAGATGAAAGGACAACCCAGAACTGAATCAGGTGGGTTCTGGCATAAAAAACGTTACCCTTACCAGATGTGGCTCGATGGAATTTATATGGCATCACCATTCCTGGCACGTTATGCACACGATTTTGATAAACCCGAGTGGTATGATGAAGTGGTTTTTCAGATTACAGAAATATATAAACATGTGAAGGATGAGAAAACAGGCCTGGTATATCATGCCTGGGATGAAAGTAAACAGCAGAAATGGTGTAATCCTGAAACAGGTCAGTCGATGCATTTCTGGAGCAGGGGAACAGGTTGGTACATTATGGCAATTGTGGATGTGTTGGATTATATTCCTCAGGATCATCCCGGTAGAGAAAAACTGATTGCCATACTGCAGGAATTAAGTGATGCTCTTTTGAAGGTACGTGATGAGCAGACCGGATTATGGTATCAGGTGATGGATATGGGAGGAAAAGAAGGGAATTATATTGAGGCATCGGGTAGTGCTATGATAACCTATGCTTATGCTAAGGGAGCAAAACATGGTTATCTTGATGAAAAGTATCTGGATATAGCAAAGGAATCACTAAAGAGTATTCGTGAGAACCTGGTTACAGAAGATGAGCAAGGACTTCCTGTTCTTATTCAGACCGTAGGCGGTTGTGGGTTAGGAGGTAATAATCCTTACCGGATGGGAGACTATGATTATTATATTTCTGAGAAACAGGTTGATAATGATCAGAAAGGTGTTGCGCCGGTAATTTTATCTGCCATTGAATTAAGCAAAAGCTATGATGAGAAATAGACTTTTACAGCTGTTATTTCTTTTTGCAGCCATTTGTTTCACAGTGAGTGGTCAGCAGATTGATTACCCCAGAGATACATCATATAACCTGAATAGTGCATTAAAAAAAATCAAAAAATATTACCCTGAGGTTACTCTTGTAAAGGATGTTTCGTATCCCGGTGTAAAAGAAAAACGCAATGTTGTTTATTATAATACCGGTGAGCGGGATTTACATGCGGATCTGTTTTTTCCGGTGAAAAACGGAGACGAAAAAATACCGGCAGTTATTCTGATTCATGGTGGAGGTTGGGCTTCAGGAACGAAGGCCCACATGGTTCCACTTGCAGAGAACCTGGCAAAGGATGGGTATTTTGCTGCTGCTGTTGAATACAGACTTTCACCAGAAGCCATATATCCCGCAGGAGTTCTGGATTTAAAAACATTTGTTAAATGGCTGAAGTTGCATTGTTCAGACTATAATATTGATACAAGCCGTATTGCAACACTGGGCGCATCTGCGGGTGCGACACTGGCAGCACTTGTTGGAACAACCGGGCAGAATCCGATCTTTAAATCTTTCGATTTCGGGGAAAAAGTCTCGGATAAAGTACAGGCCATTGTGAATATTGACGGAGTTGTTGATTTTACTGATCCTGCAGAAAGTGCCAAAGATGAAGATCCCGCAAAACCTTCAGCCGGAACACGATGGTTTGGTGCGACCTATAAACAACGTCCGGATCTGTGGAAACAGGCATCAGCATTGTATTACGCTGGCCCTAAAACACCTCCGACCATCTTTATTAACAGTAGCCAGCCACGTTTTCATGCCGGAAGGGACGAGTATGTGGCTATTCTGAAGGATAATGGTATTGACTACAGAATTTTTACGATTGAAGGAACACCACATACATTCTGGTTGTTTCATCCGTGGTTTGAAGAAACCTATCCCAAGGTTGTTGTCTTTTTAAATGATACATTCCATTATAACGGAAAAAACGGCAGTAATTAAATTGGGAAATAAATCCCGCATTTTGGTACTTGAGGCGATTGTGTAAATTTCTTTTGTAAAGCGATTTATTTGTAATTTTAGTGAATTCAAAATCAGTTTAAAGGGTTAGAAAACAAATCTGATTTTGATCCTTTAAAGTCCGATGATCAGCGAAACGCCGCTGGGATTGATTTAAAAGTGTTCTGAACGACCCGATATATGAAGGTGATATAGAAATTCCATTTTCTTCATCACCCTGTAAAGAATCATTTTGTTACATAACAGAATGTTAGGTATTATTAGTTTTCTACTTAAAATTTGAGCTGACCGCGGGTACCGGTCAGCTTTTTTATGAATTAAACAACCGATCCCTATATAGAACAGTTTCTATCACTGTTTAAAAAAGATAACGGAAGCAAAGGGATCATGATTTCCGGTAACATTCCCGTTTTTTATGGTGCTGATGGTTATGAAATGCTGGGGGATGTCACTGCCATTATAACTGTGATATTTAAACTCATAGCATACATCATCCGTATCTTTGATAAAACGGATCCGAAATATACTGTCGTTAGATGCCGTGGTCACCTGGTAACCGGCAAATGTTGAATTCAGGTTTTCTACCGGGCTATTTATGCCTCCTGTTTGTTGTGTTATACTGTCCGTGTAAAAGGTCCAGTATATGAAATGATTCATATTTGATTCAAAGGAATTTTGCCAGGTTCCTTTTATCCACTCAGGCGTCTGCAGCTTTTGTGTAAAACCATTTAAACATGGTATTGTAAGAAGTAAAAGCAATGGAATATATTTCACTTTTTTCATGGTTGATTCAGAATATTTATCTTATGATATAATATCTCAAATATATGCAATTTATAAATATGACATTCAAAACTACAATTTATGGGGTTATATTTAATAAATTGTTCCCGGCTTTATGTTAATGATTTTCGGAAAGTAGATTTCTTCATGGTGTATTAGTCGGTTAAGATCACCACTATTAATATTATAAGTCACGATAAGTCCGTCTGTAAGGAATTCAGGATGCGCGTTGGCTGTATAAACAAAATCGCTATTATTCTTTAAAGCCGGAGTATAAAACAGAACAGGTTTAGACCAGGGGCCGTAAAGCTTATCTGCAAGACGGTACCCGATAGAAGCCTGCCCCATCCCATAGGTCTGAACCTGTACGAATTTGTTTATGTTCTGGTCAAAATGCACAGAAAATTCAGTTTGACCTGTAAACAAAGAAGAAGAGATGGGTGCCGTTGTTATATTGCTTGTCCATATAGAGTTTACCCACCATTCCAGGTTTTTCAGGTTTCCATTCACCAGGTTATCCGCTGCAATACGTAACAGATACGTTTCATGTGTTGCCGGCTCTTTAACGCCAAAAACATATACAAACGCATCATCTTTTAATACAGCTGAAGAACCTATTATTACACCAAAGGTATCCGGACCTTTATAGTAATTTATAATCCATTTATCGGGCGTCTCCTCCGGATTATTAATAATAGCTAAATACCAGCCAATTGCTTCAAATCCAATTCCTGTATGTGTAGCCGTTTCTTCCATAAGAAAAACAACAAGTTTATCCTTTATCATTATTCCGTGCCCTGTCCAGAACCAGTTATCGCCGGGAAGTTGGAAAAAATCATCGGCATTTTTACCTTTTCCGTTATAGTAAAAGGTCATTTTCGATTCCAGGGTATTTGAATCCTGTATGGCTATACTGTTACGAATCATTTTGGGAGAAGCAGATCTTTTTCCTTTACCTTTCTTGTCGATGAAGGTATCGCTGAATAGCCACAGTACCTTCCCGGAATTCAGAGGAACGCTTGCTGCGCCATCTGCACCCCGCCAGTAACTATCGTGTTTGAATAAGCTGTTGTCAAGCGTATCCACCTTTATGTTTACGCTCTGAGCCAAAACAGTCAGGGGTAGCATGAAAATAAAAATTGCAATCCACTTCATCTATGTCATTTTTCTGCTGTTAATGAATATTATTTACGCGTTTCCTGCTTGAATTAAAGGTTAAATTTACAACTACTTTTCAGGAAAACTGAGTGCTTTTGAAAAAAAGGCAATACATGTGAGCGCTTTCTCATGTTGTCGTTTATTTAACCCAGAGAAGGGAAAAAATGAAGCAAAAGATAATAAACGGCAAAGATAAAACCGGTAACGATGGCTGTGCTGATAATAAGAGCTATTGTGCGTTTGCGATATGTAGCACGGATTTCTTTTTTCACCTGCTTCCTGATATTGCGTTTTACCTCTTCTGAGATTTCTTTTTCAGATTTAGAGATTTTATGCACATGGTGATAGTTTTCCAGGTGATCACCATACAGTTGTTTTAGTCGTGCAAAAGATGCAGACGGACTTTGAGAATAGACCATAGGGTTGTTTCCGGCTCCGATATATCCGGATACACCTGTTTTATAGTATTTTCTGCCTTCCGGTCTGAACCTTGTCATTTATTCCTATATCAATGTGTTACTTAAAAATAATCTGTTCTTCTGCATAATGTAGGATTACTTCGGGATATGCTCTCTCTGTTTAGAAAAATACAAAAAAAATTGTATGTTCTGTGTATAATTTATTGTTTTAGGGCATCGATAACAACAAATGGCACGCTGAGAATAATAGTATTTCCATTTTTTGAGTTGCTGTTTAAATCCTTTTCGATGCGGTCGAATACTTCTTCCTGTTTGTTCGGCGGTACAATTTCTTTCCAGCTGTCAATAAAAGCGAGCCGGATAAAATAATGATTGAGCAATGTAGTGCCGTCTACAAATTTATATTCAAACTTATCTTTTATTGTATTTGTAATTATGAACCCCTGTGATTCAATCTGTTTGAGATATATATCCAGCGGTTTTCGTTTTTTATAAATGTGTTTATGCATCAAATCAACAGAAGCCGTCAGATTCATATCTGTGAGTACATTTTCCATTACGGTGTAAAATTCTGCCATGGTATCCTTGAGGTTCATCGTTTGAATGAACTGTCCGCCGGCTTTTATGATTCTTGAACATTCAGCCAAAGCTTTTCCCTGATTCTCAACATTATTCAGTCCGTTATTGCTGATGATTAAGTCTATAGAATTGTCTTTCAAGGGGATTTGTTCTGCTACACCATTAATAAGTCTGACGTTTTTGATGTTGTAAAAGTGGATTTTCTTTGCTGTTCGTTCAATGGCACGTTCCCATGGATCAATACCATAGACTAAAGATTTCTGATCCAGCCGCATGGCTAGTTCTGTGAGTGGGAAACCACATCCAAAGCCAATATCCAACGCGTTGATACTTTTTTTATAGATAATATTATCCAGTAATTTAAGCCCGAAAGGCGCTGCCCACAGCGGCAGTTCATCGTACAACTCAACCAGCTGTTCTGAATTAAAATCCCAGTCAGTCTTTAAGTAGTTTTTCATGGTACATCGTATTTATGCTGTTCTGACAATCCGATCGTGATGAGGATTGATGGATAGGCTATGGTTGAAAAGCTTCACCTGCATTTTACTGACAGGAGGATCTGATGCGCTCAACAGCCTTTACAAGATCCTTAAATTCCAGGTCATATTCATCCATAAAGCGGAGTGCAATTACCCCGCTGGGGAAGAACCATACATAATTTCCACCATACCCCAACATATATGTTACATCTACATCGCAACCGTTTGCGCTCACATCTGTAGCCCAAAAAGAATGCCGGTAGTACTTACCCCTGTAATCATTTCCTGTACTGTATCCTTTCCATGCCGTGCGCCCCATAGCTTCACGGCACTTTTCCCTGCTTAGAAGTTGTTGTCCGTTATAGTAGCCTTCTTCAGAGAAAAGTAAAGCGATTTTGGCGGCATTATCCAGCGTGGGCCATGCTCCGTAAGCCAGAATCGGAAGACCATCAGAATTATCGGATTCTATGGTGTGGAGTACGATAAAATCCTCAGCACCCAATGGTACAAGTACGTTTTCATGAACCAGGTCCCAATACCGAACTCCCGATCCTTCTTTCTGTTCTACATAGTTCTGAAGGGCATATGACAAAACAAACAGATTTGTGGATGCATAGCTGAAATGTTCTCCCGGACTTCCTTCTTTGTCCCCGAGCCCTGCAATATTATTAATCGCTTCTTCTGCTGTAAGTGGTTTTACAAGTATTTCATAAAGCCTTGCAGCATCTTCTCCTCCTTCTGTTCCTGTTACCATATTCAAAGTTTGCGAAAAGGTTACATTCTGCCATTCCGGAAGGTTACGCAATACCGGCACATAATCAGTGATAAGCGCGTCAAATAGTTCTTCTCCATACCGTTGGGCAAAATAGAACAATGCAAGTGCGCCGGCCATGCTTTTTGTTACAGAGTATACGGCATGACGCATCTCACAGGGATAGGGATACAGACCATGACGTGTTTTCGGTGGCTGCAGATACACTTTTTTGTCCATTATGACGGCACCAAGACTTGTTGGGGCATTCGTAGTTCGTTTTTTATCAAAATAACCGGCCAGGTCATGATGTGTATCAATAACAGATAGCGGATAAACAGGCAGTCTGTCAGCTTTTATCCGGTTCCGTTCTTCAATTACCGCAAGTGAATCAGTATAAGTTTTAGGTCTATATGTGGCCTTTAATACCACACGCATATTCCCAACCTGGTGATCATTCAGATCAGCTGTTTCCTGGCTGCTCTGTATGTAGACCCTGCTGATGGAATCCTGCTTATAAACAAATGTGGCAACGCAATTCCGGATCTGTCCAATATGGCTGTCAGTTAATGACAGTGGAAAAGATGCCCGGCTCCATTCACCGTCTACATTTTCATGCCATACTTTCCCTGTTCCAACAATAACATTCCAACCGCTCTTAGTGGACTGCCCGTTTACCATATAAATCTGGCGAACGGGGATTAGCTCCTCATCATGACTGATAAAATCGAGCGTGATTCCCGGAAAGATATTTTCACCCGGATAATAAGCTCTTTCAATGGGATAAGTTATTTCTGAATCGGAGAATGAAACAGATCCGGAAAACGATTCGACAGCTGGCTGAGCCCATTCCGGCATGGTGAAAAAGCTCATGTCTGTAAGGGGAAATGTTTGTGCTTTAAGTAAGTGGTCAACGGTCAATTGCAGCCGGGGCTGACTCAGCACAGGACCGCTCCAGTCAGCAGGTTCTTTCCCGCAGGAATTCATTACCAAAGCGATTAAGGGAAGTATCAGGATTAGTTTCATAACTTGCATTTGTTTCACGTGTATATGTGTAAAGATATATTATTAAACCATCTTACTTTCAACAAGTTCACTAATTGAATACAGTAATTTGCCTCTATATACCGGAAGCCTTTTAGGGAACAACTACCGGATTTCTTTCTCTTCTTTGCCTACCTTAACAGAAAGGCCAGAATTATTTCATGACTCCCATAGGTGTATCTCCGCTCTCCGTTAAAATAGGTTTCGTAATTATATCCGATCCTGAACATCCCTGATATATCACATCCGATCATAATTCCAAATCCCTTGTCGTATCTGTAATTCACTCCTGTCCACATTCTATCTCTGAAATTCAGCAAAACTGCGGATGTGAACGAAGTATTTTCTAAATCATGCGTGCTGATTAAAACATGGGGAGTGATATCAAGGTTTGGACCGGCATCAAAGCGATAAGAAGTTGTAAGATGAAACATACGCATTTGGTTGAGGTAAGGTTTTAAACCTTGCGAACCAATGGCATGGTTTGAACTCAATCCCAATTCAAAATGGGTAGTTTTGTATGCAACCCCCAGTTTAAGATTATAAAATGCAAACCTGTAATCATCCTGCAGCTCAAACCCGGGACTCAGGTATTTTAAGATAATAGCATACTCCTCCCTTTGAAACTGCCCGTTCGTAAAACCTCCTGATAAGCCGAAGCTTACTATGCTTTGGTTTTTAAATGTATGCTGTAAGGCATAATTAGCACTAAAACTGTTTGTTTTAACCGAACCATCTTTATAGAAAGAATAGTTTAAGCCTGCTCCGGCCTGCATGGCGTTTATTTTCAGATCGACGAGTGCATTGTATTGTGATGGAGATCCGGAAAGCCCCAACCATTGTACTCTTCCTGTAGATGCTGCATAAAGGTTATGATGTAATCCGCTTTCTGCCGGATTTATAAGGGACCTGGAAAACCAGAACATATTATTGTTCAGGGCGTGACAATTCAGGTAAAGAATTAATAACAGGAGAATAAGTACAGGTTTTTTCATGGATATCAGTTTTATGGATCATATTATGTCAGGCAATTTCAATTTTATATTTACATGTTTTATCACCTTTTCTAACCGAACTGATCACCTTTGCGTGAACAGCTGCACCGGTTACCACCGAAAACATTTTTTCAGCAAATCCTTCTGAACAGTAGCAGATTGCGGAGGTATTAACTTCCTTATTGTGTTCCAGAACGGGACACACACAATATGTTTTGTTTTCATCGGCAATTAAAACCTTTGTTGTTTTGTCGTAATCAATCTTCCATCCCCAGGCACTTTCAATATACGCATTAAACTTATCTAAATCACCGACATAATCAGCAAGTAATGCATCCATGTTCAGGCTTATGTAATGTGCCTCCGCCGACTTTTTTACAATTTTTCTCAGGGTCTCTTCATCAATATCCCGGTTCAGGTCAGAAAGCAGATTCGATAACCATTGCTGATAAAGCGGTTTATCCTTATCCTGATTTTCAGATGCACTGTTATCCGTAAAAGCTGAAATGGTACTGAATCCACAAAAACAGGCTCCTGCAAAACAAGTACTTTTGACAAACGATTTTCTATCCATAGTTCCTAAAAATAATCATTTTAAATTAAAATACAGCCCTCATTAACAGATCAAAACCAAGACTGTTGCAGTTTTATGAAGCATGTAAACAGTACTCACCTTTACTACTGTCAGGTTGTCTTACGTCATGCCAGTAAATCATCCAGTTTATCCGTTAATTGATCAATATCTTTGTGTTGAATTGTCAGTGGAGGTAAAAACCTCAGGGTATTCTGTTTGAACCCTGTTACCAAACCGTTCTCAAAAAGCTGCTGACTGATCCATTCTCCGTTAACTAATTCTGTAAATTCTATAGCCAGCATTAAACCGCGTGCCCTGATATCTTTAATCTTTTCAGGAAATCTTCGGCGTAAGTTTTCCAGCTTACTTCTGAAATACCCTCCTGTTGTCCTTGCTTTATCAATAAGCTTTTGTTCCCCTATAACTTTAATGACCTCAAGGGCAATGGAGCATCCCAAAGGATCATTCTGATGTGACTGTGCATACCTGAAAGGATGTAGCCCGAACTGATCTGCGAGCCGGGCGTTTAAGGTAACTGAACTGATGGGAAATCCGTTACCTAAAGCTTTCCCTGTCACCAAAATGTCAGGAATAACACGGTAATGCTGAAAGCCGAACCACTTTCCGGTTCTTCCCATACCTGTGGTAACCTCTTCTGCAATGATCAGGCAGTTATGTCTTCTGCAGGCTTCTGTCAGCTGATGAATAAAATCTTCTGATGGAAACCGTACCATACCTGCTGAGGCACCTCCTGTTTCCATGACAAAGGCTGCAATGTCATTAAAATCAATTGTTTCAATTGAACCGGTATCATCAAAGGTAATATTTACCAGGACATCGTTCTCATCCGAAATCTGTCCCGGTCCGAAGGCACTCAGATAGGAATTATCAATCTTCAGAATCTTATTTTTACCTGTAAAATATCTGGCTAAGGTTATGGAAAGGTTTACGGCTTCCGAGCCGGAGCTTAAAAAAACGCTGGCTCCGTTTTCAAAACCAATCAGTTGCTGCAGTTTTACAGACAGGTCTTCAGCATATTGATTTCTGAACTGATAGCCATGATGTATGGATGTGTTGATCTGTTCCGTTACACGTTTGATAATTTGCGTATTGCTGTGACCAATATTTGCACACCAAACGCCGGATTCAAAATCAATATAGACTTTCCCGTCCGAATCATATAAACTGCAGTCATCTGACTTAACAATTAGTTTATCGCCGGATTGATAAAACGGGATGATATCCTTTTTCATCTTTAAATATATAAGGTCTCATAACGTAAAGGTTATGCAAGGTATTAAAAATCCAAATACATTCAGGACGACTGTACAACGCGCATTATTGAAGCTTTTTTATCAGCAGTGAGTATTTGGTAATGGTATCCGGTTTTAAAACGGGCATTCTGCTGTTAATATCTGTTTTTACACAGGGCATAAAGTAAATTACAGGATGATCCATTGTTAAATCTGTTTTATCCTTTAAAAAGTCGTGATTATTGAACTTTATTTCCGGTTTATTTAAGTACTTGTTATAATCCAATAAGCCGTTTGAAAAGGGATTGGTTCTGAGTTCAAAAGGAATGCTGCTGTATTGAAGGGGTTTTAATCTCAATGATTGATGAATTGAGTCGTTACTTAAGTTAAGCTTTACCTTTACCTGTGAAACGCAACTTAAAGAATATAATGCGAGTATCAATGTCAATGTAAAAACCGATTTCATGATGATCAATATTTAAGTGATTTTTTTAAAAGCATATGATTTAATTGTTTCAATTTAAGCAAAAATCGCGCCATATACCCCACTATTTGTTTGTTTTTCAGATTTTAAGAGATCCATAACTATCAATCCGTTTATGTGGTTATAGTCATGGGGCCTAACGTTCCCGCGGTATGGTGTCGTGGCAGTTTCTTTCCTACGGTAAAGGAACTGTCAAGCCGAAAACGACGGCATACGGAATTTGGAATCGCAGATTAAAACAAAACCGTATGCACTATGACCGTGTGTTGGGCATAGTAATTTTATCTTTTTAATATATATTAAAATTTACATGATATGCTCTTCTATATAGCCTCCAATCTTTCAGAATCAAGTCTCCTTCCATTTTTGAAATTGTATCATTATTTATGGTCACTATCAGACTTGAATCTCTAAGTATGTTTGGTTTAATGAAATAGTAAGTCAGTGTTTTAGACTCTTTTCTATTCATAAACACATCTTCAATCGAGTAAATATCAAAAATGTCATATTCTATTGATTTTCTGAAGTGTAACACACTATCCTTGCACCAACTTAAATATGAAATTTTATCTTTATTTAAGTAATCAAGGTACATACAAGAATCAATTTGGGGCAATCCATATTCTTTCCAAAATTTTTGTTCGCTATACAAAGAATAATATCGAGTCCTTGGTGCATTAATAAAAAAGAAAAAAATGAATACTATAAAAAAACCTGATAATTTTACTAGTTTCTTTCCTGTTTTCTCTTTATCCTGTAATATTAATATCAACCCTAAAAACGCAATCAGTCCAAATATTCCTATAATAATCCAAAAGAATGTTTCAGTTTTCATCGTTTGTTTTATTATCAATAAGCTATTTTAATCAATATGTGTTTAGAGTTTGCAGTCTTTCTCATTATTATGCCCAACGTTCCCGCGGTATGGTGTCGTGGCAGTTTCTTTCACCCGTGAAAGGAACTGTCAGGACGAAATGAGCTTTGCGCGAACGTTTGTGTTTTTGGTTTAAAAGAACTGCCATGCACTATACCGTGTGTTAGGCACTGGCTTTTTTAACATTCATATAAAGCTTTAATTCATTATTAATTAATAAATCATCGCAAGTTTTTATTGTAATCTCGAAATTAAACCAATCATTCTTAAAGTTGGAATTCTTCATAAATTCATCATTGAACCATACCTCAATGAATCTATTATAAACATAAACTTCTAAACTTTCAATTTTTGAGAAATCTGTATTTGCACCTATTAAACTATCGTTATATAAAAAATCTTTGCTGCAAGTAATTTGAAAAGTAGAATCTATTAAGTTATTCTCAGGAACTTCTGCTATAGATGTTGCGTATGAATTTTGAATCATACCTCCTAAATTTACATTTTCCGTGTAAAGAATCTCACACACATTGTCTAATCGAAATATTGAATAAACAGTATCAATTTCAGTATTCTCACTGTTATAGGCTTTCAATTCTCCTGAACCAATTATTCTAAAGTAATGTCTAAAACAAGAACTTACGAATATTGAAGTTATAGTAGTCAGCGATATTATTAGAATAATTCTTTGTGACTTAGTCATGGTTGTTTTTGTTTTAAGCTTGTGCCTAACGTTCCCGCGGTATGCTGTCGTGGCAGTTTCTTTCCGACGGGAAAGGAACTGACAGGACAAAAGAGACAACTGCG
>NZ_JBHJHP010000008.1:0-278783 GCF_042219855.1 Quyinboa sediminis | reverse complement strand
ATCCATAAAGATTTACCTGCTGAGAAAGAGAATTTAACTTAGGAAATTATGATTGTAAGTTTGAATTGAATTTCAACTAAAAACTAAATTGAAAAAAAACTGGCGCTAACACTATTCTAAGGGAAAACCAAAAAAATAGCCAACAAATTATGCAGTAAATCTACTTAGATCCACATATGGTGTTTGACGATTTACGACTGCAAAAATCCGTGATACCAGTTTATTTCGAATAATATTTAAAGTGCTCATTTTATTTTTCCCTTCGTCTGTTCGACGTTGATAATATGTTTTGTATTCTCCTTTAAGTTGTATTGCTCCCATAGCGGCAATGTTGAGAAGTGATTTTAACTGCCTATTTGCAAACGGATGGACCCTGGTTCTGCCTCTTATTGTAGATCCTGACGAATACTCAAAGGGAGCGATACCTGAATAGCAAGCAAAACTTTTAGCATTATTTATCCGGGTAAAATTCTCAGTATATATGATGATATATTTGGCCAGAACAGGACCAATACCCCTGACACTTTGAATAAGCTTATAGTTTTTGTTCCATTCTGAAGATGCCATGATAACTTCTTCTATTTTCGACTCCAGGAGGTTTATTTCTGTATTTAGATGTTCTATCATACGCTTTTGTGATTCTTTTATTAAAGTTGTTTCACCATTAAAAAATGAATCATGAATATCCTTAATCGAATTTTTATAGGCTGTCCGGTGGCGAACAAGTTTCTCGCGTAAAGCTAAGAGTTGACGTAATTGTGCGACCATTCCTGAATTAAGCCTGGTAGGGATCAGCTCATCTCTTTTTCGCCAGGCATACAAGGCTATTGCCTTTGCATCAAGTCTATCTGTTTTACCCCTTTTCATACCCATTGATCTTTTTATATCCATTGCCGGGGCCATGGTAAACAGAACATCTGATTCTGACAAGAAAACGGCTAATAAACGACTATAACGTCCTGTATTCTCAAAACAAAAATAAAGATCATTTAATTTGCATTTAAGATGTTTACATGAGGTTTCAAGCAAGCCTGAGAAGCCATTAGGTGTATTAGGAACTACAAAATAAACGTTAACCTGATGAAGGTAGACATCCAAGGTATCTTTTGAAACATCAATACCAATAAATCGCTTGTTTTTCATAATTTTACAATTAACATTTAACAAAGGGTTGCTGTAACTAGTAGCTTTAAAAGGCCTGTTGCCTATGATTCTAAATGGTTCTCAGCAACTAAGAAAGGAATAGGGACTAGAAGTGTTGATAGGTCTGCTAACCTACGCGGTCATAAAGTTCACCCTATTCCTTTTGTGATTATCAACATATAAACAACAATTAACAAAAAAAGAAAAAGTAACAAAAAGAAAAGAATATCAATCACTTACATGATTATATCATTCTTTTTGTTAATAAACAGTTGTAAATATAAAGCTCTTATACCAAGACTGATATCCTTTTTATTTCCAAAAGCTTATAGCAGAAAGAGATCATGAATAATAAAAATAGAATAAGTTCATTTTTATTCGGGTTAAACAGCACATCCTTTATCTGCTTTATGTTAAATTAAACAGTAAAACAAACCAAAGCAAAATTTTTATAATGCTATGAAAACAGCTATCCTAATGACGCTGATTCTCTTTATCCTTTCATCCACATCTTACGGAAAAGAACCGCAGGTACCGAATCCTGAGTATTCCCCGCTTTACACATGTATGCGCTCCTTTAAAACTCAGGATTCAATATCGATGATAGAGAGAGACCGTTTACTCAAAAATGCAGGCATCGAACTTATAAAAGCAGAAAGGAAGTTCTATCTCGGTGTTTCATTTGTGGCGCTGGGTGGTATAACATACCTTGTGGGACAGGGTAATAAACAAATGAATGTGCTTGGATTTGGATTTGGTGCATTTGGGGCACTGTTTTCTCTTGAATATGTATATCACATTGGAAAAGCCGGAAGAATTCTTAGTGGAACCAATCTAAGAGCCCAAAGTGGTATACACATTAAAAGTGCTCCCAATGGCATTGGACTGGCCTTTAAGTTTTGAGCCGGAATCTATTCTACTCTACCCAACTGCTATGACATTTCTTCATATCGCCATACCGTTCATGTGGAAAGGAAAAAACGTTAAGATCTCCATGCCATATGATTCTAATAAAAGGTTCCTTAAATAAGCCCTATCCAATTATAAAAAAAGCCTTCCACATATCTGTGAAAGGCTTTTTGTCGAGGTGGAGGGATTCGAACCCCCGACCCCCTGCTCCCAAAGCAGGTACACTAACCGGACTGTGCTACACCTCGAAAATCATCTGCTTTTATCGCTACAAAAGCGGATGCAAAACTATAACTTTTTTTTATTTCTACAAACAGAATTACATGATAGTGATGAATAAAATCACATCTTACTGTTTAATAGACATATAGAAGTGCCAGATCACAATTCCTGCAGTTATTGACACATTTAAAGAATGTTTGGTTCCAAACTGAGGTATTTCCAGACAACCGTCTGATACATCCACAACCTTCTGCTGAACCCCTTTTACCTCATTTCCCAGAATTACTGCATATTTTTCACGTGCAGAGGGTTTAAATTCGTCAAGACGAATACTCCCTTCAACCTGCTCAACGGCATAAACTTTAAAACCTTCCCTTTTAACATAATCTACAGCATCAAGTGTATCTTCATAATACGACCAGATTACTGCTTCTTCAGCACCTAAAGCAGTTTTATGAATTTCATTATGGGGAGGTGTTGCCGTAATGCCACATAACACAATTTCGGCAATCCTGAAGGCATCGGATGTACGAAATACAGAGCCTACATTATTGAGGCTCCGCACATTATCCATTATAATAATAAGTTCTGTTTTACTGGCAGCCTTGAATTCATCAACCGAAATGCGGTTCAGTTCGTCAATTTTCAATTTGCGCATTGTTATCCTTTTTGCAAAGATGAAGGTTTTGAACCGGACTACACACTATTCTACTTCCCAAACACTACCGGAACGGGCCAGTTCTTCAAATTTTGATATTCTTGAATTAGCCTGAACATCTTTTATCTGCTTTACAAGATTATCATTATAAGTTGATGTTTTTGCAGCTCGAATTACCCCAAGCGCTACCGGAAATGCAGGATATTCCATGTTTGCCAGAGCATTATGAAGTGTAGCATCTCTATCTTCAGCATCATGAATAAGAATATCATCCGCAGTGATTCCATCCTTACCAACTTCAACTACTTTAAGTTTCATTCCATTCAATACCAGTCCCTTGTCCATATTCTGGCCAAACAACATTGGTTTTCCATGTTCCAGTAAAATAGTCCGGTCAGCTCTGTGTGCTTTATCAGTAATGGCAGCATGTGTATCATCATTAAAAATCACACAGTTTTGGAGAACTTCAACCACAGAAGTCCCTTTGTGTTCATGCGCCGCAATGAGTACCTCCTGTGAAAGTTTCATATCAGTATCAATGGATCGGGCAAAAAATGTTCCTCTGGCTCCCAGCGCCAGTTCACCTGGCCGGAAAGGATACTCAATTGTTCCGAATGGTGATGTTTTGGATATAAAACCTTTTTTTGAAGTCGGTGAATACTGACCCTTTGTTAAACCGTAAATCTGGTTATTAAAAAGGATTATATTAATATCAATATTTCTTCTTACCGCATGTATAAAGTGGTTCCCTCCGATGGCCAAAGCATCACCGTCACCGGAAATCTGCCAAACGGTTAAATCCGGATTTGCACTTTTTACTCCCGAAGCAATTGCTGCAGCACGTCCGTGAATGGTATGAAAACCATAAGTATTCATGTAATAAGGCAGACGACTGGAACAACCAATACCTGAAATAACAGCTATATTATCCGGATCAACGCCGATGGTAGCCATTGCTTTATGTAGCGTATTAAGGATTGCATGATCACCACATCCCGGACACCATCTTACATTCTGATCACTTTTATAATCTTTTGGGCTGAATGTTTCTTTAATCTCCATAATCGCTATTATAAATATTTTTTAATTTCGTTTTTAATATCCTCTACAGCAAAAGGTAATCCTTCAATTCTGTTGAACTGATGATAAACCGGCCCCGGTATAGTCATCCGCAGGTAGTCTGCAAACTGTCCTTTGTTGATTTCACATACCACAATCTTTTTGTATTTTTTCATTATTTCAGCGGTATTCACCGGCAACGGCATAATATAGTTAAAATGCGTATAGGCGACCTTAATACCCTCTTCGTGCAACTCTTCGAAAGCAGTTGTAAGATGGCCGTAAGTTCCGCCCCAGCCTACCATAAGAATATCTGACTCCACATCACCAAGAACTTTCTGTTCAGGTATAAACTCTGCAACTTTCTGTACTTTCTCCTGCCTTACATCAACCATTTTCTGGTGATTTGCAGGGTTATGCGATATTGCACCTGTGGTATAATCTTTTTCCAGACCACCAACACGATGACTGAATCCGGGAGTACCTGGTGTAGCCCAATAACGGTTCAGTCTTGCCGCATCACGCTGCATCACTTCCCAGCTATCTTTCATCTCGGGAGTTACCATGGGTGGTGTAATGGCCGGAAGTTCATCCATTGAGGGGATCCGCCAGGGTTGGGATCCGTTCGCTAAAAACCCATCCGTTAACAGGATAACGGGAGTCATGTGCTCCATTGAAAGTTTCGCAGCCATGAATGCATAGTGAAAACAATCAGAAGGGGTACTTGCGGCAATCACAATGGCAGGACTCTCTCCGTTGCGACCGTACAATGCCTGACGTAAATCGGATTGTTCTGTTTTTGTTGGTAATCCGGTTGAAGGTCCTCCACGTTGCACATCTACAACTACAAGAGGTAATTCTGCCATAACTGCCAAACCAATAGCTTCACCTTTAAGTGCAAGTCCCGGACCTGAAGTTGTAGTCACTGCTAAATCCCCGGCAAAACTGGCGCCGATGGCAGTAGAAATACCAGCAATTTCGTCCTCAGCCTGAAATACTTTTACGCCAAGATCTTTCCTTCCTGAAAGTTCCTGAAGAATTTCTGTCGCCGGTGTGATAGGATAACTTCCGAGAAACAACTCCTTTCCACTTTTTTCCGAAGCAGCCAAAAATCCCCAGGCAACAGCCTGATTACCATTAATATTACGGTACGTTCCCTTTTCCTTTTTACCTGATCCTACCATATACGAAGGTGTCATTGCCTGAATGTTTTCACCATAATTGAATCCATCCTGCAACACCTTGATGTTGGCTTCCGCAATTTCAGGTTTCTTTTTAAATTTTCGGTTGAGCTTTTTCTCTATATAATTTAGCGGCTGATTAAATAACCAGGATACCAAACCGAGGGCATACATATTCTTACTGCGAAGTACGGTCTTGTTATCGAAACCAAACTCTTTGAGACTGGCAGCTGTCATCGTAGTAATCGGTGCCTTTACAATGTTAAAGTCAGCCAACTGATCCTCTACAATTGGATCCATTGTTTTATATCCTGCCTTCTCCAGATTTTTATCCGTAAATGCATCTACATCCAGAATGATAGTTCCTCCTGGCTTCAGATATGCTTTGTTTGCTTTCAGAGCAGCCGGATTCATTGCGATTAATACATTTGCAACATCACCCGGTGTATGTACTATTTTCTTCCCTAGATGTACCTGAAACCCACTTACTCCACCAATGGTTCCCCTTGGTGCTCGTATATCTGCCGGATAATCAGGAAATGTAGATATTTCATTACCCAATTCTGCGGATGATTCGGAAAACAATGTTCCGGTTAACTGCATTCCATCTCCGGAATCACCTGAAAACCGAACAACAACATCCTCTAACTCAATTGGTTTTACGCTTTTAGGCATTACTAAATTCAATTTTACAGATTACAACAATTTACTTTTAACAAAAAACGATGCAATTAAATGAAAATTCTGCACTTACAATATTAATTCTGTAATACTTTACAACATATTTTGTTTTTTATATATATTCTTAATTAGGAACTTACGCGGTTTAAAAATGTATTCCATTTGTTATTCTGTTTTGAAGTATTATTTTTATCATACCAATGTCTAAGGAAACAAAACATCACTCCTTCGGTCGCCGGCTGTGGAAAAAATTCTTTATCTGGCGACTGAAACATATCAGTGATCGCCAGTTTATGGCTTTCATCAGTGTCATTGTTGGTATTCTTACAGGAATAGGTGCGGTTGTCATTAAAAAATCCGTTCATTTTATACAGTCCAATATTCACCGGTTCGAAGCCGGTAACTGGTGGTTCATCTTTATGCCACTTATTGGTGTTAGTCTGGCCTTACTTTTTATGAAGTACATCATAAAACGTCCGGTACGGCACGGTGTGCCAAATGTTTTATATGCCAAAGGAAAAGCCAAAGGATTTATGCGGGCTCACAACATGTACTCTTCCATCATCACAAGTGCACTTACTGTAGGATTCGGTGGATCCGTCGGCCTGGAAGGTCCGACTGTTTCTACAGGAGCTGCTATAGGTTCTAACATTGGCCGTTTTTTACATCTGCGGTTAAGAGAGGTTATTCTTTTGCTGGGATGTGCCTCTGCCGGTGCAATGGCTGCTATTTTTAAAGCACCTATTACAGCCATCGTTTTCGCGCTTGAAGTGATTATGCTTGATCTGACAATGGCTTCAATTATTCCCCTGCTGCTGGCTTCCGTTTCTGCGGTTCTGGTTTCATACTCCTTAACCGGACAGGATGTACTTTACCCTTTTACTGTTGAAGATGCCTTTGTTTTAAAAGATATTACCTATTACATCTTACTGGGAATAACAACAGGATTTGTATCTGTATACTTTAAACGGATATATGTTTTCATCACCAGCATTTTTGAAAACATGAAATCCAAAGTTAAACGACTTATTGTTGGAGGTCTCGTACTTGGCGGAATAATTTATATTTTCCCATCCCTTTATGGTGAAGGTTATCAGGTGATCAATTCATGCCTCAAAGGAAACCTTGAATACCTGTTCACTGACACACTGTATAGTTCATTCAGAGGAAATCTTTATCTAACCGTTGCCATATTAATCGCAGTAGGTCTGACCAAGGTAGTAGCAACAACTATTACTTTCGGATCCGGAGGTGTAGGCGGTATTTTTGCACCAACATTATTTGTGGGTGTTCATGTGGGTCTGGCATTTGCATTACTGGCCAATCAACTTGGTCCCCACAATATCAACATCAACAATTTTGCCCTTATGGGGATGGCAGGCATGATTTCTGCCGTTCTTCATGCACCGCTGACGAGCATTTTCCTTATCGCAGAGTTATCAGGTGGCTACCAGCTTTTCGTCCCCCTAATGATCACATCTACACTATCGTTCTTTATTATCCGGCTTTTTGAGAAACATTCTGTATATACGTATCAGCTTGCTAAGAGAAAGGAACTGATTACCCATCATAAGGATCAGGCCATATTGTCGATGATGGAAGTTCCCAAACTTATTGAAACGGATTTTGCCACCATTTCTCCTGATGCAACACTGGGAGATTTGGTACATGTAATTGAAACTGCACACCGCAACCTCTTTCCAGTGGTTGATGCTAATGGCAAACTCCATGGAATGGTAAAGATGGATGACGTTAGAAAAATCATTTTTAAGCCGGAGCTTTACGATAAAGTAAAGGTAAGCGAACTGATGTATATGCCTGAACACTTTATCAGTCCCGATGACAGTATGGAAGAACTGGTAAATAAATTCAGCTCCTCGGCCCGATATAATATTTGTGTTCTTGACAACGGTAAATACCTTGGATTCATTTCAAGAGCCAAGGCATTTACCGCTTACCGTTATCAGATGAAACGGCATTCACAGGAGTAATTATAAGCTGTTTATCTTCCAGGCATCTGCAAATTCCTTACCAATGGTACGGTATTTATTATCCGGCATAGTCAGAATCATGCTTTTCATTTTGCCATAATCAGGGCTCCCCTCAGTCATCAAATCCGGATCACACCACACATTAGTGATTTCACCTACAATCCATAGATTGGATGGCAAAATAATTTTTTCCACCAGCTTACATTCCAGATTTAACGGAGCGCCCTCTATTAGCGGTGATTTCTTTTGATTTCCAAATGTGTATTCGAAAACATGAGATTTATCGGTTCGCTTTGCAGAAACCATTCCCACATAATCTGTTTCCCTGGTGAGATTCTTACCCGGTATGTTCACACTAAACTCTTTGTTTAGCAATACAGCATCACCGGTCAGACGATGCTTGCTGATTGCAAAACCCAACATCGGAGGATCAGCATTCACCCTTGTCATCCAGGCAATCGTAGAAAAATTGGGCTTCCCCTGAAACATTGTTCCAACAATTGCAATTGGCATGGGAAACTGTACATTTAAATCAATATTCTTTTTCAAACCCATAATTGTATTTTTGCAGGTATATAATATACAGTGTTATGTCTTTTATATAAAGACATTAAATATAAAAAGAATTTTCACAGGAACTTCAGCAAAAGGGATGAATGATTAATTTATCTTAAAAGAAAAACATTCAAATAAAAATTTTAACTACATTGTGCTTCCTATAATAAAATTGTTTATTACTTTTGCAGCCCAAATCTTATTGATCTGGAATAACGAATCTTTCAGCGGGGCTCTTGAAAAGAGATCAAAACGCATGGTCCGCCTCCTGGATTTAACAATAAAAAGTAATTAAAATTATGTACGCAATTGTTGAGATAGCAGGTCAGCAGTTCAAAGTAGAACAAGGAAAAAAAATCTTCGTTCACAGACTTGAACAGGAACAAGGTGCTGATCTTGAATTCGACAGAGTATTATTGGTTGACAACGACGGAAAAGTAAAAGTTGGAACGCCTGTTGTTAAAGATGCAAAAGTTGTTGCAAAAGTACTCGATCATGTTAAAGGCGATAAAGTTATCGTTTTTAAGAAAAAAAGAAGAAAAGGTTATAAAGTGAGAAACGGACACCGTCAGTATTTTTCACAGATTGAAATCACAGGAATCGAAGCTTAACTCCAAAATTATAAATTATGGCACATAAGAAGGGAGCAGGTAGCTCAAGAAACGGACGCGAATCGGAAAGTAAACGATTGGGCGTTAAAATCTTTGGTGGTCAGTTTGCCAAAGCTGGTAATATTATCGTTCGCCAGAGAGGAACACAACACCATCCCGGTAAAAATGTAGGCATCGGAAAAGACGATACTCTTTTTGCACTGGAAAGCGGCATTGTTGTATTCAAAAAGAAACAAAACGACAAATCTTACGTTTCTGTAGAGCCTACAGTAACTGAGTAACAGAAAGAATTTTAATGATATCAGATCTCCTGATTTTTTTACCTTTGCGTAAAAATCAGGAGATTTTTTTATTAAACACACTTATCCATGTTAACACTTAAGTATATTTCCGATAACAGAGATGAAGTTATTAACCGTTTGTCCGTTAAAAACTTTGATGCAAAGGATCTGGTTGATACAATAATTGAGGCTGATAAAAAACGCAGGGAGCTTAAAAGTGCGTCAGATGATGCCCAGGCAGAAATGAACAACCTGTCCAAACAAATTGGTTTGCTTTTCAGAGAAGGCAAAAAAGAGGAAGCTAACAAGGCTAAATCAAGAACTGCTGAATTAAAGGAAAATATTAAGTCACTGACAACAGAGCTTGCAGAAGTTGAAACATCCATTCAGGATAAGCTGGTTTTAATACCAAACCTGCCACACAGCTCCGTGCCGCGAGGGAAAAGTGAACAGGACAATGAAATAATCCGTCAGGGCGGTATTATTCCTGAGCTGGAAGCAAAACAACCACACTGGGACCTGATTAAACAATACGATATTATCGACTTTGAACTGGGAACCAAACTCACTGGTGCAGGTTTTCCTGTTTATAAAGGTAAAGGCGCTCGATTACAACGTGCATTAATTAATTTTTTTCTTGACGAAGGTGAAAAAGCCGGTTACAGGGAAGTACTGCCACCTATTGTCGTGAATGAGGATTCCGGGTTCGGAACAGGACAGCTTCCCGATAAAGAAGGACAGATGTACCATGTCACGGCAGACAACTTTTACCTGATCCCCACAGCAGAGGTCCCGGTAACAAATATTTACCGTGATGTTATTCTTACTGAAGAAGAACTTCCTGTAAAGAACATGGCTTATACACCTTGTTTCAGAAGAGAAGCCGGATCATGGGGAGCTCATGTCAGAGGACTGAACCGCCTTCACCAGTTCGACAAGGTTGAGATCGTACAGATTCAGCATCCTGAGAAGAGCTATGATACATTAAATGAAATGGTCGCCCACGTAGAAGGTATCATCTCTAAACTTGGCTTACCATATCGAATTGTAAAACTTTGTGGTGGTGATATCAGCTTTACCTCGGCTCTGACTTTCGATTTTGAGGTCTATTCTGCTGCACAGGAAAGATGGCTGGAAGTCAGCTCGGTATCAAATTTTGAAAACTACCAGGCAAACCGGCTAAAATGCCGCTATAAAGGAAAAGACATGAAAAAGCCGGAACTGGCTCACACCCTGAACGGTAGTGCACTGGCTTTACCCAGAATTGTAGCCGCACTTCTGGAAAACAATCAGACTCCCGATGGTATTAAAATTCCCGAAGTTCTGATTCCATACACCGGATTTTCGATAATTAACTAAGAAAAAACATGATACAAAAAAGAGGATGGCCCGCCGGTCATCCTCTTTCCTTTCTACTTAAGTACTTCTACGGTAAGGTATAGTAAATTTTTATACTCGGCCTCATTTCTGCATAATCATTATCACTTGAAGCAAAAGTTATGCCACCCGGCACATTTTCAGGATAATGTTGCAACATAAATCCATAAACAGGTGTATTTATCTGCCACGACTTTTTAATTAACTCCGTAATATCATAAACTCGGAGCAATGAACTCATCCAGGGCCTGTAATCCAGGTACATCATTACATCATCAGTCGTTTGAGGCTGGTTAAGCCAGGTTACCTTATGCTCATCCCAATCCTGTACAATCGCTTTTAGCACTCCTATATTAATGGTGTCCGTATTCTCATTTAATGGCATCTGTACACCTCCTGTTAAATGTAGCATCAATTCAATCTTCTGTATGGTAGCTGACTTGGGTAGGGCATTATGAAAATCCAGTCTGATCAGGCTCCGTTTGGTTCGCATAACCGTTAGCACAGGTTCAGTTAAAAATGATGCTGATAATTCTTTTACATCGCCGTAATTTTCATCAGGATTCAGATCAGTAATCATAGCATCATCCGTTGAATCAGGAGTTGTTCTGAGAATGATTTCATGGTAAACATTTGAATTACCAACAGTAATCATTAATGGTTTATCTTCTGTTGCATTTATAAGCTGTTCGCTGGTAAATGTAAGTGTTGCGCTATATAACTCTGTTTTAACCGAAAATACGTATTCACCCGGTGTGTTTCTGAGTACGGCTTTATTCCTGCCTGCCTTAAAATCGAACCGGTATACATAGCCATCCGGTCCGGTCACGATTACCCTTGCAGGCACAAGATTCAGTGGTCTCTCCAGCAATGGGTTATCCTCATAAACCATGGCATAAAATACCAGAGGATTTACGATTTGAACTCCAAAGCTGACATATCCAAATTGATCCGGCGTCTGATTATCTACCGGAATTACTTCAACATTCAAACCGGATTCTACTCCGGGTACAACTTTAAAATCCAGAGGCAAAGGATGATTTACCAGATATGCCAGTTCTGAGCCGTGTTTTGGAGATGCATAAACCACCTCTCCATTATTATTCACCACCATAAATTCCGTAAGAAAATAATACCCTTCATTCAATTCAATTTTCTCACTTATATACTGGTTACCAAACATATATAAAGGCACGATCTTCTTCTCGATAACAATATTGCTATCAGCATCAGCAATAGAAATTAACAAACTGAGTCTGGAAACAGATGCGGAATCATCAAAAGTTGCGGATTTTAAGACCTTATTGAATTCATCTCCGATCACCGTAAATCCTATTTTCCCCTTCTGCTCGACCCGGGATGGTTGCTTTTCACAGCTACCCAGTAGCAATAACAAAGAGATCACGACGAAAAGCGGTTTTAATCCCTTATACATATTAGTCTTCATATCAATGACGTTTTGATTAGCTTTTACTTTATCAAATTTACAATAACTAAAGTACTGTATAAACAGATGAACATGGTTATCAAATGGTTGCATCGGAGTTGTAATTTCATGTTCATGCCTGAGCGGAGCAATATTTAATAACGCTACTGGCTATTTGTACTGTACAATTAGCGCAAGAATGATTAATTTTGTGGTATGATATTGATTGCAGACGGCGGTTCAACAAAAACATCATGGGCGCTTCTTTCCATCGATGGTGTTTTAAAGATAAATACCTCGGGTATTAACCCGATGGTACATACTCCTGAGCTTATACAGAAAGTTATTCGGGAAGAACTACTGTCGGTATTATACGAGGAAATCAGCAAAATAGATTTACTTGCATTTTATGGCGCCGGTTGCAACGAAAATGGTTGCAGAATACTAACACATGAACTTCAAACGGTCTTTCAATGTGAAATAAGCTGTAGTTCAGATCTTGCAGGAAGTGCAATTGCCACGATTGGCGATGGTGAAGGGATAGTATCAATTCTTGGAACCGGTTCAAATTCAGGTTTTTATTCTAAAGGGGTTCTGAAAGATCACATCCCTTCACTGGGTTATATACTGGGTGATGAAGGCAGTGGCTCTTATTTAGGGAAACAATTATTAGCCGACTACCTCAAAAAGCAGATGCCTGCAAACCTGGCCAAACATTTTGAAGACTCATACCACCTGCATGAAACCGATGTTATTGAAGCAGTCTACAGAAAAGCAAAACCAAATCAGTATCTTGCGTCATTTGTTCCGTTTATTGTTGCAAATTCAGATGAAGAGTACTGCAAAAGTCTTGTTAAACAGGCATTCAGTTTATTTTTTCAACGCAATATCTGTGAGTATAAAGGTTATAAAAACTATCCCTTAGCCTTTACCGGCTCTGTTGCATTTGGATTCAGAAATTTTCTGGAGGAAACCGCCACGAAATATGGAACCCATATATCTGAAATTCTTCAGGATCCGGTTGACGGCATGATTAATTATTTCAAAAAACGACTATGACCAACAGCATAACAGAATCAGACTCTGTTCATAACAATCTTGAAACCAAAAGCGTCAACGAACTGCTTCATCTTATACACGAAGAAGACAAAAAGGTTTTACCGGCCATTGAAAAGGTGATTCCGGACATACAGGTTTTCGTTCAGGAACTAGTAAAACGCATGAAAAAGGGTGGCAGGTTATTTTATATCGGAGCAGGCACAAGTGGCAGACTGGGAGTGGTGGATGCATCAGAAATCCCACCGACTTTCGGTGTTGGTCACGGTGTGGTGATCGGATTGATAGCTGGAGGTGACGGAGCGATCCGAAAAGCTGTTGAGCATGCTGAAGATGATGCAGAACAAGGCTGGAATGATATTGTACAACACAATCCCAATGAACTTGACACCGTTGTTGGCATTGCTGCTTCTGGCCGAACGCCATACGTTATCGGCGGTGTAAAAAAGGCCCGGGAGAACGGCCTCTTAACCGGATGTATTACCAGCAACCTGAACACAAAGCTTGCCGAAGTGGCTGAATATCCGATTGAACCTGTTGTTGGACCGGAGTTTGTAACCGGATCTACCCGGATGAAAAGCGGGACTGCGCAGAAACTGGTTCTGAACATGATTACAACCACAACCATGATCCAGTTGGGCCGTGTTCGCGGGAATAAAATGGTGGATATGCAACTGACCAATCAGAAACTCATTGAACGCGGAACGCGTATGATAGGCAATGAACTTGGAATAAATGCAGAACAGGCAAAAAGTCTTCTTTTATTACATGGCTCAGTCAGAAACGCCATCGACGCATTCAGGGAGATTAAAAATTAAGCACTTCCTTCAGTCTTTTGGCTCCGCTTTTACTGGTTTTAATGTTTTCTCCACATTTTAATTGCAGAATGAAGGTTTCCTTTTCATAGCGTTCCATGCGTTTAATCTGCTGCGTATTTATGATATAGGAGCGATGAACGCGGATAAAATCATTTTCAGGCAGATTATTTTCAAAGTAATTCATTGTTGCCTTTTTCAGAAACCGACCACGTACGGTATAAAACATCACATAATCATCTTCGGCTTTGATATAATGAATATCTTCAACTGGTATAATCTCTATTTTTGAACGATCTTTTACCACTACCCGGTTCAGTGTTTCGCTGTTCTCCCTGATATCATCAAGAAGCTTTTCCACCTTTTGTGGTTCTTTCTGCTGTAACCTTTCATTGGCTTTCTCCAGTGCCTGGCTGAAACGTGCCGGTGTATAAGGTTTAAGCAGATAATCTATTGCATTCTGCTCAAACGCTTTCAGCGCATACTGATCATATGCAGTAATAAAAATAACGTGTGGTTTTTCCCCTTCATCCAATAACTCAAGCATCTCAAAACCTGTAAGTTTTGGCATCTGAATATCTAAAAAAACAAGATCCGGTGAGTGGTCTTTAATTGCTTTGAATCCATCGAAACCATTATTACACTCATCCACGATCTCATAATCTTCGTGTTGCGACAAGAGTTTTTTCACTAATTCCCTGGCTGGTTGTTCATCATCAATTATAACACAACGTATCATATCTTTTTAAATTGGTATAGTTATTACTGCTTTGAACGTATTTTTTTCCTTTACTGTTTTAAGCAAGCCTTTCTCATTAAAAACCAGTTCTAACCGGTCCGAAACATTCTGCAATCCAACACCTTCTCCTTTTCTTGGAACAGCTTCAGGATCAAAGGTATTACAAATTTCTATATATAGCATATTATTTTTAAACTGTGCAACTGTTTTAATGGTCACAGGATCAAGACTTTCATAGACACCGTGTTTAATCGCATTTTCATAGATTGGCTGCAATATCATTAAAGGAACCTTGACATCACAAACAGCTTCATCTATATCCTCCTGCAGAACCATTTTATCTCCAAACCGCAGGTGTTCCATGTCCAGAAATTTACGGCAGTTTTCCAGTTCGTCACAAAAAGTCACCAGGCCTTCATCCCCTTTCCTCAACGAATATCTTAAATAATCAGAAAGTTTTGCCAGCATGTTACTTGCCCTTTCCGGGTCATATCCAATAAGATAATTGACAGAATTCAGACTGTTAAACAAAAAATGTGGATTAATCTGTGCCTTAAGAGCGTTAAGTTCACTCTCTCTTACCAGACGTTGCATTTTTTCTTCATTCAGTTTTTTCTCTCTGTTTTCGCGGTAAATCAGAATCAGGTAACAGGTGCCGAACAATACAATATAATACGACAATCCAATGGCAATCTGCTCCGTTGTAATGTATGTTTTAAAAACCTTAGCCGGATAGAACTTAGCGAACAGGTTGATGATATAGGTTGTTGAAAAGATCCAGATGCCGACAACAATCGTTGCTCCGAGAATCTGACTTGATGCCACACTCCATGCATCCGCCTTGCCGGGTCTGTTATAAACCGTTAAAGGCCAAACGAGTAAACCCAGAACCGAAAAAATAACTGTAGACGCAGCAGCATCTACAGTTGCATGTTGAATTGGATAGTGTGTTTCGAAATAGAGCCAGAGCAGATGTATAATCCCAACTACAATCCAGACTCCAAAATAGATGATCCGGTTGATCCGGTTATTGAGAAACGGGTGACCCATGATTTAGATTGATTTTATTTCACCTCCTCCAAAAATAGCCACTCCTTTAACAATTAGAGTACTGTCAGTATCCCTGATACCATCAAAGCGTTTGGGTCTTAAATCCTTAAAACCTCCTAATATTCCGGTTACCTCAACTTTAACATTCCAGTTTGCAGGAATAATAAGTGTGTTACCACCAAAAATATTGGTCAGTTCAATCACCTGGATGCCGGGAGCAAGTCTGGCGCCGGTCAGATCAATTTTGGATCCTCCAAAAATAGCAGTCGCTTCACCACCTTTAAATGACTGACTGTCAATTTTCACATCACTCCCTCCAAAGATGGCCACATTATCCAGTATGTCCGTTGAGGATACATCCTTGTAGTTCCTGAATCCCGGTTTACGAACCGTGCGGTTCAGCACCATGGTTAAACCGATAAAGATGACCAGCAAGGGCCAGAATATCTGTTGAAAGCGAATGGAAAAATCGTAAATATCATTCAACAGAAAGAATCCTCCTATCAGTATCAGTATCGACCAGCCAACACCCTGGCCTTTGTTTCCGACCAATCCAACTAAACCTATGGCAATAAGTAACACCTGCCACGAAAAGAGATAATCCGCAAAAACGGGATTTAAACTTCCAACATTTCTAAGGAGCCATAATACTCCAAATACGATAGCGATCACCCCGAAAGCTACTTTTCGCCTGTTAGCTGCTTTTAAATGCTTTATTGTTTCATGTGTTTCCATAATTCGACTTCTTATACAATTAATTACAGTTCAAATATAAGACCATATATACCTTAGGTCCAATATTTAATCGGTAAACGGGGTTTTTTTAGATGGTAAATGAAGCACACATGAAATTTAAAAAGGAGATATTCCGGATTTCCACTTTATGTTACATCCTGAACTTGGTTTCTGATCCTCCTCTGGCATCACTTTTTCGTCGAGCGCCAGATCAAGGGCGTAGGTCAAATCAATACCTGTGGGAACCATTCCGTTTTTATGATTGGATTCATCAAAACGACCATGATATATGCATTCTGCTTTTTCATTAAAAATAAAGAAATCCGGTGTACAGGCAGCTTTATAAGCTTTAGCCACCTGCTGCGTTTCATCGTACAAATATGGGAATGGAAAATCGAACTCCTCGGCAACTTTTCTCATATTTTCGGGTGAATCATCCGGGAAATTTTCAACATCATTCGAACTGATTGCTATAAAGCTTACGCCTTCTGATATATATTTATTTGCGACGTTGACCATCTCTTTCCTGACATGTTTAACATAAGGACAATGATTACAAATAAACATAATAACGGTAATCATTCCTGAACCAAGATCGGAATATGAATATTCTTTATTTGAAGTTACCTCTGTTAATTTGAAATCAGGTGCTTTTTCACCCATTGGAAATTTCTGTGAAAATGTAAGACTCATAATGTTCTGAATTTTGTTATTCTGTTTAACCTTAAATAATCAACCGCTTTGCTGTTTTGCATACCGGCATTACAATTCAAAAGGAATAACATATTAAACCATGTTGCGGTTTAATTAATCATACATATTAACAGATTGGTAAAAGTTTAATCCTGAGAATCCAGATCATAAGGTGTCTCCTGGTAAACATAATAATTTAGCCAGTTGCTGAATAAGAGATTAGCATGACTTTTCCAGCGAACCACAGGAGCCTGTTGCGGGTCATCATCCGGATAATAATTCTTTGGTATTTTAATATCAAGTCCCTTCAGAATATCTCTCTTATACTCCTGATCCAATGTATTTGGAGAGTATTCAGTATGGCCGGTTACAAAAAACTGGCGCCCGTTTTTTCCCATCACCAGATGAACCCCTGCATCCTCAGAGGTAGATATAATCTCAAGTTCGGGAATCCTTTTAATATCTTCCTCACGAATTTCAGTGTAGCGTGAATGTGGGGCAAAGAAGAAATCGTCAAAACCTCTGAAAATAGGCAATTTAGGATCTGAATATGTATGCCGGAATACACCAAACCGCTTTTCATTCAGCATATATTTAGGCACACCGTAAAAATGATATAAGCCAGCTTGGGCACCCCAACAAATGAATAATGAAGAAGTGACATTTTTTATAGACCAGTCGAAAATAGTCTTAATCTCCTCCCAGTATTTAACTTCCTCAAACGGAAGGTGTTCCACTGGTGCACCGGTGATAATCATTCCATCATACTTTTTATGTTTGATCGAATCAAAATCATGATAAAACGCTTTCATGTGTTCCAGTGGCGTATTTTTCGGTTTATGCCCTTTGATCCGCAAAAAATCAACCACAATTTGCAAAGGCGTATTACTTAACAACCTGATAAGGTCTGTTTCTGTAGTAACCTTCAGCGGCATAAGGTTTAGAATAACAATTCGTAACGGACGAATATCCTGGTGACTGGCCCGGGATTCATCCATCACAAAAATGTTTTCTTTTTTCAGTGCCTCAATAGCTGGAAGTTTATCTGGCAGATTTAATGGCATAGTGACTTGAATTAAGCAGTCCGCAACATTGCGGACTGCAAAAATAATGAACTTAAAGTGATTATATTAAAAATTGATATTTTTTTCAATTGTTCTGAAATCCATCAAAACTTAATAACACTTACATTGCTTAAAATATTCTTTCTGAACTCTTTCAAATTTTACCTAAGGCCTGTTCAATATCTGCTTTAATATCTGCAATATGTTCAATTCCTACAGATAAACGTAACTGGTCCGGAAGGATCCCTGCACTAAGCTGTTCCTCGTCACTCAGCTGCTGATGGGTCGTGGATGCCGGATGAATAATCAGGGTCTTAGCATCCCCAACATTGGCAAGATGACTGATAAGTTCCAGGCTGTCGACAAACTTTGATGCAGCCTCTTTGCCTGCCTTCAGACGGAATGTCAGAACACCACCAAAACCGTTTTTCAGGTATTTCTTCGCCAGCTCATGGTACTTACTACTTTTAAGTCCGGGATAATTAACAGCTTCAACAGCAGGATGATTTTCCAGCCATTGTGCTATTTCGAGTGCATTCTGAACAGTTCTCTCCAGTCTTAAAGACAATGTTTCAAGTCCCTGGATCAGCAAAAACGAATTAAACGGGCTGATTGCAGTACCGAAATCCCGCAGACCTTCCACACGCAAGCGAATGGCATACGCTATATTTCCAAACGGACCGTCTGCTCCGAATACATCATTAAACACCAATCCATGATACCCTTCTGAAGGTTCCGAAAACTGCGGAAATTTTCCGTTTCCCCAGTTATAATTTCCTGCATCAATGACAACGCCGCCAATTGATGTTCCATGGCCACCAATCCATTTTGTTGCCGACTCTACAACCACATTTGCACCAAATTCAATTGGCCGCAGAAGATAACCTCCGGCTCCAAACGTATTATCTACAACCAGCGGAATGTCATACTTTTTGGCCAAAGCACCTATTTTCTCCCAGTCAGGAACATTAAAATTCGGATTACCAAGGTTTTCCACATAAATTGCCTTTGTTTCATCGTCGATCAGCTTTTCCAGTGATTCAACCGTGTCGTCCTTTGCAAATCTTGCCTCTATCCCTAAACGTTTAAATGATACTTTAAACTGATTATGGGTTCCTCCGTACAAAAACGGCGATGTTACAAAGTTGTCTCCTGCCTGTAAGATATTATTCAAGGCAAGAAACTGTGCAGCATGTCCGGATGAGGTAGCAACTGCAGCAACACCACCTTCCAAAGCTGCCATACGTTTTTCAAATACATCAGTGGTTGGATTCATTATCCGTGTATAGATATTCCCGAATTCCTTCAGCGCAAACAGGTTTGCACCGTGTTCTGAATTATTAAAGACATAAGAACTTGTCTGATAAATGGGTACTGCCCGGGAATTTGTTGTTTCATCGGGTTCATGTCCAGCATGCAGCTGTAACGTTTCAAAGTGATAATTAGCCATGATTATTATAATATTTGAAGTTAGATACAAAATAAAAATACAAAATGATAACATATGGAAATAGAAAGAGGGACCCTCCTTCTGAAAGATAAATCAGCGCATTAGCTGCGCATTCGCATACACATACAATCCATCCGGGCAGAACAGTTAAAAGAAGAAATGATATAATCTGTATGTGTTTTCATCAGGAGCAAATTAAAAGAACATTTATTATTCCTCCAAATAAAAATATTAAAAAATTAAATTTTTAACAATTTAGACCAAATAAACATTAGGCTTCATGCCACAAAAAAACAGGCACTAGTCCTGTTTTGTACTTTTATATTTTTTTATGCCATATGCCGTTGCCAGCCCCAAAAGGACTAAAAGTCCACCGCCCACAGGTGCACCCGGACCGGGTGGCAAAGGACCCGGAGATCCATATATCGTCGTTGGTGGTTTTTTACCTTTATCAGGCAGATCAGCTGCTTTAGCTATCCCGAAAAACGGAATCAGAATCAGCAACATTAGTATTTTTCTCATCCAAACTTTCATTCACACAAAGCAATAACCTTGATTCGATCCTTTTAAATCTTCGCCAAAAGTAGAATAATTTAATTTAACAAAAAAATAATTTACCATTAGCTTCATCTTAGATTTATCTTAAATTCAATCGTTTAGTAAAGCGTTTATCCATACTCTCATAATTAACAATGACAAACTGAGAGGGAAGATCACTTACTCTGATAATCGTGTTATTATCAGTAATCGATTCATCCAGTAATATTTTCCCTGCAAGATCATACATTCTTACGTTTCCAACCGCATAACGGTCAGAAGTATTAATATACAGGTTTCCATTGTTGGCATATATCAACACCTCATCTTTTTGCACTTCTCCAACTGCAGTTGAATTTCCAACCACATGCACAATCAGTCTGCTTTTCTCTACTAACTTATTCAACTCGATGTTTATTGTATCACCATCGTTCAAATTGTAAAAAGAACCATCCTGCTTATCCTCCAGCACATATTCAAAATCCCCCATAGAATTGTCAATATTAAACGCCAGCTTATAGGTATCCGCTTCCGGCACTGATATCATCAGAGGAACTTCCTGATTCGGATAATCATAATACGAAAAGCTGTTGATTGACAAACTTGTATTCCCTTCCTCAGTATAAATCTGCGGTGATACATTAGAAAGGTTTTTTAATTTATATGCGTCATATTTACCTTCATACATTAATCCGGCATCGTCTTTATGACGAATGTAGGTTTTATCATAGTATTTCTCTCCATCTCTGAAAATTGTGGTTCTCAGATAATGTTTTTCAGATAAGGCGGAAGTCTTAAACGTTACATCCTTATCAATTGAAACCAAAGAACTTAACATCTCAAGTGAACCGCCAGTTGTATTTGCTTTAGCGAAAAATCCCTGTACCTGCGGAATCTTTTCCGTAGTACCGTCAATTGGATCACTGGGTATTACAAAATAATTCTGAAATGCATTACTGTAAAAATATGAAGCCTGATCAACATAAGTCACATCTGTTCCAACCCAGGAAAACGGAGCCAGATACGGATTAGATATAAGGTTCCACCCCCTGTCACTTAGATCCCCTACCGTAGAATAAGCTAAATTATGTGTAAAATTATTACTAACAATTGCTCCTGTAAAAATAGCCTTTTGTGGCACATCACACCAGACAATGTATCCGGTTCCTCCAATAAGGCTTCCTGAATTTACGGGTTTCCAAACCAAATCTGAATGGCCATTAGCAGCCCTTTCTGCCTGATCATGATAGAATACCCAATAGTCACCACCGGAATATGTATAGGCAGAACCACTCCATGTCGCAGTACCCAAAGTTGCCCCAGGTATAATTGTAGATACATCAATAGAACCAACAGGAATTCCGAGAAAATTCCATTGATTACCAAATAGGTATTGTTCAATCTCAAAAGATGACATTATTATCGTACCTGTATTTATAAACTGTCCGGTTCCTGTTGAGTTACTCATTAAAAATATACTTACGCCTCTCATACCAGCAGTATTCTTAAATGCGCCGTAGTTGCCTACTATAATTTTCAGTCCAGGTACAAAAATTGTTGAAGTACTGATTGGATAATTGGAACCTATACAATTATCAATAATGGCATATACATCTGTTGCAGCCGGGGCATTTACTCCTGTCCAGTTTGCAGCATTATTCCAGGCAGTTCCTGATGCACCTGTCCAAACATTAATACTGACATTCGTTTCAATTGCACCCAATTCTGAACGGCTTCTCCTTATTATACCGTTCTGATCCTGTGTTGGAACATAGTTTTTTGCTCTGCCAGCTGCAACTTTAATTCCGTAATCCGTTAAATTTAAGGTAGGAACTATACCTCCATTATTATAAGCAAAAGTTGATTCAACAATGGCGTTTGGATATGCTTCGTAGTAATTATCACTATTACCAAAAGAAACACCCCCTGTTAGGTTCTCAAACATATTTCTGTCACCACCTATCGAGACGGCAGCAGATGAGGTAATGTCAAAAGAAGAGTTATCAATTATTAAGTTATTATAAAATGACATATTGAACATGGTATAGTCTATGTTAATCCCACCAGAACTATTATAGGCTATTGTATTATTTCTTAATGATATCGTGCTGGTACTACCTGTTCCTGTTAAATACACTGCACTATTCCCTGTGCTTTGATTGCCTATTGTACTGTTAATAATATTAAGATTAACACTTCCTCCGTAATACGCATCATAGAAAAGTGCAGCTCCATATCCTCCTGAAGAATTTGAATCAAAACTGGTCTTCGTTACACTGCATGCAATACCTGTACCTATAGCATCATTCATAAAACAAAATCCACCACCATTACCTGCAGCTGAATTGGAATCAAAATAAACCCTATCCAGTGTTATATTTCCTGAGGTTGCATATAGCCCTCCTCCATTAGCACTTGAATTACAATTAAGGAATACAACATCTTTTAGTGTAAGAAAAGAAGGGGCAAAAGCATATATACCTCCCCCATCTGTAGTAGTTTTGAAACCCCATGGATCAGAAGCTAAACCTTCTCCGTCTACAATACTTAAAGACTCTATGGATACTGCTTCAAAAAAATCAATGTAAAATGCATAAGTAGCATTATTGCAATCTAAAATTGTATTTGAAGATCCATTTCCAATAACGGATAAGTCCAATCCGAAAAAATACACATAACTACTAAAATTATAAGTTCCGCTAGCTAATTGAATTGTATCACCACTTGTGGCACCATTAATTGCATTTTGTATATCAACATCAGTACCTAGTGCCACATTTATTACCGTTGCCTTAGCAGTATTACCCATTAGCATTGCAACCACCATGCCCAAAATTATCCCAAGATGTCTCATATGATGATACTTTTTGTCAATCTCACAAAGTTAACAAAATATTAACAATTACAACTGTAAATGCAAATTATTTTCACAATAACATTCAAAATTCTATATATGTTCTTAAAAATTATGAAAACAGTTAATTTTTAATATATTTGTGCCTCTTGTATATTTGAATGTAAAAGTATAAAAAAACGATTATGAAAAAAATATTGGTTTTTGCTGCGGTTGTTTTGGTTTTCATACTTTCTTCCTGTAAAACTACCGAGACTTGTCCAAAAGCATACAGCGAAATCTTACCAACAGAGTTAGCCGAATAATATCCACATATAATTTAACTCTTTTTTTAGATTACAGTCTAACAATTATTTGATATTATGGACTGTAAATTATAATTTTGCGCCGGAAAAAAATACGAACTATATAAATATTAAAGCAATGATTAAAATTGGTATTAATGGATTCGGACGTATCGGTCGATTCGTTTTCCGTGTAGCTGTTGCTACTGAAGGTGTTGAAGTTGTAGGTATCAACGACCTTATTGATGTTGACTACATGGCTTATATGTTGAAATATGATTCAACGCACGGCCGTTTTAAAGGTACTGTTGAAGTTGTTGACGGAAACCTTGTAGTAAACGGAAAAACAATCCGCGTAACTGCTGAACGTAATCCTGCAGACTTAAAATGGGACGCAGTTGGTGCAGAATACGTAGTAGAATCAACCGGTCTTTTCCTTACTGACGAAAAAGCTCGTGCACACATCACTGCCGGTGCAAAAAGAGTAGTATTATCGGCTCCATCCAAAGACGCTACCCCAATGTTTGTAATGGGTGTAAATAACGACACTTATGCAGGTCAGGACATCGTTTCAAATGCGTCCTGTACTACAAACTGTTTAGCTCCTATCGCGAAAGTACTGAATGATAAATTTGGTATCGTTGAAGGTCTTATGACTACAGTTCATGCTACCACTGCAACTCAGAAAACTGTTGACGGTCCTTCTATGAAAGACTGGAGAGGTGGACGTGGTGCCGGCCAGAATATCATTCCTTCGTCTACTGGTGCTGCTAAAGCTGTAGGTAAAGTAATTCCTCAGTTGAACGGCAAACTCACAGGTATGGCTTTTCGTGTACCGACTCCTGACGTATCAGTTGTTGACTTAACATGTCGTCTGGAAAAAGGTGCAACTTACGAAGAAATCTGTGCTGCAATGAAAGAAGCATCACAAGGTGCAATGAAAGGCATTCTTGGATACACTGAAGATGCCGTTGTATCAAACGACTTTGTTGGTGAATCATGCACTTCAGTTTTTGATGCAGGCGCAGGTATCAGCCTGAACGATAATTTCGTTAAAGTTGTATCATGGTATGACAATGAAATGGGTTATTCTACAAAAGTTGTTGAGCTGATCCAGCACATGGCAACCGTAAAGTAATCCTGATTTACAATACGTTTAAAAAACCTGATCATAACCGATCAGGTTTTTTTGTATCTGTTTGCATTGGCATTAAACGCTTTTAGGTTTGATTTGTTATATCAGATAGACCTTGAAAAATGAGGTCATTAAACAAAAGTTTTTAATTTTACCTTTGCAATACTTACGTTAAAACAAAATTTTTAATTATGGTTTTTGATATTGATATGATCAGGAAGGTTTATGCCGGATTTCCTGAAAAAATTGAAGCTGCAAGAAAGGCGGTTGGCAAACCCCTGACGCTTGCAGAGAAAATACTTTATGCTCACCTGTGGGACGGTAAAACAGATACGGCTTTTGAGCGTGGAAAGTCCTATGTGGATTTTGCACCCGACAGAGTAGCAATGCAGGATGCCACAGCCCAGATGGCTTTGCTTCAGTTTATGCAGGCCGGAAAAAAAAGAGCTGCGGTTCCTTCCACTGTTCATGCAGACCATCTTATTCAAGCCAGATTAGGTGCAGATAAAGATCTTCAGGAGGCATTGAATAAAAACAATGAAGTATTTAATTTTCTCTCGTCAGTATCAAATAAATACGGTATCGGATTCTGGAAACCCGGAGCCGGAATTATCCACCAGGTAGTGCTGGAAAACTATGCATTCCCGGGCGGAATGATGATTGGTACCGATTCACACACCGTGAATGCCGGAGGCCTGGGTATGGTAGCAATAGGTGTTGGTGGAGCAGATGCGGTAGACGTAATGGCTGGCATGCCATGGGAACTGAAATTTCCAAAACTGATCGGCGTAAAATTGACAGGCAAATTAAACGGATGGACAGCTCCCAAAGACATTATCCTTAAAGTAGCCGGCATCTTAACCGTTAAAGGCGGAACCGGATGCATCGTAGAGTACTTTGGAGAAGGTGCGCAGTCCCTTTCATGTACCGGTAAAGGAACTATTTGTAACATGGGTGCTGAAATTGGCGCTACCACTTCAACGTTTGGCTATGATGATTCCATGAGACGATATCTTAAAGCGACCGGAAGAGAGGAAGTCGTTGAACTTGCAGACAAAGTTGCAGAACATTTAACCGGCGATGCAGAGGTATATGCTGATCCTGATAAATACTTTGATGAACTGATTGAAATAAATCTTTCGGAACTTGAACCACATTTAAACGGACCATTCACTCCGGACAAAGCAACTCCGGTATCTAAAATGAAAGAGGTTGTTAAGGAAAACGACTGGCCTCAAAAAATTGAATGGGGCCTAATCGGATCCTGCACCAATTCATCATACGAAGATATATCAAGAGCCGCATCCATAGCACAACAGGCTGTGGATAAAGGGTTGGTGCCCAAAGCAGAATTCGGAATCAACCCGGGATCAGAGCAGGTTCGTTATACAGTAGAACGGGATGGTTACATTGACATATTTAAAAAGCTGGGCACCAAAATATTTACCAACGCCTGCGGACCATGTATAGGACAATGGGCAAGAACAGGTGCTGAAGAAGGAAAGAAAAACTCAATCATACACTCTTTTAACCGTAACTTCTCCAAGCGTGCTGATGGAAATCCCAATACGCATGCCTTTGTATCATCTCCCGAGATTGTTGCGGCGGTAGCCATTGCGGGGGATCTTACATTCAATCCTATCACTGATACACTCACCAACGATAAAGGCGAGCAGGTAAAATTTGATCCACCTCACGGATGGGAACTTCCTCCAAAGGGATTCGATGTGGAAGATGCAGGTTACCAGGCTCCGGCTAAGGATGGCGGCAATGTTGAAGTAGTGGTAAAACCGGATTCAGAACGTTTGCAGCTGCTAACACCATTTGATCCCTGGAACGGGGAAAACCTCATGGGAGCTAAACTATTGATAAAAGTTCAGGGGAAATGTACAACAGATCATATTTCTATGGCAGGTCCATGGTTGCGTTATCGTGGTCACCTCGATAACATATCCAATAACATGCTTATTGGGGCTGTAAATGCTTTTAATGGTGCAACCAACAAAGTCAAGAACCAGTTAACCGGAGAATATGGTGAGGTACCGGCAACACAAAGAGCGTATAAAGAAAAGGGTATTCCTACCGTTGTAGTTGGTGATCACAATTACGGGGAAGGTTCATCCCGTGAACATGCTGCAATGGAACCGCGTCATCTGGGCGTTAGAGTGGTTCTTGTAAAATCCTTTGCCCGTATTCACGAAACAAACCTGAAAAAACAAGGTATGCTCGGGATAACTTTCGAGAATGAAGCTGATTACGATAAGATCCGTGAAAATGACGAGTTCAATTTTATTGATCTTAAAGATTTTGCACCGGATAAACCATTAACAATTGAAGTGATTCACGATGATGACACAAAGGATGTTATTAAAGCAAACCACACGTACAATGCACAACAAATAACCTGGTTTAAAGCAGGTTCTGCTCTCAATCTGATTAAACAACAATCAAAATAATCATTGCTGATATAAAAAAGAAAAGAGGGTTTTGAACAAAACCCTCTTTTTTTATAATGATCTTCGATCTCCCTTTTATTCCACTACAGTTATCCAACCATATTTATCCTTTTCCAAACCATTCTGGATATCTCTGAGTTTTCTGTAAAGCATTTCAGAAACAGGCCCCGGTTTCCCGTCTTTTGAATAAATAATTGATGTATTCAGATCAGCATCATCAATTCTGGCAATCGGGCTGATTACTGCAGCCGTTCCACACATGCCAACCTCGTTAAATGTTTCAAGCTCCTCATAAGGCACTCTGCGACTGATAACTTCCAATCCCATGTCTTCAGCAATAACCTTCAGACTCTTGTTGGTTATGGATGGCAAAATGGATTTTGATTCCGGAGTAATATACTGGTTGTTCTTAATTCCAAAGAAATTAGCCGGTCCACATTCATCAATATATTTTTTCTCCTTGGAATCGAGATAAAGCACAGCACTGTAACCTTCACTGTGTGCCTTAATACCTGAGCGCATTCCTGCAGCATAGTTACCACCCACTTTTAAATTCCCGGTTCCCTGAGGTGCTGCACGATCAAACTCACGCATAATTACCACAGGTGTTGGTTTAAAACCTTCTTTAAAATACGGCCCAACAGGTGTTACAAATACCATAAATAAATATTCGCTGGCAGGCTTAACACCCACCTGTGCACCGGTACCAATCAACAAAGGCCGAATATACAGTGCAGCTCCGGAACCATACGGAGGAACATAATCCCTGTTTAATTCAACAGCTTTAATCACAGCTTTCTGAAATAATTCTGATGGAACTTTTGCCATCAGTATTCCATCAGCTGAGCTTTGCATTCTTTTGGCGTTTTCATCCATCCGGAAAATACGAATTTTCCCGTCTTCACCCATAAAGGCTTTCAGCCCTTCAAAAGCTTCCTGTCCGTAATGCAAACAGGTGGCTGCCATGTGCAATTCTATTTTATCAGAATCGTGCACTTCAAGCTCTCCCCATGCATCATCCCTGTAGTAGCAACGTACGTTATAATCGGTTTTTATATAACCAAAATTTAAATTCGACCAATCCAATTTTGCCATAGTTCTGGAAAAAAAATTTGAGATAGCGAATGTACTAATTTAAAGTGACAACTTTAATGAAATTTATCATAAATTGCACAGTCAGCATCAAAATGTGCAATTGCAATACTTTTACATCCAAAGACATGTAAATACGCTTAAAAAGTTTATTTTTGTTCTAAACAACTATTCAACCCCGGTAATATCCAAAATTCATAGGTATGAAAGACTTTTTTAAATACGTATTAGCAACTTTCACAGCGCTTTTCCTTTTCTCTGTAATTGGTTTTTTCATCTCAGTTCTCGTTATAGGAGGAATTGCAGCAATGGGTGAAAAAGAAGTTCAGGTTAAACCAAACAGTGTACTCAACCTCAAGGTTCAGGGTCAGATTGTAGAACGCAAAGCAGACAATCCACTGGAAGACCTGCTGTTTTCCAATCAGGATGAAATAAGGATGATGGGTCTTAATGAAATCCGTTCTTCCATTTACAAGGCTAAATTTGATCCTAACATTAAAGGCATTTACCTCAATCCCGGTCTGTTTTCCTGTGGTATATCAACAGTGGAGGAAATCAAGGATTATATTGAGGATTTCAAAACCACAGGTAAGTTTGTTATTGCCTATTCCGGTAATTATTCTCAGCTGGGATACTACCTGGCAGCATCTGCAGACAAAGTGTATATGAATCCACAGGGCATGCTTGAAATCAGAGGCTTATCAGCAAATTATACCTTCTTCAAAAAAGCAATGGATAAGCTTGGCATTGAAGCCAATATTTTCAAGGTAGGAAAATACAAATCTGCTATTGAACCATTTATAAATGACCAGATGAGTCAATACAGTAAGGAACAGAGTGAGGTACTGATAAATTCTCTATGGGGTACATATAAAGACCGTCTGGCAAAAGACAGAAATATAACGGACAAAGTCCTGGAAGATTTTGCACAACAGGGGCTTATGCTTTCCAATCAGGAAGTGGCTGTAACAGCCGGTCTCATAGATGATCTTAAATATGCAGACCAGATACTTGCAGAATTAAATGATTCGTGTGACAGAAAAGAATCTGCTGAACCCAACTTTATCTCCCTGCAGAAATACACAAAAGCAAATGTTAAGACTGACCGGAAATACTCGAGAAACAAAATTGCATTTATATATGCATCCGGCGGTATTGATGATGGTTCAAACGATGGCATCAAATCCGGTGAACTTGCTGCTTCAATCCGTGATGCCAGAACAGACACGACTGTAAAAGCCATTGTTCTACGGGTTAATTCACCCGGAGGCTCTGCCTATGGTTCAGAACAGATATGGCGCGAGCTGGAATTAGCCAAAGAAGGCAAACCACTGATTGTATCCATGGGAGATGTGGCTGCATCCGGCGGTTACTATATATCCTGTAATGCGCATACCATCATGGCACGTCCATCAACCATAACAGGCTCAATTGGCATTTTTGGCATGATCCCAAATTTTAAAGGGCTTACAGACAAAATAGGTGTTACATTCGATGGCGTAAAAACCAACGAGTATGCTGACCTGATGAGTGTTGTCAGGCCAATGACTCAGAGTGAGAAGAATATGCTACAGGCATGGGTGGAAAGAGGCTATAATACATTTCTAACCCGTTGTGCTGATGGACGCAACAAAACGCCTGAAGAGATCAATGAAATAGGACAAGGCCGTGTATGGAGCGGAGAAGATGCAAAAAAGATCGACTTAATTGATAAGTTCGGAGGAATAGATGATGCCATAGCGCTTGCAGCTGAAATGGCCGGCCTGAAGGAATACCGCTTAATGGAACTTCCGGAACAGAAAGATTTTTTCCAGCAGCTTATAGACGACCTTTCAGCAGAAGTTAAAACCAGCATGCTGGAGATGCGAATGGGTGAAAACTACGAGATTTATAAAAAGCTGATTCACTATAAGGGACTTTCAGGTCTTCAGGCCAGAATGCCTTATGAATTGAACATTCAATAAGTAATCGGATTTATGCCCGACAGGAAGAAATTTGCGCTGATCCTCTCGCCTTTTTCCCTTCTTTACAGAATAATTGTTACATCGCGTAACCTTTTGTTCGACTGGGGTTTTATCAAGGCAGAGAAATTTGACATTCCTGTAATAAGCGTTGGCAATATCACAGTTGGAGGAACAGGAAAAACACCACATACCGAATACCTCATACAACTGCTGCATAAAAAGTTCAGCCTTGCAGTTTTAAGCCGGGGATATAAGCGCAAAAGCAAAGGTTTTGTTTTAGGTTCAACCGGTTCAACAGTAAGGGATATTGGCGACGAACCGTTGCAGATTAAACGCAAATTTCCAAAAATTACTGTAGCAGTAGATGCCAAACGCATAAATGGAATTCAAACGTTACTGAAGAACAGCGAACAGGACCAAAAACCAATTGATGCTATTCTTCTGGATGATGCATATCAGCACCGTTATGTCATTCCCGGACTTTCCATATTACTGATAGATTACAATAATCCGATTGATGAAGACCGCATGCTTCCCGCAGGTAATCTGAGAGAGCCTGAAAAAAGTAAACAGAGGGCAAATATTATTATTGTAACCAAATGTCCGGAGAATTTAAAACCCATTGATTTACGCATTCTGATTAAACGGTTTAAAACAGTAGCCCATCAAAGCCTGTATTTTACCACACTGAAGCACAATGAACCCCAGTCTGTTTTCGATCATACCAGATTATTTGAAAGTATAAACGAGACCTCTACGGCATTGGTAGTGACCGGCATTGCGCAACCGGAAATTTTTAAAGCACATATTGACAGTATTGTAAAAGAATCTGAACTGCTTCAGTTTCCGGATCACCATCAGTTCACAAAAAAAGACTTTGAACTGATAAAAAAAAGATATTTACAGATTGGCAATAAGGATAAGGTTATTATTACAACAGAAAAAGATGCCATGAGACTTTTTGAGGTGGAAACGCTGATCCCTAAAGAGATCAAGTCATTTATGTACTATATCCCCGTAAGAGTAGAATTCCTGTATAACGGGAAAAAAGAATTTGATAAAACTATAATAGATTATGTTAACCAAAATAAAAGAAACCGCTGAGTTTCTTAAAAGAGAAGAGTTTGTTTCTGAAGTAGCAATTATTCTTGGCACCGGACTAGGCGGGCTTGTGAACGAGATAGAAATTGAAAAGACCATCGGTTACGATAAAATACCAAACTTCCCGGTTTCAACGGTTGAAGGGCATGAAGGAAGACTGATCAAGGGAAAAATCAATGATAAAACAGTTCTGGCAATGCAGGGGCGCTTTCATTATTACGAAGGCTATGACATGAAAGAAGTCACATTTCCGGTCAGGGTATTCAAATTCATCGGTGTTAAAACGCTGATGGTGTCAAATGCTTCCGGTGGCCTCAACCCTGGATTTAAGGTCGGTGACATTATGGTACTGAACGATCATATAAACCATTTCCCCGAACATCCTTTACGTGGTAAAAACTTTAATGAGCTGGGCACCCGCTTTCCGGATATGAGCCAGGTGTATGATCCGCAACTCATCGATGCTGCGTTCCGTATTGCTCAAGAAAACGGCACTGACTTAAAAAAGGGAGTTTATGTAGGTACATCAGGACCTACTTTCGAAACTCCATCAGAATACAAATATTTCAGAATGATGGGAGCTGATGCTGTTGGCATGTCTACTGTACCGGAAATTATTGTGGCACGACATATGAATCTCCGCTGTTTTGCCATCTCCATTATAACAGACAGCGGGGTACCAGGAGAAATTGTAGAGGTATCGCATGAAGAAGTTCAGCAGGTAGCGGCAGCGGCAGAACCTAAAATGACAGCCATTATCAAGGGACTTGTTGATCAGCTTTAAAAACTAACGGATGGGCTCAAGGCCCATCTCTCTGGCAATATTCAGCATATATTTTCGGGCTTCATCATGCTCATTCGGTATAATTCCATCCAGAATAGCATCTTTAATTGCGGACTTAATATCTCCAACCTCCCTGCAGGGTTTAAGGTCAAATGTTTCCATAATTTCTTCACCTGTTACAGGAGGTTGAAAATTTCGAATCCGGTCTTTGGCTTCAATTTCTTCAAGCTTTTCCCTCACCATCCTAAAATTATTCAGATACTGCTTTACCTTATCCTCATTCTTCGAGGTAATATCCGCTTCACATAAATTCATCAGCTTATCAATATCATCTCCGGCTTCAAACAACAGGCGACGAACCGCAGAATCTGACACCGTATCTTCAGCCAGCACAATCGGTCGCATATGAAGGTTCACCATCTTTTGAACAAATTTCATTTTTTCGTTCAGTGGCAGTTTCATGCGCCTGAAAATACCCGGTATCATTTTTGAACCAATAAAATTATGGTTGTGAAAGGTCCAGCCCAGATTATCGTCGAAGCGTTTTGTTTTTGGTTTCCCAATATCATGCAGGATGGCTGCCCATCTTAACCATAAATCACCGGTAACCTGAGACAGATTGTCAAGAACCTTAAGCGTATGATAAAAATTATCCTTGTGTGCCACACCTGACTTCGTCTCCACCCCTTTCATACCCGATAATTCAGGGAAAATTACTTGTAATAAACCAGACTTTTCCAGCAAAATAAAACCAACCGAAGGCTTAGGAGACAACACAATTTTATTTAACTCATCTACAATTCTTTCTTTGGACACAATAGTTATCCGTTCCCGGTTTTTCTGTATTGCTTTAAAGGTTTCAGGATCAATAGTAAAATCAAGCTGGCTGGCAAAGCGGATAGCCCGCATCATACGCAAGGGATCATCCGAAAAGGTAATGTCCGGATCCAGAGGCGTCACAATGCGCTTATCCCTGATATCATCTAGACCGTTGAACGGATCCACCAATTCACCAAATGAAGCTTTGTTCAGAGAAATTGCCATCGCATTAATTGTGAAATCTCTTCTGTTCTGGTCATCTTCCAATGTACCACTCTCCACAATGGGTTTTCTGCTGTTTCTGTTATAGGATTCCTTTCGGGCTCCGACAAACTCAATTTCAACACCTTTGAGTTTAATCTGTGCAGTACCAAAATTCTTAAAAACGTGCACACTGACATTTTGTCCTAATTGACCTGCACATCGTTCAGCTATTTTAATTCCATCTCCCAGCACCACAACATCAATATCCTTGGATGGCCGTTCTAAAATTATGTCACGCACATAACCACCAATGACATAACACTGCACCTTTTCCTGCTCGGAAATGTCCGAAATTACCTGAAAAACCTTATGTTTGAGATATCTTATCATTTGTTAATCCATGAACAATGAAACTGATGATATTGTTTCAACTTAAAAGCTGACAAAATTAAAAGATATTTTTTAATATGGTTGTCAGCTATTTTTTTCTGGCACATATTTTGATATATAGATTTTTATATATTAATTTAAAAAATTTTTACGATGATTGAGCATTTAACAGACGAGACATTTAAAACCAAGGTTTTCAACTGGGTAGATAATAAAGATTGGAAATTTGAAGGTGAAAAACCTGCAGTAATAGACTTCTATGCAGATTGGTGTGGACCATGTAAGATGGTAGCTCCTATCCTGGAAGAACTGGCCGATGAATATGCAGGCAAGATTGATATTTATAAGGTAGACACTGAAGCTCAGAGAGAAGTATCTTCAATATTCGGAATACAGAGCATCCCGTCCATATTGTTTGTACCGGTAGACGGACAACCGCAGATGGCAATGGGTGCACTTCCAAAGGATACTTTTAAAAGAGCATTTGAGGACGTATTTAATGTAAAGTAACCAAATACAGGAACAAAGCAACAGATATGAAAAAGAGTATTAAAAGCCTGACTTTAATGTTAGTTTCAGGTTTCGTTTTGATAAACTTCTCTTATTGCTCAAGTAAAGCAAAAGGTGAAAATGTAACCGAAGAGAAGAGTGTGGTAATGGACGCGCAGCCCGTTGAGGAGGAAAATGCAGGTGTGATACATCTGACATCTGAAACATTCAGGGATCAGGTTTTTGATTACGTTAACAGTAAAGAATGGAATTATAAAGGTGATAAGCCTGCAATATTAGATTTTTATGCAGACTGGTGCAGACCTTGTAAAATGCTGGCACCGCACCTTGAAGCCATTCAGAAAGAATATAAAGGCGAGGTTCAGATTTACAAAATAAATACGGATGAAAACCGCGAGGTAGCAGGTGCATTTGGTATTCAGAGCCTTCCGACTATTGTTTTTGTTCCTAAAGAAGGACAACCTCAGGCTGTGATGGGATACAGACCTCAGGCCGATCTGGAATCCATAATTACGGAAGTACTTAAAGTTGAAAAACCAGAGTAAAAGATAGTATAATGGAATAAAAAAATCCGGTTTAAAAACCGGATTTTTTTTTGTCTTATTTTTTATGTCTCTTTCTAAGCTCTTTCGATACATCCTCGATTCTGTATCCTTTGTAAGTCAACATTACAATCAGGTGATACATCAGATCGGCTGCCTCCATAATCATGCCTTCATCTGTTCCGTTCAGGGCATCAATAATTACTTCTGCAGCTTCTTCGCCAATTTTCTGGGTTATTTTATTGATCCCACGATTAAATAGTTTTGTGGTATAGGAACCTTCAGGCATTTTTTCCCTTCTCTTTTCAATAAAATCCTGAAGCTGCTTAATGAACATAATATCCTCGCTGTTCTTTTCATCCCAGCAGGTATCAGCTCCGGTATGACAAACAGGACCTTTGGGTTTTACCTTGATCAGCAAGGTATCATTATCACAATCTGATAAAATGTCAACCACCTTAAGGAAATTACCACTTTCCTCACCTTTAGTCCATAACCTTTTCTTTGAACGGCTGTAAAAAGTGACCAGTTTATCGTCTACTGTCTTTTTATAAGCCTCTTCATTCATATAACCAAGCATCAGTACTTTGTTGGTTTTTGAATCCTGAATAACTGCAGGAATGAGACCATCGCCTTTTGCAAAATCAAGTTTCATATCTATAATGTTAATTTATATTCTTACTGGTATTCCTTTTTGATGCAAATACTGTTTTAAATCTCCAATTGCAATCTCTTTATAATGAAAAATACTGGCCGCTAATCCGGCATCCGCTTTCCCTTTAGTAAAGGTGTCTACAAAATGATCCATCGTACCTGCGCCACCTGAAGCGATAACAGGTATGGATAAATTCTCCGATAACTTTCTTAGCGCATCATTAGCAAAACCGTTTTTGGTGCCATCATGATTCATACTTGTAAACAGGATCTCTCCTGCACCTCTTGATTCTGCCTCCTTTGCCCATGAGAAGAGCTCCTTTTCAGTAGGAATTCTACCCCCATTAACAGTTACAGTCCAATGATTGTTTTCTTCCCTTGCATCTATGGCACATACAACAAACTGACTGCCGAAATTTCTGGCCATATCACTGATGAGCTGAGGATTTCTGACGGCAGATGAATTTATGGAAATTTTATCGGCACCGGCATTAAGTAGAGCCTCAGCATCACTCAATTCACTTATACCTCCACCAACCGTGAACGGGATGTTAATATGATGTGCAATGCGGCCTACAAGATCAACAAAGGTTTTACGACCTTCGTGCGTTGCAGTTATGTCCAGAAAAACCAATTCATCCGCACCCTGTTGAGCATATAATGCACCCAGTTCAACAGGATCCCCAACAGCCTTGATGCCTACAAAATTAATCCCCTTAACCGTTTGTCCATCTTTAATATCAAGGCATGGTATGATACGTTTTGCAAGCATAATCAAGCATTTAAAATGTAACGGTTAATATCTTTCAGAGATATTCTCCCCTCATATATCGCCTTTCCAGTAATTACAGCAGGAACACCATTCGCTTCAAGTTCAGTGATATCATTAAAAGAACTTACACCACCACTCGCAATCAGGTACAATCCGGGAATTTCTTGAAGCAACGTTTTATATAACTCTGTTGAAGGACCAGTCAGCATGCCATCTCTACTTATATCAGTCGATATAACTTTACTGATTCCCTGCTCGACATACTGCTTAATAAACGAACCGATCTCCATATCTGTATCTTCTGTCCAGCCGGTTACAGCAATCCTGTTATCTTTGGCATCAGCTCCCAGAATAATTTTTTCACCACTATAGGTATCCACCCAGTTCTGAAAAGTTTCAGGATCCTTAACTGCAATACTTCCACCGGTTATCATTGCCGCACCTGAGCTGAATGCAATTTTCAAATCATCGCTGCTTTTCAGACCACCACCAAAATCAATAACCAATCGCGTTCTGTTAGCTATCCTTTCCAGCACACGCCAGTTGACAATGTGCTTTGCTTTTGCACCATCCAGATCCACCAGATGCAGGCGTTTAATTCCATTGGCCTCAAACTCCATTGCGACCTCCAGTGGATCTTCCCTGTAGGTTGTCATCTGATTATAGTCTCCCTGGCTTAGCCTGACACATCTCCCTTCTATAATATCTATTGCCGGAATTATTTCAATCATCTCTATAACTCTAAAAATGCTTTCAGTATTTTTTCTCCCACCTGGCCGCTCTTTTCCGGATGAAACTGAGTAGCATAAAAATTATCCTTTTGTAAAGCGGAACTGAATGGAATAATATAATTGGTTTTTGCTGCTGTTTCTTCAGATATTTCTGCATAATAGGAATGGACGAAATAAACATATTCTCCATTTATTTCTAACGGAATAAACCCATTCTCAGCAACATCAAGGCTGTTCCACCCCATATGAGGCACTTTAGTTACATTTTCCATACCCGGTTCAGGTCTGAATAATTTAACCCGGTTTTTAAAAATTCCCAGACAATCCACATCATTCTCCTCCGAATGGCTGCACATTAGCTGCATGCCAAGACAAATACCAAGAACAGGCTGCGTTAAACCTTTAATTAACTTATCCAGGCCCTGTTTTTTAAGATAACTCATGGTCGTACTTGCCTCGCCAACTCCGGGAAATATAACCTTATCTGCCGCTTTAATTGTTTCAGGATCAGCAGTAATTTGTGCCTCAATACCTAAACGACTCAAAGCATGATAAACCGACCTGATGTTTCCGGCATTATATTTTATAATGACTACATTCATTATTCCTGATCCAGAATTTCGGCGATTTTTTTCTTCATAGAATCAAACTCATCACGGTTAAAGAGCCGGGTAAGATATACGATTTTTCCGGTTCTGTCAATGATGACATTCCGCGTAACCCCTGCTTCTTTCAGAGCAAACTTTGCAAAAATATCAGCTCCCGGATCAAGTGCCAGGGGATACGTAATCCCTACCGTTTCAGCAAAATTCTTTACTTTATCAAGAGGTTCATCCCTGTCAATACCGGCAAGAAAGAAATCGTTCCTATCCTTGTATTTCTGCCATATTTCGCTTTCTATAAAGGGCATCTCTTTACGGCAAACACTACACCAGCTTGCAGTAAACTGCAACATTACCACTTTTCCTCTCAAAGATCCAAGGCTGACACTGTCACCGTTCGTAAGATGAAGCATAAAATCCGGTGCAATCTGTCCCACCTCCACTATATAGCCTCTGTCATTCTCTGAAAGCGCTTCTCCGTTTGAAACTTTTACACCTAATCCAATGAAAAAAACGATCAGAAATGCATATGTTAAAAATGATCTCATATCAACTGAATACTACGGTTCTGTTTTTATATACCAATACTTTTCTTTCAAGGTGTTTCTGAACGGCTCTTGACAAAACAATTTTCTCAAGATCACGCCCTTTATGGACAAGGCTTGATACAGAATCCTTATGTGTGATACGTACCACATCCTGCTCAATAATCGGCCCAGCATCAAGATCTGACGTTACGTAATGACTTGTCGCACCAATAATTTTCACCCCACGTTGATGGGCAGCATGGTAAGGTTTGGCTCCCATAAATGCCGGTAAAAAGGAATGATGGATATTGATCACACGTTCAGGATACTGTTTTATAAAGTCAGCCGAAAGAATCTGCATATACCTTGCAAGTACAATGAAGTCTACATCATGTTTTTTTAAGAGTGCGAGTTCTGCGGCTTCAACCTTGTTCTTGGTGTCTCTGTTTACAGGAAAATGATGATATGGAATCTTAAACTGCTCAGCGACATGAGAAAGATCGTCATGATTACTAATTATCAATGGTATTTCAACCTCCCACTCACCCGCTGCATGACGCGCAAGCAAGTCATACAGACAATGAGGCATTTTTGACACCATAATTGCCATGCGCGGTTTTCTGTCGGAAAAATATATTCTCCACCATGTCAGGTTATATTTGCTGCCAAATAAAGTTTCGAAGTAATCCTTTACCTTTTCTTTCGGAATTACAAAACCATTCAGATCCCATTCTATCCGGGTATAAAATATACCTTCTTCCCTGTCAACATGCTGATCAAGGTAAAGAATATTACCATTATTTTCATTTATAAATTCAGTAATAGCAGCCAGAATACCCTGCTTATCCGGACAATGCATTAATAATACCGCCGTTTCCCGTCCGTTTTTATCACCAATTGTCATATATTTCCTTATTATTGGTTTGCAAAAATAACCAAAAGCATTTAATATGTGGCAATATTGCACTAACAGTTGTGAAACAAAGATATAAATCATTTCACGTTTGTAACATCATTTCATGTAAAGTGTCAGATGCCTTGTAATAGCATTGTTTAGATGTTTGATTAGAATAAAAAACGTAGTATCTTAGCTTCTTAAATTAATTCCAATAAATTTCCAGTATTATGAAAACACTTTTTAAAACAGCATTTATTTTAACTGCCATAGCGCTAATACATTCCTGTGCACCAAAAGCACCGGCTAATAAGGCCGGCATTGATCCGCAGGCGTTCAATAAAGTCATTGATGGCAAACAGGTTTCCCTGGTGACACTTACGAACAAGAACGGACTAGAGATGACCGTTACAAATTACGGTGCAAAAGTTGTTAGTCTGATGGTTCCGGATAAAAACGGAGAAATGGCCGATATTGTACTTGGTTTCAATAATATTGACGATTATCAGAAATTCAAACCATATTTCGGCGCTGCCATAGGCAGATACGGCAACAGAATCGCTAACGGTGAATTCACGTTAAATGGCGAGGTTTACCATCTGGCTAAAAATGACGGCAATAATCATCTGCATGGTGGAATCAAAGGATTTAACGCTGTTGTTTGGGATATGAAAAAGGTAGACGATCATACCGTTAAGTTCACCTATGTATCGAAAGATGGCGAAGAAGGTTATCCCGGTGAACTGACAGTTCATATGACCTACCAGCTGACAGATGATAATGAATTTAAAATAAACTATGAGGCAACTACTGACAAGCCTACAGTGTTAAACCTTACTCATCACAGTTACTTTAACCTTCATGGTGAAGGCACCGAAACTATTAACGATCTTGTTTTATATATAAATGCCGACAATTTCACACCAACGGATTCAGGTCTGATCCCAACCGGTGAAATTATCCCGGTTGCAGGAACACCTATGGATTTTACTACACCAACTGAAATTGGCCAGCGTATAGATGCCGATTATGAACCACTGATTCTGGGACATGGTTATGATCATAATTATGTTCTGAACCAGGAAGAACCTAAAACGATGGTATTGGCAGCAACTGTTTATGATCCTGCAAGTGGTCGTTACATGGAAGTTCATACGGATGAGCCTGCTATTCAGTTTTATGGTGGTAATTTTCTTGATGGCACGGTAGTAGGCAAAAGTGGAATTGCTTATCCATACAGATCTGCCCTTTGTCTGGAAACGCAACACTATCCGGATTCTCCAAATAAACCGAATTTTCCTTCAACGGTATTAAATCCGGGTGAGACCTACACCCATACATGCATTTATAAATTTGATGTAAAATAGGTTACAAATAACCCATATAAAAAAAGCTCTCCAATGGAGGGCTTTTTTTATTGACACTGCGGAAAGCTTCCCCATTATTCTAATAAATTCCCCATTTTTAAGGCCCTGAATTTTTCCAAACCTTCTTATTGCCCTTACCTTCCGCCAATTACACTCGATCTCATACAAATGGCACGATATTTAAACGAATAAGTATCGTTAACAACTAAAATTAAATCAAATGGATAAATTATTCACGACTGATTTTTGGGAAAAGGCTTTAAGCACATTGTCTAACTGGGCTATTACAGAATTACCATCTATTGTTATTCTTATCGTAATTCTCATTGTATCCCTGAAACTGATGTCCTTTTTTATTGGCAAATTACGTGATATCCTTGCAAAACGGACAGTCAACCAAACAGATGAACCCAATACAGAAGCAGAAAAACGGCTGACCACATTAATGGAAATCCTGAAGAAAGCCGCCGCCATTGTCATTTGGGCCGTCTTTATCATGATTTTCCTTAAAAAGATAAACATTGACATAGGCCCCATTCTTGCCGGTGCGGGTATTATTGGTCTTGCTGTCGGTTTTGGTGCACAGGAGCTGGTCAGGGACTTCTTATCCGGTTTTTTTATCCTGCTTGAAAACCAGATCAGAACAGGCGATGTTGCAATATTGAACGGAACCGGCGGTCTTGTAGAGAAAATTGAACTCAGGACAATAACACTCAGGGATCTCTCAGGTGTAGTTCATGTATTCCAAAACGGAAAAATAAATTCGCTATCCAATATGACAAAAGAATGGTCAGCGATGGTATTTGATATTGGGGTTGCCTACAAGGAAGACCTGAACCAGGTAATGAAAATTATGAAAGAAGTATCGGAAGATCTGAAAAGTGATAAAGAATTTGAGGACAAAATTCTTGAACCAATGGAAATATTCGGACTGGACAGCTTTGGTGACAGTGCCCTGGTTGTAAAAGGACGTATTAAAACCAAACCCATCCAACAGTGGACTGTCGGTCGTGAATACCGTAAACGACTGAAAGAAGCATTTGACAAGCACAATATTGAAATTCCATTCCCACATCACACGATATACTGGGGCGAGGAAATTGATCCGTTAAGGCTTACAATGGAAAAAGCAGAAGAACAGGCTAAGACGTCGAAGAATTAGAATGATGATCAGTGTAAATATAAAGAGGAATCCTGCGATTCCTCTTTTTTTCATTTATGTTAATTCGTTTTAAAACAACTGGAGGCAACAACTCAATACAGATAAAATTCATATTTAAAGCCATTTAAATAGTCAATATTTAATATTTATTAATTTTATTGTTTATTTTTTGTTAATTTTAATTTATTTTTCTTTATATTTACAATAACATTTAAATAAATTCTTATCGAAAAAAATATACCATGAAATCATTCCTACTTTTTACACTAATTTCAGCCACACTTCTTCTTTCTCTGAGCAGCCTTGTTGTGGATAAAGAAAAAGTTGATGAAGTCGCCGTGGTATCGGCAGACGATTTGGTTTCAAATAATCTGGTTCCAAAAGCTACATATGTTCAGGGAGAACTGGAGGTCATAACACTGGAAAGCATAGAGACGCATACGGTAAGGGTTTCGGCTTTTCCGAATCCGATAAAGCAAAACATTACATTGCTTACCTTTGGAAAGAGCAGTGAAGATTTAAAATTTCTCTTAAAGGCACAAAATAAAACGTTACTGGAACAACAGATAAAGAACCCGAAAGAAAGCATTGAGATCAAAGAGTTCGAATGTGATGTTTGCTATCTGTTCGTATATAAATCTAAAGATCAGATTAAGAAATATAAAATTATAAAGCATTAAGATACACCTTGTTGAATAAGGATTCAACAGGTTTTTGGGTGATTACAGTTACTAAAAAAGCTGCCTGACCGGGCAGCTTTTTACATTTTCTTATTTTATTACTACGATTTTTCAATAAAACTTACCAACCAGTCCCCAACATCTGAGGTTCCGGAGGCTTTTGATTTATCTTCCGCAATATCCTCAGTTACGACGCCTGCATCCATCGAAGCATTAACGGCCGCACGAATCAGGGAACCTTCATCCATCAGATTAAAGGCATACTCAAACATCATAGCTGCAGAAAGCACTGTGGCTAAGGGATTTGCAATATTTTTACCCGCAGCCTGGGGATAAGAACCATGAATGGGTTCGAATACACTGGTATGTATACCAATTGAAGCAGACGGTAACATACCTAAAGAACCTGTGATTACTGATGCTTCATCAGTCAGAATATCACCGAACATGTTTTCAGTCACCATCACATCAAAATTCTTTGGCCATTGAATAATCTGCATGGCAGCATTATCTACAAACATAAACTCTGTTTTTACCTCTGGGTATTGTGGTGCAATCTCCTGCCCCACTTCACGCCACAAACGCGAAGTTTCAAGTACATTCGCCTTATCAACAATTGTCAGCTTTTTATTGCGCTTCATGGCATATTCATAGCCCAGATGAATAATACGCTCAATTTCTTCCCTTGTGTAGGTATTTGTATCGAAGGCCATATTACGGTCTTCAGAACGTCCCTTTTCACCAAAATATATTCCACCTGTAAGTTCCCTTATGCACATAAAGTCCGCATTCTCAACCAGATCTTTCCGCAACGGAGATTTATGTATTAAGGATGGAAATGTTACTACCGGACGAAGATTGGCATACAAGCCCAGTTTTTTGCGCATCAGTAGCAAACCCTGTTCGGGACGAACGGTTGCTTTTGGATTGTTATCAAATTTCGGATCTCCTATGGCGCCAAATAATACGGCATCTGAATTCATACACAACTCATGTGTGGCATCCGGATAGGGTTCACCCACCTTATCAATTGCCGATGCACCGGTGATTCCAAATTCATAGGATAAATCGTGGCCGAATTTATCACAAACCGCCTTAGTTACTTTCAATGCCTGATCTATAATCTCAGGACCAATCCCGTCACCGGGAAGAACTGCAATGTTTAATTTCATCTGTTAAATATTTCTTTCTGTTATTCTGTTAGAATGTTTCTATGAGGTTCAGCATTTTAATAGTCGCTTTAATAGCTGCCTCAGACTGGTCAACATCAAGACCACGGGTTTTAAATTCCCTGTCGTTGTATGACCACAAAATAGTGGTTTCCACAAGCGCATCAGTCATACCGCCCGGAGGTATTGAAACGGAATAATCCATAAGAACCGGATGTTCTTTTTTAAGCCGTTTGTATATTTTCCACACTGTTTTCATAAAAGCATCGTACTGACCATCACCTGCGCTGTTGTCTTCATAAACCTTATCGTAGATTCTGATTTTAACATTGGCAATAGGCTTCAGACCGTATGTCAGGGATAATGAATAGTTCATCACCTCTATATTGCTACCGTGCTCTCCACTTTCGAGTACGTCTGCTATAATGTAAGGAAGATCCTCTTTGGTTACGCGTTCTTTTTTGTCACCTAACTCAATAATCCGCTGTGTCACTCTTTTCTGGGATTCGATATCCAGGTCTATGCCCAACTCTTCCAGATTTTTCTGAATACTGGCCTTTCCAGAGGTTTTTCCCAGCGCATAAGAACGGGTCCTGCCAAATCGTTCAGGAAGCAGATCATTGTAATAGAGATTATCCTTATTATCTCCGTCAGCATGTATTCCTGCACATTGTGTGAACACAAACTCACCAATCAGAGGCTTATTGGCAGGTATGCGAATGCCTGAAAATGTCTCTACCATTTTGCTGACCTTCGTGATTCTGGATTCATCAAGATTTGTACCGACCTTTAACTGATCATGTAACACACCGATCAAACTTGAAAGTGAAACATTCCCTGCCCTTTCACCCATGCCGTTAACAGTACCATGCAAACCACTCACCCCTGCCTTAACTGCACTGAAAGCATTTGCAGCAGCAAGATCGTAGTCGTTATGGCCATGAAAATCGAAGTGAAGATCAGGATACCGCGCCACCATTTGTGAACAGAAATCAAATGTCTGGTCAGGATTTAGAACACCCAGAGTATCCGGCAGCATAAACCGTTTTATTGGTTCATCTTTGAGCCCTTCAACAATCTGAAACACATATTCCGGTGAATTTAGCATCCCATTCGACCAGTCTTCCAGGTAGATATTTACCTGAATACCCTGCGAGTTCGCATAGCTTATAGTATTCTTAATATCTGCTATATGCTGTTCAGGGGTTTTACGCAACTGTTGGGTTACGTGCCTGAGTGATCCTTTAGCCAGAAGGTTCAAAACTTTACCTCCGGCATCCCGTATCCAGTCCACGGAAATTTTTCCGTCAATAAAACCCAAAACCTCAATAGCTTCTAAAAAACCATGGTTAGCTGCCCAGCCTGTAATACGTTTTACAGCATTAAACTCCCCTTCTGACACCTTTGCTGAAGCTACTTCAAGACGATCAACCCTGACCTCTTCAAGTAAAATCCTTGCGATGGTTGTTTTTTCATTTTGCGAAAACGATACACCTGAAGTTTGTTCTCCATCCCTCAGGGTAGTATCCATAATTTCAACCTGCTGTTTCATCGTTTTTTCTGTTTGCCTGATAGAAATAAATCAATAAAAACTTGATACCTCCCAGGCTTTTATTTTATCCATATTGCTGAGAAGATAATCGATATCATCATATCCGTTCAGCAAACAATTCTTTTTGTAACCATTTATATCAAAAGATTCACTTTCTCCGGTGGCATCAATTGTTATGGTTTGATCCGGAAGGTTGACCGTCAGACCAGCCTTTGGATCTTTATCTACAGCCTCGAAGATCCGGCTCAGAAACTCCTCGCTGACCTGAACCGGCAGCACCCCATTATTCAGTGCATTGTTTTTAAAAATGTCTGCAAAGAAACTTGAAACAACCACTTTAAACCCGTAACCTGCAATTGCCCAGGCTGCATGTTCTCGACTTGAACCACTGCCAAAGTTTTTACCTCCAACAAGTATCTCTCCGGAATAAGTTGCATCATTTAATACAAAATCCTGCTTAGGATTGTCATTACTGTCATATCTCCAGTCTCTGAAGAGATTATCACCAAATCCCTCACGGGTAGTTGCCTTAAGAAAGCGCGCAGGAATAATCTGGTCCGTGTCCACATTTTCAATCGGCAACGGAACACAGGATGATTTTACAATATTTATTTTTTCTATAGCCATTTTAATGTTCTTTTCTATTGAATACTAATAAATCAAAGATTGTGTTCTGATCAATCCATTAATTCCCTCGGATCAGTTATCACTCCGGTTACAGCTGCTGCAGCTGCTGTAAGTACGCTAGCCAGCATTGTACGTGCACCAGGTCCCTGACGGCCTTCAAAATTTCTGTTTGATGTTGAAACCGAATATTTTCCGGCAGGAATCTTATCGTCATTCATAGCCAGACAGGCAGAGCATCCGGGTTGACGCATCAGAAATCCCGCTTTTTCAATGATCTCAATCAATCCTTCCTCCTGGGCTTGTTTTTCTACCTGACGGCTTCCCGGCACTATCCAGGCTACAACACCCGGCGCCTTTTTCTTTCCATCCACGAAAGCTGCAAATGTTCTGAGGTCTTCAATACGCCCATTTGTACATGAGCCTACAAAAACATAATCCACTTTCTTTCCTTTCATCTGTTCTCCTGGTTTATATCCCATATAATCCAGCGATTTCAGGTAAGTTTTCTGTCCGGACTTATCCACTGAATCCAGTGAAGGAATAGAACCGGATACACCCACACCCATTCCGGGATTGGTACCATAAGTTATCATTGGCTCAATATCCACGGCTTTAAAGTTATGCTCCTTGTCAAACACAGCATCATCATCCGACTTCAATGTTTTCCAGTAGGCAAGCGACTTATCCCATTCCTCACCTTTGGGGCCGAATGGTCTGTCTTTCAGATAAGCAAATGTGGTCTCATCCGGAGCCATCAGACCTCCACGTGCTCCCATTTCAATGCTCATATTACATACCGTCATACGGGCTTCCATAGTCAGGCTGCGAAAAGCACTCCCTGCAAACTCCACAAAATAACCTGTTGCACCACCGGTAGAAATCTGTGATATGATATACAGAATAATATCTTTTGATGTCACTCCTTTTGAGAGCTCACCTTCAACATTTATACGCATTCGTTTGGGCCTTGGCTGAAGAATACACTGACTAGCCAGAACCATCTCCACTTCACTTGTACCTATTCCAAAGGCTATTGTGCCAAATGCACCATGGGTTGAAGTATGACTGTCACCACAAACAATGGTCATACCGGGCAGGGTATATCCGTTTTCGGGTCCAACCACATGAACAATACCATTACGGTCGTTACCCAAACCATACAGGGTGATGCCAAACTCATTGCAGTTTTTAGTCAGCGTCTCAACCTGGTATCTTGAAATCGGATCTTTAATTGGTTTATCCTGATCCCATGTCGGAACGTTATGGTCAGGAGTGGCAATGGTTTTTTCAGGACGTAAAACCTTCAAACCACGTTCTCTTAATCCATTGAATGCCTGTGGGCTGGTAACTTCGTGTGCAAAATGACGGTCAATATACAATTGCGTTGGTCCGTTTTCTACCTCAGAAACCACGTGAGCATCCCAAATTTTATCAAAAAGTGTCTTTCCCATTTTATATTATTATTTTCTTGCCGTATTAATTAAACTTATTCAATGCATCAATATAAGCCTCTACAGAAGCAGTTACGATATCGGTATTAGCTCCAAAACCGTAATAAATCCTGTTATTGAATTTCAGCTGCATGTGTACTTTACCAATGTCGTCACTCCCTCTTGTTATTGCCTGTATAAGGAATTCTTCGAGTAATGCATTTTTCTTCACAATCTCTTTGACAGCCTTTATAGCTGCATCAACAGGTCCGTTTCCCGGTTCAGTGGCAGAGTATATTTTACCTTCAATGTTAAGACGTACCGTAGCCATCGGAATCGTTGTTTTACCACTAACTACCTGGAGAAAATCAAGTTTGATATTTTTCTGACCCTGGGCTTTTTCTCCCATCAGGATTGACAAATCCTCGTCGGTAATATTTTTCTTTTTATCAGCCAGGTTCAAAAATTCCTGGTAAACCTTATCAAGTTCCTCCTGAACCAATGTATAACCTAAAACTTCGAGTCTGTGTTTTAATGCAGCTCTTCCGGAACGGGCTGTAAGGACAATAGAAGATTCATTAATTCCTACCTCAACAGGATCGATAATCTCATAGTTTTCACGATGTTTTAAAACGCCGTCCTGATGAATACCTGATGAGTGGGCAAAAGCATTTCTACCAACAATAGCTTTATTAGGCTGAACCGGCATATTCATTAATGAAGAAACCATTCGGCTGGTCTGATAAATTTTCTTGGTATCAATCTCAGTATGCAGACCCAGGTCGTGGCTTTTCAATGTCATGACAACTTCTTCAAGAGAGGTATTACCGGCCCGTTCACCGATACCGTTAATTGTAACCTCAACCTGACGTGCTCCATTCATCACACCACTAACAGTATTGGCAGTTGCCATACCCAAATCATTATGACAATGTGTTGAGATCGTTGCCCTTTCAATATTGGACACATTATCGAACAAAAACTTTATTTTTTCACCAAACTGAACCGGCAGACAATACCCTGTTGTATCTGGTATGTTTACTACTGTAGCTCCGGCAGCAATAACTGCTTCCACCACTTTTGCAAGGTATACATTATCGGAACGGCCGGCATCTTCTGCATAGAATTCAACATCTTCAACAAATTTCTTTGCATATTTAACCGCTTCAACAGCTCTTTCAAGAATCTCGTCCTCGTTTGAATTAAGTTTATACTTAATGTGGTAAGGTGAAGTACCTATTCCCGTATGAATTCTACCTTTCTTTGCATATTTAAGTGCTTCAGCAGCAACCTCAATATCTTTTTTAACGGCCCGTGTTAATGCACAGATTGTTGGATTTTTTACGGCTTTTGAAATTTCCACAACCGACTGAAAATCGCCCGGGCTTGACACAGGGAAACCTGCCTCTATAACATCCACACCAAGTTCCTCAAGTGCTTTTGCCACTTCAATCTTTTCAATCGTATTCAACTGGCAACCAGGCACCTGTTCTCCGTCTCTCAACGTAGTGTCAAAAATATAAACTCTGTTATTATCCATGATTAGTTATTTGTTTCTTAATTTGAAAGTTGTTAATAATTCGCACCTGAAAATAACCTATTCCATACCCCGCAAGGGGAGTCGTAAATTATTACCGAACTCACCAAACCTGAATATCTGCTTAATGAATATCAACTCTTCTTTTAACTGTTTTGTTCTCATCATAATACAAATAGGGTATACCTCCTATTATAACAAACCTCTTAAACAATCGAAAAGGCCATCCTGTTGAGAATGGCCCTATATTATTAAACATACATTATTCACCATCCTCAACTCTTATAACCTAGAATTAGAATATCAAGAAGAAGGTTGATAATGTTTGTTGTTTGTCTCATTGTTATATTTAATTTTAGCGATGCAAATATACGGATTGTAATAAAAAGACCAAATATTTTTAATAATTTATATCAATAAATATTGTTTTGATTATAATTTATAACATAATCCCCCATCAAATGTTTATATTTAACCTGTTTATGCATCATAAAAAACAAGATAATTCATAAACGGCAGAAAACAGAATCATTGTATAAATATCAATTCTCATCGCAGAACTCACATTAATCAACTATGCACCAACATAATAACAGAATATTTTTTAATGTTGATAATTTTTATGATTTTTGTTTATTGACTTTCACAAGATAAGAGGGATGGAAGAATCGTTACGCCAACTGGATAGTGTAGTTTTAAATTTTAATGCCAGATCTGTTGATATTATGAACATTGCACTGGCACTAATTATGTTCGGGGTTGCTCTCGGAATAAAATTCAAAGATTTTAAAGAACTGTTTTACACCCCAAAACAGGTAATCACAGGCATCATATCGCAGTTCATTGCGTTACCAGCATTTACATTCTTACTGGTCATATTACTTAAACCATCACCTACGGTGGCCCTGGGAATGATACTTGTTGCAGCATGTCCGGGCGGAAATATTTCTAATTTTATTTCTGCAATGGCAAAAGGCAATACTGCATTATCAGTCACGCTGACAGCCATCGCTACCCTGGCTGCTATTTTCATGACTCCGCTTAACTTTTCATTCTGGGGCAGTATGTATATCGATTATTACAGTAAGGTGGCAGCAGAAGGCATACTCAGGCCAATAGAGATTGATATCTTTCAGGTATTTAAAACAGTTTTTATTTTATTAGGGATTCCGTTAATATTGGGATTACTGTTTGCTCATTATCTACCTAAAATCACCAAAAAAATTAAGTCGCCATTGCGTATTATCAGCATAATTATTTTTCTTGGATTTGTAGCAGGAGCACTGATTGCCAATTTTAAACACTTTCAAAATTACATCCACCTGATTTTTCTCATTGTGTTGCTTCACAATGGCCTTGCACTGCTTACAGGGTTCAGCATCTCCACCATTGCCAAAATCAACAGACCGGGCAGAAGATCCATTACCATTGAAACCGGTATCCAGAACTCAGGACTGGCACTGGCACTGATATTTAATCCTAAGATATTTCCACCTGAACTTCAACTTGGAGGAATGGCAATGATAGCTGCCTGGTGGGGCATCTGGCATATCATATCCGGCCTGACCGTTGCATTTTTTCTATCCAGAAAAGATGTGGCAAATGAACCTTCAAAATGGACACTTTCTTCCCTTTATGTTTTCAAACCCAAAGGGAAATGATACATCAAACGTCAAAACCTTACGCATTTTTCAAGGGTTATGTAAAAATTATACACCGGCTCTTTTACAGGCGTGTTTATATTTCAGGCCTGGAAAACATTCCCGTTGGTGATCCTATAATATTCGGCCCAAATCATCAGAATGCATTAATGGATCCCCTGGCTGTACTGTTAACAACGCCTCTCCAGCCGGTCTTTCTGGCAAGAGCCGATATTTTCCGGAGTGCGATAAACAGGCCAGTCCTGCGATTTCTGAAAATACTTCCGGTATACCGGGTAAGAGATGGCATAAAATCACTGGGAAATAACGACTCAACATTTAATGAGTCCATTGGAGTTCTGGAAGCAAACAAGCAGCTCGCTCTGTTTCCGGAAGCAAGACATCACGGTCAGAATTTTCTCCTTCCGTTAAAAAAAGGTATTCCAAGAATTGCACTACTGGCAGAAGAAAAAAACAACTTCAAACTTAATCTTAAGATCGTTCCTGTAGGAATTCATTACAGCGATTACTATGGATTCAACGCTGACTTATGGGTAAACTTTGGCAAGTCAATAGATGTTGACGGATTCAGGGAGGAGTTTAATTCAAATCCTCAAAAAGCCCATATTACACTTCGCGATAAAATAGCTGAGGGCATTAAGCCTCTGATATTAGATATTAAGGATACAGAGCACTACGATGAAATTGTTTTGCTGCTTAATTTACATGATGACACTCAATCAATAAAGAATTCACGTAATTATCTGACCAAAGCACAGGCTTTCGTTAAACATATAACAAAAGTAAAGCCTGAGATTAAAACAGAGCTTTTTAACGCAGCACAAGACTTACACTCAAAGTTGAAACAAGCAAAGCTACATGCAGAAGACTTATCTATAGCCAACAGAATTAACTTAGCAGTGATGACAGAACTTCTCATAGGTCTTCCTCTGTTCCTGGCAGGTTTTTTACCAACCGGCCTATTCAGACTCCCGGCATGGTTTCTTTATCGCAATCTCAAAGACCGGCAGTTTGAAAGCTCCTACAAATTTATCTTCATGTTAATAGGCGCTCCGGTTTCATATGCACTATTTGCCTTTCTAATAATGCCATTCTTTTTATTATCCAATACATGGATTTCATTTGCAGTATTTATAGCGTTATTCCCACTTGGATCATATTCCCTGAGATATATACGAATATTTAAACAATCATGGCAAAATCTGGCCAATGGAGGAAAAAGAAATGCATTGAAAAAGGATATAGATACTTTAAAAGAAATGTTAAAAAAACACCTTTAAGTCCCAAAAAATATTTTGTAAAGTTATTTTAAAGTTTAAACTTTGTAATACACATAAGCCTTGAATTACAATGACTAAACTTGAATTAATTAAAGAATTTTTAAGCAAGGACTCACCTATTGCAGTTGCCGGAGTTTCTAGAAATCCCAAGAAATTCGGGAGACAGGTATATGACAAGCTATCAACGCTTGACTATCAATTAATTCCTATCAATAAGTTTTGTGACAAATTGAATAACACAACGTGTTACCCGAACGTCAAATCATTACCTTCGGGAATTGACAAGTTGCTTATTCTGACTCCGAAGGAATTCACAGACGATGTTGTAAAAGAAGCGCATAAAAACGGCATACAAACAATTTGGGTACAACAAATGTGTGATACTGACAACACATTAAATCTGGCCAGCGAACTTGGCCTTAAAATGATATTAAATGAATGCATTTTTATGTTTGCTGAACCCAAAGGAATTCACAGACTACACAAAACAATAAAAATGGTTTTCGGGACTTTGCCCAAATAGCTATTTATCATTTTCGTCTTTAATCAAATCTTTTCCAAAGGCAGGATTGGGTTTGATCTCCTTTATTTCACCTCCAAGAGATGTTTTGAAATCTTTTTCAGATGGATCGCCTTTAATATTTATAATACCACCTACCGAAGCTTTTGCCTGAATGCTATCAGATGAGTACACGTTTATTGTTGATCCTGAATTACTTTTAACCTTGACATTCCCTGTCTTAAGTGCAAAGGCATCAACTTTTCCTCCCAGGTTAGCATTGGCATCAAATTGTTTTGCTTTTCCATAAATTTCTATGGTTGATGCTCCACTAGTAACAGCTTCAACCTCGCTAACTGTTGATTCTGCCTTAATAACACCACCTGTAATAGCATACAACTTAACCTTCTCGCCCCACAAAGGTCTTACTGTTTCAATGTATGCACCGGTATTCGCTTCAATATACTTTACCTGCTTGTAAGAAACATCAACCATAACAGTAACGTCCTGTAAAAGTTTAGCTTTCATTCTCACCTTTAAAGTCATATCCTCAACTTCAGTAATGACATCTTCCAGCGGTGCACCTTTAACTTTTACATGTGCTTCTTCAAGGTCATTATAGATCAGTTTAACATTTATACCGTGAGCCGCAATAACCCTGTTAAACGGATCAAGATTCCGGGTTTCTTCCCTAATACTATCTACCTGTGCACTTAAACCTGAAACAATGGTCATTAAAAAGAGTAGAGATAAAAGCTTTTTCATTTTTTTTATGTTTTATGGTACAAAACTACAAAGATTACAAGACTTTTAGAATAAAAAACCCGGTCACAAAAAACGTGCCGGGCATAAAAAATATCCTGTAATAAAATCAAATAACCAACATTGCATCGCCATAGGTACCAAAACGGTATTTTTCTTTTACGGCAATATTATATGCATTCATTACCTGTTCATAACCACCAAAGGCAGCTACCATCATTAACAAGGTAGAATAAGGCATATGAAAGTTTGAAACCATTGTATTAGCAACACTAAAATCATACGGCGGGAAAATAAACTTATTTGTCCATCCCTCGTAAGGTTTCAGGAAGCCATCCGTACTTACAGAACTTTCCAGTGTGCGCATAACAGTTGTACCCACGGCACATACATTCTTTTTGATTTTTTTTGTCTCGTTGACTTTATTTGCCACTTCATCACTAATAAAAATCTGTTCAGAATCCATTTTATGCTTTGTCAGGTCCTCCACATCAATCTCTCTGAAATTCCCTAATCCGGCATGAAGTGTTACAAAGCCAAATTCAGTCCCTTTAATTTCAAATCGCTTAAGCAATTCTCTGCTAAAATGCAAACCGGCGGTTGGAGCGACTACAGCACCTTCATGCTTAGCAAAAATCGTCTGGTACCTTTCTTCATCATCCGGCTCAACCTCCCTTTTCAGAATATGCTTTGGGATTGGCATCTCACCAAGGCCAAAGAGTTTCTCTTTAAACTCATCATAAGGCCCGTCATACAGAAAACGTAATGTTCTGCCGCGCGAGGTAGTATTATCAATAACTTCAGCAACAAGACTATCATCATCACCAAAATAGAGTTTATTTCCAATTCTGATTTTTCTGGCAGGATCCACCAACACATCCCATAGCCTGTTTTCTCTGTTCAGCTCACGTAACAGAAACACCTCGATTTTAGCACCTGTCTTTTCCTTGTTCCCATACAACCTGGCAGGAAAAACTTTGGTATCGTTAAAAATCAGTAAATCCTTGTCATCAAAATAATTGATGATCTCCTTAAATACTTTGTGTTCAATATCACCGGTTGCTTTGTTCAGAACAAGTAAGCGGGATTCATCACGATTATAAGCTGGATGTAAGGCAATAAGTTCATTTGGTAATTTGTACTTAAACTTCGAAAGTTTCATATTCTCCTATTCAATTTAATACGACTCACATATAAACAACAGGTGCTTTATACGTAAAGTTTTTATATTTGTTTCAAAATTTCTGTATTTTTTTCAAATTCCTCTACCGAAAGGGCATCGCTGAGGGAATAATCTCCAACACGGGTTCGTTGTAAAGCTATTAAATGACCACCAGACTTTAATTCTATGCCAATATCCCTGGCCAAAGCCCTGATGTACGTTCCCTTGCTGCACACAATTCGCAGGGTCAGAACCGGCAAATTGAAATCAAGAACTTCAATTTCATCTATCACCAGAATCTTAGGTCTCATTTCTACTTCTTCCCCTTTTCTTGCATACTTGTAAGCTCTTTTACCATTGATTTTAACTGCTGAAAACTCCGGGGGAATCTGCCTGATTTCACCTTTGAAATTCTCAAGCGCCAGGTCAACAGATTCTCTTGTGATATGCTCAAAAGGATACAACCGGTCCGTTTTAGTCTCAAGATCAAAAGAAGGCGTAGTTTCTCCAAGTTTGATAGTGGCAATATACTCTTTTACGCCGGCCTGATATGTTTCTATCTGCTTGGTTGCCTTTCCCGTGCACACCAGCATTACACCGGTTGCCAAAGGGTCCAGCGTTCCGGCATGTCCAACCTTTAGTTTCTTTACGCCCAGCTTCTGTTGTAATCTGATCCGGATTTTCTTAACAAGATCAAAAGAAGTCCATCCTAACGGTTTGTTCAGGACCAATACCTCACCCTCAATAAAATTCATTAAACGATGTTTAACTGATAACCCGATGCTAAAAGAATAAGAATAATCAAACCAACAACAATACGATAATAACCGAAAGCTTTAAATCCGTTCTTTGTTAAAAACGATATAAACGATTTTATGGCCAGCATTGCAACAATAAATGCAATGACATTACCAAAAATAAGGATGCCGATATTATCAGTCGTGATGGATTTATAATTTTCAAGCAATTTATACCCTGATGCTGCAAACATGGTAGGAACCGCAAGGAAAAAAGAAAACTCAGCTGCATTTTTCTTTGTCAGCTTTTGTGTCATACCCCCTATTATGGTTGATGCCGATCGTGACACACCCGGTATCATCGCTATAACCTGAAACAAACCAATTATAAACGATTTTTTATACGTTACTTCCTGATCTTTTTTACTGTTATCCTTAAACCAGGAATCCACAAAAACGAGTATGATTCCACCCAGCACCAGGGAAACAGCTACAACAACCACACTTTCAAGCAATTCATCAATAATATCACTGAATAATAATCCGAATACAGCGGCAGGAATAAAAGCTATAAACAGTTTATAATAAAACTTCAGACTCTGAAAAAATCTTTTCCAGTACAATACAACGACGGAAAGAATCGCTCCAAATTGTATATTAACGATAAATGCCCTTACAAATTCTGAATTCTCAATACCCAATATCTTTTGGGTAATAATCATATGCCCTGTTGAAGATATCGGAAGAAATTCAGTCAGTCCCTCAACAATAGCGATAATCAACGCCTCAATCCAATTCATACAGCAGGTCTGTTACTCAGCGTCCTGTTTAGGACGTTTCATAATAGCATATATTTCAAAAATGAAACCGGCAACTATTAATATCGGAGCCAAAGTAATTCTTCTGAAACTGTACAATTCATCTCCGTTAAAAACATTAGGATCTGTACTTCCACCACCTGACATCAGGATATACCCGAGAATTATGACCGCCAATCCAATAAGCATCAACACATAATTGTGTTTCGATAATGGAAGATTTCCTTTTGAATTAATTTCTGTTTTTTTCACTCTTTTATATTTAAATTTAAAAATAGAGTTCATCCGAACGCAACCTCAGATATTTATTTAATGCAAAATATGCTGACATCTGAGAAATAATAATTCCAATAAGCAACACCAGGCTATAAACCATCGCAATCAGATCAAGATCTTTCAGGCTGATTATGGCACTCAATTCATTCTGGATGGAATATATTGCTGCAGTTAGTAAAAGAATAGCAAGAACCGCTGCAATTAAGCCGTCCAGGATGATCCTGTTCACGAAAGGACGCCGGATAAATGATCTGGTAGCTCCCACCAACTGCATGGTATTAATTAAAAACCGTTGAGAGTATATGGCCAGACGAATGGTATTGTTTATGAGTGCCACACTGACAATAAATAAAAGCAAACAGAATAACAGCAAAACAATCGTTATTTTTCTCACGTTTTCGTTGACCAGGTTTACCAGGTCTTTTTGATAAATAACCTCTTTTATCTGTGGATAAGCCTTAAATTCATTTTCAATAACCAGAAGACTATCCGGATTTGCATATTCTGCTTTTAATTTCACCTCTATTGAAGCCAGCAAAGGATTATACCCAAGGAACTCTATAAAATCTTCACCCAGCTCATTCTGTAATTCTTCCGCAGCTTTCTCCTTATCAATATAATTCGTGGATTTAACATATTCTGTTGCATCCAGGTATTTCTGTATACGATGCACATCCACATCTTTCGCATCGTCTTTAAGAATAATGGAAAATCCAATATTTTCTCTGACATAGTCTGATATCTGGTCCCCGCTGAATATCAGAATACCCATAATCCCGATTAAAAAAAGAACCAGAGTTATACTGATTGTAACGGTAAAATGAGAATTTACCACACCAACTCTTTTTCGTCTGACTCTTCTTTTTGCCATTTTCTACTTTTAAAGCCTCAAAAATACGAAATTAATTCTTTCTGAAAAGTTCTTTACCTGCTGCTCCTATCAGTAAAAGGATCAGAAGTAATGAAGAGGCAAAAGATACTTTATTACCTACTGAGTACGATTTTGGTTCAAACCTGAATTCAATAACATGCTCTCCGGCACGCACCGGCAGAGCTCTGAGTACATAATCCGCATTCACATGCTCAACCGGTTTCCCGTCAATAAAGGCATCCCACCCTTTCGGATAATAGATTTCAGAAAATACAGCCAGTTGATCTGTTTTACTTTGAGATTTATATTTAAGATAATTTGTTCGGTATTCTTCAAGTTTGATTGTTGCGGAAGTGTCCCTCACGAATTCAAATCCACCGAGGACATCAGAGTACTGTTCATTAACTACTGCTTCCTTATCCGGCTTTAAGGTTTTCATGGCTAAAATCTCTGCATCTGCAGTTGGTACCAGTTCTATCTTTGTTACAAACCATGCGTGTCCGTAAGCATATTTATTGTATGCAGGGGCAGACTGAGGACTGAGAATAACATATTTCGTATTGAGCATATTCAAAATGGGAGTATGTTGAAATACATCCAGCTGCTCAGTTCTAATATTCTGGGCAATATATTGCATATCTTTGCTCATACTATGTTCAATCAGCTCCTGATACCGCCTCATTTTAGCACCGTCGTAACCACCAATAGAAAAATGATAATTGGAAGTGGACGCATCATTAAACGTTGAAACAGAAAGGTTCAATACTTTAAAGTCCGGATCTTTATCTTTTAAAATTATCTTGTCGGCATAGGTCTGTTCATATCCTATTCCGGGTTTATGGCGAACCAGATCTTTATTGCTTAAATAGCGTTGATCCACAAACCAGAGATCAGCAACAACCAAAACAGCCAGTAGTGTATAAAAATATTCCTTTTTAAATTTACCGCTCATCCAGGCCCATATACCGGCCAGCGCCACAGCAATAAACATGAAAGCACGGAAGGCATCGGAACGTAAGGCATGAATTCGACTGCTACGTAAAGATTCCAGTAGATTTGCGGGCAGCTGACTATCGTATTTACCGGAAAAATTACCAGCTATTGATGGAATAAGTGCAAATATAAGAGCCAGTCCTCCTGTGAGGCCAAAACTCCAGTAAAGTGCTTTTTTGAGTTTCGGCTTATCATATTCGCCCTTAATCAGAGCATTAATACCCAGTAGAGCCAATAAAGGCATTGTAAACTGTGCAATTACCATTAACATGGTAACGTCCCGAAACTTATCATACATCGGGAAATAGTCTATAAACAAGTGCGACAATGCCGGAAAGTATTTTCCCCATGAAAGCATGATTGAAAGTACAGTAGCAACAAGCAGCCACCATTTATACTTACCTTTCACAAGGAATAAACCAAGTATAAAGAGAAAACAAATGACAGCACCATGATACATAGGCCCGTCTGTGGTTGGTTTGCCACCCCAGTAAAACAGTGATCCCACCTGACGTTCGGCATCGTGCTGTGCATCCTTTGCAGAATTTCCTGACTGTATAAACTGCTGCTTTAATCCGGGCAACACCTGCTTTGTAAACTCAGATTCCGGTTTATAATCTGCAGCTCCTCCGGCTCTGAAATCAGGGATCATTAATGCAAAAGTTTCAGCTACACTATTGCTCCATGAAAGTATATAATCCTTATCTAATCCCCCGGTAGCAACTGTTTTATCCTTTGTCAATTCAGATTCACCACGGGTGGAGTATTTCAGATATTCGTATTGCGTATAAAGTCTTGAGAAATTACTCCCGAAAGCAAGCAGGACAGCCACCAGCAACAATCCTACATTTGTAAGAAATGAAGCATACGTTTTTTGCTTAATAGCTTCAACAAGTTCAAATATGCCATAAATAAGAACAATAATCCCTGTATAATATGTCATTTGCGGGTGACCCGACAATATCATCAATGATAAAAATACTCCTGCCATTGCAGCGCCCAAAATCCTTTTCCCCCTGAATGTGAGAATAAACCCGGCTACAAAACCTCCCATATAGGCGTAGGTATGCACCTTACTCATATGTCCTGCCTGCAAAAGCACAAATGTATTTGTAGTAAATCCAAAGGCGAGAGCACCAATCATACTTAACCAGGGATTTACACCAAATGAAATAAGCAAAACATAAAAAGACAACATCGCAATAATCAGATAACTGGATGGTCTTTTCCCAAATTCTATTATTCTGTTAACAAACCGGGTAAGATTTGCGGTATATCTGGTGGAAATAAAATATGCCGGCATCCCGGAGAATACTGCATTCGTCCAAAGCGGTTCTTCTCCGTATTCTTTCCTGAACTTTTCAATTTCACTGGATTTAGCCGTAGCAACCTTGGTATCATGTCCCATTAATGACTTCCCTTCGAGCAATCCGGGGAAATAAGCATATGAGATAAATATAAAAATTATTACCGGCAAACCGTAATTCAGGATTTTCTTAATTAGTGAATTATTCATTTTCAAATATTTGAATTAAGGATAAGTCTTTTTATTAGTGCTGATAAAACTGGATATCTGGTTCGTTGCCAAAATTAAATTAATAATGAGACAAATACATATATCACAAAGCAAAACATTAAATTTTTACCTTAAAAAATCTAAAAATCCTTACAATTTAAAAATTTCGTTTGCAATCTGTTGTGATGCATCACCATTACCATAAAGCTGGTGGGTAAAATTCTGCTCTTTTTTCATCATATTTTCTGCAGATCTCAATATCTGTTCAGTATCAGCTCCTGCCAAACAATTATATCCATTCCTGACAAGTTCCACCCATTCAGTTTCATCACGCATTGTAACGCAGTATTTCCTGAAAAAGAAAGCTTCCTTCTGAAGACCACCACTATCGGTTAAAATGATTTCTGAATTTTTAATAAGTTCCAGCATATCAAAATACCCAACCGGTTCAATGACTTTAAACTTGTAATCCAGTTGCCTCTGCGCCATTATTTTTTTTGTTCTGGGATGCAGCGGAACAATTACTTCAGTTATTTCAGTCAATGCATTCAGGGCCTCAACGATCGAAGCCAGCCTTTGCCCGTTATCCGTATTCTCTTGCCTGTGAATTGTAGCAAGCAAATATGTTTTACCATTCAGAGCTAAATTATCCAGAATATGTGATTTTTCTGCAGCTTTCGCACTGTAGAATAATGCAGCATCGTACATTACATCACCGGTTCTGATTATTTTGGATCCAAAATTAGAGAAACCCTCTTCGCACAGATTATTTACGGCAGTATCGGTCGGGCAGAATAACAGGTCGGAAATACGATCTGTCAAAATCCGGTTAACTTCCTCTGGCATAGCCATATTAAACGAACGCAGGCCTGCTTCAACATGAGCAACTTTAATTCCCAGTTTTTTCGCTGCAAGCGCTCCTGCTATAGTAGAATTTGTATCCCCGTAAACCATTAATGCATCCGGCTTTTCTTTTAACAGTATTTCTTCAATACCCTCCAGCATTCGTCCCGTCATCGCACCATGTGTTAATGAACTAATGCCAAGGTTATAGTCAGGATGGGGTATTTCCATTTCTTCAAAAAAAACTTCTGACATATTCTGATCGAAGTGTTGACCGGTATGTATAATTACCTCTGACATGTCCGTCTGACGTATGGCTCTGCTGACCGCTGCAGCCTTTACAAACTGCGGTCTGGCTCCAACAACTGTAATAATCTTCTTACTCATAGTACTGATTCAAAGAGTTCAACCATTTTTTTTGTTAACTCGGATCGCTCATAAATTTTTATATTTTCACTTTTACAAGTCAGACATTTATTCCTGAATGCCTTATAAAATGTGATTAAGTCTTTCTTCATTCCTTCCTGATCTTCAAAATCGCTGATACTTCCGGCACCGGTTTCTTTTAAAATATGTGCTAAATCACCATCTTTCGGTCCAATGGCAAAAATTGGCCGACCGGAGGCCAGGTACTCAAAAAACTTTCCGGTTAAAATCCCTTTCGCATTCGGAGTATTGTTCAAAGGTAAATAAAGAACGGCAGCCTTTTGTTCGGCAGCAATCACCTCATTATGGGGAATATAACTTATAAAATTCACATGCTTACTTAATCCGTATTTACCAATATCCCTCGTCACACTAACATCATTTTTCCCCACTAGTATGAGCTCAAAATCATCGCTGAAACCTTCTACATTTTCTATACAAAATGACAGAGATGCCCAGAAATCCGAATGATTTCTGTCTGCATTAATGCTTCCCACATGTACGATTGAAAACTTTTCGGGATACTGAATATGTTCTGTTGTTATATCAGCCTTATCATACCCATTGGTTATCACCTGAATATCGCGATCCACAATTTTTCTAAACTCAGTAGCCATGTTTTCACCTACCGCAACAACCTTATCTGCCTCGCTCAGCACTTTTCTTTCCAGCCTTTTATGCTTCAGATCCGCAAACCGGCTCACCTTAAGCTTGTCATAAAAATCAATCTGCGTCCATGGATCCCTGAAATCTGCCACCCATGGGATATTGGTTTTATGCGACACACGATTTCCTATGACGTGCATGGTGTGCGGCGGACCGGTAGAAACAATCAGATCAACAGGATTATCTTTCAGGTAATTAATTAAATACTTTGAAGCTGGTTTAATCCAGTATTTTTTTGCGTCAGGAATAAAAAGATTCCCACGGATCCAGACGGAGATCGTTTTAGCCACTGAATTACTGTTCTCTTCCTCCAGGAAACCCGCATTTAAAGTCGATTTTTTGGATTTTCCGGTGAATAGCTTATATAAGTTTAACGGCTCCCATATCTTCAACTTTTTTACGACTGCTTTATCCGGAACTTCATTGTTTAATGTATAATCCTGGACCGGCGCTTCCGGGTTCTCAGGTGTAAAGATGACCGGAGTCCAACCATTTTCGGGCAAATACCTGGCAAATTTCAACCAACGCTGAACACCGGCACCACCAGATGGTGGCCAGTAATATGTAATGATTAATACTTTTTTCATACCTGAGCATGCAAATTAAATTAATATTTACCATATATACCATCATATGGGATAATTATAAAATGTTTATAAATGAATTACTACTTTTGCGTGAAATTTATATGCTGATGAAAGTATTAATGGTTCTTGAAAGTGAATTTCCACCTGACGTAAGAGTTGAAAATGAGATTAATGCATTAAGTCAGGCTGGTCATGAAATTCATATTGCCTGTATAACCCTTAAAGGGCAGGACGAGTTAATAAAAAAAAGTAATTATACTATTCATCGAAAAAGGATATCAAAATTCATCCATAAATCAAGTGTTGGAGCTTTAAAATTCAGCTTCTACTTCAGATTCTGGGGAAAGTATCTGAGAGGGATTCTTGTGAAGCAGAAATTTGATGTTATTCATATTCATGATTTACCTTTGGTAAAGGTTGGCGTAACCCTAAAATCAGAGTTTAAACTAAAATTAATTACAGACTTACACGAAAACTGGCCTGCACTCCTAAGTTTATCTGAACACACAAAAAAGCCACTTGGACGTCTCTTATGTTCCATACCCCAATGGAAAGCATACGAAAAATATTATCTTCAATTCCCTGATCATATTATAGTAGTCATTGACGAAGCAAAAAACAGACTTAAAAAACTGGGGATATCAGATGAAAAAATCAGCGTTGTTTCCAATACTTTAAACACAGATCTGTTTGATTTTCCACCTCTAAATGCTGATAAAGATAGATTTACAATGATATATGGCGGTGGTGTTAATTATCACCGTGGATTGCAAACGGTTATCAGAGCCATCCCTGAACTCGTAAAGCAAATAAATAACCTTGAAGTGTGGATTATTGGTTCAGGAAGATACCTTGACACTTTAAAAGAAATGGCACAACAGGAAGGTATTGAAAAAAATGTAATTTTCTGGGGCTGGATGCCTCAAAAAGAGCTGTTGATAAAAATGAATCAATCGAATGTGGCGTTAATACCACATTTAAAAACAGAACACACCGACAACACCATTCCACACAAGTTATTCCAGTATATGTTTGCCGGTATTCCTATAATTTCGTCGAATTGTGACCCTCTTGTCCGAATAATTCAGGAAACCAAAAGTGGTTTAATCTTTGAAGATGGCAATACTTCAGATTTTTGCTCTCAAGTCATGAAAATATACACCAAAAGTGTAAATTTTGATCATAAGCTGGCCAAGGAAAAGATTATAACAAAGTACAATTGGGAGAACGATTCCAGGACTCTTACCGGCATTTATCAAACAATCTAATCTAACATGGATATGTAAATCATAATGGTTGCTCCTTACTTAAGGATTTGTTATGACTTTTGTGGAATTCTTTGTTATTTTTGTGTTCTTATAATAAAGTCACATTAAATAAATTTTCATCTCATACATGTACCAGGCAATTGTAAAGAAAGGAAAAGTTTTATCCGAAAATGTACCACCACCTATAGTTGGCAAGGGACGAATAATCATCAAGGTAGTCTACTCATGTATTTCATCAGGAACAGAGCTTTCAAGTGTTAAAGAGAGCGGAATCACTTTAACACAAAGGTTACTGAAGCAGCCCCAAAAAATTAAAGATGGCATTGAACTCCTAAAAGTAAATGGCATAAATAAAACTATCGGGATCATTAAAGGTATTCAGGAAGGAGGTTTACAGACCGGTTATTCGGCTGCTGGGATTATTATTGCCATAGGGGATGATATTGAAGGATTTGCTATCGGGGATCGGGTTGCCGCATCAGGAGGTGGTTTTGCGAATCATGCCGAATACATATCTGTCCCTGAAAATCTGGTAATGAAAATGCCTGAGAATGTCAGCTTCAAACATGCCTCAACAGTATCTCTGGGAGGAATTGCGATGCAAGGTATTAGGCGTGCAGAATTAATGCTTGGAGAGTATTGTGTTGTAACAGGCGCCGGAATTTTAGGATTGCTGACCATACAAATGTTAAAAGCTTCAGGGATCAGGGTTGCTGCAATTGATCCGGATATTAATCGTTTACAACTAGCTCAAAAATACGGAGCTGAAATTACGCTTGATCCCACAAGTGAAGATATCAAAGAGATGATCCAATCCTGGACAAACGGACATGGAACAGATGCCGTTATATTTACTGCGGCAACAAACAGCAGTTCACCGTTGTCACTGGCATTTCAGATGTGCAGAAAGAAAGGTCATGTGGTGTTGGTTGGCGTATCAGGAATGGAGATTGACAGAAAAGACATATATTCAAAGGAGCTGGATTTCCGGATCTCTACATCATACGGGCCTGGAAGATATGATGACAACTATGAAATTAAGGGCCTTGATTATCCTTATGCTTATGTAAGATGGACTGAAAACAGAAACATGTCTGAATATCTGAGATTAATTTCTTCGGGTCATATTCAGATTGAATCTATGATATCTGATGAGTTCCCTATCGAGAAAGTATCAGAAGCTTTTGAATCCTTAAGGAGCAATAAAAAACCAATTATATCGCTCCTCTTTTATGGTGAGCCGGAGGGTAATGAAGTAGAAAAATACTATTCTGTTGCAAAGAATGTATCTTTTCAACATTCAACCGTACAAAATGACAATGTCAATGTTGCTCTGGTGGGAGCCGGAAATTTTGCAATGTCCATGCATTTACCAAATATTAAAGCTTTAAACAAAAAATACAATCTATATTGTGTTGATAACAGAACAGGGATTAAGGCAAATAATATTGCACAACAATACGGAGCAAAATATGCAACTTCCGATCTGAAGGAAGTGCTTGATGATCCTGAGGTTGACCTAATATTAATTTCAACAAGACATGACAGTCATGCCGATCTGGTACTCAAAGCATTAAAAGCAGGCAAAAACGTTTTTGTTGAAAAACCTTTGTCAACCAATATTGACGAATTGGAAAGCATCAAGGAATTCTATGCAAAGCATGACGGTCCTAAACCTCTTTTAATGACAGGATTTAACCGTAGGTTTAGTCCAATATGTAAAGAGATTAAATCCCATACTGATAAACGAATCAATCCTCTTTTCATCCAGTACAGAATGAATGCCGGTTATATTGCAAAAGATCATTGGGTACATGAAAACGGAGGTAGAATTGTAGGAGAAGCATGCCACCTTATTGATCTCATGACATTTTTTACCGGTTCAAGAATATCAAGTATAAGCTGTGAATCTATAAGTCCTGTAACGGAGAAGGTTAGCTCCTCAGACAATAAATCCATCACTCTTAAATATGCAGACGGATCAGTTTGTAATATTCAATACTTTTCACAGGGGAATAAAAATTTATCCAAAGAATATATGGAAGTCCATTTTGATGGTAAATCCATTATAATGGATGACTATAAACGATTAAAAGGCTACGGTATTAAGATACATGAGTTTAATGATGACCAAAGTAAAAAAGGTCAGCGTGAAGAACTCCTGGAGTTATATGACTCCCTTAAATCAAAAGATAAATCATGGCCGATTGAACTCTGGGATATGATCCAGACTACCGAAACATCTATTCTGATTTCATCCAAATGCTGAATTTTCTTAAAAAAATATATTATAAACTTCCACAGTCTCTTTTCTGGGGTTACCCAACATATAAAAAAATAACAAAGCTTATAAAAGACACTGAATTTCAAAACAAGGACTTACTAAGCGAATTTCAGTTCAAGCAGTTAAAATCAATTGTTAACTACTGCTGGCATAATATTGAAGGGTATCATAATCATTGGAAAAGCAATGGGTTTGAACCTAAAATGCTTCAATCTCTATCAGATTTAGAAAAAATACCTTGTATAAGCCGGGAGATACTGAAAGACAATATTGGTTTTTTTTCTAACAAAAAGCTGAAAGGAATTCAACACATCACAACCGGAGGCTCCTCCGGAGAACCCTTTGGATTTTATCATCAAAATAAAAATATATTTATCGAACTCGCTTTTATACATGATTTATGGTCAAGGTTTTTACCTGAGATAAATATGAAGACCAAACGTGTTGCGCTCAGAGGTCATAAAATTGAGGGCTTATACTATATAAAACCTTCAAATGTAATGCTTCTCTCCTCATATTCTCTGGATGTTGAAAATGTAAAAATCATCCTTGAGGCTATCAGACAATACAATGCTCCAATTCTCCATGTCTATCCGTCCTCTGTTTACCTGCTGGCTAAAATCATTAAAGATAATCAATTAACGCTGTCTCATCACTTCAAACTGATTGCACTAAGTTCTGAACCATTAATGCAACATCAGAAGAATTTAATCAAAGATGTTTTTCATACCAACCTTTCCCATTGGTATGGACATACTGAAAAAGCTGTATTAGCGGGATATTGTGAAAAAGAAGATACGTTCCATATTTATCCCCAGTATGGAATAACTGAAATTCTGAATAGTGATGGAAGTCCAACTCCTGCCGGGAAAACAGGGGAAATTGTAGGAACCAGCTTCTGGAATCTTGCGACACCGTTTGTAAGGTACAAAACGCAGGATTTTGCCGAAGTTGGAGCTGATTCCTGCGCTTCGTGTGGAAGAAACTACAAAATACTGAACAGAATTGAAGGTAGATTACAGGATTATGTGATAGATAAAGATGGACATTTAATATCACTTACAGCATTGATTTTTGCCCAACATTTTAAAGCTTTTGAAAACATTGTTTCATTAAAACTGGAACAATATGAGAAGGGTATTGTAAATGTAAATATTGTTCCGGATAAACACTTCTCTCCGGCAGATCAGGCTGAAGTGAAACAGGTGATGCAGGATGTTACTGGCGGAAGGCTAACTGTAAACATTCATATTACAGATAAGATTGAAAGGACAAAAGCGGGGAAACAACCCTTTTTAAAACAGAACCTAAATGTAAATGAATACCTGTAATGAATGAAGGGAAAAAAATATTTATGTTTGGGCCGGGGCAGGGCCATAATATTAAGAAATGGCTGGACTATTTTAATAATAATGAAGAATATGAACTTACCTTCCTGTCTAATACTAAGTTCGGCTTTTCAACTTCCCAGGCAAAAATCCTGGAAAAAAAATCTCTGTTAAACCTTTTTTTTCTTATTCCCCGCATAAGAAAAACAAAATTTGATATTGCTATCATTCATGGTGGGTTCAACTGGAGAGTATTGTTTATATTGGTGTTCTTTCTTAAGTTTGAAAGAAGTGTCTTTATTCCCTGGGGAGTAAAGATTACCGAAATGGCTTCAGCCAAAAATATTGGAGGGTGGGTTTACAGGCTGTGTTTTAAAAAAATTCATACAATAACAAGCACCTACTCCATTGGAAAAGCATTTAATGAAAGACTACCAATGTTTAATGATAAATTACTTTTATTTTTTTGGGGTCTTGATTTTGATATTTTAAATAAGAAGGCATCTCTTACTGAGTTTACGAAAACGTTTTTAAACAGCATAAAAGAAAGTGATATCTTTATTTTTTATCCCCGATCGATAATTCGCATTACAAGGTTTGATCTGTTAATTGAAGCTATGAACATTATAAAATACGACTTACCTAAAAATACGAGGATTATTATCTGGCACGGTAATGTCACTGATTCTGAATATGAACATGAGTTAAAAGCTAAAGTGAATTCATATGGATTAGATACATATATCCGTTTTATCAAACATCCATATTTACCCGATCGTGATATATATGAAATTTGGAAAAGAACCGATTTTTCAATTAATATCATTGAATCAGATGGATTGAGTAGTCAATTCATGGAGGCATTAATATTTGAAAAACCAATTTTATTATCCGGAATATCAACATATACACCATTTAATGATTCATACAACCTAAAACTCGATTTCGTTGAAAACAATGTGAATGATGTTGTAAAAGGTTTAAAATATATGTTTTCATGTTACGGTGAATATAATCGCGAAATCCTTACCAAAAGAAGGGAATTCGCATTGAAACATTTTAACTTTGAAGAGAATGTGAATATATTGCTGCGCCGGTTGCAGTAAAATAAGACAATACAAACTATGAAGAATGTTTTAGTCACAGGTGCTGACGGATTTATCGGATCACACCTAACAGAATTGCTTCTGGAGCAAGGGTTTAAAGTTCGTGCATTATCGATGTATAATTCATTCAACTACTGGGGATGGCTGGAAGACTTAAGAAATAGTCCAGATCTGGAAATCGTTTCCGGCGATATCAGAGATCCACATTTTTGTAATACCATCGTAAAAGGCATGGATGCAGTATTCCATCTTGCGGCTCTGATCGCAATTCCGTATTCATATGTAGCACCGGATTCATATGTTGATACTAATATCAAGGGAACTTTAAATATTTGTCAGGCAGCAAAAGAAAATGGTGGAATAAGGGTAATTCACACCTCTACGTCAGAAGTTTATGGGACCGCACAATATGTGCCCATTGATGAAAAACATCCTAAACAACCTCAGAGTCCTTATTCAGCATCTAAAATTGGTGCAGATGCAATAGCGATGAGTTACTTTAACGCTTTTAATCTTCCGGTCACTATTGCAAGACCGTTTAACACATTTGGCCCCAGACAATCTGCGAGAGCCATAATACCAACTATAATTACGCAAATACTGAATGGCACAAAAGAAATTAAGCTCGGTGACCTTAGCCCAACACGCGATTTTAATTTTGTAACAGATACCTGTAATGGTTTTATTGAAATCTCTAAAACGGATAAAACAACCGGGCGCGAGATTAATATAGCTTCAAATTTTGAAGTATCAATGCGGGATACTTTGAATATTATTAAAGATATCATGGGCTCTGATATAGAATTCACAACTGACAACCAAAGGCTTAGGCCATCAAAATCAGAAGTATTCCGGCTATGGGGTGATAATACTCAAATCAAAACACTTACAGAATGGACCCCTCAATTTACACTAGAGGAAGGCTTAAGGGTTACCTGTGAATGGTTTTCAGATAAAAAGAATCTGGCGAAGTATAAATCTGATATTTACAATCTTTAAAATGAGAATTGCAATCACAGGAAGTTTTGGATTTATCGGGAAACATCTGAAAAATGCGATTCAGCTTAATTTTCCTGATTATAGCATTATTGAACTGGATATTAATAATGGTTATGATCTTACAAATAAAGATTCGCTGAATTCAATTTCTGATTTTGATTTACTGATTCATCTGGCTGGCAAATCTTTTGTACCCGAATCATTTAACATGCCACATGAATATTATTATACCAATGTGGTTAGTACTTTAAACGCATTGGAGTTGTGCAGAAAGAAGAATGCACGCTTCATATTTTTCAGTTCTTATGTATATGGTGAACCGGAATATTTGCCAATAGACGAAAATCATCCTCTAAAAGCATTTAATCCATATGCTCAAACTAAAATAATAGGTGAAGAGTTATGCAAAGGTTATCATCGTGATTTTAATATTCCTGTCCTAATATTCAGACCTTTCAATATTTATGGACCAGGACAGAATGAAAATTTTTTGATTCCTAAAATTATAAGTGAAGTTAAAAAAGGCAATACGTCAGTTAAGCTAAAAGATGCAAGACCCCGCAGAGATTTTATTTATATAACTGATGTTATTGATGCCATTATCAAAGCTTGCAGTACAGATTTTGATTATGAAACATTAAATATTGCCTCTGAAAAAAGTTATTCAGTAAAAGAATTAACCGATATCATAAAAATGGTATCTGAAAATACATCTTTACAATTCATATTTGATGAAAATACAGTACGCAAAAACGAAGTATTAGAAACTGTTGGATCGAATAAGAAAATAAAAAGTGTATTAAACTGGGAACCAAAGGTATCACTAAAAAAGGGTATAGAGTTATACTTAAATTCATAAAAGTCATCTGCTAAAATTAATTTTTGAATAAGGCAAAAATGGACGATAAAAAGATTAAGGCTATTTCAATTCAAAAGGATGCAAAAATTCTGGACGCACTTAAACAAATGGATCAGAGTACGAAAAAACTACTTTTGGTTTTTGATGGTATTGAGTTTTTAGGGCTTTTAAGTATTGGAGATATTCAAAGAGCCATAATAAACAATACGGATTTAAACGGTTCGTTAACCGGCATTCTGAGAAAAAAAATAACACTAAGTTATTCAACTGAATCTTTTGATGTTATAAAACAAAGAATGCTGGAATACAGAACTGAATGTATGCCTGTGATCGATACTGACGGAAACCTGAGTGATGTCTATTTTTGGGAAGATGTGTTCATTGATAAGGAAAAAAGCAAGTCACAAATAAAACGCCTTCCGGTACTAATTATGGCTGGAGGACAAGGAACCCGATTAAGACCAATGACAAACGTTCTACCAAAACCTCTGATACCCCTCGGTGAAAAAACCATTATTGAAGAGATTATGGACAGATTTTGTGAAGTTGGATGTAACGATTTTTTCCTGTCTGTGAACTACAAAGCAGAAATTATAAAACACTATTTTGAGACATTAAACAATCCTGATTATAATATTGAATATTTCCAGGAGGATCAACCTCTGGGAACTGCAGGTTCCTTGTTTCTTTTAAAAAATAAAATAGCTACAACTTTTTTTGTGTCAAATTGCGACATACTTATCGACCAGGACATCAGTGAGATATACGATTATCACAACCGCAATAAAAACGAACTTACCATGGTTGCTGCACTCAAACATTATAATATTCCATATGGAACAGTGGAAACAGTAGAAGATGGCTTATTAGATACAATTTCTGAAAAACCTGAGATTGTTTTTAAAATTAACACTGGATTCTACATCCTGGAACCACACCTTCTGAATGAGATCCCGGAAAATGAATTCTTTCATATAACAGAACTTATTGAAAAAATTAAAAAAAGAGGTGGTAAAGTTGGTGTGTTTCCAATAAGTGAGAAGTCATGGACAGATATTGGAGACTGGAAAGAGTATTTAGGATTAATAAATTTAAAGCAAAATGATTGATCGCTGTACTATATGCAATTCTGATGATATATCAGAATATAAATCGATAATCGGTCCATATACTGAATCTCCTTATACATTGTATAAATGTAACGCATGTCAATCATTTTTCTTTGATGAAGCTGAGCACAATATAGACTTAGCATCGCTTTACAATTTTGAGACTAAAAAACATGATTCTAAATTTGTCGTCAGAAAATACTGGACAGATGAAGTAAATTATATTATAAGGACATTAGAATCACCTAAAAAAAATCTTAAAGTTTTAGATGTAGGATGCAGAACTGGTGATTTTTTAATGCATTGGGATAAAAACCACGAGTTATATGGAGTTGAACTAAATGAGTTTAATGCTGGCATTGCTCAAGAAAGAGGACTGAATATATACTGCGATTTCATAGAAAATATAGAATTTGATAAGAAATTTGATGTCATAACCTGTTATGCTCTTCTGGAACATATCGCGAGACCGGTCAAATTATTGGAGAAACTGATCTCAATACTGGAAACAGACGGAATATTGGTAATTCTTATCCCTTCAATTGAAACAAAACTGGTAGAAAAACTACAAAAGAGAAATCTTCATTGGCATATGTTTACGCCACCTGAACATTTATCATTCTATTCCAGACAGTTTCTCGATCACTTTATGGTTAAGCATGGCATGAACCTAAATAAAAGAAAATATACATCGGGTGGATTAGCAGGAAGATATTCGAAGCGATCACCTTATTACGAAATTTTTAAGAACCCTGATTCAGAGCGCCTGGCATCCTATTATAACGCTACACTTGATATTAAGCCAAAACGGATTTACATTTGGCAAACCAAGATTCTAACTATACTGGAAAGATTCCTGCCAAATAAATATCCCTATTACGACCATATGTATTCTTACTATCGAAAAAGTTCAACGAATGTTTAAATCTCAGTTTAACACATTGGTTTTGAACGCAAAGCAAATTCTGAGCGATGTTGGGAAAATGGGGTTCTTCCATTTATTATCGGCAAATTTCTTTATTCAGATTATAACGTTCTCTTCGGGTTTATTTGTAGCATGGATTTTATCTCCGGAACAAATTGGGCAGATAAAGGTACTGCAAACATACAGTGGCCTGGCCATCATAATTGCAGGTCTTGGGTTTAATACCTCAACCTTAAAACTATGCTCTGAAAAAAGAGGATCTGAAGAAACCTATTATTTATTTAAAAAAGCAATACACTATACGGTAATCTCCACCATAGTAGCTTACCTGATATTTTCAGCGCTTGCATTCATGGGGCTGATTTCAGCAGACCCAATTATTAACAAGGTATTACCATTATATTTTATTGCCCTTTTCCCATTGACGCTCAACTACCTGCAAATTTCATACTTGCAGGCCTTAAAACGAATTAAAGAACTTGCTTCAATTCAGACTATCACAAAACTTATATCACTGTTTCTTATTATAGGACTTACATATTTCTTTGGTTTTAAGGGCTTTATATACAGTACTATTGCAGGGAGTACATTAACGTTTATCGTAATGTTCAGAAGAACCTGTATTAAGCAAGAAAACAGAAAGAAATTCAATTTCAAACATGCTTTCAGGACACACTGGTTTTATGCGAAATTTTCATTTCTGGCGAATGCCTTAAGCAATATTAGTTTATATCTGGATATATTCTTATTAAACTACTTTATTTCAGACCGAACAGAACTTGGATATTATAGTTTTGCCATTACCTTAATTATTGTTTTACGACTCTTCACAACTACTGTACAGCAAATTACAACACCCTATTTTTCCGAAAGATCAAATAATAAAGATGAATGGAAAAGAGTTTTCAAGAAATATAACCGGCTTCTGTTTCTTTTATCCATACTCATTGGAATAGCTGCATTCATAAGTATTAAGCCCGCATTACATTTAATGTTCTCAGGTAAATATGACAATTCGGTTATATATTTCAGATACTTAATTTTAGCATGGTTTTTCAGAAACATGTATGCACTCAGAGGAGTTGCACTATTAGGTTTGGGAAAAATTAACTTAAACTTTTATGCTTCACTAATTGCATTACCGGTTAATTCAGGATTAATGTACTATTTTATTACTCAGTATAATACAATAGGAGCAACGTACGGAAGCATAGCAGGTGCAATATTTTCATATTTGATCATGTACGCAATGTTTCAATCTGTACTTAATAATAATTTGTCTATAAAAAGAAAAACATAAATTTATACCAATAGACATACTTAACAGTAAAACCCGTTATCATAATGCCTTCAGCAGGATATTATATAAAACTGGCAAAGAAGATGCCATTGAAAAAGGTGATACCTCGCTTTTTTAGTTTTCTGCGCCGTATTCTATCTGAATATATTTATAAACTGAATCGCATTTTTTTTGCATATAAAACCCGTTCAGGTATTTCCTTGCTAAATTACACCCTGCCGCTACAGAACAATATTACTATTGATCCTGCAGTGCAGAATACGTTGTCTGATTACTATATTTCACACCGTTTTGATTTGTTAGGAAGTGGTTGGGTAGGTGTTGGGTATGGTGATGACTCATTGGGTCTCGAAGGATCGCATTATAGTATGAATGTGAAGATTGAGAATTTCGATAAAAAAGGAGAATGGCTACGTAAAATTCTGAGAAAAAACGATTTCAGGAAGTCTGCGTCTATATGGAAGATGATAAACGATGAGAACTATAAACCAATTGACTGGCAAAAAGACTTCAAGTCCGGATTCAGATGGAGCAATAAAACATATTTCAAAAACTGCAGAAAAAATATTGTAGGGGAACTTAAAGGTGTCGATATTAAAGTTCCATGGGAATTATCTCGTTTGCAGCATTTTACTCAACTGGCTTTATTTGCATATTCAACAAATTTAAAAGATAAATACATTTATGAATTCAGATGTCAGATTCTGGATTTTATTGCGACCAATCCACCACAAATGGGAGTATGCTGGACATGCACAATGGACGTTGCAATCAGGGTTACAAACATCCTGCTATCCTACTTTATGTTTAAGCCTTTGGATGATACCGGTATATTAGACGATGAATTTGAAAAAGTATTGGCTGAATCCGTTTTTGAGCATGGTAAACATATTTTCGATAATCTTGAATGGCACTATGAACTTACAAGCAATCATTATCTTTCAAATATTGCAGGATTACTGTTTGCTTCGGCATACCTGCAGGATGATAAAGATGTTAATAAATGGTTGAGTTTTTCGGCTAATGAATTAATTAATGAATTTGATAAACAGTTCTACACTGATGGCTCCTCATGTGAAGCCAGCACAAGCTATCACCGCCTTAGTGGAGAAATGGTTTTATATTCAACTGCTCTTCTGTCAGGACTTGGAAAACAAAAAACAGCTATCCTAAGAGATTTTAGCAGGTACAATTCAAAATTACCATCCAGATTGAGGTCAGAACAACAGTTTTCTATTGAAAATGATAAGTTTCAATTTCCTGAATGGTACATAAGCAGACTCTATAAGCTAAGCGAATTTACAAAAATCTGCACAAAACAAAATGGGGAGGTTGTACAAATTGGAGATAACGACAGTGGCAGATTTGTTAAACTGTCACCTGTTGGAAAACTTATCTCAGTGATAAAAGCAGAAGAAAAATATTTAAATCTGAAAGGATATGCTAAACTCATATCCGGCTATGCGAAAAACAACGAATTATTCTGGGATGAAAACATTTTAAATCATAGTACTTTTTTATGGTTATCAGAAAAATTATTTAAAAATAAAACAAACAGCTCATCAGATACACCAGAAAGTCAAATTATTGGCTTATTAGCCAATAACAGAATGCTGGATACTACAAGTGATTCCACAATAACATTCAAAACAGACGCAAATACCAGTAAAACGCTTAATTATATACATGAGTCAGCCATAAAAATCCCTGTAGAATTACTGGAAGAAATACAGTCAGACAAACAGCTTTATCAATACCCTGATTTTGGGCTTATCGTAATTAAATCCAGGCATTTATTCTTAAGTATAATGTTAGGACACAGAGCCAGAAAATATTGTAATTGGGGCCATTCGCATAACGATAAATTATCCGTTGAACTGATGATTGACAATAATACATTTTTTTCAGACCCAGGCACTTATCTCTATACACCAGTTAAAAACCAACGAATGAGGTTTATCTCGACGAGTGCGCATTCAACATGTTTTATAGATGACAAAGAGCAGACTGACTTTAAAGATATTTTTACGGTTAATCCTGACTATGATATTTCAATTAATGTGCTAAATAAGGATCAAATAGACTTAGTTCTTAAATATAAAGACATTGAGCACAGAAGAATTATAGAATTTAAGAACGAAGCTGTTTATATTACAGATCAATCAAATAAACCAATTAATGACAAGGCTATTAAATTCCCCTATTTTTCAAATGGTTATGGTAAATTAATGTATTCTGAAATCTAAGCCGATCAGACAAGATGATTGCCTTGTGAAAAACTTATACTGCAATAATCCATATTTTTAATTAAACCAGACATTACTGATATTTAATTAAGTTCTTCCACCCAATCCCCGTTCTCTTTAATAAGACTTATCAGTTTTTCAACTGCATCATCTTCAGGAATATTTTTTTCGATACATGTTTTGCCCTTATAAAGGCTGATCCGGCCTCTTCCAGCACCCACATAGCCATAATCAGCATCAGCCATCTCCCCGGGGCCGTTAACAATACATCCCATGATGCCAATCTTCAGGCCTTTAAGATGTGATGTTCTGGCTTTGATCCGGGCAATTGTTTTTTGCAGATCAAACAATGTTCTGCCACATCCCGGACATGAAATATAATCCGGTTTGGTCATTCGGTCCCGTGATGCCTGCAAAATAGAAAATGCTGTCTGCACCAATGTTTCCGGTGATTGATTTTCATCTTCAAGCCACAGTCCATCTCCTAAACCGTCTAAAAACAGAATACCTGCATCTGTTGCTGCTTTAAGCATGAAAGTTTCTTTGTCTCGTTCGGCATAAGATAATTTAAAAACAACCGGATTCTTAATGCCATTTTCCAACAATCTGAATCGCAGACTTCTTAATGCTGCATGAATGTTTTTATTCCCAGTAGATAATACCAAAACAGTTTTTTCATTCAGGCTAACCAAATCAGATTTATCAAAATCATCTTTCAATTCCACAAACGAAATCTCTTCGTTATCTGAATAAAGTCTGCTTTCCTTAAATATCAGATCCGGACGAAAATCACCTTTCTGTTCAACGGATCCAACCACAACCGGCACATTTTCTCCACCAACCTGCTTAACCGGATCAGAGATAATCTTTGAATAAATAAACGGATGATAAAGGGATGTAATAAACTCTTCCACCGTCGTGTGTCCCGCTCTTTCAGTTACGTAATCAACCAGCGTTTTGGCCACAGGAATTTCCAGTTCCGGGTCCTCACTTAATGAAACCCTGATTGTGTCCCCAATTCCATCCACCAATAGTGCACCAATTCCAACGGCAGATTTAATACGACCATCCTCGGCATCTCCGGCCTCGGTCACCCCAAGATGAAGCGGGTAATTCATTCCTTCCTGTTCCATTGTTTTTACCAGTAGTCTCACGGTATGAACCATAATCCTGGTGTTACTGGCTTTAATGGACAGTACAATATTATTAAACCCAACCTCGTTGGCAATACGCAGATACTCCATACACGATTCCACCATGCCCTCCGGTGTATCGCCATACCGGCTCATGATCCGATCGGATAAGGAACCATGGTTCACACCGATACGGATAGCAGTTCCGTTTTTCTGACAAAGGGCAAGAAAAGGCAAAAACTTGTATCTGATGTTGGCCAGTTCTTCTGTATATTCCTGTTCGGTATAATCGATGGATTTGAATTGCTTGGCGGGATCCACAAAATTTCCCGGATTGATCCGCACCTTATCAACTTTTTCTGCGGCTACGAGTGCAGCCCTGGGATTGAAATGAATATCGGCAACAACGGGCGTCTTGTACCCTCTGGCAATTAGCGCACTTTTAATTGTACCAAGATTCTCTGCCTCGCGCGTACCCTGCGCGGTCAACCTGACCAATTCCCCACCAGCTTCAATAATCCGGATGGCCTGGGCAACACTGGTTTCCGTATCATTTGTATCCGTGTTCGTCATCGACTGGATCCGGATTGGAGCCTTACCTCCGATGGTTAAATCTCCAATTTCAACTTCACTGGTTTCCCAACGCTTGTATCGTGTCAGATTTATATAATTGCCGGACATAATTTTCGGTTTTGTGCAAAGGTAATCAAAGATATTTAGCGGAAAATTTCCTGTTATTTCTGTGACAGCTGCGACTGTTCAACGCGCTGTACATTTGTAATACCTTTAATTTTTACAATTTTAAAAATCAGATTATTCACATCTTCCACATTGTGTACATACAAGTGAATAATGCCTTCAAAAACACCATCATGCGATCCGAAATGAACCTCCCTCATGTTCACATCCTGATCTTCTGAGATCACCTTGGATATCTGGCTGAGCATTCCCTGCTTATCTATGCCGTTGATTTTTATGATGGATAAAAATGAATGCAGTTTATGCGAGATCCAGGTTGCATCCACAATCTGGTTTCCGTAGTTCGACATTAGTTTTATAGCTTTCTCACACTGTCTTTTATGCAGCACTACATTATCATTTTCATCCACATAACCTATCACATCATCACCCGGAATTGGATTGCAACAGGTTGCCACCGTATAATCGATATCCGACTTATCATCAGTCAGCTGAATTGATTTGCGTTTGCTGATGGGCTGCGAATCCTGCTTCTTTTCAGGTGTCTGCTTATTCTTTTTATTCCCGAACTGTAAGCGCCAGTATTTGACTATTTTACTCTGTGTTTTTTCCCTGAGAATATCCTGTAGATTATCAATTTCAATGTTCTCCCGGCCGATATTGTACATCAGTTCTTCGCGGGTTTCCACATCAAAATAAGCCTCCAGCTTCTTCAGAATTCTGGAATTTGTGGTTAGTTTTAACTTATTCAGTTTTTCCTCAAGTCTTTTTTCTCCGGCTTTAATAAACTTCTTACGCTCATTTTTAAAGATCCCTTTTATCTTTGACTTGGCCCGTGCTGTTGTCACAAAACTGAGCCATTCTTCCTGAGGCTTTTGTTTACTGGAAGTAATGATTTCAACCTGGTCTCCACTCTTTAGTTTGTGACTTAGCGGAACAAGATTATGGTTCACTTTCGCACCAATACACTGTAACCCAAGTTCCGTGTGGATTTCAAAAGCAAAATCCAGTGCTGTTGCCCCCTGAGGAAGGACTTTCATTTCTCCCTTTGGCGTAAAAACCATTATCTCCTGTGAAAACAGATTGAGCTTGAAATCATTCATAAACTCAATAGCATTGCTTTCCGGTGTTTCCAGCAACTCCCTGATGGTTTTCAACCAGCGTTCCAGTTCCGTTTCATTCGAATCAGGTCCCGATTTGTACTTCCAGTGTGCCGCATAGCCTTTCTCCGCAATTTCATCCATCCGCTGACTTCTGATCTGGACCTCGAACCAGCGACCTTTTGGTCCCATAACAGTCATGTGCAATGCCTCATATCCATTGGCTTTAGGCACACTGATCCAGTCCCTGATGCGGTCCGGCTTTGGCCTGTATATGCTTGTTATGGCAGAATAGATATTCCAGCACTGTACTTTCTCATCAAGGTAAGTTTTGGGTTCAAACACGATTCTGGTAGCCATCAGGTCAAAAACTTCTTCAAAAGGAATGTCCTTCTGCTGCATCTTCTTCCATATGGAATAGACGGATTTAATCCGTTTTTTAATGGTAAAGTTAAAATCCAGAATTTTCAGTCGCTCCTCAATGGGCTTTGTAAACTGACGGAACAACTCATCGCGTTCTTCCTCTGAATGGCTTATTTTAGATGCCAGATCAGCGTAGGTGGCCGGATGTTCATATTTGAAAGCCAGATCTTCCAACTCACTTTTTATGTTGTACAAACCCAGTCTGTGACTCAATGGAGCATAGACAAACAAGGTTTCTGCCGCAATCTTATACTGCTTGTGCGGCGGCATGGAACCGAGTGTTCGCATGTTATGTAACCTGTCGGCTATTTTAATCAGGATCACCCTGATATCATCCGACATAGTCAACAAAAGTTTCCTGAAATTTTCGGCCTGTATGGAATCGGATTTAAAGGTGGTCGCACCGGCAATCTTGGTCAGCCCATCTACAATGGATGCTATTTTGGGATTAAACATCTGCTCCATCTCTTCAATGGTGTATTCCGTATCCTCCACCACATCGTGTAGCAAAGATGCCGATATGGAGGTTGCCCCAAGGCCTATCTCTTTAGCCACTATTTCAGCTACAGCTATCGGATGCATAATATAGGGCTCACCCGACCTGCGACGCATGCCATCGTGGGCCTGGTAGGCCAGCTGAAATGCCTTTTGAACAATAGCTATATTCCCGTTTGGGTTTACTGCTTTGTAGTAGTTCAAAAGATCATCAAACTGATCGTTTATGAGCTTTATTTCTTCCGGTTGAAAATCTGACATAACCCTTTTCTAAGCGCTAAAGTATGAAAAAAGATATATATATAACACTTGAAGTAAATAATGTTATTTCTTTCTTTTAAAAATTTAGGAATTAATAGAGAATCAGGTATCAGGTATCAGGAATCAGGACTTAGGAATCAGGACTTATGTCTTTACGTGATATAATGTAAGGAAAGAACTTGACTAAAGATTATATCTGATGAAGAGGACGACTTTATTTGACTCACCCCAAACCGTAGTTCTAACACATCAATTTCAAGACTGCCCTCTCTTTCACTCCACTCCTCTTCGTGACATAGAGGGACTGTTTCGACATAAAAACTGAACATAGTTATTCCAATTCTATTTGCCTGATTGCAATCATTGCTAAATACTTACAAATCTATTCCAATCGCACCCCTAATCAAATGTATCTGTACAGGCACCCTCCCTGGGACCGATTGAAAATCGGGGTTAGGGAGGGCAGGTTATACTTATATGTGCAGGTTTGAAAGAAACCAGGGAGGGTCAGGCAAATATTTATAACCCGTGGAGAGAGTAGGGTAAAAATGAATAAAACCTTAATTCTAATAGCATCTCGTTTTAATCCTTAAATATTTTAGCACAAACTATAGTGTCATTTAGAAGAACTTATTCGTGGATCGTTGTCTTGATTCTTGCATCTTGGTTCTTGTATCTAAAAATTTTACTTTTAATGTCACTTTTTTGTGACTTGTGGAACATATTACTGAGTTTGTTACTAAACAATGACGGATACCCAAAAGCAACATACCTTTTTAGCCTTACTGGAACCGGAGCATCAGGCCTTGTCTGACTATTGCAGGGCGGTACAACGGAACCGGCATAATGCTGAAGACTTAATGAGCGATACCTTGCTCGTTGCTTTTGAGAACCTTAACAAACTCCGTGACCGTTCTGCTTTTCGATCGTATCTTTTTGGAATTGCATGCCGGCTAAGCAAAAAGAGATACCGGAATGAGAAAAAATCGGGTGAATGGAATAATGAAAAAGCCAACAGCCTTATTTCAAATTCTTCCTCTCCTGATGCAAACCTTGATGTTCAGGCGCTTTATAACGCACTTGATCAACTTCCTGAAAAACAAAAGAACGCACTGATCCTTTTTGAGATCAACGGCTTTTCTATCCGTGAGGTCAGTGATATTCAAAACAGTTCGGAAGATGCAGTAAAGCAGCGCTTAAAACGCGGACGAGAAAAGTTAGCCAAACGACTTGGAGCAAAAAATGAGTAAGCCATGCAAAAGAATTTAAACCACATATTTGAGCAGGCTAAAAACCAAAAGCCATTGATTCCTTTTCAAGCGGAAAAGGTGGATAAAGCTATGGCTGATGCCCAAAGTCGCAGGCAACCCAAACTCCGATTTAACCATCAGGGATTACCTAAAAGCACCATCTTAAATCTTAAATTTTTTTCCATCATGACCGGCATCGCATTATTAATAAGCCTTGTAACAATTTTTTCACCTATCCAACAGAAAACAGAAAACGAAACTCATTCAGAACCTCAAATAGATTCTTCGGAAGTTATCTCTGAACAAATTCCGGAAGATGAAATAATGAAAGTAGAAACTGAATTGGTTGAAGACGATTCAAAAAAAGACTTAGAACCACCTTCAGAAAAAAGTTCAACTCCCGATGAAGCTGAATCAAATAATAGTACAAAAGAAAAAAAAGAAAGACTGACCTGTAAAATTGAAGATGTAGCAAATTTCCAAGACATCGGGACTCATCATAGAATGAAACTGATTCTTGGATTAAAGGTCGATTCTGATTTTATTGCCAGAATTCCTGTTATGAGTTCAAAACAGCTGGAAGCACTTGGATTTACAAACTTTACAAATGGAACAGTCTACTTCAATAAAGATAAAAGTGGATATTACAGGAGTCTTTACAAAACCCCTTCGTTTAACTTCACAAACTTTAATAAAAACAAACCCAGATTACTCATTGACAGCGTTCCTAAATGTACCTACAATGACTTTTACCCCGCATATATCATTTCAATTAATCCACATATTAGAAGAACACTAGCATATGTTGATTCTGTTAAAAATATAAATCTTGCTCCGATTTTGTTGCAACAAGGAACTAATCATCTGGCAAATGAAAATTTAATTGCTTTTTTTGTGCCAAATGAAAAATTTTGGCAAATTGTAGAGTCCGATAAATTAGCCAGAATGAATTCGGTCCCAGTAAACCATGAACTAAAAGAAATTTCAAGGCCCAAAACTGAGATTATGAAAGTGTTTGAAAAAACGCCTACAGTCAATTTAGACTCAACTGAATTAGTTAAATTCGGGTTCCGAAAAGCCAAAACTGATTCAACAATAACCTGGTATTATGATATGAAATCATATTCAGAAACGTTTATATACACAAATGAAACTCATAGTAGAGGCTCAACCAGAGGAATACACAGAATCAAAAACGAAATAGATTTTAATACCAATAACATCGAACCTGTCTGTATAACAACAATTGCTGATAAAGGCTTTCGACCATATATTAATAAAGAATTATTAAACATTGAAAACTCTGAGATTATAGATATAATACAAAATCTAGTACCTATTAAAATATCTTTTGACAATTTTGGACTTGGATATGATTTGCCAGAAAACCTAAAAAAGAGAATTCCAACAATTATTACAATGATCAATACAAGAATCTTCTGGTTCGAGCCTTCCGAAGAACTCTTCTCCCGTCTTCCTGATTCCATTGCCAATGAACTTCGCAAAGAGTATAATATAAATGTACTGGGCATAACAGATGATAAGACAGAAAAAGCAGAATGCAAATTTTTCCAGGCCTATTGTACGCCCATTCCGGGAGTTGGAATCATTGACCTTTTTCCCAATCCGGCAAACGATGTCATTAACATTACCATACCGCATACCGAAGATAATGAACTCACCATTCAGGCTGTGGACTTGTCAGGAAAACGAACCGGCATTCATAAAAAAATCGGATTGACTGGAACCGGTGAAGAAACTGTTGAGATGAATATTGGAGAACTGCAACCCGGAATGTACCTGTTTGTGTTTTCAAACCAGGATGGCATGAGCCATAGCCTGAGGTTTATAAAGAATTGATTGATAATTAGCTTAATCTTAATCACCGGGTGAATATTTAAAAACCAGCTATAATCATCCGGTGACTATGCGCCTTTACTCTTCCTTCATCCCGAATTTTGGATCAATATGCAGAAACCGAACCAGTAAAAAACCGGGAATGGTACATAACAGTACCCAGATAAAGAAATACTGATAGCCGATCTGTTCCTGTATCCAACCGGAAATCATTCCGGGTATCATCATGCCCAGGGCCATAAAACCGGTTGCAAATGCATAATGCGACGTTCGCAATTCCCCTTCACAAAAATGAATAAGATAAAGCGTAAAAGCTGTAAAGCCCAGGCCGTAACCGAACTGTTCTAGGGCAATCAAAATGCCGGTAATGGAAATATCTGAGGGTGGAAAGTAAGCGAGATAAACATAAGCCAGATTCGGAAGGTTCATCGCCATCACCATGGGCCACATCCAGTATTTCAATCCCTTTTTAGATGCCAGTATTCCACCCAGCAAACCACCTCCTACCAATGCCAGAACTCCAACAGTACCGTATAAAAAGCCAACCTGCTCCTTGTTGTACCCTAAACCGCCAACCGCGGGATCATCCATCAAAAAGGGGGCAGCAATTTTCCCAAGTTGTGCTTCGCCCAAACGATATAACAATATAAAAAGCAGACTGACTATGAACAATGGTTTTTTAAAAAATTCCCCCCACGTTTTAAAGTAAGAATCAAACAGATTACTGAAATTTAGTATCCTGCGTTTATCATCCAGTGAAGGTTTGGGAAAAATCGACAAGTGATAGATTGCAATTCCGAAATACACAACCCCGGTTCCAACAAAAATCAGCGTCCATGCCATTTTAGGATTTGACGTTCGATTGCCCAAAATACCTGCTAAAATAACAATGCCACCCTGAGCTGCAATCATGGCAATGCGGTAAGCGGTGTTGCGAATACCTACAAAAAAACTTTGCTCTTTTTGGGTCAGACCCAGCATATAAAAGCCATCAGCAGCAATATCATGAGTGGCTGAACTAAAAGCCAGCAGCCAAAATACAATCAGACTCCATTTAATATAATCGGGCAGTTGCAGGGACAGACCAAGTACCGCAAAACCTGCTCCCATCAGAATCTGGGTCATCACAATCCAAAACCGTTTTGTACTGATATTGTCTACTATCGGACCCCAGAACGGTTTTACTACCCATGGCACATAAAACCAACTGGTATAAAAGGCAATATCGGTATTCGACATGCCCAGATCCTTGTACAGAATAACCGACACCAGAATTACAACGGCATACGGCAGTCCCTGGTTGAAATATAAGGTAGGAACCCACGCCCATGGATTGACATGTTTAGTAGATTTTCTCAAGGCTGGTCTGTTTAAAATAATGGTTTAGAATTTCTTCAAAGGAATAACCTTTCTCCCCCATCACGGCGGCACCAATCTGGCACAATCCAACACCATGTCCCCAACCGGCACCATGCAATATAAATTGTGTTGATCCGGTAGTTTTGTCCGTTCTTTTATTCACCACAAAAGCCGAACTCAACAAATGTGACTCCGACAAGGCTTTCCGTATTTCCAGTTCTTTTCCTATAATAATTTCATTTTCCGAGCCTACAATTTTCAACCTGAATATTCTGCCTGAGGCTCCACGATCCATGGGGATCAGATCAACAATATCACCAACCTCCAAACCGATCTTTTTCTTAAGCAAACGCTTTACATCCAAAGCCGATAATTGCTCTTCCCACCTGAAAAAAGCAGGCGTTTCGCGGTCGTAATCATTCAATACCTGATCTAGAATTTTAGTATCGCTTGTATTACAAAAAGCGTCCACATCCTTTAAGATAAATGCATTGGCGCCTGCCTCATCAGAATAATTACCGGTATCAGTTCCTGTTCCGTCAAATACAGGTTGCAGATATGGTGGATTCTCTTCTTCCCAGCAGGTATCGAACCGTTCTGTTACACCTCCACAACATTTTGAAAACCGTGCGTCGCAAATTTCGTCTTCGTATTTCAACACCAAACCACGTGTCTCTTCAATAGCTTTCAGCGCCTTTTCATTCGTAATCCGGGTTATGCCCTGGTAACGCTGGCAGTGGTCGTCAGCGCAAACATCAAAACCCGTATGATCTTCGCGGTCATACCAGCGGATAATTTCATCAGAAGATGCAGAATTATGATTTCCCTGCAGTGGTTTAGGAATCAACTGCGCGATCAACCAGCTCCTTGACATTACGGCATGTGCTTTAAGCAGTGCATCTGATGCCAGGGCGCTCATTTCGGATGCAATCACGCTTTTAAGGTAATCTTCGAGGTTAATACGGTTTATCAACCTTACTTTCCCGTTCTCAGTTTTAAAACAAAGCTCTCCTTTAAACGTCAGATCCTCATTGCGTTCCCAGTGAAATCCAATGCCAAAAACCACATTTTTAACGGTAAAGGTTGCCGTGTCCTCCGGGGTAAGAATCAACACCTCCGGGTCATAAAAATAAATACCATTCACAACAAGTTTCTGTTTGTGAATGGTAATTACAAGATCATTTCTGAAGACATTCCCGCTACTGTAAAAGGTACCGTTTAAGCGAACCGCTATTTCATCAGCCCGTAATAATCCAACATCAATAACAGGTTCACGCCCGGGCTCCAATATCACGGCCAGATTTTTTTCAAACGTTTTGAAAACCGTTTAAGATCACTGTCAAAGCCGATGTCACTTCGGGTAACTTCCATGTATGCCTGTTTAATCATTTCCGGTGTGGCCTTATCAAAATCCTCTTCCCTGGGCAATATACAAATACCGCCCATATCAACGGCTGCCGGGCTTAGCAACAGGTTATCCTCGTGCGAACTGTAGTAACAATCCGGACGATGTTTATCCCTCGGAAGTACAATTACCTGCCATTGATCTTCGTTATGTGTCACAATGATATTAACCATAGGTTCCCCGTTATCCTTGTTAGGCAGGGCATCCATTAACGCTGCAAAAGCCATTTCAACCTCACCGGCCCACGGCGATTTTATGATAATACCATTTCTTAAATAATGTCTGAAGGTAGAGATATTAATTCTGTCAGTCACAAAAAACGGCTCTGTATAATTGAGTTTGGCAGCATCGCGTTCCACAGGTAAAATCCCGGTAGTAACAGCCTGAAAATGGAAATGATCCGGAGCTGAAGCGCCACATTTCGGCCCGTTATAAAAGATTGTCAGACATGGCAGCTGCTCTGCCAGTTCAAGCATATCGTGGAAATAAGGTTCAATAACCTGCCCCATATGGTTCATCAGCGGAATAGTGAAATGATGATGAAATATCGGATAAGGGTTCACCATTATCAGGTATTTATCTTTAAAGGGCACTCCCACCTGCATCGGAGGAAGATTTTCCTCGCATAAAAAGCATGGCCGCTCGCTTATAGACTTATCATCGACTTTGGCACTGGTAGACTTAATACGTTCGGCATTGTACTGTAAATATATTTTTACACCGTCTATCTCCAGTGTTCTTATCTTCATTTTTTTCAGGCTGCGATAGTTTTTCGACGCTAGCTGCCAGACGAACTTTTGCTGATCCAAAAGCGCAAAAACCATTTCCTGAAACTGTTCTCCTCCTGCAAAAGCTTCCAACATCTCCTTTTCAGCAATATGTTTCAGTGTTTCTTTCATCCCTCTCTTTTTTCCTGTTACATGAAATGCGTTTATTTAATTCAATCGTACGCAACCAGTCCTTATACCAGTTATTTTTATTTTCCTGGCTTACATTTAGACTGGCATCAGAATTTCCTTCCCATCGCCGGCATAAATATACCGGGTCATAGATGCGGGATGTTTTATACCGGCCTGATACGGCTAAAACAACAGCATAGTCCTCACCATAACTGGTGTTTGGAAATCTGATATCACGCAGGACAGGTGTAAAGAAAGCACGCGGAGCACCCAGGCCGTTGATACGAAGAGCGTTATTTGCACCATTTTCATCTGTCCATTCTTTATGATCAATAATACCAAGTGGCAGATCCTTCAGGTTGTAATCAACCATTTTATACGATCCAATCACCATAGCAGATTGATCATGGTAAAAAGTATTAATGATTCGTTCTAATGTTCCTTCATTTAAATAGAGATCATCGCTATCAAGCTGAACCAGAAACCTTCCACATTGTTCATGATCCAGAGCTTCATTCCAGCAGCCACCGATACCCAGACCCTGTGCGTCAGGAATATGATGAATGACCCTTTTATCTTTTTCAGCGATGGACTGAATCACTTCTGTTGTCCCATCATCAGAATGATTATCCACAACTATAATATTATATGGAAATTCTGCAGACTGTGACAGCACCGACCCAATAGCATCACCAATGGTCCTTACCCTGTTTTTAACCGGAATAACCACTGTTGCCTCAACCGGAAAATCACCGTCAAAATCCATTTTAATTTTCTTTGGATTTGTTAATCCGTTGATTGCTGTCAGATGCGCTGTACACACTTTTTCCAGCTCCTTCTGACGCGCCTCAGCATCGTGCTTCACATAGTCAAACTGCTTTTCCCCGCTCGATCTCCCATCTGTTACATCACATTTAAATAGGGGTTCCGGGATTCTTGACACAGCTCCTTTACGTGAGGCAAATAATCGTAATGAATAAAGCGATGCATAATTCATTTCATCAACCTGTGCAATCCACTCCTCAAATGTTGAACGTTTGTAAAGTTGTAAAACACCAAAATCAAAATTATCGCGTAAACTACCTGACTGATAATCCAGAACAGGTATTAATTCCTGTTGTTCTCCGGTATTTAACCAGTAATCCGAATAAACCATCTCTGCTCTCTGTGATTGCATCACATGCATCATACGGTTTAAACCATTGCCGACAATTTGCGGATTTTTCCGGTCTGCGATGATGGCCACAAAATCACTTTTTAAATATGTTCCAGACTTTTTTAAAGCGCTTGTACTATACGGATATTTAAATCCTGAAAGTAAAACGTCAGACTCATTCCGGGGTTGATCAGAAATTAAGATCCTTACATCAATCAAATTATCATCTGGTTCTATACAAATATCTGAAAAAAAAATTAAATCTGTACGCAACATTTTACTGATTTATTACAACCGGATTGCTAAGTTCACTTTCTCTGTTGAGCCTGTCTATTGTGGTGATCCTGTATATGTACTGATCTTTTCGGAGATTAAAAAGCGGAATACGAACAAGGTATTCAGGATGTTTTACAACATCATAAATATATTTCGGATCATTTTTATCTATTGCTTCACCTTTTTTGCACCTGTAAATTACATAAAATTTTGGTTCTGAAAAACCCTCCTTTACAAATGGCTCATCCCATGCAATAAGCATATTATTATCTTTCACTTTTTTAGCCTGTACATTAACCGGTGTAAAAGGTACATCACCTTTTATCCATGATATCTCCGGCATTAAAGCTTTATTTCTGTAATACGCATTTCTAAGAAACTGTGTAAAACCAATCGTTTCATTAAAAAAACGGGAACTGCTGAACCAGACACTGCCTTTCAGATTCGGATTATTCCTGACGTATCTTATCTGTTTGGGAAACTCAACCGGATTCTCCCATGCCGCGTCAGCTCCCTCCTGAGTAAGCCGGTAAAGCGCATGTCCTACAAATATATTCCTCTTAAATGCATGATCTCCCCACCAATCAGCCAGCGTTTTAAAGTCAGCTTTCGGATGACCAAACTGCCAGTAGATCTGGGGGACGAGGTAATCCACCCATCCCAGCCTTAACCACTTTATTACGTCGGCATATAAATCATCATAGGCCGTCACACCGGCATCCGTATCAGAACCATCCGGATCATCCTGCTTATTTCGCCATACACCAAAAGGACTGATACCAAACTGAATCCAGGGTTTAATATCCTTGATATCGCGGTTGATTTTAAAAATAAAAGCATCAACATTATTTCTTCGCCAGTCTGCCATACGGTCTTTGGTATAACCGTTATTGTATGTTTCAAACGTAACAGAATCGGGGATTTCAGTACCTTCAATGGGATAGGGGTAGAAATAATCATCAAAATGAATCCCGTCAATATCGTACCGGCTGACAACATCCTTAACAATTTCAGCCACAAAATCTCTCACAGCAGGAATTCCCGGATCCAGGTAGGTCTTGGTTCCATATTCCCATCCCCATTCCGGATGCTGTTCAAAAATGTGTCCCTTTACCAGTTCATCTTCAGGCTTCTGCTTTACCCTGAAAGGATTCAGCCAGGCATGCAATTCCATTCCCCTGTTATGGCAACCTTCAATAAAATAATCCAGGGGATCATATAACGGATTTGGTGCCTCACCCTGTATGCCTGATAAATACTGCGACCACGGTTCATAGTTCGACCGATAAATGGCATCACTTACCGGGCGAATCTGAAGAAAAACAGCATTCAGATTCAACGATTTAAAATCATCAAGCAACTGGTCTATTTCGCGCTGCTGCTGCCTGGCATTCATTCCGGGTTTCGATGGCCAGTCAATATTCAGCACTGTTGCCACCCAAACGCCACGCAATTCCCGCTTTGGAGAATCCTGCGCAACACCCACAGTACCAATAAGAAGAGTAAAAATTACAAAAAATAACCTTGCCGTGAGGTTTTGTTTCATCCTTGAGTCCCGTTTTGAAGAAAGCAAATATAGCGAAAACTTGTTGAGAGAAAAGGGACAGGAACGAATTTAATTGACAGGTTTTAAACAACTTACTTAGACCTAAAACTTTATTCTCAACTGAAAACGTAAATCTGTTTTTTTATTTCCTTCGATTTCCGTTACGCCACTGCCAGTTTTCTCCCTGTTATCGTAAATAAAACGGCCACACTTTATATACATTACAATGCGTTTCGATAACTTATAATTTAAGTTCATTAAAAAACGCACCCCCTGCCCATAATAAACCGGAACAGAAAAGGCATACAACACATCCGGCTCATAGGCGTAAACACCAGTATAATACGAGTCTGTACTAAAAAAAGCTAACCTTGCAGTCAGTCCTATATCAGGGTTTGGCAAATCCACTTTAATATCCTGCAGGAACATCCATCCGTTCTCCGGCGAACCGGAATAGCTATTACGAATATAATCGATTCTGCTTTGTAATGAGAGCCATTCCTGCACCTCAGATTTAAGACTAAACCTGACCGAAAACTTATCAAAGGGTTGAACGGTATTATAAGTAGCATCCGGATAATTTTTCTCCTTCTGTTCAAATTTAAACTTCAGATTCAGGTTTGTTGTGCGAGACAGTGCCCATGAAACGGCGGTAAGTGTTTCAAATCCGGAAGATGGATCATCCACATTAAACCGCGGAGCATCGAACCGGAAAAGATCCAGATAAGTCTGCACTTTTATCCCGGCAAAAGGAAGAAACTCCAATCCAAGATAAACACCTTTTTCATTTTCACTTTTCCCGGTTTCTGAAAATGGTGAACTGTATACAACCTGATAGCCTGCCGGAAAGGAACGGGCAACAAGCGATAATGATACTGTACTGAAGGGATACAAATTCAGCCCACCCAGACCGGCAAACTTACCGTTAAGATCGGATCCAATCTCTCCCCAGGCTATCAGATTCGTTCCGGTATATAACAAATCGACAGAGAATCCTTTATAGACTTTAGATGAAAATGCATCAGTTACAGCAGATACAGGATAATCAAACATAATGGCATGAATGCCCGATCCAAATTTCATTTTCCTGTAGCGTTTTGAAAACCGTGCACCTATAGCTGTCTGATCCAGATTGGCCTTCCTACTTTTTTCGCTTTCGGTTCTGTGATAACCGGTTTCATTCACGGAAGAAACAATTATTTGATCCTCTTCCTTCTTTAACGTAGCATCCTGCCTGCGATATGAGCCAAATACTGAAAGCTCCGCATCAAACAGATTAAATGTACCGGCTGCTCCCTGAAAATAGTTATATTCTGAGGCAGAAGAGTGTTTCGTAAAAACAGGACCTGACTTTACCCCGTTCATTACCATGGAAGATTTTCCGAATCCAAAGTTTTGCCAAAGATTAAGCCCCTGACCAAAATTCACCCTGTAATTGCCAACAAGCACATGCCTGACCAAACCGGTGTCCTTATATTCAGCAAAACATGAAGCATATTCAGGTCGTTGTAAGTTATTGTCCCAAAACGATTCACCGGCATCCTTTTCATACGTGAATCCAAAAGAATAATTCCCTGCTTCCGTTTGGTGCTTTAACAAAAGCTGAACAGGTGAACCTGCAAAGGTACCATCTACACTACCCTTTAGTGGTTCTGCCACACCGGATAATCTCAACAATGTTTCATGGTGCATAAAAACAGTATCTTTTTTATTAAACCTGCCGTATGCCGGTTCCTGCACTCTATTTACAGTCACAAAGTGAGACAGCCAGCGCACAGTCTGCTCATCAAATCCTTTGATTGCCATCAGTTCATAAACCGAGTACAAGGCTCCGTATTGATAAATATAATAATGCAGATTCTCAATCTGATACAAAGTCAGAAACCTGATGCGTTCCAATGCTTCCTTACTGGCTGAATTCAAATTCAGCGGATGCTCAGAGAGTTCAAACATGTATTCAATCCAATCTTCCGGCAGTTCATCTTCGCTGTTTGCCGCGATCTCCTCCATGACCTCCTCAAGGGTTGATCCAAACTCCTGCGCATGAATATGCTGAAACTGGAAGCTGGCAAGCAGAGGGATGATCAGAATACGTAACTTACAGAACAGTTCCATATTTTACCAATTTGTCTGATCATTGCACAGGAAACTCCAGGATGTAAGTTCCACTTAGAGTATGAAATGCCGGCAGATACTGCCAGTGGATAAGATGCGACACCAGCGGAAAAGTTAAAATTCTCAATGAGTTCATAACTGATCCCACATCTGATATCAGGCCTATCCCCATTCTTCCCTGAAATCTCTGTAAGCACACGAAATGAACCTGAAAGCTTCCAGTTCAGTCCGAACCTGTATCTTACCGGCACCTGAGTTCCCACATCATTTTCAAATTTTGAAGAAGGGATATTAATCAGATTAAAGCCAAGATCCAGGTTATCCGTAAGTTTGGCATTCAGACTTACATCGGCAGAAAACGTATACAACTCTTTTGTTTCCGGGTCGGGCCTGAATGCCAATAAATTAAACTGCACTGCCGCGCCAAATTTATCACCGAAAGTCCGCGAGTAGCCCATACCAAACCTTATCTCGTGGTAAACCGAATAGCCAAAGTGCTGAAAGGAAGAAAATACCGTACCTGTACTGACCGGGTAAACAAGACCAACAGAACTTACAGATAACTCTTTTAATGCAAACCTGGATTCATAGTTTATACCAACCTCCGGTTTTTCATAACGTGCTGTGAATGACGGATTATTGATAACCGACCAAAAGTCAAAATCTCCAACAGTGGCATGTGATAAAGCACCTGATGAGGCTCCGGCCGGAAAATAAAAATCGGAAGCGAGCATCGTATTGCATATCGCAATACTCAGCAATAACATGTATTTATTCATAATATCAGGTTTTTCAGGCCAATGCAAATGTCATTACACTAACCCGGGTATTTATAATATTTGCAAGAGGTAAAGCTGCTGCCTCAAGGGTTGAACCGGTAGTAATTACATCGTCAACCAGCAAAAGATGTTTGCCCTGCAGCAACTCCGGATCTGTAACTTCAAAAATGCCTTCCACATTTTCCCAGCGTTGATACCGTCCTTTTTTGGTCTGCGTTGGATTAAAAACCTTTCTAATTAAAACACTACTTAAAACCGGTTTTTGCAGGATATTGCCAATTCCGGCTGCCAGGCACTCACTTTGATTGTAGGTTCTTTTACGATATTTCTTAGGGTGTAAGGGGACCGGCAAAATGGCATCAATGCAGTTAAATCTTGAGTTTTCACTAATGCTTCGCCCCATCAACTCTCCCATATATACGCCCAACTCCTTTTGCCCGTTATATTTCAGGGCATGCATTAAATGCTGCACTTTATTTCCTTTTTCAAAACGCACATAAGCTGTAGCAGAAAAAATAACTGTCCTCCCCCAAAAAGATTGCTCCACAGGATTTCCTTCCATCACATCAAAATGTGTTTCAGGCAGATCGTATTCACATGAAAGACAGATAAATTTCTCATCGCCAAGCAATGGACGTGAGCAGGCAAAACAGAGGTCGGGAAACAGCAATGCTGTAAAATCCCTGAGATAATTTGAGATTAAATTTTTTTTCATTGTTTTAGGTTATAATTTTGCAACAAACAATGTAAAGGGTTGTTATAAAGTTACAATTTTTTTCATATGATGAAAAACCGTTTTTTTTCACTTATTATTTTAATCAGCATTATTACGTTTTTCTCAGCTTGTACTTCAAAAAAAGAACAAGGCATTACCATGTCAGTTTCTATACTTCCTCAAAAGCAGTGGCTTGACATATTAACAGACGGGAAAGTGCATGTAAATTGTTTGCTGCCACCCGGAAGTAATCCTGTAACTTACAGTCCCACACCGAAACAGATGAGAGATATGAACCATTCGGTTTATTACTTCTACATTGATCAGCTTGGGTTTGAGAATGTATGGTTACCGAAATTCAAGGATTTGAATGAAACCACCATGTTCATCAACACAACAGCTGGAATTGTAAGAATAGAAGGCCATCATCATGAAGATTCCCCTGCTGAGCATGAAGAATCGGATCCGCACTTATGGGTTTCACCCAAACAGGCTAAAAAAATGGTGGAGATTATGTATGCGATGCTGGGATATTCTGAACTTTTTAAACAGGCGTCACTGGATAGCGCTTATGCCATTCTGCAGCACGATTTAAACAAACTCGATTCATTATTTACTGAGGCAGCAGATAAGGCGAAAGAGAAAACTTTTGTAATTTATCATCCTGCCTTATCCTATATTGCACACGACTATGGGTTTGAACAAATCTCCATTGAGAAAGAAGGCAAGGAACCAACCGCAGCATATATCAGGCAACTGATTGACGAAATTAAAAACCGGCAGATTAAATATATCTTTATCCAGAAACAATTCGATAAAAGCAAAGCACAGATTATCGCTGATGAATCAGGAGCAAAACTTATTGAAATTGATCCGTTAGGCTATGATTACATGGCCGAATCTGAAAAACTGGCAAACTATTTAAAACAACTTTAGCATGTCAAAAATTCTGGAACTTAGTGATATTAGTGCCGGTTACGATAAAAAAAGAGCCATTGAAGGCATCTCCTTAACCATCAATCAAAATGACTTTATTGGTTTCATTGGCCCTAACGGCGGGGGTAAAACAACCCTGGTAAAGGTTATTGTGGGACTGCTGCAACCAGAGCGCGGTAAAATGCAGGCTTACCGTAACAATAAACCATCTGATAAGCTGAGGGTTGGATACCTGGCGCAGAAAAACCAGATCGACCAGCAGTTTCCAATTCGGGTAAGGGAAGTTGTGGCCTCCGGAACCAGTAAAAAATGGAGCATGAGATACAGTAAAAAAGATCTGAGAGAAACAGACGCACTTCTTGAGCAACTTCATCTTACACACCTTAAAGGAGCAGCCATCTCAGAAATCTCCGGTGGAGAGATGCAGCGGGCGTTATTGGGAAGGGCTATTATCTCGAACCCGGATCTTTTACTTTTGGATGAACCCAATACATATCTTGATCAACATTCTGAGGATATGTTATATTCTATTCTGAACGATTTGAATACACGAATGGCTATTATTTTGGTTTCACACGATCTGGGAATTATATCGAGTTATGTAAAAACCATTGCATGTATCAATTACACTATGCATTACCATCCCAATAATGAAATTACCGAAGAAATGCTGGAAAGTTATCAGTGTCCTGTTGAACTTATCACACACGGCAAGGTGCCTCATCGTGTATTAAAAACCCACATTCATGAATGATTTACTGAGTTTATTTGATTACCGGTTTTTCACGAATGCGCTTCTGGGTAGTCTTTTGGCAAGCATTTTATGCGGTATTATAGGCACCTACATCGTTGCTAAAAAAATGGTCTTTGTCAGTGGAGGATTATCACATGCCGCATTCGGAGGAATAGGCCTTGGATACTACCTTGGTTTTAACCCCATATTTTCGGGTGCTGCATTTGCCATCCTTGCCGGACTGGGCATTGAACACGTATCACACCGCTTTAAGTTCAGAAAAGACTCTGTTATTGCGGTGGCATGGTCCGCCGGTATGGCCGCCGGCATTCTGCTGGTTTCGCTGAAACCGGGATATTCTCCCGATCTGATGTCCTATCTTTTGGGCAACATTCTTACCATCAACTCGTCAGAACTGTGGTTGATGGCAGGACTGGTTCTTGTTACCACGCTTTTTTTTGTGTTTTACTATAATACAATACTGATCACCTCGTTTGACGAGGATTTTGCAAGGGTCAGACATATTCCTGTAAACCTTATTAACAGCCTGCTGATTATTTTAACGGCAGCAACCGTTGTCATAACAATCCGGGTTGTAGGTATTATTCTCATTCTTGCATTGCTCTCCATACCACAGGAAACAGCCAACCTGTTTACCCGTAATTTCAAAAAAATTATTTTCGGATCAATCATCATTGGCATCTTTGCCACTTTAAGCGGCCTTCTGATATCATATAATTTTGATTTGATTACAGGACCGGTTATCATATCTGTTCTGATTATTGTTTATGCGCTGGCGCGCTTACTAAAACGCCTGATATGAATCCTATAGCAATTATTGGTGGCTCGGGACTGGAAAATCCTGAAATTCTTACAAACGCAAGCGAAGAACATTCCGTCACGCCTTATGGAGATGTTCTATATACTAAGGGCTACATTGAAGGTAAAGAAGTGATATTGATTTCGAGACATGGCAAAAAACACACCATTTCTCCGACGCATGTCAATAACAGAGCTAATATCTGGCTCTTAAAAGAACTTGGATGTTCAGGAATTCTTGCCACGACTGCCTGTGGAAGTTTAAGAGAAGAGATACATCGTGGGGATTTTGTCGTGGCGGATCAGTTTATAGATATGACGAGACATCGCGCCACTACTTTTTATGATACCTTCAAACCGGGTGAGATGCATCACACACCGATGGCTGATCCCTTTGATGACGGCTTACGAAAGCTGTTAGTTGCAACCTGTAAAAGTATGCCTGTCAATTACCATCCGAAGGGCACTATTGTAACAATAGAAGGTCCCCGGTTTTCCACCCGGGCTGAATCAAACATGTTCAGATCCTGGGGAGCAGACATCATCAATATGTCCACAGCTCCTGAAGTTATTCTGGCTAATGAAGCAGGATTACCTTATGCAGCAATAGCCATGGCAACAGATTACGATTGCTGGAAAACAGACGAAGAACCTGTTACCTGGCAGGCTGTTATTGAAATATTTAAACAAAACACTGAAAACATGATAAAGATACTCTGCAGTGCAGTTGCGAACTGTTAATCCTTATCATCAATGGTGATGTGTTTCCAGTTTTCACCTTTTTTTATCCGGTTAACCTGAACCTCTGTAATACCAAACTCCTTGGCAAGAGTATGCACCTTGGTTTTACCTCTTTTCAGCTTTTTCTTTAACCTGATCACATCCGACTCACTAAGCTTTGCACGGCGCACAAGACCTAAGGTCCGTTTATGACCGGCAATAACTTTAGGGTTCTCCTGGTTATGTTTAACCAGCTCTGAACGGGTAACCCATTTCAGATTATCTGCTCTGTTGTTGCCCTTGTTATAATCAACATGACACACAAAATCATGCTCCGGTGATGGTTTTGACACAAAAGCCAAAGCCACCAGACGGTGAACAGATTTTGTCCGTAATTGATTATCGGCACCTTTAAACCTGAAGTAATGATACCCGGTACCATCCTTCCTCTGATTTGATGTACTCAAAATTTTCCAGTCATCATGTTTGGGTTTCCACCGACGAATCCGTCCAAAATCAGAAACCTCATACTTTTCGTCCGGATGAATATTTTCAAACCACACTGGCTTCCATTTTTCCCCTTTAATATCCTTTGCTCCCATAACACATTAATTTGATTATCAACGCATTTATACAAAAATTTAGATACTTTTTGTATATTTACCTCACACTCTAAATGATAAAACCATGAAAGAAGACTTACTCCAATTTGCCTGGCTCTATAAGCTATATTCGCAAGTGGAATTGCTAACTGACACTAATGAGAGAATAGAGGTTATTGATCCGGGTCAGCTAAACCACGATAGCGGGCCTGACTTCTTTAATGCTAAAGTCAAAATAGACGGCACCCTGTGGGTGGGGAACATTGAAATTCATGCCTGTTCCAGTGATTGGATAAGGCACAAACACCATACTAACAAACAGTATAACAATGTTATCCTGCATGTGGTTCACTCCTACGACCAGCCGACATACAATGAGCTAAAAAACCGAATCCCCACACTTGTAATGCAGATCTCATCCTCCCTTGTCAACGAATATAATTCTCTTTTAATGCGAGTAACCGCCATCCCCTGCGGTCAAAACCTGCACAATATAAAAGAAATATATTTATTTTCATGGCTCACTACTATATTATACGAAAAACTGGAAAAAAAGTATGCAACAATATGTGATTTATTGTTAAGAAATCACAACAACTGGAATGAAACATTTTATATTCTGCTTACCCGCAATTTTGGTTTTGGTATCAACAGTGAACCGTTTGAATTACTGGCAAAATCACTCCCTCTGAATATCATCCTAAAACACAGCGACAGCCTTTTTCAGGTTGAAGCGTTACTATTCGGGCAGGCTGGATTTCTGGATGAAATGCTGGCCGAAGACGACTATTACAACAGCCTTCGGAAAGAATATTTGTTTCTTGCTACCAAGTACCGGCTCAAACCACTTGAAAGGCATATGTGGCACTTTATGCGGTTACGGCCAAATAATTTCCCTACGGTCAGAATTGCACAACTGTGCAACTTACTGCATGGGCAGCAAGCTTTGCTCTCCGGAATACTGGAAGCCGGAAACCCGGATGAAATTTTTCAACTTATATCTGCAGAGGCCAATGACTATTGGGCAAATCATTACCGATTCAACATTGCCCCAAAAACGTCACCCGGAAAACGAAAGCTAGGTCAAACATCAAAAACACTGATTATACTGAACACCATAGTTCCTTTCTTATTCACCTATGGCAAGTCGGTTGGCAAGGATATATATGTCAGCAGATCACTGGCTTTACTGGAGAAAATAAAACCTGAAAAAAACAGCATTATAAACAGGTGGGGCACACATAATATTGTGCCGGAAAACGCTTTTCAATCGCAGGCTTTAATATATTTGTATAATAATTACTGCAAAGTAAAAAAATGCTTATCTTGTCAGATAGGACATCAAATCTTAACTAAGAAAGGATGAAGCGTGTAAAAACGGTAGTTGGTTTTAAGGACGTATTCATAACGCTTATTCTGGTGATTGGCCTTTTTGTTATTGGCACTACCGGGTATATGTTTATTGAAGGTTATTCCATAACCGATGCCCTTTATATGACCGTTATAACAGCAGCTACTGTTGGATACAGGGAGGTAAGCCCGTTACATGACACGGGTAAGTGGTTTACCATGTTTATCATCATCTACAGTATTTTTGTCATTGGTTATGCTGTTACGCATTTTACAAGGCTTCTGCTGGATGGTTACTTCAGACAAAAAATTAAAGACTATAACGTGAAAAAGCAGATTACAAAACTCAAGGATCATGTGATTGTTTGCGGCTATGGGCGAAACGGTTTTCAGGCTGTGGAAGAACTGGCAGACCACCATATTGATTTTATCGTGATTGAAAAACGGGATAATGTGGTTGAGCGGATCCGCGAAAATCCTGAGCGTTTATTTATCCAGGGTGATGCAGCGTCTGAAGAGGTGCTGAATGAAGCACAGATCATGAAAGCCAAGGCCTTAATTACGGCACTGCCGAATGATGCGGATAACATTTATGTGGTGCTTACCGCCCGGGAAATGAACCCAACCATAAAAATCATCAGCCGTGCGTCGGATTTTAAGTCAGATATGAAACTGAGAAGGGCCGGAGCCGACAATGTAATTATGCCGGACCGTATTGGCGGTCAGCGTATGGCCAAACTGGTGGCTCAACCCGATGTAGTTGAGTTCTGGGAATATGTTTTATTACAAAGCGCCAAAGATGTCAGCCTTGAAATGGTTCCCTGCGAACTGATGTCGGAAAATGTTCCGGGAACCAAAATCAAAGATCTGGGTCTGCGCGATAAAACGGGAGTAAATATTGTGGGGGTCAAAACAGAAGAAGGTAGTTTTGTTTTTAACCCATCTGCTGATTTCGAATTATCTCAAACGGATCAGTTATTTGTGTTGGGATCCCCTGAACAAATCAGAAAAATGAAAGAAATTCTGATAGCCCAGTAATTATTTAGGTGCGTATTTATAAAGGAAAGCGGCAATAAAAATATAAATGATATTGGGCAGCCAGACCGCCAGCAACATGTTCATTTCTCCATTGATAGCAAAGGTTGTTGATACAGTTGAAAAGAGAATGTAGGAAAAGCTCAGGAGCAAGCCTAGACCCATATGAAGCCCGGTACCTCCTTTTACTTTTCGTGAAGAAATGGAAACACCAATAAGGGTAAGAATAAAAGCTGAGAATGAATTGGCAAACCTGTTGTATTTCTCAATGACAAACTCCTCCACATTACCTACGCCCCTGTCTGTTTGCTTTTTGATATACTTTTCAAGTTCATTATTTGTCAGTGTTTCATAATACCGGTCGTAGGTATAAAAATCCTGTAATGTCAGGTCCAGCGTCGTATCAATCTCCTTCCCCATGACCACATCTTCCTTCCAGGGTTCAAAATTTCGGATTTCATAATCATTAAACTTCCACTTTCCTGTTTCTTCGTCAAACTTACCCGACGTGGCTTCTAATCTGGATACCAGCTTTTTGCCGTCAAAACGTTCAAGGTAGATATTTCGCGCTATCTTACTTCTGAAACTGAATCTGTTAATGGAAATGAACAGACCGGGTTCAATCTCCACATGAATATTCTGCGTATCTTCTTTTTTACGCTGCTTGTAATAGTTATCCTCAAAAATCAGCCGTTTCATATTAGCCGGAGGAATGACATAACTACTCAGCAAAAAGGTCATTAATGCAATAAAACCGGCACTGATCATATAAGGCCTCACCAGGCGTTTAAAGCTCACTCCTCCTGCAAGGATTGCAATAATCTCTGTATCGTATGCCAGTTTAGATGTAAAGTAGATAACCGATATAAACGTAAATAACGGACTGAAAAGGTTTGCAAAATAGGGTATAAAATTCAGGTAATAATCAAAAATAATAGCCTTGACGGGTGCATCGTTCTGGAGAAAATTATCCAGTTTTTCGGACAAATCAAATACTACAGCAATACCTATTATGAGTAATATGGCCAGAAAATAAGTTCCGAGAAACTTTTTAATGATGTATATGTCGATCTTTTTAAGCACCAGTCTGAATTATAGTCGTGTTGTTACTTTTTTCATCATTACGGTTTTCCATGAAGCAAAATCGCCCTCAAGAATATGTTTTCTGGCTTCTTTTACCAGCCAGAGATAAAACGCTAGATTATGGATGGAAGCAATCTGCATGCCTAAAATCTCCCCGCTAACAAATAAATGGCGGACATACGACCTGGAATAAATCCGGTCAACAAAGGCTGTTCCGCCCGGATCAAGCGGTGTGAAATCGTCGCTCCACTTTTTATTGCGCATATTCATGATCCCTTCACTGGTAAATATCATTCCATTGCGTCCGTTTCGTGTTGGCATCACACAGTCAAACATATCCACACCCAGAGAAATGCCTTCCAGGATATTAGCCGGCGTACCCACGCCCATAAGGTAGCGTGGTTTATCTTTTGGTAATACCTCATTCACCACGCTTATCATTTCATACATCACCTCTGCAGGTTCGCCAACCGATAAGCCTCCAATGGCATTACCTTCCCTGTTTTTAGAGGCGATAAACTCAGCGCTTTTGCGTCTCAGATCCGGATAACCTGCTCCCTGCACAATTGGGAAAAAGGTTTGTGAATGGCCGTATTTCGGTTCAGTACCGTCAAATTGATTTATGCCCCGATCCAGCCATCTATGGGTTAGCTCCAACGATTTCTTTGCATACGCTTTATCAGCATCTCCCGGAGGACATTCATCAAGAGCCATTATGATATCTGCACCGATTGTGCGCTGAATATCCACCACATTCTCCGGTGTAAACAAATGTTTAGAACCATCTATGTGTGATCTGAAAACGGCACCTTCCTCGGTTAGCTTACGATTATCTGCCAGCGAAAAAACCTGGTATCCTCCACTGTCCGTCAGAATGGGTTTCTTCCAACCATTAAACTGATGCAGTCCACCGGCTTTTTCAATTATTTCAAGCCCGGGCCGCAGATAAAGATGATAGGTATTCCCCAGAATAATCTGAGCCTGTACTTCATTTTCTAGCTCAGGAATATGTACCGCTTTTACGCTGCCCACAGTTCCCACAGGCATAAAAATTGGTGTTTCTATTTCACCATGATCAGTCTTAATAAGACCCGCTCGTGCACTGCTTTGTAAATCAGTTTGTATCAGTTGAAAATCCATAGATGATGCAAAGATAGAAGAATAACGAAAATTTTAACATCAGAAATACTTTATGTATGTTAAAATGAGGCATAAAAAAAGCTCCGGCATACTCCGGAGCTTTATATTAAGAACTTAATTTTACTACAATAATTTATGCTTAACCAGATACTCGGCAATCTGAACCGCATTTAATGCTGCACCTTTTTTTATCTGATCACCAACACACCAGAATGTTAAACCTTTAGGATTTGTCAGGTCTTTTCTCACTCTGCCTACAAATACATTATCTTCACTGGCACAGAACAGCGGCATCGGATACTTTTTGTTGGCAGGATCGTCCATCAGGGTGATTCCATCCGCTTTGCTGAACGCTTCATAAGCCTGTTCCAGGGAGATCTCATCTTCTGTTTCAATCCATACCGCTTCAGAATGGTTACGCATTACAGGAATACGTACACAGGTTGAGCTGACATCCACATCAGAATGCATGATTTTCTTGGTCTCGTTGTACATTTTCATTTCCTCTTTGGTGTAACCGTTATCGGTAAAAACATCCACCTGAGGAATGATATTCATGGCCAGCTGATACTGAAACTTTTCTACCGTTGCCTCTTCTCCGTTGGCAACCTGCTTAATCTGGTTTTCAAGTTCAGCCATTCCCATAGCCCCTGCTCCACTGGCAGCCTGGTAGGTAGCCACATGAATTTTCTTAATATGCGAAATATCTTCCAGCGGCTTAAGCGCAACTACCATCTGAATAGTTGTACAGTTTGGATTGGCAATGATGTTTCTCGGACGGTCATTTACATCTTCCGGATTCACTTCGGGAACTACCAACGGCACATCTTTATCCATTCTGAAGGCACTCGAATTGTCTATCATCACCGTTCCATGCTTTGTGATGGTGTCAGCAAAATCTTTCGACGTTCCCCCGCCTGCAGAAACCAGAGCTATATCAATACCTTTAAAATCGTCATTGTGTTTGAGTTCTTTTACAGTCAGCTTTTTACCCTTGAATTCATATACTTTTCCTGCACTACGTTCACTACCAAACAACACCAATTCATCAAGAGGGAAATTTCTTTCGTCAAGAACATTTAAGAATTCCTGACCTACGGCACCACTCACACCGACAATTGCTACTTTCATAATTTGTTTCTTTTTTAAAAGTGACTTAAATTGTAAAAAATTACTCAAAAAAACCTACTAATTTGGATTTGCAAAATTAGTGTTTTTTTCGATACCTGAACAAATGAAAAAGATTATGAAAATCAAATGTTTAATTTGGTTGCATATATTATTTGCAACACCACTGTTTCCACAATTTTCTTGGAGTGGAGATACTAACGATTTTACGTTTAATGACAACAAGATCCGGTTAAATGCAGAAGCTGTCAGTGGTGAGAAGATCATTTTCTCACCCTCTGAAATTATTAACAGTGCTACATGGGAAGCAAGCGTTGAGATGCAGTTCAATCCGTCATCTTCCAATTATTGCCGGATATACCTTGTTTGCGATCAGAATAATCCGGTATTGATTCGTAACGGGTATTTTGTGGAATGTGGTTCAACCGACGACGACCTGAAACTTTACAAACTAAACAATGGCATCGAAACGCTTTTGATTGATGGGGCTAATAGCAGGCTTGATAAGACAGAAAATGCCTTTCAGCTAAAAGTGACCAAAAGCAAAACCGGGATCTTTACACTTTACTATAAGGATGAGAGCTTACAGAACTTTCTGACAGAAGGTTCTGCAAAAGATCTTTCCATAGAACGTTCATCGTATTTCGGATTGCAATGTGTCTACACGTCAACCCGTTCAAAATTGCTCGGATTCAGTGATATATCAATATCGGGAGAAGCCTATATTGATTCTGTTCCACCCCAAATTGACAGTGCCCTAGTTTTCAATAGTCGCACTATTCATGCTTACTTCAATGAACCAATCACACTAAACAGAACAGAAATCTGGATTAATGACCAGAAAGTGTCAGAAGGGCAAATCTCAGTTACAGAGAATAAACTTGAAATTAAAATATCAGATAAGCTGAGCGGATACTTTGAAGTTCAGATCAAAAATCTTGAAGACGTATCCGGCAACATTTATACAGGTACTATTCTAACACATTATACAGAACCCAAAATCGAATTTGCTGAAATAACCGACTCCCAAACTGTTACGATGACCTGCAATTATCAACCGGATTTGAACCTGGCGACAACCGATAATTTCACCCTTGGTCTGGACAGCGTTTTACTTTTTTCCGGCTCTGATCCCAAAACGATTTTAATCAAACCTTTTAGTCCTCTGATTCCGGATAAAAAATACAATTTCGCCTTTATTGATCTGCCGCTGCTGAATGGCGATACAATTCCTGCATTTGATACCATCCTGTCTTATCATATTCCGGTGATGTTCGATGTGGTAATCAGCGAAGTTTTGGCTGATCCAACACCGGCACTGGGATATAGCAGTGAATTCATTGAACTGGTTAACCGATCCGCTTATTCCATCGATATTTCGGGCTGGACTTTAAAAATCAACGACAATGAGTTTCCTGTTCCTGACAGATTTCTTACGTCACATTCTTTCCTGGCTTTTTCAGATTACAATCTGGGTGTCAGCAATCAGATCATCAGCAGCAGGTTTCCATCCCTTCCAAATGATGCATGCACAATTGAACTACTCAACGAAAACGGACAAACCATCGACTATCTTAAATATAGGAGCGAGCTGCATCAGGAGCCGTTTAAAAAAGAGGGCGGCTGGTCGCTGGAACGCATTGATCCGGATAACAACCAAACCAATGGCAACTGGTGTTCCTGTATTAGAAATGACGGTGGGACCCCGGGACAAGTAAACAGCGTTGATATGGTAAATGAAGATTACCTTCCACCCTACGTATGTAATATCTTTCCGGTTCAGGAAAATGAAATAGAGATCTCTTTTAGTGAACCTGTTGATATCTCAACAATTCAAAATATGACGATGTCAAATGGCATCAAATCAGTGTTATCTCAACATGCCAACATAAAATGGAATATCATCTTATCCGAAACCCTGAAATCCGACAAGCTGTGCTGCATTGAGTTTAATGAAATTCGTGACTTCAATGACAACATAACAAACAGCGTCTTCAACATTGCAATGCCTGATAATATTGAAACGGGCGATCTGATTATCAACGAGCTAATGATCGATCCTTTAGAGTACGAACCGGAATACATCGAACTTTATAACACATCAGGAAAATTTTTAAACAGCAGCGACATCCGGGTTACTAAACGAAACGAAGAAGGTCTGCTGGAACCCTTAATTCCCCTTTGCGTTGAACCCTTTCTTATTCCACCCGAAAGTTATATTGTAATATCAGAATTCGGCTTAACGGATTTTGGCTATGAATTTCCTAAGGTAAATTACAAAGTAACTCAGATGTACAGTTTACCAAATGACGAAGGAAGCGTGGTATTAACTACGGCAACCGGATTCATTCTCGACGAAGTTGCCTATTCCGAATTGTGGCACCTTGCCGCATTGAAAGACACGAAGGGGATTTCGCTGGAACGTATTTCTCCGGATCAAGGATCATCCAATCCCGACAACTGGACATCGGCAGGCATAGCTCCGTCATATTCCAGTCCCGGAGCAATCAATCGGCAAAACAAGGAAATAGAAATCTTAAATGATGAACTCTTTTCTGTCTCAGATGAATACTTTACCCCAAACGGTGATGGAGACCGGGATGTTTTACAATTTATGGTTCATCACGAAACAGAATATACTGTCAGCATAGATGTATTTGATCGTAATGGAAGACAGGTTAAAACAATCTGTAACAATACGCCTGGGATCAATGCAAATATTTTTACGTGGAACGGGACAGATGGAAACGGATCTCTTTGTGAAGGAGGAATTTATATTGTGCTCTTTACTTTGAATTCAGTTACAAGATCAGAACGGTTAAAAAAAGTTGTCACCTTGAGCAGATAAAAAACCAATTAAATACCTGTTAATCAAAATTCTTGATATCAAAATATGGGCTAATTATTTTGATTTAATAATTTTATCAAGTTTGTGTCCTACAAGTTCTTTGATTTCAAACGCAAATTTTTTATACGCTAATGTCTCATCCTTGTCCGGGATATACATATCACCAGGATATCGGGCATCAACCCCAAAATCACTTAATTCTTTTGGATCAATATCTACAAAATCACCATCAAAATCAGAACACTCTGATAGTAAATATTCAATATTATGCGTTTTCTTGGTATCAATTCCGTTAGCAATTAAAAAAGCCCTAAGAAACTTTTCCACTGCTTGCTGACAATGAAAACAAACAGAGGAAGTTGCAATAATTTCATTTTCTGTAAGCTTTTCAACAACAAACAAGTCCTCCTCGGCTTTTGTTAACCACTGATTAATAAAATCCTTAGTAGCCTTATTCATAGTACAACCCCCTCTCTAAGAACCTGTTTAAGAATATGCCCTGTGATATCCTTCTTAAATTCTATTTCTTCCTCACTTTGAATCAAAATATCAGCTGGTATTTTATATTTTGCCAACTCTTTTCTTATCAATGCTTTAAGTGATCGTTTTTTTTGAACACCAATTGTTTCTTCGGTTATTACCAAAAAATCATAATCACTATCATTACTATTTTCTTTCCTTGCCCTGGAACCAAATAAAAGCACTTTGCTTCCGGGGATTAATCTACAGGTAGTTTCCTTAATAATTGATAATGATTCAGTTCTGTTATTGATCATTAGACGATCTTATTTGTTTAATTCAAAAATACTTAAATTTTTAGAATTTTATAAACCTATTATTTAATTACTTACGATGCAAATCTCGCAAAATTTATCAGAAAACACCCGTGATAAAGGACCAGAATAAAATTATGTTATAAATTTTTTGTAATCCAAACATTATATGCCACTGAATGTTATTAGGATAGTGCAGATTTTTGGCACGAAAACACTATTTTTGTGCCCGATTTGAGATGAGAATAATAAAACAAAATAAAATGAGTAAGAAAGCAATTTTGGTCATACTGGATGGCTGGGGATTAGGGAATCACTCTAAAAGTGATGTGATTTACAATACACCTACTCCAAACTGGGACAAACTGATTAGTACTTATCCAACATCACAACTTCTAGCTTCAGGCGAAAATGTTGGTCTGCCAGACGGACAGATGGGGAACTCTGAGGTTGGACACCTGAATATTGGTGCAGGCCGTGTAGTTTATCAGGATCTTGTAAAGATTAACAAAGCCTGCCGCGAAAACACTATTAAACAGAACGATGAAGTTGTAAAGGCATTTACCTATGCCAAGGAAAACAACAAAAAGGTTCATTTTATGGGATTGGTTTCAGACGGTGGTGTTCACAGCTCGATGGACCATTTGTTTAAGCTGACAGAAATTGCCAAAGACTATGGCATTAAAGATACATTCGTTCATTGTTTTATGGATGGTCGTGATACAGACCCGAAGAGCGGTAAGGGATTCCTGAAACAACTGGAGGATCATTTAGCTGCTACAACCGGTAAAATTGCTTCTGTAATTGGCCGCTATTATGCAATGGACCGTGATAAAAGATGGGAACGTGTTAAAGAAGCCTACGACCTTGTTGTAAATGGCAAAGGAACACCTACCACAAACATTCAGGAGGCCATAGCCAAAAGTTATGCCGATGGCGTGACTGATGAATTTATCAAACCGATTGTTGCCGTTGATGCCAACAATAATCCGGTTGGTAAAATTGAAGAAGGAGACATGGTGGTATTTTTCAACTTCAGAAATGACAGACCGAAAGAGCTCACCATTACGCTGACTCAGCAGGATATGCCTGAACATGGTATGAAAACGCTGCCGTTATATTTCTGCACGATGACCCCTTACGATGCTACATTCAAAGGTCTTAAAGTATTTTTTAATAAGGATAATGTAACCGAAACACTTGGTGAAATTGTATCCAAAGCCGGCAAAGCTCAGCTACGTATTGCCGAGACTGAAAAATATGCACACGTTACCTTCTTCTTCTCGGGTGGTCGCGAAGCAACATTTGAAAACGAAGACCGTATCCTGGTCAATTCTCCAAAAGTTGCCACGTATGATCTGCAGCCTGAAATGAGTGCTTACGAAGTAAGAGACAATGTGGTAGATGCTTTGAACAGCAAAAAGTACGATTTCATCTGTCTGAACTTTGCAAACGGTGATATGGTAGGTCATACCGGTGTTTACGAAGCCATTGAGAAAGCCGTAAAAGCAGTGGATGAATGCACCAACGATGTGATCAATGCAGCGGTTAATAACGATTACGAAGCAATCATCATTGCCGACCATGGCAATGCCGACAATGCTGTGAATGAAGATGGTTCGCCAAACACAGCACACTCTTTGAATCCGGTTCCATTTGTATATGTTACACAGAACAAACATGCAAAGGTTAAAAATGGTATTCTGGCTGATGTGGCACCATCGTTGTGCAAAATTATGGGCATCGAGCAACCTGCTGCAATGACCGGAAAATGTCTGATAGACTAAGCTAATAATTATTAAAACATATAAGAGGTTGCCTCCCGTAAGGCACCTCTTTTTTATTTTATGAAGGAAGACGTAAATATGCTGCAAATTGGAGATACACTCATCAGTCTGGATCTGTTTGAAAAGCGTTTTATCTGTGATCTGCCAGCCTGTCACGGCAGTTGCTGTGTAGAAGGAGACAGTGGAGCCCCTCTAACGCAGGAGGAGAAACAGATTATTGAAGATCTGCTTCCTGACATATGGGATGATTTGTCGCCTGAAGCCCAAAAACTGATTAAGAAACAAGGTGTATCTTACATAGATGGAGATGGCGATCTGGTCACGTCCATCATTAAGGGCAAAGAGTGCGTATTTACATATTTTGATGAAAATGGCACCTGTAAATGCGCCATTGAAAAAGCATACAACGAAGGCAAAACGGATTTTAAAAAGCCTGTATCCTGCCATTTATATCCGGTGCGTGTAAAAAAATATCCAACCTTTCAGGCTGTAAACTACGATAAGTGGGAAATCTGTAAGCCGGCACTGGTTCTGGGTGAAAAACTGGGTGTACCCATTTATAAGTTTGTAAAAGATGCCCTGATCCGAAAGTTTGGTGAAGACTGGTATAAGGAATTGAATATTGCAGCCGTGGAACTGGCAAAGCAAAAGTAAAAGTGATCGGATGACTAAAGTTCATCCGATCACTTTCTATCAAGAACCACTTTTTTTGTAAAGCTCTGTCCAGCATCATCCTTAATATTCAAAAAATATATCCCACTTTCAAAATTCTTTAAATCTACAACCTTATCTTTTGTAGTCATTAAAAGTGTACCCATTAGATTATATACCTCACAATTATCAAGTTCATCAATATTAAGTATTCCTTTGGATGGATTTGGATATACTTTAATTTGGGAATCTTTTAACAAATTGATCTTATTTTGAGTTACTTCATTGCATCTATACCCCCAAAGAATTACGTTATTTTTTTTTACACACATTAAATTTAATGCTGGTGGGCCGATAGCTTCTGCTGTTTCAATGAAACCAAGATTTGTACCGATTCCTTCGATGTAGTACTCACCCATTAATCCTCCTGAATAATAGAATATTTTTCGAACTTCATTATTATATAGAGTGATATATGCAACAGAATCAATATAGATATTTCCAGCCTCAAAGATGTTTAAAGTATCTCCCTTTTTAGCATTAAAATCGTATAATAATGATTCTTCAATAAGACCAAAATTTTCAATTAAAATATAAACTTTTTTATTAGTTGTATCTTCTCTTAGTAAAACATCCTGGCCAAATGCACCTTTACCAAAATTTTTATATCTAAGATCTCCAATTATGCTATCCTTTTGATAATGATATTTAATTTGATGGGTATTTGGAGGTATATCATTATAATAATCATATTCCACGACCCAAACTGTATTGGTGTCCAATAAGGGATGGTATTCCTGCGAGAAAAGATGCCCCGAGGTGAAAATGAAAATATAGATTAATAGCTTTTTCATATTCATTAATTTTTATAAAATGGTTTATTACCAACGACTTTACCACTCTTAATAAATCTTAGCATATACATTCCAGATTTCAACTGATCTGTTTTATATTGTATTAAAGCATTTCCGATATTTATTACGTCAATTTTATGACCTGAAATGTCAATTAGTTCAATACATCCATCCAACAAGTTAATATCTGCAATTTCAATGGCAATATAATCTGTTGCAGGATTTGGGAATACATTCACTTGTGAATTATTCAAAAAAGAGGTATTGTTTTGAGTTACTTCATTGCATCTTGTCCCATAAATTATTTTGTTGTCATTATGGATACATAATACTCCAATCCCTATTTCACCCCATATTTCAATTGGAAATTCAAATGGTCCCTCACTACCTCCAATGCCTTCTATATATTCTCCAACTAAACCATAATCATTTTTATCACTAAAATAAAATGCTTTTCGTCTAATATTATCTGATGTTATAATGTAATTAATGCTATCAATAATTAGTTTCGTATTATCATTATTTGGGTCAAGAATAGTATCACCAACTGATAAGTTAAAATTATATAGTAAAACCTCTATTCCATTTTTTAATTTAAATACTTTTCTATTTAAGGTATCTTCCCGTATAAAATAATTGGTTTGCTGCTTAACTGTATCAATCAAAAATGGAGGGCAATAACCATTATTAGAGTCAAAAGGCCGAAAATCAAAATAAAAAACTTTTTTGTATTTATTATAAGAAATAACGGTGTCTTCTGAAATAAAAAACCTTTTTGGAAAATTTTCGTATTCACAAATGCTAGTATTAGAGAATTGTGCAACATCCCAATACTTATCGGGATCTTCAATAAATTTGTGGTATTCCTGCGAGAAAATGTCAACTGAAATTAATATAATAATAAAAATAAGAAGCTTCTTCATAACAGCATGAATTTTAAGCACCTAAATCAGCACCCTTAAAGTTATGAAGGATAATTTAAAAAGTAAATCACGGAAAACCGTGAGTTTAGCCCATGTTGTTTTTGCTGTTAGTGATCTGATGACTTCGGGTCATCAGATCACTTATGAAATTAATACCTAAAACTGCTTCCTCCTAAAAATTCACGGATTAACGATGTTGGTGGAATTTCAGAATCACGGATGGATTTGAAGTAACGTAGAAAGTCCAGTAAGCGAATCGCTTCGGCATAATGCGGACTGTCCTGGCGCACTTCGCGCAATATTGGCTCAGCATAGCGTTTTAACACAGCCAGTTCAAATAAAAGAGCCGAGTTGAACATAATATTGGCATTTTCCTGGTAGGGATAGATCCATTTATCCTCACCACTTCGCACACTTTCCCAACGAGAAATGGTTTCGGTAGCGCTGTATCCCCGGTATCTGTTATCCCGGATAATTCTCCGGATCAACCGGTTATCAGAAGTCGGTATCCAGTTATGATTGTCAAGAGAGATAGTGGTCAGTGCTGACACATAGATTTTAAACTTGAATTTATCATCAATAGACCGGGTTAGCTCAGGGTTCAAACCATGAATACCTTCAATTATCAGCACATCATCCGCTTCCATTTTCATTTTATCACCTCTGAAATACGATTTCCCTTCCGTAAACGAAAACTGTGGCAATTCCACTTCTTTGCCATCCAGAAGGTCCCGCATCTGCTGGTTGAACAGATCAAGATTTAAAGCATATAGCGATTCAAAATCCAGTTGTCCGTTTTCATCCAGCGGCGTTTTTTCCCGGTCCACAAAATAATTATCAAGTGAGAGTCCAACCGGATTAATACCGGCCACCATAAGCTGTAAAGACAACCGTTTACTGAAAGTTGTTTTGCCGGAAGAAGAAGGCCCGGACACCAGAATAATCTTCACCTCATCCTTACGTTCTGCAATAAGATCGGCTATGTGCGCCACCTTTTTCTCATGAAATGCCTCGGCAACCTTTATCAGATCCCTTACTTTTCCATTATCAGCCGCCTCGTTCAGATCGCCTACATTCTGCAGTTTCATCACGCCATTCCATTTGGCATATTCCCCAAAAATATCGGTTAGTTTGGGCATGTCCACCACAGGCTCCAGCTTATCAGGATTGGTTCGCATAGGAATCCGGATCAAAGCCCCATCGTGATATTTCACCAGGCTGAAATTATGAATATAACCGGTGGACGGAACCAGGGTTCCATAGTAATAATCAACGGTATCCTCAAGCGTATAATACGGCGAATAGACCCAACCGAGGGTTTTCAGTAACTTAACCTTATCGCACAGATCCTGCTCTTCGAATAATTTCAACACTTTCTCCGTCTCTTCCTCATGGCGTACAAAGGGAATGTCAGCATCCACAATTTCCTGCATCCTGTTTTTTATCTTTTCGATAATCTCCTCTGTCAGTTCCTGAACTTCACCGTTTATCTTACAGAAATAGCCATTGGAAACGGCGTGTTCTATGCGTAACCCGGATTTAGGATACAACTCCTTTACGGCCTTATGCAGAACAAAGGCCACTGATCTCACAAAAGCCCTGTGCCCTGCCAGATGTGTGAAATCCACAAATTCCACCGTTTTGGGCTTAAAAACCCTGAAATTCAACTCCTTGGCTTCATTATTTACCAATGCACAAAGCGGTTCGTTATCCAGCTTTACATCCTGATCCCGAAAAATATCGATCAGTGTTGTACCCATCGGATAGTTTTTACGGGTTTTGTTATTGAGGCACTTTACAGCAACAAGGCTATTCTTCATCATATCGTATTTTTTCAAAAAGAATCAAATCAAACATCCAAAGGTAAAGAATTAAGGTAATATTTCAGAGTAGTAATTACAATGTTTATTGTCAATTTAAAAAATTGAATTTTAGCATAATTTTCAGACTTCAATTAATTCATAAAAGTTATCTGGTGTAATTGTTTTAAAGGTCGAATCAGGATACGTTTCGATAAACTCCTTTGGAACCTTTTTTACTTTCTTAGAACTGTACTTAAACTCAAAACAGGTTAATACTCCGTTTTGCTCCTCGATATAATCAATCTCCTTTTGATCATAAGTTCTCCAAAAATAACTATTTACAAAACGTCTGTTATAATGATTGTATTTCATCCGCTCTGTAATACAGAAATTTTCCCATAACCCACCTATATCATTCCGAAGCTCCGGATTATTAAAATTCTGCACTACTGCATTTCGAACACCAGTATCGTAAAAATATATTTTTTGACTTTTATTAATCTCTTTACGAAGATTCCGACTAAAAGAAGTCAGCCTGAATATCACAAATGACTTTTCAAGCAAATCTAAGTAACGCTTAACAGTATGTACACTTGTCCCTGTTAACTGCGACAACTCGTTAAGAGAACTTTCACATCCTAATTGTAATGCCACGGCTTTTAACAAATTAAAAATCAGCTCAGGCTTTTTAATACTTTCAAATTGTAATAAATCTTTATACAGGTAATTGGATGATATTTCATTTATTTCTTCAATTTTTTCATCACCTGAAGCATTCAGAACCTGAGGATAGAAGCCAAATTTTAAGAAAGAGGACAGCATAGCCCTGATATCAACCAGATTGTGTTCTCCATGTAATTCCTCAATGGATATTGGCATTAACATGTATTTTCGCGATCGTCCGGTTAATGGTTCAGATATTTTATTGGACAAATCAAAACTTGATGAACCTGTTGCAATAATCTGTATTTCAGGAAAGGTATCCGCTATTATCTTCAGGGTCAGACCAATATTCTCAATTTGTTGCGCTTCATCTAACACAACAAGTTTGTTATTACCCAACAAATCCTTTAACAAAATATGATCCATTGAACTCAATACTGATCTGTATTGAAAAAGATCACAATTTATATAAGCCGCTTTTACTTCCGATTCTGTAACAAGCTCTTTTACTAAAGTGGTTTTTCCTGTTCTCCTGGCTCCGAACAGTACAATTATTTTACCCTTATAAAGGTTACTTTTAATAATCTCTTTCAGCTTTCTTGAATAGTACATTTTAATAAATTCATGAATCAAACTTCACAAATTTAGTAAAATTTATGAACCTAACTTCACAAATTCATCATTTAAGCTGACGCATTTTATAGATTTTGCAACATTCTTCTGATAACAGTCTGAGCAGAAACAACACGGTTAGCCGCTTCCTGGATCACGATAGAATTGGCCGATTCAATCACCCCGTCTGTTACAATCATATTTCTGCGAACCGGAAGGCAGTGCATAAATTTAGCATCATTGGTTAAGGCCATCTTACGTTCGTCAATGGTCCAGCTCCTATCCTGGCTCAGGATTTTACCGTAATCCTGATCATTAAAGGCTGACCAGTTTTTTCCGTAAATAAAATCAGCTCCTTCAAATGCTTTGTCCTGATCATACTCCACCCTGGCATTCCCAACAAATTCGGGAGCCAGTTCATACCCTTTCGGATGGGTAATCACCACATCATAGTCCATTGCCTGCGTCCATTCGGCAAATGAATTGGCCACGGCCTGTGGAAGCGCTCTTGGATGAGGTGCCCAGGATAAAACGACTTTAGGCCGTTCAATTTTTTTGTATTCTTCAATGGTCACAACATCAGCAAAAGCCTGCAGGGGATGCATGGTTGATGATTCCATACTGACTACCGGAACACCGGCATATTTAATAAACTGACTCAGGATGACCTCGTTGTAATCTTCCATCTTGTTTTGCAACCCGGCAAAAGATCGAACCCCGATAATGTCGCAATAGCTTCCTATAACGGGAATGGCTTCCAGAATATGTTCCGGCTTATCGCCATCCATAATCACGCCCCGTTCTGTTTCAAGCTTCCAGGCGCCCTGATTAATATCAAGCACGATCACATTCATACCAAGGTTCATAGCTGCTTTCTGTGTGCTTAAACGGGTTCGCAGACTGGAGTTAAAAAACAACAACACCATGGTCTTGTTTTTTCCAAGACTCACATCGGCGTATGGATTTTCTTTGACTATAAAAGCTTCTTTGACCGCACTTTTAAGATTACCAATATCTTTAACGGAAGTAAATTGTTTCATTGTTTATTTATTAGATACAAGACGCAAGACACAAGAATCAAGACTGAATACTTTCACCATTGCTGTCCTGTAGTATTTTATTCTTCTTTTTACTATGCATCAACTTTTTTTAGACACGTTACATAAGAACCAAGACACAAGACATAAGATATAAGATTTAAGATATATAAGACAAAATAATTATGTTGCGTCAGTACTCTTATTGTTGATATTTCTTTTTATACGCTTTACAGAATAAAACCTATTTTGGTCTGACCTGACCATTTCCCTTCACAATCCATTTATAACTCGTCAGCTCTTCCAGGGCCATCGGGCCGCGTGCATGCAGCTTTTGCGTGCTGATCCCTATTTCAGCTCCCAGGCCAAACTGAGCACCATCGGTAAAAGCTGTTGATACATTGGCATAAACCGCACCGGCGTCAATCACCTTCAAATACCTTTCAATGGCTTCCTGATCTTCACTCACGATACATTCACTGTGTTTCGAGGTGTGATCCGAAACATATTCAACCGCATTTTCGAATGAATCGACCGTTTTTACAGCCATTTTGAGCGACAAAAATTCAGTACCAAAACTTTCAGGAGTGGCTTCTTTCAGCAAATCTGCCGGATAACTTCCCTTAAGTTCAGAATAGGCTTCCGGATCAGCATAAATAATTACTTTTTCGTTTTTCAACTGATCGCAAATTTTTGGAAGATCCCCCAGCTTATCCTTATGAATAACCATGCAGTCCAAAGCATTACACACACTTGGACGACGGGTCTTCGCATTAAACACAATATCGGCTGCTTTTTGAATATTGGCTGCTTTGTCCACATAGGTATGGCAGATACCGGCTCCGGTCTCAATAACCGGGATGGTCGCATTTTCGCGTACATAGTTGATAAGACCCGCGCTACCTCTTGGAATCAGCAGATCCACATAACCGTGTGCATTCAGCAGTTCGGCTGTCGATTCGCGGTCCGGCGGCAGCAGCTGAAGAATGTCTGAATTTACACCTTCTGCGGTCAAAACATCTTTAATTACTTTAACAATGGCCTTATTGGAATCTGCCGCATCACTTCCACCTTTCAACACACAGGCATTTCCTGATTTAAAGCAGAGGGAAAACACATCGAACGACACATTTGGCCTTGCTTCGTATATAATTCCAATTACGCCAAAAGGCACTGTCACCTTGGATATTTTCATTCCATTGGGACGCTCAATCTCCATCAACTGCTTCCCCAACGGTGACTTAAGCCTTGACACATTGCGTATATCAGCTGCAATGCCATCGATTCTTTCAGCAGTTAATAACAACCGATCATACTTCGGAACTTCCGGATCCATCCGTGACAAATCCTTTTTATTTTCTTCTAAGATGAAATCTTTATTCACCTCAGCAGCATCAGCAACTTTCAAGAGTACCTGGTTAATTTCCGCCTCACTCATTAAAGGCAATGATCTGCTGGCTTTTAATACAGCTTCAAATATTTTTTTGTTTTGCATACGAATTATTTCATAATTCCTGTATCAGGTATCACGACGCAAGAATCAGGATTAAATACTAAAAATAAACAGTTCCAATCGAATGGGAATCGTCTATAACATATCCCAACACTCACCCCTCTGACTCCCCTGAAGGGGAGAACTCTATGCACAGTGTGCTGGCTGTTCCTCCTTGGGGGTTAGGGGTAAAAAGCGTAGGCCTGCAACTTACTACTTATCTCTTATTAATTACAACTATTTAACTTACGTCAATATTAGATAATCATAATGAATAATCGGCTTCTCCCCTTTCACACCAATTACATTCTGAGCTTTATCAGAACCATACATAGCGCGACCCAATCCGACTTTTTGCCCGGTTTCATCAACAATATCTATCAGATCGCCTTTTTTAAAGTTTCCTTCAATACCGGTCATGCCAACCGGGAGTACACTTGTGGCATGGTTGGATTTCAGGGCTTCCCTGGCACCGGAGTTAATCAGGATTTTTCCTTTGGTAAATTCACCGGAATGCGCCAGCCATTTTTTAATCGGACTCGACTTGGATACACCATTAAAATGCGTAAATACGGCGTCCTGTTTCTGATCAACAATATCTAGAATGATATGTTCTTTCAGTCCATTTGCTATAAAAACCTCAATTCCATGACTTGCAGCCTTTTGCGCTATATTGTACTTGGTCTTCATACCACCCCGGCCAAAACTGGACTTCTGAACCGTTATAAATTCAGATAGATCTCCATCTGAAGCTTTCACTTCTCTTATAACCTTTGAACCGGAATCCTTTGGATCTCCATTGTAAATACCATCGATATTGCTCAGTATAAATAATGCCTCAACATCCGTCATAGAGCTTATTAACCCGGACAGCTCATCATTATCTGTAAACATCAGCTCAGTAACAGAAATCGCATCATTTTCATTGATGATAGGAATAATACCATGATCCAAAAGACTTGTAATACAGTTTCTGAGGTTTAAATAATGAAGCCGGTCGCGAAAATCCTCTTTGGTCACCAGGATCTGTGCACATTTTAACTGGTAAATATCCAGAAGTGATGAATAACTGTTTATGAGGTTTACCTGTCCGACAGACGACCATATTTGTCGTTGTGACACGATATCGCCATTAGAAAGATTCCCGATAACCCCTTTACCCGCAGCCACCGCACCTGATGAAACCAGGATAACATCAACCCCTCTTTTTCTCAGGTGAGCAATCTGGTATACCAACTGGGCCATCACCTCTTTATTCAGAGTTCCGTTTCCACCGGCCAGCACATTGGATCCAACTTTTATGGCAATCCGTTTAAACATTTTATTTATTGACTTCAATCTTATGGTATGATGCCAGTATTCCCCTGATGATGGATGAGCTGAAACCGGCATGTTCCATTTCATTCAGACCTGTTATGGTTACACCCTTAGGTGTTGTAACCTTATCAATTTCACTTTCGGGGTGAGAATTGTTTTCAAGTATCAGTTCAGCTGCTCCCTTCACGATCTGAGCCGCCATTAATTTGGCATCATCGGCACCAAAACCAATCTCCACACCTCCCTGAATAGCGGCCCTGATAAAACGCAAGGCAAAGGCAATACCGCAACCAGCTATGGCAGTTGCAGCAGGCATCTGTTCTTCAGGGATAAAGATAACCTGTCCCAGTGAACTGAACAGCTTATCGATTGAAGCGATCTGCTCCTTGCTGGCATTGAATGACGAAATACAGGTCATCGATTCCTGAACGGCAATACCGGTATTTGGCATCACCCTGAAAAAAGGCAATGTTTTATCCAGTGCTTTGTAGATATGACTGGATGTAACCCCTGTTACACACGAAGCAACAACCTGCTTTTCAGGATCAATCACATCCCTGATCTCATGAATCAAATCATCAACCTGCCAGGGCTTTACGACCAGAATGATCAAATCGCAATTCTCAACAGCCACAGCTGAATCTTCCGTGATCGTATATCCCATGGCTTCAATTGAAGCTTTTCGGTGTGCATTTTTTTCGGCCAGTGATATGGAAGTTTTTTCAAATAATCCAGCGGATTCCAATCCCTGAGCGATGGAAAAGCCAAGGTTTCCTGAACCTAAAATGGCAACTCTGTTAAATATCATGATGTGAAATTTTAGCTCTTTTAAACAATAATTCCTTTAAAGGCATCCAGAAAATAATCTGCATGTTCCTTTTTTAAAGTCAGTGGGGGCAAAAGCCTGATGATGTGTTTGCCTGAAACACCTGTAAAGATATGATTTTCGAATAAAAGTTTCTGTCTGATGGCTTTGATTTCCTCTTCAAACTCAATTCCAATCATTAATCCTTTACCGCGCACTTCCTTAATTCCGTCTATGGATTTCAGTTCATTGATCAGGTAAGTTCCAACTTCAAAACTATTCTCCACCAGCATCTCATCTTTTATCACATCCAATACTGCAATAGACGCTGCACATGCCAGATGATTCCCGCCAAATGTGGTTCCAAGCATGCCATACCTGGCCTCAAATTCCGGACTGATCAACACACCGCCGACCGGAAATCCATTTCCCATCCCCTTTGCAATGGTGATAATATCGGGTTGAACCGGACTGTACTGGTGGGCGAAAAATTTCCCGCTTCGCCCGTAACCGGATTGGATCTCATCTAAAATCAAAACAGCTCCGTTTTTATGGCAGGCATTCTGAAGGTTGACCAGAAATTCGGGATACGGTTCATTAATCCCGCCAATGCCCTGAATACCCTCAATGATTACGGCGGCCACATCACCTTTTTCCAGTTCCGCAACCACAGAATCAATATCGTTGAGTTCAAACAACATCCTTTCATGCGTATCATTGATCGGCGCTATAATGCCAGGATTATCCGTTACTGCAACAGCTGCAGAAGTACGTCCATGAAACCCTTTTTTAAAGGCAATCACTTTTTTCCGTCCGGTATGAAATGATGCAAGCTTTAGTGCATTCTCGTTGGCCTCAGCTCCCGAGTTACATAAAAAAAGTGTATAATCCTCATATCCTGACTGTTCCCCTAATTTTTGAGCCAATTCAGACTGCAACCGGTTTTGTACGGAATTGGAATAAAAGCCTATATCGTTCAGTTGCTTTGTGATCAAACCGATATAATGCGGATGCGAATGACCTATAGAAATGACGGCATGCCCGCCGTACAAATCGAGATACTGCTTTCCTTCCTTATCAAACACATAGACATCTTTGGCTTTAACAGGCTCAATGTCAAACAGAGGATATACATCAAAAAGATTCATTGCTGTAAGTTTAAAAAAACAAGTTGCTTCATAAACTATGAAACAACCTGCTGATATTGTAAAAAAGATTGAAGAAGACCGCGCTGACTTTTAAGCATTTTTTGGGTATATAAACAACTAAAAACCCAATTTACAAGAAACACACTAAACAAACACAAGTCAAATGAAAAACTAACAACTAAAGATATGCTAGAAAGCCGTCGCTTTTAACCATAGACCGGTGGTCTCCTCCAATCCATACATTAAATTCATATTCTGAACTGCCTGCCCGGAAGCCCCTTTCACAAGGTTGTCAATTATGCTTACCACATGCAGTTTATCTCCGTATTTCTGTAAATACAACAAGCATTTGTTGGTATTCACAACCTGTTTCACATCAGGATTTTTATCCGTTACAATTACAAAAGGATGATCTTTGTAATACGATTTATACAAAGATACAACATCTTCCAGATCTGACTTAATTGTCGTATAAGCAGAAGCAAGAATCCCCCGGGTAAAATTACCACGGACCGGAACAAAATTCAGGTCTTTATTAAAGCTGCTTTGCAACTGAATCAAAGATTGGTTTATTTCATCCAGATGTTGATGTCCGAAAGCCTTATAGACTGAAATATTGCCGCTTCGCCAGCTAAAATGTGAGGTGGAGGTTGGCTTTTGTCCTGCTCCTGTAGACCCTGTAACGGCATGAACATGCACATCTGTGGTCAGCATTAAATGAGCTGCCAGCGGTAACAAAGCCAGTTGAATAGCAGTAGCAAAACACCCCGGATTAGCAATGTGTTTTGCATTTACTATTTCCTCCTTTTGTAATTCCGGCAATCCGTACACGAAGTCGTGATCGCCTTTAAGCCTGTAATCATGGCTTAAATCAATAATCTTTACATGCTCCGGAATCTCGTGAGATTCCACAAATGTCTTCGATGCTCCATGCCCCATGCAAAGAAAGATTACATCGACTGAATCAAGGTTCAGCTCGTCTGTAAATGTTTGTTCCGTTTCCCCAAGAAGGTCAGTGTGAACATTAGTTACAGGATTTCCCGCATTACTGTTGCTATGAATAAATACGATCTCTGCATCAGGATGATACATCAAAATCCGTATTAATTCTCCGGCAGTATATCCGGCACCTCCTATAATTCCCGTTCTGATCATCAATTAACTGTTTTTCTTTACAACGCTCTGGTAGATCTTCATCTGATTACCGAGAATTTTTGTAAACCCTTTAACATCATCAGCGCTCCAGGCTTTATTTACTTCGCCGTACTCTCCGAATTCAGATTTCATCAAATCAAAATCAGATTTCACACCTACAAGCACATAGTTGTAAGGGCGTAACTTAACAATTACATCACCGCTAACATGTTTCTGTGTGCTTTCCAGGAAAGCTTCCATGTCGCGCATGGATGGTTCCAGGTACTGCGATTCGTGTAAAAACATACCGTACCAGTTTCCAATCTGGTCTTTCCAGTATTGTTGCCACTTGGAAAGCGTATGCTTTTCAAGCATCTGATGTGCTTTTATAATTAATATCGGAGCGGCAGCTTCAAATCCTACCCTTCCTTTAATTCCAATAATCGTATCGCCAATGTGCATATCGCGGCCAACACCCCAGGGACCTGCCAGTTCCTCTATCTTACGAATGGCATCTACCGGGTTTTCAAATTTGGTTCCGTTTACACCTTTTACTTCACCTTTGTCAAAGGTGATCACCAACTCTCCTTCACCACTTTTGGTCATCGGTGTAGGATAAGCTGATTCCGGAAGTGTTTTTTCAGATGTCAGGGTTTCCTTCCCTCCGATACTGGTTCCCCAGAGACCTTTATTGATGGAATACTCCATCTTTGTCCAGTCGGCTACTACACCATGTTCTTTCAGATAGTTAATCTCGTATTCCCGCGTAAGGGTCATGTCCCTTGTTGGTGTCAGAATCTTTATTTCGGGAGCCAACACATCAAAAGTCAGGTCAAATCTTACCTGATCATTCCCGGCACCTGTGCTTCCGTGCGCCACATAATCTGCCTTAATTTGTTTTGCATATTCAATTATGGCAATCGCCTGAAAAATGCGTTCTGAGCTCACAGAAATGGGATAGGTGCCGTTACGCAGTACGTTTCCGTAAACCATGTAACGGATACTGTTATTGTAATACTGATCCGTCACATCCAGTGCCACATGCTTTACTGAACCCAGTTTATAAGCTTTTTCCTCAATAACGGCCAGCTCTTCTTTTGAAAATCCACCCGTATTGGCAACCGCAGTATACACTTCCAGACCCTTATCGACTGAAAGATACTTTGCACAAAACGAGGTATCCAAACCTCCACTGAACGCTAATAGAACTTTTTCCTTCATTTTTAAAATCCGAATTTAAAACAGGGAAAAAATTCCCGTGTTTTTTGCTTTCTTTTTTAATTGTTCCTTAAATTTTTGCCACCGTTCTCTTGACTTTTGCACTGTTTCCTCCACCTTAACCGGTTTCACATCCTTTGTAGGATCGAATAACATGGCAGTACACAAACAATGACGGCGATTCGTTCTTAAAAGTATATCGTAATTTACGCAACTTTCACAACCTTTCCAAAACGAATCATCTTCAGTTAACTCAGAAAATGTTACAGGTTTGTATCCGAGTTCCGAATTTATTTTCATCACCGCCAGACCGGTCGTCAATCCGAATAACTTTGAATTCGGAAATTTGTCACGCGATAACTGAAATGCCTTTTGCTTTATTTTTGTAGCTATTCCCTGTCCGCGATAATCATCCGCCACAATCAAACCTGAATTGGCCACAAACTTTTTACCCTGCCACGTTTCAATGTAACAGAACCCAACAAATTTATTTTCATGAAGGGCAATAATCGCCTTTCCCTCCCTGATTTTATCAGCAATATAATCCGGAGATCGCTTGGCAATACCTGTCCCTCTTACCTTTGCTGCAGCTGCAATTGTCGACAATATATCGTCGACAAATACCAGATGCTCATCACTTGCCACTTTTACTTCAACGGGTTTCATATATATAACTCCAAAAGCTAAGTAAAACCTCTAATTAACTAATCCCTGGAAACAGAAGCGAAAAAACCGTCATCACACTCGACCTGGAAAACCCCTCCTTTAGAATAACCAGAATCGTATCGTCACCGGCAATCGTTCCTAAGATTTCGTATGCACCACGCAAATCAATGATGGAAGCTATGCCATTGGCGAATCCTGGCTTGGTTTTAATAACGGCCATATTTCCGGAAAACTCTATCGAAAGCCATCCCTGTGCCATAAACCGGTTTCCTGCTTCATCAGAAATGTTCTTAACTCCCGGAATGGTATACACATATTCACCTTCCGGAAGCGGAACCTTGGCGACTTTCAGCTGCTTCAGATCCCGTGAAAGCGTGGCCTGGGTTAAATCAAAACCCTTACGCTGCACGAGTTTCAGAAGTTCGTCCTGGTTGTTAACCTTATTCTCCAGAATGACTTCCCTTATCGCTAATAACCGCTCTGTTTTCTGCTTCACAATAATTGAATAAATATTCAAAATCGTTGCAAAATTATTCATTTATTTTAAAACCAGCCAATATTTTTGCAAATATTTTTATATTTTTGCGGCAGGTTTTTTAAAGCGTTAAAAACTCAGAAATCAGTGGGTTCCAAACTCACTATTTTATCATCCAAAAAACAAAATTCATTCATGGGAAATCAACTGTTAGAGGAAACCAAAAAAGTAGTTATTCTTGGATCCGGAGCCTTAAAAATCGGAGAAGCCGGCGAATTTGATTATTCCGGGTCACAAGCATTAAAAGCATTAAGGGAAGAAGGAATTTACACAGTTTTGGTCAACCCGAATATTGCTACAGTACAAACCTCAGAACACATAGCCGACAAAGTCTATTTTCTACCCGTTACCCCATATTTCGTTGAACAAGTTATAAAAAAAGAAAATCCTGATGGGATACTGCTCGCATTCGGTGGCCAGACAGCGCTGAACTGCGGTGTAAAACTCTATGAAGGAGGCATCCTTGAAAAGTATAATGTCCGGGTTTTAGGAACACCGGTTCAAGCCATCATCGATACGGAGGACCGTAAAATATTTGCCGATAATTTACGTAAAATAGACATTAAAACCCCGGTAAGTATTCCCTGTTACAACGTTGCTGAAGCCATGGAAGCAGCCAAAACAATTGGCTATCCGTTAATTGTCAGAGCAGCATATGCGCTGGGCGGACTGGGCAGCGGTTTTTGCAAAAACGATGATGAGCTTTACAAACTAACCCAGACAGCATTTGCATATTCACCTCAGGTTCTGGTTGAAGAGTCACTGAAAGGCTGGAAGGAAGTTGAATATGAGGTGGTGCGTGATCAGTATGATAACTGTATCACCGTATGTAACATGGAAAACTTTGACCCGCTTGGCATACATACGGGTGAAAGCATTGTTGTGGCACCATCGCAAACCCTTACAAACAGTGAATATCATAAACTGCGGGAGATTGCTATAAAAATCATCCGCGATATCGGAATTGTTGGTGAATGTAACGTACAGTATGCACTTGATCCGAATTCTGAAGATTACCGCGTAATCGAGGTCAATGCCCGTTTGAGCCGGTCTTCTGCACTGGCATCAAAAGCCACCGGATATCCACTGGCTTTTGTGGCAGCGAAACTGGGTCTGGGATACGGTCTGCATGAACTCAAAAACTCGGTAACCAAAACAACAACAGCGTGTTTTGAACCGGCACTGGATTATATTGTCTGTAAAATTCCACGCTGGGACCTGAATAAATTTTCAGGTGTTTCAAAACAGATTGGATCCAGCATGAAGAGTGTGGGTGAAATTATGGCTATTGGCCGTACTTTTGAGGAAGCAATACAAAAGGGATTACGCATGGTGGGACAAGGCATGCACGGCTTTGTTTCGAACCAGAAATTTTTTACCGATGACGTTGAAAAAGAGCTATCCGAGCCAACAGATCAACGTATTTTTGCCATATCTGAAGCATTACAGGACGGGTATACCCTGGAACAGATTCATGCACTGACAAAGATTGATCACTGGTTTCTACAGAAACTTCAGAATATCACAGAACTAAAAAAGGAACTGAACGGATTTAAAAAAATTGAGGATGTATCCGACCAACTCCTGCTCAGAGCGAAACAGTTGGGTTATTCCGATTTTCAGCTGGCCAGAGAAGTACTGAACAGTTCTTCAGATAAAATAGCTGACGATCAGATTACGGTTAGGAAATACAGAAAATCCCGGGGCATTACTCCGTTTGTCAAACAAATTGATACGTTAGCCGGAGAGTATCCGGCTCAGACAAACTATCTGTATCTGACCTACTCGGCCGGTTCACATGATATTGAATTTTACAATGATGACAAATCTGTTATCGTTTTGGGCTCAGGAGCATATCGAATTGGTAGTTCGGTGGAATTCGACTGGTGTAGCGTGACAGCGATTAAAACCATTCATGATGAGGGACACAGAAGCATCATGATCAACTATAACCCTGAAACGGTAAGTACAGACTACGATGTGTGTGACCGGCTTTATTTTGATGAACTGTCATTCGAACGCGTACTGGACGTTTACGATCTGGAAGTTCCGAAAGGCGTCATCGTTTCTGTAGGTGGCCAGATTCCGAACAACCTTGCCATGAGGCTTCACAACCAGAATGTGCCGATCATGGGGACTTCGGCTGTGAAAATTGATAATGCTGAGAACCGCCAGAAGTTTTCTGCTATGCTTGATGAACTGGGCATCGATCAGCCAAGGTGGAAGGAGCTGACCAGCATCGACGATATTTTCAAATTTGTGGACGAGGTTGGCTTCCCTGTCCTGGTAAGGCCTTCGTATGTTCTTTCTGGTGCCGCCATGAACGTGGTATCTAACCGTGATGAGCTCGCTGATTTCCTGACCCTGGCAGCCAATGTATCCAAACAGTATCCGGTGGTGGTATCTGAATTTATTGAACAGGCCAAGGAAATCGAAATTGATGCGGTTGCTAAAAATGGTGAAGTTGTCGCCTATGCCATTTCAGAGCATGTGGAATTTGCTGGTGTTCACTCCGGTGATGCAACCATCGTGTTCCCACCACAGAAACTGTATATCGAGACCATTCGCAGAATTAAGAAAATCTCACGCAGCATTGCAAAAGCACTGGATATAACCGGACCGTTTAACATGCAGCTGCTGGCAAAAGATAACGATATTAAAGTTATCGAATGTAACCTGAGGGCTTCACGAAGCTTCCCGTTTGTATCCAAAGTATTAAAGGTGAATCTTGTTGAACTGGCGACCAAAGTGATGCTGGGACAGGATGTGGAGAAACCATCCAAAAGTGCATTCGACCTTGATTATGTTGGGATCAAAGCACCACAGTTCTCCTTTACACGTCTGTTAAAGGCTGACCCGGTTCTGGGTGTTGACATGTCTTCAACCGGAGAGGTTGGCTGTATCGGGGAAAACTATTACGAAGCGATTCTGCAGGCTATGCTGTCAGTAGGTTATAATATTCCAAAAAAGAACATCCTTATTTCGTCGGGACCTGCACGTTCAAAACTGGAATTACTGGAGAGTGCAAGGATGCTGAAACAAAAAGGGTACAATATTTTTGCCACCGCGGGAACGCACCGTTTCTTTGAAGAAAACGGGGTGGAATCAACGCACCTGCACTGGCCGGATGAACCGGACAAACATCCGAATACACTGGAATATATCCGTGAAAAGAAAATCGACCTGGTGGTAAATATTCCAAAGAACCTGACACAGGGAGAATTGAACAACGGCTATTACATTCGTCGCAGCGCCATCGACTTCAACATTCCGTTGATCACCAATGCCCGTCTGGCAAGCGCCTTTATCTATTCATTCTGTAAAATGAGTGAGGCTGATATTGCGATTAAAAGCTGGAACGATTATAAGTAAAGATTTTTCGCCCCTGAAATCTCAATATTAACTATTAGTTTTTAGGACTGAGGCCGGATTTATTCCGGTCTCTTTTTTATGCTAAAGTTTGGCGTAGGCTAAAGGCTATGAGCTTAGCAACTACGCCGAACCGGGACGTAGTTAAAGACTACGCCCAACGTAGGAACTCTACCAAGAAGAAAAAAATATTGTTTTTAAAATGATTAAAACTCTCCTTACCAAGAGAATATTTAAAACTTCTTTAATAAAAACATTGCTGCTCCATAAAGTAAAAAAGCCCAATTTCTCTGGCTTTTTTGTTTCATTTAGCTAATATATACTTTATAAGAATTGGTCCCCAGAAAAGGTATGAAGTTGTGATTAAGAAAAATATTAGAGTAAATAATATTGACAATTTGTGATTATTGAAAAACTTAGGTTTTTCTTTCACTAACTGTTTCCCTTTTCCTGTTCTATAGAATACCAAATAATTTACGAACATTATTATAACAAATATCCCTACCATTACGTAATTCGACATGTTATAATCAACTGTATACGCTGCAACTAAACTCAATAAACCATTAACAAAAAGAGAAAATGAAAAACTTAAAGTAAAAATAACTGTCGAATGTGGCTGATTATCTGGCAATATCTTTGTATAAAAAAGGTAGTAATAATAATAAAATACGTTCATCATGGCTCGTAATTTTGATAAAAGTAATACCAAAGGGCTTCATTAGATTGCGATGGTGCTCCCTTGTTTGGCGTAGGCTACAGCCTACGTCATGTTTAATCTATGGCCTATGACCTGTAACATACCTACTTGGTAAAGATAACTCTATTATTTGATTGTCCTTAATGATTTCAACTTCTCAATAGGCATATTCATAATCTCTACATCCAACAAACCTTTCTGTCCGGCATAAACACCAGCACTTGAATACATATAATCTTCAGCATTTTCTACTATTCCGGACCTTACCGGATTTTCGTGAATATAGTTAATTTTCTGATCAATAAATTTATTGCTGTAAATTAAATCGGCGTGATTTTCATGTGTCCAGATCTGAAATTTAGAATTACGTTTATGCTTGTTTGCTGCAAATTCAAATAAATTTAACATCCATTCTTTTCTGCTTTCTTCAACAGAATCAATCACTTTTAAAAACTCTTTTGCCGTATAGCTTTTAAAATCACGAATTGTATCACTTAATATCTCTTTCTCACTTCTGATTAATAAATGCATATGATTGCTCATTAAAACATAAGCATAGATTTCCAAACCTTTATTTTCCTGGCAAAATTTTAAACTATCTATAACGATATCTTTGTAGATCTTACGTGTAAATAAATCTATCCAGTTTACAATCTGAAATGTAACATAGTACAATGCACCCTGATCCTGAATTTGATAACCAGTTGTCATTTGAATTAGATTTAAGATAACCTTTCAAATTTACAAAATTCAATCCGTTTTTATTTAGCAATTAGCAATATTAACTAAGTTGGAGCTTAGTTATTTAAAACGACGTAGCTTGGAAGCTACGCCGAACGCAGGACCTGCACGTTCAAAACTGGAATTACTGGAGAGTGCAAGGATGCTGAAACAAAAAGGGTACAATATTTTTGCCACCGCGGGAACGCACCGTTTCTTTGAAGAAAACGGGAACAGAATCACCTTTAAAAATCACATATCTTTACCATTATTTTCCAAGCCTGACCTAAGTGTTTAAATCAGTCTCAGCTAAGAAACCGTTTGCTTTGTTGCGTGATCCTAAACCATATGAAAGATTTGAAGATAGCAAATGGCATAAATCCATACAATAAAAGAAATGTGTATATTTAATACCTCATTTAACTTGGCATTATGAAAAAGATCTTTTCTTTCCTATTGATTTCCATATCATTCCATGTATTTAGTCAGGATGAACTATTCGATAAAGGATTCAACAGCATCACCCAACAAAAAATTCAGGCACAGCTGCAGTTTCTGGCCTCTGACTGGACAAACGGCAGGGAACCGGGCACACGAGGAATTGAGTCCGCTGCAGAATATATCCGTTCCATGTTTATGTATGCCGGACTGGAACCGGGAGACAGACTGAAACCATATCAGCATATACGATATCAGGACGACAGCGATGTTGACTATTTTCAGACTTTTGACCTGATTAAAGCACCAAGATTGTTTGAAGGCAGACTAACAGTTAAGGACAACACAAACGCCTTTATATTTCCGGCAAAAACGGATTTTAATCTAATTTCAGGGTATTCCTCCTCCTTTGCATTGAACCATGCCTATGTTTTCGTGGGTTATGGCCTCAGAAATTCCCGGCTGAATTATGACGCGTATAAAGGATTGGATGTAAAAGGTAAAATTGTTGTTGCACTTCGGGGTTTTCCGGGCTATATGGACATGGAATCAGAACTGGCAAGGTATTTTACCAATGCAGGCAAAAATATAAATGTATCTGAACTTGAACAGGACAAGGTTGATCTGGCCAAAGAAAAAGGTGCTGCAGCGGTAATCTTTGTAAACCCAACTATAGATTTCCCCGGAATCGCAGAAAGTAATATATACAAATACAGTGCTCGCAAATGGTACGAGGGCAATACACCCTGGGGTGTTACGGCACACAGATACAGAATCCCGGAAGCGACAGGAGATAACATGGTTGTGCTTGAAGTGAGCAAACGTGCCGGAAGTGCTCTGCTGGCAGGATCAGACTATTCAGTTGAGGATTTTTATAATTTCCGGATCAACAACCTTGAAGCCCGGCTGAAAACCATGCACTCCAAAACTATCAACCTGGAGGTAACAAGGGAGGAGGAACTTATTAAAGTTAAGAATGTGCTCGCCTTGGTTAAAGGTGAGGACAGCACAAAATCTGTTGTTGTTGGTGCACATTTTGATCATCTTGGCACCTACGAAGGACGGATTTACAATGGTGCCGACGATAACGGATCAGGAACCGTGGCCGTTATGATGCTGGCAGAGGCATTTAAAGAAAGTGGGATCAAGCCTAAATACAATATGATTTTTGCAGCATGGACCGCAGAGGAAAAAGGCCTGCTTGGATCGAGGTATTTTGCGGATCACCCCACAAGCGATTCTGTACTGTATTACATGAATTTTGATATGATCGGAAGACTGGACGAAAGAGATACCATAAGGCACAAAGCTAAAATGGTTTATACCGGTTCCGTTCCGGCACTGCAGTCCACTATTGAAGAAGGCCTGAAAAAATATGATGTGGATCTGAAAATCACCTTTTCTCCACGCTCTTTGCCACGGGGCGGTAGTGATCACACCTCGTTCTCCATGAAAGGAATACCGGTAAGTTATTTTCTCGCAGGCTGGCACAACGACTATCATCAACCCTGGGACGAAACCGGTGAAATTGCATATGATAACATGGAACTGATTATAAAATCAGCCTACATACAACTTTGGGAAATTGCCAACGGAAATGTTTTCAAGTAAGTTTAATCGATAGGGCCGGTTACATTTTTCAACCTGAAGCGGAATGTTGCTCCCTCGTTAACTTTTGACTCCACCCACATTTTTCCTTCCAGTGCTGTTACCAGGCGTTTACAGATAGAAAGGCCAAGTCCTGTACCACCATACTTACGCGTGCTGCTTTCATCCAACTGTCGGAATAACTCAAATATGGAATCCTGTTTATCTTCCGGTATACCGATACCAGTGTCCCGTACAAAAAATTCGACCTCTTCCGATTTACCAAGAGCTTCGTAACCAAACTCTATTTCACCTTCTGATGTAAATTTCAGTGCATTATCGAGCAGATGCTGGAAAATCTGTTTAATCCTGAACTCATCAGAGCTGAACACAAAACCTTCTTTAAATCCTTTATTCACCTTGAATGGCAGAACCTTTCTTTTACGGTACATGTCGAGTTCTATTTCCTGAACCAGTTCATTCATCAGGTGGTTAATATCAAAATTCCTGAAAATAAGCTTAATCTGCTCACTTTCAATTTTTGAAATTTCAATGATATCATTTACAAGCTTCAGCAACTGATTACTGTTCTTTTCTATAATGCGGCACATGTCCTGCCGTTCTTCAGGTGTAAGATCCTCGTCCTGTATCAGTTCACTGAAACCGGTTATGGAATTTAGCGGTGTCCGTATTTCATGGCTCATATTAGCCAGGAAGGTTGATTTTAGTTTATCCGCTTCAAGGGCCTTTTCCTTGGCCATAATCAGGTCATCCTGTGTTTGTTTCAGCCCTGTTATATCAGTTGCAGAACCGATGATCCGGTACACATTGCCATTCTCATCCAGTTTTGGCATTAGTGTAACCAGGAGGTATATCCGTCTGCGGGTTTCATTGCTAATGAGCACCCGCTCATGCGTTTCAGGCTTTTTTGTTTTGATACAATTATAGTAATGCGAGATCACATTATCCACATATGCTTTATCATAAAACCGGCGCTTTTCTTCAATATCAAGGCCTTTCATATTTATAGTCTCAATTCCGAATACTTCCTGGTACTGTGAATTCAGATCCCTGATAATCATCTTCTTGTCGTTCTGCACATCGATAACCCATAACGGATATCCCACACCTTCCATGACCTCTGTCAGAAACTGGTTATTGTCAAGTACCTCATTGCGCTTTTTCTCCAGTTCTTTCTGATCTTCTTTCATCCGTGTAATATCCCTTACAATGCAAACCACCTTATCCACATTATGAGGAACCATCCGGGCTTCAAAAAAACGGATGCCATCCGGGAATTCCAGATCATACTGAAACTCCTCCAGCCGCTTAGTTTCGGTAACAGAAGTTATATGACTGTGCGTTTTTGCAGCCAGCTCAGGCGACATTACATCATAAATGTTTTTACCTATGAATTCTTTGATGCCCACAAACAACTTTCCTGTATCTGATGCATGACAATCTTTAAACACCCCGTCCTTGTCGAATACAAATATGATATCCGGATTTACCTCTACCAGCGTACGGATGTACTCCTCTTCCTGTTGCAGGCTTTTATTGGCAAGAACCAGGTCTGTTATATCATTGTATACACAACCCACAATATCATCGATCGGACTGTATGCACTTATCTCAGAATACCGTTTCAGTCCCTTTTCGAAATCAATAAACTTCGCTGCACCTCTTTCCTGAGATATTCCCCCAAGCAAACTGACAAAGTCTTCATCTATGGTACTGTAAATATCACTGTACCGCGCCCCAATCAGTTCGTCTTCCTTCCGTGATGACATTTCAGCATAAGCCTGATTGACAGTCAGAAACTTAAGGTCAACAGGAGTATGATCTTCATTACGTATAATATAAAACAGGCTGAAGGGTACACCTAAGTTCTTTACATAATAATCAACGTTCACTGATCCCAGAGTTTTAATTAAATGCTCAGGAACAGCCTCCCCGCTTTTTTCTGTGATCTTAATAAAATTGACGGCAAAAACCTGATTATAGTTCTGTATACTCCCAAGGTTTTTAATATTTATATAACAAGACACAGAATTAACATTAACCGGCTTAGAATAAAGAAACTGATTACTTTTTTTAAGTAAGCTCAACTGAGCCGAAAGTTCCTTTAAACGGTCTTTATCTGTTATGATATCAGAAAGTTGTTCAGGTGTTTTATTATCAGGATTCAGTATGTTATCTGAATCATTTAACCATATAATTTTTCCATCCTCCAACACACATACACCAGACGGTATAATCAAACCCAGTATATCAGATAGCGTATTATCTCCCATAGAAATAAGGTGTTTTATCAGGCATTTTTTGCTAATTTTGAGCCTTCAGAAACCAAAATTTATCGTGTTACAATTCAATTCACGTAAATTTAGATAATTTAATAATAAATCAGAAAATTTAATCTCTTTATTTTTCAAATAACTTAATAAATAATTAAAGTATGATAAAGCATATTGTCCTTTTCAAATTCAACAACAGCAGCGATGCATTCCTCGAAGATATTGCGATTAAACTGGAAAATCTAAAACATGAAATCCCTGAAATAGAAAGCATTGAAGCAGGCCTCAATCAGAATCCGGATGAAAAATTTCACCTTGGATTAACAGTAATTGTAAAAGATTTTGATGCATTAAAAACATACGCCAACCATCCCAAACATCTGGAGGTGGCTAAGCTTATTCGTGAAAGCCTTGCAGACAGAGCCTGCGTGGATTATAACATTTAATAACAAAATGTCCTGTAAGTTGCAATGCAAATCTTACAGGACATCAGATATTATTATGCAGAAAGTTATGAAGCTTCTTCTTTTTTGTTAGGCAGAACCAGATTTAACAATACGCCGACCACACTTGCCAGTCCGATTCCTGATAGCGAGAACCGACCCCAACTCATAACAGCTCCACCAATTCCTATTGTCAGAATTACAGATATGATCACCTGGTTTCTTGTTTTATTCATATCGGTTTTGGAATCGATCAGTGATTTAATCCCTACACTTGCAATCATACCAAAAAGCAAAACCATTATGCCTCCCAGCACCGATTGCGGAATGGTTTTCAGGAAACCACTTACTTTTCCGATTACCGAAAACACGATACCCGTGACAGCCGCGATCTGCAAAACTCTTGGATTAGTCACCTTTGTCAGACTAATGGCTCCGGTGACCTCAGAATAAGTGGTATTAGGAGGTCCTCCCAGAAAACCGGCAAAGGCCGTAGCAATACCATCACCCAACAAGGTCCGGTTCAAACCGGGTTTTTCCACGAAATTTTTCCCTGCAACATTACTTATCGTGTACATGTCACCAATATGTTCAATAATCGGTGCTATAGCTACCGGTAACATAAAGAGGATTGCATGCCAGCTGAATTCCGGTTTTGTAAACTCAGGCAGCTGAAACCATGATGCTGACGCAAGGGCAGAATAGTCGACCTTACCCCAGACGAGGGCAACAATATAACCGACAACAATGCCGACAAATACCGGAATAAGTTTTAAAACACCTTTGGCAAAGGTTACTACCGCAATTGCAGATAATAATGAAACTACAGCTAACACCCAGTTTGTTTTAGCCATATCCACACCGGCTGAAGCCAGTGACAAACCGATGACCATAATAACGGGACCGACAACAATTGGCGGAAATAATCGTTCCACAAACTTTATTCCCCGCCATTTAATCAACAGGGACACGATACCGTAAACCAAACCTACTGCAATAAGGCCTGATAATGCTCCGGGTAATCCGTAAAGCTCAGTTGCTTTTAATATCGGTGCAATAAAAGCGAAACTACTCCCCAGAAACACAGGAACCATACCTTTGGTTATGAGGTGAAATATTAAGGTACCCACACCTGCAGTAAACAAAGCAACCGCCGGATCAATACCCACAAGTAGGGGGACAAGCACCGTTGCCCCAAACGCAACAAATAAAAATTGAACACCCACCAGGGTCATCTTGGCGGGTGAAAGTTTAGTGATCTGATTATTTTCCATCCTTAAAAGTTATTTTTCAGGAGACTAATATAATTATATTCGTCACGAATTAACTTTTGTTAAGAAAGTAGTTATTAACCAGTTTTTTACATTATGTCACTACGATAGTTTTTCGCTGTTATTCTCTAAAACTCAGCAGTTTTAGGCGCACGAGGGAAAGGTATAACATCACGAATATTACCCATACCGGTAACAAACAACATCAGTCGCTCAAAACCAAGACCAAAGCCACTGTGTACGGCAGACCCAAACCTTCGGGTATCAAGATACCACCATAATTCTGTTACCGACATGTCCAGTTCATTGATGCGGTTTTGCAGTTTGTCCAGGTTTTCTTCCCTTTGCGATCCCCCTACAATTTCACCGATACCCGGAAAAAGAATATCCATTGCGCGAACGGTTTTCCCATCCTCATTCTGTTTCATATAAAATGCTTTGATATCCCGGGGATAGTCTGTAAGAATTACGGGTTTTTTAAAATGCTTTTCTACCAGGTAACGTTCGTGCTCACTCTGAAGGTCAGTACCGAAACCATCAACAGGATAATTAAACTGTCCTTTTTTCTGCGGCTTTGAATTCATCAGAATATCAATCGCCTCTGAATAGGTCAACCGTTCAAAATTGTTCGCCAGCACAAATTCAAGTTTTTCAATCAGTTCTATGCTGCGCTCATTCTGTGGCTTGTTTTTCTCCTCTTCCTGCTGACGGTTACTGAGAAATTCAAGATCTTCACGACAATTATCCAGGGCATATTTTATCAAATACTTCAGGAATTCTTCTGCCAGATCCATGTTATCGTGAATATCATAAAACGCCATTTCAGGTTCTATCATCCAAAACTCTGACAAATGACGGGAAGTATTTGAGTTTTCTGCTCTGAAGGTGGGGCCGAATGTGTAAATCTCGCCCATTGCCATGGCAGCAAGTTCACCTTCAAGCTGACCCGACACGGTAAGACTCGTCTCACGTCCAAAGAAATCCTTCTTCCAGTCCACATCACCCTCCTCTGTCAACGGAATATTTTTAGGATCAAATGTACTTACGCGGAACATTTCACCTGCTCCTTCCGCATCGGAAGCTGTAATGATAGGTGTATGCACGTTTACAAAACCTTTTTCGGTGAAAAAATTGTGAACCGCAAAAATCATCGCATGGCGCACCCGTGTAATGGCACCAAATGTGTTTGTTCTGAACCTTAAATGGGCAATTTCACGTAAAAACTCCAAAGAGTGTTTTTTAGGTTGCAACGGGTATTTATCCGGATCAGCAACGCCAAGAACTTCCAGTTTAGTAGCAAGCAACTCCACTTTCTGTCCACTACCCTGTGATTCCGTTACAGTTCCGTTTACAGATACAGCTGCACCGGTAGTCACCTTTTTCAAAACGTCCTCAGAAAAACCGGCAACATCGACCACAATTTGTAAATTATTGATGGAAGAACCGTCATTCAGGGCGATGAAATTCACCTGTTTATTACCTCTTTTGGTTCGTACCCAACCTTTTACATTTACCTCTCCTCCAAACGTATCAAATTTAAGCAGATCTTTAATTTTTGTGCGTTTCATCTTGTCAGTTTTCCGAAATTAGTTTTTAATTTATAGTGCTAAAAATGAAGCCTCAAAGATAGTAAAATGAACTAAAAAAAAACAGTCTGGTTTATTAAATTAAGCTCCGGCTTCACATTGCTCAACTCAGTGGTTAAATCACAATTTAAATGGCACCAAAATGGAACAAATTCTTACTTTTCTGACGGACCTGAAACAGAACAACAACAGGGAATGGTTTAACGAAAACCGCAAAAGATACGACACTGCCAAAAAGACATTTACAGCGTTCACCGAACTCCTAATCAACGAATTAAGAACCATTGACCCGGATATACCCTTACTGGATCCCAGGAAATGTATCTTCAGAATTTTCCGGGATGTCAGGTTTTCACCGGACAAATCACCCTACAAAACAAACTTCGGAACCTATATGGCACCGGGTGGCAGAAAAAGTATTTACGCAGGTTATTATTTTCATATTGAACCGGACAACTGTTTCATTGGCGGTGGATGTTATATGCCTCAGGGGCCTGAATTAAAAGCGATAAGAGATGCCATATATGAATCTCCTGAAGAGTATCTTGAGATCATCAACAACAGTAAGTTCCGCTCCATGTTTGGCGAGGTATGGGGTGAAGAGCTCAAAACTGCACCCAAAGGTTTTGACAAAGAGTGGCCACATATTGATCTGATCCGTAAAAAATCGTATGTAGGCATGCGTCAACTGGATTCATCCCTTCTCAAAAGTGCTGATTTACTGGAAGAATGCAGAAAGACATATTCCACTTTATATCCGCTGAATCGTTTTCTCAACGAGATACTGAAGGCATGATCAGTCTTCAGAGCGCTTTGCGTCTTCTTTTTGTTTAAGGTACCTGTATATTTCCACCTGGGACCGTACCGGGTTTCCTGTACGTTTAATGCGTTTATTCAGCATATCATCACCAATCAGTCTGGCCTTGACATTATCATTCAACTGAATATTCAATAGATCAATCAGCTCTTTTTTAATCTTTTTATTGGTTACGGGGAAAACACATTCAATACGTCTGTAGAGATTTCGTCTCATCCAGTCAGCGGAGCCGGTATACACAATTTCCTTTCCGTTGTTTCCAAACACAAATAAGCGGTCATGTTCCAGAAACCGGTCTATTATACGGATGAGCCTTATATTTTTGCTGTACTTCTGATTCGGAACCAGAATACAGATTCCTCTCACAATCAAATCAATTTTCACACCATGTTCACTTGCCCGGTATAACATATCAACCATCACCGGATCTTCCAGCCCATTCATCTTCAGACAGATATATCCTTCATGACCGTTTTTAACATGCCTGATCTCCTGGTCAATAAGCTCCGAGAAGCGTTCCACCATATTAAAGTTCGGAACAAGAATATGGCTAAACTTTGGTTTTAAACGCTGGTCTTCCAGATAATTAAACAGTGACTTTAACTCATCAATAATATGTTTTTCAGATGTAAAAAACCCATGATCGCAATACAGACGTGCAGTCCTTTCATTAAAATTTCCTGTGGCCATATAGGCAACACTCTGATCTGAACCATCGTCCATCTGTCGGATCACAAGTGCAACTTTTGCATGAACCTTAAGACCTGGGATACTGTAGATTATTTTTATCCCTGCCTGCTTCATATCCCGTGCATGGCGCAGATTGGCTTCTTCATCAAACCGGGCTTTTAGCTCAACAAAAACTGTTACTTTTTTACCGTTTTCAGCAGCAGTTATCAGGGCGTCTACAACAGCGGAGTTTGCAGCTACGCGATACTGTGTTGCTTTAATTTCGGAAACGTTAGGATCATTGGCGGCCTCCTGTAAAAACCTGATAAAGTAATTATAAGTCTGATACGGAAAATGCAACATGTACTCTTTCCGGCTAAACTCATTTATCAACGAATCAACCTCATCCAGTTCGCGTACCCTTAGCGGAATATTTTTCTCATTCTCCAACCGTGGAGCCATAGGGTTCGGGAAGTTAAAAAAGTCTCTGAAATTATGTATTGCCCCACCTTTAACAAGGTCCCTGTCTTCAAGGTCGAATGTTGCCTTTAAAAACTCAATCATGCCGGCCGGCATCTTATAATCAAACTGAAAACGGTTAGGGTGTCCCAGTTCTCTGGCACTGCCAATTCTTTCAATAACATCAATCAGGTCCTCTCCCACATAATCATCATATTCCAGGTCCGCATCACGTGTCACTTTAATATTATACCAGTCACTTACAGAATATCCCGGAAAGATAGTACTGATGTTCCGCATAATCAGATCCTCAAGAAACATAATGTAATAATTCCCCTTCTCTTCAGGTAATTCAATAAAACGGGCCACGTCATGATCCGTCGGAATTTTAACAATACCATATACACATTTCTGCAGCCAGGTTGGTATACCGGTTCTGTAAAACTTTATACAAACATACACCTGACCCGTTTTCAGAAAAGGCTTAACCCTTCGTTTTTTTAGCAGAACTGGTTGTAAAGACGGTAATACATTACTCAAAAAGATCTGTTTGGAATAAGCCTGCTGAGATTTGCTCAGCTTATCCTTTCTTCGCAAAAGAAAAATCCTGTTGTTTCTTAGTTCCGGCAGTATTTCGTTATTGAATATCTCGCTGAATTCGGCCTGATGCTGACTAACCAGCCCGTTGATTTCATCAATCAGTTTAATGGGCTGTACCCGCTGAAATTTAGAATCATCTTCCGGAAGCTCACGTATCAGATTCCTGTAATAGCTTATTCTGACCCTGTAAAATTCCTCCAGATTATTGGAATAGATCGCTAAAAACTTAATGCGCTCGTATAAGGGCAGTGATTTATCCCGGGCCTCATTTAAAACCCTGTGATTGAAGTGCAGCCAACTCAGGTCCCTGTTAAAATAGCTGTAGTTTGTTTCCATAAAAATCCGGATAAACTTCCTGTTTTGATTTAATATATCAGATTATTCAAATATAAAAATTTATACCGGCAATTACGGGATTTTCATGTGTATACTTAGGTATAGAGGTAATAATTCAAAATCAGCTGAATATTATACAACTTCAATTTTTCATGCTTACAATTTTACATTAAATTTGCGGCTTAAATAAATAAGTCAAAAATGGATAAGTTAAAACGTCAGGTTGCTGAAAAGCTCCTCGGAATAAAAGCAATAAAACTACAACCCACCAACCCGTTCATCTGGGCTTCAGGCTGGGAATCACCAATATATTGCGACAACAGAAAAACGTTGTCATATCCTGAAATAAGAAATTACATTAAAATACAGCTTGCCAGGCTGATACTTGAAAAATATGAACATGTTGATGCCATTGCAGGTGTGGCAACCGGTGCCATTGCACAGGGTGCCATGGTTGCTGAAGAACTTGGACTGCCCTTTGTTTATATTCGTTCCTCAAGAAAAGATCACGGTCTGGAAAACCTGATTGAAGGTGATCTTAAACCCGGAATGAAAGTTGTGGTAATTGAAGATCTTATATCAACCGGGGGCAGCAGTTTAGCTGCGGTAAAAGCGGTTGAAAATGACAACTGTGAGGTAGTCGGTATGATGGCAATTTTTACTTATGGCTTTCAGGTTGCTAAAGATGCCTTTAAAGAAGCTGGTGTTGAATTGACAACGCTAAGTGATTATGACACACTGATTGAAGTTGCATTAGAGACCAAATATATTTCTAAAAATAATATTGACACCCTGAAGGAATGGCGTAAAGATCCTTCAAACTGGAACCCGGCCTGACCATATGGTAAAATTCGAAAGTGAAATTAAAACGATAACAGCACCTCAGGAGCAAGCCTTCGGGGTGCTTTCAGATTTAACAAATATCAAAAAACATCTGGATCGTCTGCCTGAAGATCAGATTCAGCTGGACCGCATTGAAGAGGATGCAGTTTTTTTTAAGGTTGAAAATGCAGGTGTTCTGGGACTGCGCATTATAGATAAAGAACCATTTAAAACCATAAAGTTTGAATCGGTATCTTCGCCCGTGGCCTTTAATTTATGGATTCAGCTTAAGGAAGTCGGGGAGAATGATACAAAAGTCAAGCTTACATTAAAAGCCGAAATGAGTTCAGTTGTAAAAATGATGATTGGCAAACATATTAAAACGTTCCTGGACAAACTTTCTGATGCCATTGCTACGTATGACTTTAATGCCTGATTTAATTCAGCATTCTATCCATTAGTTTTCATCTCTTCGTCTTAGTATTGCTACGGGTTCACTTTAGCTTTAAACCTGCGATTAATCATTACTTTACGATGATAAATTTCATATTTTACACTCATACACTTTTGTTATTTTGATTTGAATTTTATAAAAAAGCAGTAAAAATGATTATAGGTGTTCCAAAAGAAATTAAGACAAATGAGAACAGGGTAGCACTCACACCGGGTGGAGTTTTGGATCTTGTAAAAGCAGGGCACACTGTATATGTACAGTCGACAGCGGGAGAAGGCAGCGGTTTTATGGATGAGGACTACCTTGAAGCCGGAGCCCGGTTGTTACCTACCATCGAAGAGGTTTATGACAATGCGGATATGATTATCAAGGTGAAAGAGCCTATCGCCAAAGAATACCCTCTAATCAAAGAGAACCAGTTACTGTTCACTTACTTCCATTTTGCATCAAGCGAGGTTTTAACAAAAGCCATGATCGAGAGAAAAGCCATCTGTCTGGCTTATGAAACGGTTGAAACCAGGGACCGTAAACTTCCGTTGCTCATTCCGATGTCAGAAGTAGCCGGAAGAATGGCAACACAGGAAGGGGCCAAATATATGGAAAAAACATTCAACGGAAGAGGATTGCTGTTAGGAGGTGTTCCGGGTGTTCCTCCGGCAAAGGTTCTGGTAATTGGTGGTGGTGTTGTTGGAACGCAGGCCGCTAAAATGGCAGCAGGATTAGGTGCCGATGTTACCATTATGGATGTCAGTCTGGATCGTCTGAGATATCTCGCCGATGTCATGCCGGCCAATGTAAATACAGTGGCGGCCAATGCAATACGGGTTCGCGACGCTGTAAAGGTTAATGATTTAATCATAGGAGCTGTTCTGATACCGGGCGCAAAAGCTCCAAGACTGATCACAAGGGAAATGCTGAAAGAAATGCGTCCCGGAACTGTAATGGTAGATGTTGCTGTAGACCAGGGCGGTTGCTTTGAAACTACTCAGCCTACCACACACGAAAACCCTGTGTTTGTTATTGATGATGTGGTACACTATTGTGTTGCTAACATGCCGGGTGCTGTTCCGGTAACATCAACAATGGCACTGACCAACGCCACCCTGCCTTATGCATTACAACTGGCCAACAAAGGATGGCAGAAAGCCTGCAGGGAAAACTGTGAACTTAAAAAGGGGTTAAATATTGTGAAAGGTGATATTGTCTACCAGGGTGTATCAGAAGCATTTAATCTTCCCCTTAAATCAATAGACGAAATTTTAAGTTAACTCTAATATTGTTCTGATCTATTCATATAAAGAGGTTGATCCGTTCTTCAGGATCAACCTCTTTTATTGAATTCCTGCGCTTTTATATTTATCTCATCCTCTGTTAAAATAAAGGACGAAACAGAAACTCCATCTATCCCTAAATTTGTAAGCTTTGCAATATCATCCGGCTCTATACCTCCAAATACGTAACAAGGTATACTCAGCTTATTCTGCATCAGCAAACCATAAATCGTTTGCAGTCTGTCGAATCCTATTTCATTAACCCCCGCTTTTGTTTTCAGCGGACCCAACAAGATAAAGTTAACTCCTTCGATCAGGAAGTTAACAGCATCATCAAAATTACCACTCAGCCCACCAATTTTAATAGTGCTTCCCAGCTTTGATCGTACAACATTTGGTGGCAAATCGTCACGTTTCAGAATGATGCCGTCTGCTTTGATTAATCCGGCGAGATCCGGATTGCTCAGTACATATAGTTCAGCATTTAACATATTTGCCGCCCAGCGACACTTCCAGGCCTCCAGTTCAATATGCTCTTCAGAAAAACCGGGTTCTGCAAAACAAAACGAGCGAAATACGCTCCCCTCTAATTCCTCAATCTGTTCTGAAGGCATCAGAAAGCTGTGATGCCCTGTTGTAAACATGTAATTCATGTCTGTGTTATTTGCCACAAAAATACAATCTCCGGAGGATAAAAAAAAAGCCCCTTACGGGGCTCTTTCAAAAATCATTATTATGAACTAAAACCTGAATCCAACAGTCATCATAACCTTATTTGAATTGTATTTCGTCATCGCTGTAGGTGCTGAGTTATCCAGGATAAACAAACTGGATTCAACATTCTGGTTTTGCAGTACATAGGCAAAATCAATAAAGAAATCATTATCCCTGTATCCAAAACCAGCAGAATACTGATTCAATGCGCCCGCTTTATCAAATGAATAGCTATCAGCCTTTGTTGTATTTAACGGAGATGAATAACGTGCAAATCCACCGCGTAAACTAAAATTTGGTGAAGCCTTAAGTTCCAGTCCGGCTCTTAAAGATGTACCGGTATTCATCACATCTGAAATCATCTGATTGGTATTTATGAACGTTCCCGTACTTGAACCTCTTTCATGAATCGTCATACCTCCGTAATCTGAAATGCCGTAATCCAGGCTGAATACCCCATATTTACCAAAGACATAAGCCATAGAGAATTCCAGATTTAAAGGCGAGGAATAGATGACATATTTATAACTCAGGTCATCTGAGTTCTGTATATCCGGTCTTACATCATCGGCTCCTACAGGATGCAGTACATCCGGATCAATTGAATAGGAGTAATTGTCCTCCAACACATAATACGTAGGTGTATGTATTGAAACGCCCAGACGTAATGCATCAACCGGTTTGGCTATGACACCTAGTTTTCCGTTGAACCCATATCCTGAGGTGGTCAGATAATCATTGCTCACAAACCCGCCGTTATCATAAAAAATGTAACTCTGCGAAGCATCATCCCATTGCGAATAAGACCCGTTTGGTGTTATTCCGAAAGCCTCTTTATACATCAGCTCCTTTCTGTAATACACATCTCTAATGCCAAAGGATGCACCGACGTAAACCTTGTGATTAATATTCAGTGCCATTGCAAAATTCCATTCATCCAGTTTCCCCTTTTCAAAAACACTTTGAGTCTGATCAACTTTGGTATCACTTAACAGAATTGATTCATATACGACCTGATTATCCGTGTTAGTATACTTATCTACCAGCCATCCCTGGTATGCAAGGTAGCTGCTCCATAAGGAATTTTGTTCACCATAAGCTGCCAGATCATGCGCATAATATGTAAGCTGACTGTTTAAAGAATTATTGCCCTGTGTATAGCTTACCCTGTGAAAGTCTTTCAAACGGTTATAACCTATTGCAAAGTTAACCGACATTACACCCTGATCCTTGAGTGTAGGTGTTGCAAACACCAGACCGAGGTTATTAAAGTTGAGCCCCACTTTTTTATCATCCGATACTGTTCCGAGGTAATCTGAACTGGATGAGTTGAGATAGAAGTTGGGGGTAAACGTAAACTCTCCTCCCCTGTATACTCCCAGTCCTGCCGGGTTAATTGATATGGAAGAGAAATCTGCTCCCAGGGCACCGAATGCGCCTCCCATAGCTGCTGACCTTGCGGTACTTCCGTAAGTAACTGATGATAAATTATATGCATCATTCAGGGTCTGAGCCATTCCGCTTGCAGCCATAAGAACTGCAACACATGCTGCTATTAATTTTTTCATGATCGCTTTTCTTTAGTTCGTAAATAATTTATCGTCTGGATGAAGAACTGCTTCTACCTGAACTTCCTGAAGATGATCTGGAAGATGATCCTGATGACCTGCTTCCGGAGTAGCTGCTACCGGATGATCTTGAAGTACTTCCGGATGACCTGTAACTACCGGAAGATGAACTGCCGGAATAGCTAGGTGTATATCCTGAAGAAGACGATTTATAAGATGAACCTGAACTACTTCTGGTTGATGTAGACCCGCTACTGCTTGAAGGGGTGTAACTCCTTACACTGCCAGAGCTGCTGCTTGATCTGTAATTCGTTGATGGTCTGGCATACGATGAGCCGGACTTAGTACCTGATGTCGTATTATAGGTTGATCGCGAACTACTGGTCTGCGGCTTACTGTATGTTGGTCTGTACGTTCTTACAGTAGCGTTATTTGTTGAAGCTGAACGCGTAGTTGTTGTTACTCTTGCATTGGATGACCGGGTTGTAGTGGCAGGCCTTGTGGTTACCGTACCTCTTGTGGAAGTTGAAGTACTTCTGATTGTAGGTGTAACATTCCGGCTGACTGTACCCGATGTCCTGGCACTTGACCTTGAAGCGTCCCTGCCTGATCCTGAAGTAATGGTCGGACGGGTATTCACTGCTTTTGCAGTTGTGGAAGTTGCTCTTGCAGAAGGTGATCTGCCTGAAGAGCTTACACGTGCATTAACATCAGACCTGATTGCAGTATTGCCTGAACGTGAGCTAACGATTCTGTCACTGGTTCTGCTGGAACTGCTAATCGTTCTACCCGATACAGCTGTCGAAGTTCCTGCTGTTGTTCTTACACCGGTTCTTCCGTAACCTGAGCGACGTGGCTCATACCGCCTGTCCTTGGAGGCATAATAATGATCACTATACCAGTGGTGATGATGTCCGTAATATCCCCCATACCAACCACTGTAATAAGGAGAATATCCATAGTATCCACCATAGTATCCACCATAATAACCACCGTAGTACCATGGGCTGTAATATCCCCCATAACCCCATGAGTACCATGGATTATAATAACCATAGTTCCAGTAGTTATAACTGTAGGGGCTGTAACCATAATAATAGTTATAGTAGGAAGGGTTTGTCCATGTTGGTGTAACCCATGCATAACTACCGTCTACGTATACATTCCAGTCATACGGATCGAGGAAATATATATCTGAATAGAAGGGATCCCAGGTAGCAACAGCAGCTCTTGGTCCATGAAATCTATGGATCCGCTGTGCATAATAATAATCGTTCCTGTTTCCGTTGAAACCGTTCAGATAATACCCTGTTTCATCATTGTAGTAAACAATAGTATCTATATCAGTAATGTTATCATTATTGATTATTCCCATGTAATCCTGTTCTACCTGAGCAAAATCAACGCCTTCGGTAGCTCTTTCATAATCATCAACTGACCGTGCCTTTTCAGCTGTCATTTGGTTGTATTCCTTACGTTCCTCTTTCATCTGCGCCTTACTTGTTGCAGCAGGAGCATCTGAAAGTTTTGCACTGATTGCCGGTGTATTATCCGAAGGGGTATAATATATATCGTCATAGTAACCAGATGACATATAACCTACTCCACAGGAAGAAAGCAATATTAAAAGTGCGCCGTATAAAAAAGTCCTGGTTTTCATAGTAACCTCCATTAATTTTTCTAAACAAAAGCAATTAGTGTGCCACAAAGTGTTAAATGCAACAAGTTAAGAATTTACAGGCCAATAATTATTTTGTTCTCAATTCCGATCCTAAATTATAGATATGCTTTGTTAAATCAAAATGTCAATAATTAAATAACATAAAAAAAGGCTGACCCACTGGATCAGCCTTGTATATATAAAAAGTTATAATCTGTTATTCTACGATAGATTTGAATTCAGGATCCTCGAAATACTCTGCAAATGTAATTTCTGTTGCAGCCATTTTTTTCAAGGCCTCATTCTTTTCAACACCAGCTTTTAAAGAAGAAATAACCAGCGCCTTATCATTTGTTTTTGCACCAACAATGGCTTTCAGATAATCTGTCATACAGATTGGATTTTCAACTGAATTCAGTGTTGCTAAAGCACCTTTATAATCTTCAGTTAAAATTTTAGCCAGGGCAGCATTATTAGTCGGGCTGTTTCCAAGATTCTTAACAGCGGCAGGATAGTTTCCTTCGTGGATATTAACCAGGCCAAGATTGTATGTCAGCTCTTCACCGGCACCGGCAGCTTTTCCGAAGTATTCTTTTGCCTTGGCAACATCACCATTCACAAGTGCAATAGCACCAAGGTTATTCTGTACTTCAGGTGCAGATGCATCAGCTTCGGCAGCTTTAGAGAATGCTTTTTCAGCTTCATCAAATTTCATTGTTTCAAACAACACACAACCCATATCGTTGTAACCTCTCCAGTCTTTAGGATAAACAGAAGTCACTTTTTTATAGATATCCAGTTTTTTTGCATTGTCTTCAGTTAATGTAGCAGCATAAAGCAGTTCTTCCACGTTAAGTTCAGAAGGATTGCTTGCAGCGAGCTCTGCAATTTCTTCGTCAGATTTACCAATCACGTTAACATTAACCGTTAACTTGGAACGACGTAATCTTGGAAGAATGTCTTCAGCAAGTTCTTTATATGCAGCAGAAAGGTTTTTAATTTCTTTCTCTCTTACTTCAGGATCAGAATACATGGAAAGCACGCGTAAAATCAGATCTTTATCATCCACGTTGGATGCTTCCAGTTCTTCTTTAAATCCTTCCCAGTCTTCCGGAGTAAATTTAGAATCGATGAAACCTTCTTTACTGGCATCAACTTTATTCCGTTTCAGCTCTTTTTTAATATAGCTGTCAGCAGAACCTTCACGACGTTCAGCAAGTCTCTTGTTCAGATCTTCCGGTCCGTCAGGAGAAGCATAAGATGAAACATCCACACCGGCAAACTCTTTGTTTTCTGCTGCCTGAGCTTCTTTAATAAAAGCTTTAAGTGCTTCAATATCTTCTTTTCTTAATTCAGAACCTCTGATGTTGGCCTGTTGAATAATATAATGAATATCAGCTTTTGCCATATCAGGAACAATGCGCTGGAAAGCGTCTTCTCCCAATGCAGGTTCAGCCTGTCTGTCATTAACAAGGGTTTCGATGGCGTTAACACCGTCGGCCACTTTATATGCAGGTGTTGTATACTCTTTGGAACCGATTGTAATTTTGGCTTTGACCTGAAGTTCAGACATCCTCATTTCTTTCTGGAAATCGAAACTTACCGGAATAGCAATACCTCCACCATTTGCAAAACTTATTGAAGTAAAGTTATCCTCAACTTTTTCGCCCTGCACGGTCACAGGTTTTCCTTCAACTTCGCCACCATCATAGGATAATACCGGGATTAACTCAACAACAGCTTTTTTAGGAATGAATTTAGCCGGAAATGTGAGGTTAATCTGGGCATTGATTTTACCAGCTTTTACTACAAGGGGTGACGGATTTACGTCAGACTTAACATCTGTAAGGTCTTGAGGTGGTTTTGAACAACTCGCTAAAACCATTATTACAGCCAAAAGTGCAGAATAAAGATTAATTCTTTTTTTCATTGTGATTAATTATTTACGTTATCAATATCAATTAGCAATTTTTTAACGCTAGTTCGCACAAAAATAAAAAATATTTTAAAATAAACCCATTTAAACGTATTGTTTTAGCAGACTTTAGCCATTTGAACTACTTTTTATTTCTTTAATAGTTACTCCGTTGCAATAGGTTGATCCGAACATCAGATCTACTAATTTAGTAAAATTTTCATTATTATCTACAAAATCAAATTCCGATACGTCAATGTACAGCACAGGGAAATCAACTTTATTCAAATGTTTTTTGTACGCTTCGCTAATGCTAGACAAGTAATCCTTTGAAATCCCTGACTCATATGTGCGACCTCTTTTACGAATATTTTCAAGCAATACATCGGGTTTTGAATACAAATATACAAAAAGATCGGGCCGGATCAGCTCAAAACGGGCAATATCAAAAAGCTTTTCAAATAATTTCAGTTCCTCATCTTTTAACGTCACGCTGGCGAAAATCAAAGATTTGGTAAAATAATAGTCCGCTATTGTCAGCTTGTTCTTTTGCCTGATCCGGTCTGCAATATTCCGGATCTGATTGAAGCGATCGGCCATAAACGACAACTCAAGCTGAAAGGCATAGCGATCGGGATTTTCGTAAAACAACGGTAAAAAGGGATTTTCCGCAAATCGTTCAAGAAGCAGTTCACCACCAAAGCGCTCTTTCAGCATGTTGGAAAGGGTGGTTTTACCCACGCCAATATTACCCTCTATGACCAGATAATCCGGTAAAATCATTTATACACCGGTTTTACATCCATATTATAAAAAGCAAAAGACCACAGATCTGCATACTCCTGGATCACCATATCGGTTGGTTTCCCGGCTCCGTGACCGGCTTTGGTATCAATCCGGATCAGCGCCGGATTCTTATCTGAGACCTTTTCCTGCAAGGTTGCAGCAAACTTAAAGGAATGAGCCGGAACCACACGGTCGTCGTGATCGGCAGTAGTAACCAGAACGGCAGGATAATCGGCACCTTCTTTTACGGTATGAACCGGACTGTAACTGTAGAGATAATTGAACATCTCCCTGCTGTCTTCACTTGTTCCGTAATCTGTTGCCCAAAACCGTCCAATCGTAAACTTATGGTAACGGAGCATATCCATCACACCAACAGCCGGTAAAGCAACGGCAAAAAGATCAGGTCTTTGATTAATACAGGCTCCTATCAAAAGACCACCATTGGAACCACCCTGTATTGTCAGTTTTTCTTTTGAGGTGTATCCATCTTTTATCAGGTATTCTGCTGCCGATATAAAATCATCAAATACATTCTGCTTTTGCATCAATGTACCTGCTTCATGCCATTTCTCACCATATTCTCCCCCACCTCGCAAATTAGGTATCGCCACAACACCATTATTTTCAAGCCATATAAGGCGTGTCACACTAAACACAGGTGTAAGACTAACATTAAATCCACCATATCCGTACAGCAGGGTAGGATGGCTACCGTCAGGTTTCATCCCCTTTTTATATGTAATAAACATCGGAATTTTTGTGCCGTCTTTTGAAGTGTAAAACACCTGTTTGGTTTCATAATCATCTGAATCAAATTTAATTTTTGCTTCACTGAATTTAGTCAGCTCATCATTCGCAATATCGTACTTATATACGGTTGAGGGCGTAGTAAACGAGGCGAAAGTAAAATAGGTCTCGGTATCTTTCGGTTCACCCGTAAAACCACCTACGGAACCCACCGGTAAATCCAGCATCTTCTCCACTTTTCCATCTGTATTGCACACAGCTACCTGAGATTTGGCATCCACCATATATTCCAGCATCAGTTTACCTCCAATATACTTCACGGCTGTCAACACATTATCATTTTCAGGCACAATAACTTTCCAGTTTTTCTTTTGCGGTTTTTTCAGATCAATCTGTATCAACTGATACCTGGGTGCCTGGTAGTTGGTATAAACCCAAAGTTTTTGATCTGCGGCATAGATGACTACGTAGTCGTTATCAAATCCGGGAATGATCTTCTCTACAGCTTTTCCTTTTGGATCCATAACATACAATGCATTCCCTGTTGTGGATTCTGTTACCGATATAATAACGACTTTCTTATCGTCAGAAACGCCGGCACCAAACATCCAGTCAGGATGTTCCGGATCTTCATACCATACCACATCCTGTGACTGAGGTGTTCCCAGCTTATGATAATATATTTTACTATCCTTGTTTTCCCCCTTTAGCTGCTCCCCTTTTTTAGGTTCAGGATACCTGGAATATAAAAATCCGTCTTTATACCACGAGACACCCGAAAATTTAACCCATTGAATATGATCCGGCAAATCTTTCCCTGTTGCTATATCCCTGACATAAATTTCATTCCAGTCCGAACCGCCTGAAGCAGTCAGATAAGCGATATATTTATAATCATCAGAAACTTCAGTACCGGCCAGCGCTACGGTTCCATCGTCGCTTAAAGTATTCGGGTCAATTAATATTCTGCCCGAATCCGTAGGTGAATCCATGATGTAAAGGACACTCTGATTCTGCAACCCGTTATTCCGCGATTCCAGGTAAAAACTGCCATGTTTTGAAGGAGCCGAACTTTTAGGATAGTCCCAAAGTTCTTTTAAACGATTAAAAATTTTATCTCTGAACGGGATTTGGCTCAGATAGTCATTCGTTACCTTATTTTCTGCTTTAACCCATTCTTTGGTGGCATCGGACTGGTCATCCTCAAGCCACCGAAACGGATCGGCTACCTCCGTTCCAAAATAATTATCAACCACATCTCCCTTTTTCGTTTCGGGATATTCAATTTTTTTATGCTGAGCATTACAAGCCATAAGTAAAGGAATTAAGAGTACGTAAGTGAGTTTTTGCATGACTTTAAATTTGTGTTTTAACAAATATAACAGTAATAATAATTGTATGTTTGTACAAACTGTAAAATTCCATGCGACTAATTGTTTCCCCGTTTTGCGATGCGGCAGTGAACCTGGCGCTTGAAGAGGTTTATTTTAAGCATTCCGAAGACAATCTTTGTTTCATTTACCGGAACAATGCATCAGTCATCGTGGGAAAACATCAGAATATTTTTAAAGAAGTAAACCTTCCGTACTGTATTAATAAAAATATTGCTTATCATCGCCGTATTTCCGGTGGCGGCACGGTTTTTCATGACCTGGGGAACCTGAATATCAGTCTGCACAACACACGCAGAGAGGAGTTTAAAGTCAATTACCAGCCTTTACTGGATCTGATAATTGAGGCCGTTAAGCATTTTAATATTGATCTGCTCCAGGGTGAGAGAAACGATTTATATATTCAGGATCATAAAGTAACCGGAACAGCCTGTCATGTCGTCCGGGACCGAACCATTCACCATGGCACCTTGCTGTATAATGCCAATAAAGAACTGTTGCATGAATGTCTGCATCAACCGTTAAAAATATCCGGACGTGGCGTTGACAGTGTGCGCAGCAATATCACCAACCTAAAAGAACATTTAAGCCAACCGCTTTCTGAAGAGGAATTTTTCTCTCAGTTCATTGTTCATCTCTCAGACATTCTGGACGCCTACATTGATTATCCAACCGATCAGGAACTGGAAACAGCCATTCAGCTCCGCGACAACAAATACACCCTCGATTCATGGAACCTCGATTATTCACCACCATTTAAGGCTGAAATGAAAATTGAAGGTAGAGATTGTATCGTGGAAGTTGAAAAAGGGAAGATAATGCATGTAGATGATGAAGACATTTCAAAAAAGTTTTCCGGAAAAAAATTCAAGGAACTGCTTCTATCTTTAATCTAATCCTTCTCAAAATCCAGGGCATAAGTGATCCCTTCATCCAGGGACATTTTACGACCTTCCTCCTCGTATTTATGGGTAAATTCTTCACCCAGTTTTTTGCGAGTATCAACTGCATGTTTTTGCACCTGTTCCTGCCAGAATACCATGGGCAAATTTTCAGGCGACAGAGCTCCCTCCTTTTGTGATGCTTTGTTGACAACCTCGAATAAGCGCAGTGCTTTCTCATAACGGCCCTGTCCGGCAACAGCCATGGCTAAACCATATAAATCAGTACACTGTAATAAAAAATCGCCATATTGCGATGCCAATTCAATTCCCCTGCCATACTCCTTCTCAGCTTCACCATACTTTTCCTGCATCAATGAGCAATCCCCCAGATGATGATGCCCTGCAAGTATCACATATAAGTTACCTAGTTTCTCACCTTCAACTTGGAGCTCTTTTGCCAATAACCTGGCTTTCGAAAATTTTTTTACATTTACGTACCCCTGAGAAACAGCTATTAAACAATTTAATATCACTCCATTATTTTTTTCCTCCTGTGCAATCCGATACGCTTTATTGGCAAAGACAATACCTTCTTTATCCATTCTAAAACCATAATAAGCCAGAGCCAGGTTATAATAAGCCATTGCCTCTTCACTTCTGTTTTTTAACTGATGCCATAAAGCACTCCCTTTTTTCATAAAGTCAACCGCTCTTTCAAAGTCAGGGCTGATCTGCACAAGCAAATAACCATAATTGGCAAATATCCTGGCACTGTCTTCTTTAGAGGCCAGATATTGTCTTATTATATTTTCATACACCCTTTTTGCAAGGTTAATATTCTTGGTTCTCATCCAGAACCAGGTGAGCGCACCAGCCAGTTTTATGAAGTTCTTTTCATTATTTTTCTCCAGCCAGTTCAACGCGGTCAGTATATTGTTGTGCTCCAGATGTAATTTTACCATCCATTCAGCCTGATCATCCAGACGTTCCCGATAAGATCTGTCCGCCAGTTTTAAATAGTATGCCGCATGTCTTTTTTGTATCTGTTGTCGTTCATGCGTTGAAAGTAATTCATCGGCATACTGACGTATTGTTTCCAGAACAGCATACCTTATGGCTTCTCCATCATTCCTGTTTGTATAAACCATGGAACGGTCTGTCAGGCTGTCTATTAAATCGGACATATAGTCTCCGGGTAACATGCGATCTTTACAGACTCCTTCGACCGCTTTCAGATCAAATGTTCCGGTAAAAACGCTCACCCGTTTAAACAGGAGTTTTTCCTCCCTGCTAAGCATATTAAAACTCCAATTTATTGTGGCATGAAGTGTTTTATGCCTGGCGACCATACCCGGATCTGGTGTAGATAATTTTAAAAAACGGCCTGATAACCGTGACAGAATATCTGCCGGATCCATATATCTCACACGACTTGCAACCAGTTCAAGAGCCAGAGGAATTCCATCCACACGTTTGCAAATATTAACGACATCTTTAATGTTTTTCCCATCCACCAAAAATCTGGCATCGCTCAACACTGCCCTATCTGTAAACAACTGCACTGCTTCAGATTTTTTCGCCTTTGCCAGATCAGCCATACCACCTGATTCAACCATACCCAATGACGGAATCCGCCATACCATTTCTCCCTTTACATGCAATACTATCCTGCTCGTTATGAGCAAGGTAAGGCCGGGAACAGATCGGATCAACATTCCAGCCACCTCGGCACATGTATCCAACAGATGCTCACAATTATCTAGAATAAGCAAAAGTCTATATCCCTTCAGTTTCTGAATAAGACTATCTGTAAGATCCTTTCCGGGAACTTCGGAAATATTTAAAGTGCCTGAAATTGCATTTATCACCAGATTTTCATCAGTAAGAGCCGAAAGGTCCACAAACCAGATCCCGTCTTTATAATCTGCATTAATATACTTAACAATTTCACAGGCCAGACGTGTTTTACCACACCCCCCGGAACCAACCAGAGACACCATGCGATAGGATCTTAACAATTCTAACACAGCATCAATCTCTTTTTGCCTCCCAATAAAAGTGGTATTCCATAAGGGCAAATTATGTAAGTCGGCATTCACTTTTGATCTATCAGATTGCGGCTCTTCTCTTTTTATAACTGTTCTTAATCCGCCCGGTGGAATACCATCTCTCCTTACCTGCCTGGGGGAATATCCGAAATGATCCCTGAAACATTTGTCGAAATACGTTACATTGTTAAACCCGCAACTGAGGGCGATGTCAATGATATTATCCGACGAATCCTGCAGTAAATGCAAGGCTGAATTTAATTTGATCCTGTTGATAAAACAACTTACAGATACGCCTATGTGGTTTTTAAACTTCCGGTGCAATGAGGAATAACTCATATCCAGCCTGGCAGCCAGATCTGTGACACTGAACTGTTCATCATTCAGATTATCCAGTATGACTTGTTCTGCTCTGGATTGAAGTTCAGAAGATTTAATGGCATTAAAATCCATTTTGTGGGTTTTGGGGTCTGTAAATCATTAATTTATCACACATAAATTTACGTATTTTTTGTAAAAATCCGAAGTAAATCCGAAATGAAACATAATTGCAAAAAGTTGGAAATATAGTGTAAGAATTTGGTAGTAAAAGTCCATAACTTGCTGTATAAAGATATGCTCCAGCCATTCTTAACAGATGGGTACTTTTTAGTTTTAAAACGATAACCTCAAAACACGCCATTATGATACGTCTTTTTACTCTACTGGTAAGTATTTTCACATTATCATTTCTTACCACCGCAACAATCATTCAGGTTCCGAATGATCAGGTCACCATACAACAGGGCATTAATGCTGCCTCAACCGGCGATACTGTCATTGTTGCCGAAGGAACCTGGTACGAAAACATCAACTACAATGGCAAAGCCATTACCGTGGCCAGCCGGTTTATACTGGATGATGATACCTCACATATTTCAAAAACCATTATAGACGGGAGCCAGCCATCACATCCTGATTCTGCTTCAGTGGTAAGGATGTTATCCGGAGAAGATACTACTTCAGTACTATGCGGTTTTACCATTACGGGTGGGAAAGGTACATATGTGTCAATGGAAGGTACATTATTTCTTGTTGGTGGAGGAATTTGTACTTTAGGTTCTGGAGGTAAAATTGAAAATAACATCATACGTCAAAACAATTTGCCAAATCCTACAAAATCCACACATGCATGGGGTTTTGGATTATCTGCAATGGTTGAAAATCATCATCTCATTATCAGAAACAATGTTTTCAGAGAGCATACTTTTAATGGTGTCAAAAGAGCAATGGGAGGAGGTATGTGTATTGGTGGTGGAAGTATCCTGATCGAAGGGAATACTATAATGGAAAACTCTATTACCTCTGGTACTGAGTCCGTTGCAGGAGGGATAGGCTACTGGTTTAACAAAGTACCTGATGGAGTAATTCATGAGGTAATCATCCGCAATAACCTGATAAAGAATAACACACTAAAAGCAAGCAACTTAAATCTAGAGGGAGCAGGCATTTTCGTCAGAGGTAATCATTCGGATAAGCACTTGCATATATATAATAATGTGATTTCCGGAAACCGTGCTGTCAATAAACTGGAAGGCGGTATTACCTTGTGGGAAATAGACAATGCGATGATATACAATAATACCATAGTTAATAACACAGGATTATCCGGGGGAAATCAAATCGCATTGCGTATGAGCTCAAATGCAACCATTTTCAATAACATCCTCTGGTCAAATATAGGATCAGCTAAGGAAATTATAGTAGAAAACGGCAGCAGTGCTAAAGCCCAGTTCAACTGTATCCGGAAAGGTTGGACTGGTGAAGGCAATATCGATGCAGATCCTTTGCTTGATTACGCAACCTATGAATTATTAGAGGGAAGTCCTTGTATTGGACTTGGTGCTTATTCAATTAATGTAGAAAATGTATGGTATCCGGCACCTGATTTTGACTTTTTGAATTTAAAAAGACCAAATGCAGCAGACCACTGGACCGATATAGGTGCTATTGAATCTGAGTTTGCCCGGGCGGATGATCCTACGCTTATTAAAGTTCCTGAAGAAATTGCAACTATTCAATCAGCCATTGATGCAGCAACAAACGGCGACACGGTACTGGTGGCCGAAGGAACTTTCTATGAAAACATTAACTACAATGGCAAAGCCATTACCGTGGCCAGCCGGTTTATTTTGGATGGAGATACATCTCATATTTCCAAAACCATTATAGACGGTAGTCAGTATACTAAAACAACAAAAGCTTCGGTGGTTACCATTAAAAATGTACCCAACAGCAATGCGGTATTAACCGGCCTTACCATTACCGGAGGAGCAGGATCAATAATTTCTATTAATGATAACAATCTGTACGCAGGAGGTGGTATACTGATTGAAAATAACGGGGCCAGGATAGAATCCAACATTATACACAATAATATATTAAAAAACTTTGACTGTGCTGCATCAGGAATCTGTGCTAAATTAAGTAAGAACGACACTTTATATATCAGTCATAATACAATTAAAGACAATTCGGTAATTTCCAACAATATGCCGGCCGGCACAATTGTATTAGTCGCTGCCAGAAATTCAACCGTCAGAATTTTTAACAATACTGTATCATATAATAAAACTACTTCCCCCTCAAGATACAAAGCAGTAGCCGGAGGATTATATATACAAATGGAATATTCCTATGGTGCTGATATCAGGGTATATAACAATGTAATTGATCATAACGAACTACATTGTCAGTCCAGCATGGGTGGTGGCATATATGTTGTATATGGTACGAATGCCCCCACCCCGGTCTCTCCAACACAGCTTAGAATTTATAATAACCTGATCACACATAACTATTCACAGGATAAAGGAGGTGGTGTTGCCATCTGGAATATGGCAAAACATAAATACACCGCACTAAAATACCCACCTGATCCTGTTCTGGCCAATAACACATTTTCAGGAAATATAGCCTCTGATGGTTCAGGAATCTTTAACTATGATGCCATATCAGTGCTGATCAATAATATTTTCTGGGATAGTATTTCTGAAACCTGCCGGGAAATATTCCAGGACAGCATACATTATTGTTTTCCAACAGGAGCTAGTTGGTGTACCGATGTCAACCGGGGTAAACTTCATTTATATAACAATGCCATTAAAGGTGGCTGGCAGTCCGGCCAGGAAGAAGCATGGGAAGGCACATGGCTGGGTGAGAATAACCTGGATACAGATCCTTTGCTAGATACGGCAACTTTTGAGTTATCGGATAACAGTCCATGCATAGGGAAAGGGATCGATTCTGTGGAGATTGCTGGTTCATGGTTTTATGCACCTGGATCTGACTTCAGGGATTCATCCATGCGTCCGAATCCTGCCAATACTAGTCCGGATATAGGCGCCAGGGAATCGAACTTAAAGTGGCCGGTTTCCATTCCCAAAACTGAGCACCACATAAAGCGATTCAGAATCTCACCCAATCCATCGTCAGATATCATAAAAATTAAAGTTTCTGAGGTTGACCATTTCAAGTTACGAATCATAGCATTAAACGGTCAAACCGTATTTGAAACCGATATGAACGAACCGGAAAAACAAATTGATGTGTATGATTTGAAAGCGGGATTGTATTTGATCAGGATTAGTTCGGAAGATATAGTCGTTACAGAGAAGTTGATTAAACTTTGAATGGAATAATATTAAACATTATGTAAAGCATTTAAAACTCATACCCCATGAAAACGCAAATTACATTAATTCTTGTTTGCATCTGGACCTTTGGTCTGATGTACGGGCAGGGTAATACAACAAAACATACGGGCACACTACAAAGCAGTACAGAAGAACCATATTTTTATTTAGATGAAAATGGCATAACCATTAAATGCGAAAACTGCCAGCCCGGCGATACGGGCACGGTTAACGGCATAAGGTATGAAGCCGTGGACAGAGAACTCCTGGAACAACGAAGAGATGAAGGGGCAGATTTAACTATTCTTTGTACCTCACCGGTGACAAAAATGGACAGTTTATTTTATAAGATACAAGGTTTTAAACAAAATATTGGTTCCTGGGATGTAAGCCAGGTTACTGATATGAGTGAGATGTTTCATTATGCAATGGCGTTTAACCAGGATATAGGGGCATGGGATGTGAGCAATGTAACGGATATGAGTGGGATGTTTAATGATGCAGATAAGTTTAACCAGGATATCGGATCATGGGATGTAAGTAATGTAACCAACATGTCAAATATGTTCTTTCTTGCATACTCATTCAATAATGATATTAGTTACTGGGATGTGAGTCAGGTAACGAATATGAGTTCTATGTTTCTTGGAGCTTCGAATTTCAATCAGGATATTGGGAAATGGAATGTTAGCAAAGTGAAAAATATGCATGCAATGTTTAAGGGTCTTATTCTCCCATTAAATGTAGTTCGATATTCACAGTTTAACCAAAATATAAGTGGTTGGGATGTGAGTCAGGTTACAGATATGTCTTATATGTTTTGCACGACTAAATTTAATCAGGATATCGGAAATTGGAATGTCAGCAAAGTAAACAACATGAGTTCCATGTTTTATGGAGCTTCGGATTTCAATCAGGATATTGGAGAATGGGATGTGAGCAATGTGACCGATATGTCAGGAATGTTCATGGGAGATAAATTGGAATTTTCAGCTCCTATTGTTACTCAATTTAACCATAATATTGGGAATTGGGATGTGAGTAAGGTGACAAATACGAGAGGGATGTTTGCTTGTTCGGAATTTAACCAACCTATCGGCAACTGGAATGTGAGTAACGTAACAGATATGAGTGGGATGTTTGAGTGTTCGGAATTTAACCATCCTATCGGGAAATGGGATGTGAGTAACGTAAAAAGTATGTATAGAATGTTTTCAGAGGCTATTAAATTCAACCAGGATATAGGGGCCTGGGATGTGAGTAACGTAACTAATATGAGTATTATGTTTTGCCTATCACACTCATTTGATCAGGACATTGGCTCATGGAACGTAGGTAATGTTACTGACATGTCATTAATGTTTTATTATGCTGATAGTTTTAATCAGGATATTTGGAACTGGGACGTAGGTAGCGTGAAATTTATGAGCGGAATGTTTTACAATGCACAAATGTTTAATCAGGATCTTTCCTGTTGGTGCGTAGAGAATATAAACGATATACCCGACCAATTTGCAGCAGGTTGCCCTTTAGAATTTAAACAAGATTCGTTACCGGTATGGGGAACCTGCCCTACTGATTGTATTGATGGTTTTACTGAAAATATTTATCCAGAAGAATTGTTTTCAATTTATCCCAATCCTGTTTTTGGCAATCTAAGGATTGAAACATCAAATCTTAATCAGTACAGCATTGAGATCATATCCATAAACGGAAAAACCGTACTTGAAACCAGCATGACCAAGCTGGAAAAACAAATTGACGTATCCGCTTTGAAAGCGGGATTGTATCTGATCAGGATTAGTTCAGAAGATATGGTTGTTACAGAGAAGCTGATTAAACTCTGATGATTACAAATAGTTAGAATGGGAAGGCACAGGCTTTGGTCTGTGCTTTTCTGTTAATCATCGTATTTTATTGAAAATCAAACACATGACCAACTCTAGATTACAATGAATCTGCACGTTTCATAGTAACTGGTCTATACTGATACTTCGATCAGGACAAGGAGGGTATTCCAGACTGATTCAGGTGGAGAACACAAGAGGGGTCAGATGACCAGCCTTAAAAACATTAAAAAGCCGCCAAACTTTAACCAGTTTTTTTTCATGAAATTAAACGCAGCAGCGCTGTTTAGAACAATAGAGGTCGGTACACACCCTTTATGCAATCTGCAATTTAATCCTTCTCAAAATCCAGGGCATAGCTTATTGCATCTTCCAGTTCCATGGCAGCACCTTCAGCTTCATATTTTTGAGAAAGTTCTTCGCCAAGTTTTTCACGTGCCCCATTTATGTGTGTTTTGATCAGTTCCTGCCAGAACTGATACGGTAAATTTTCCAGAGACTGAGAACCGGCTTTTTTTGCCTGTACATTTGAAACGCCTGTTAATATCAGTGCTTTTCGATAATGCCCCATACTGGATACTGCAATGGCAATGCCAAGGATCTCGGTCAAAATATACACCATATCGCCATATACGGCTATGGCTTTCAATCCTAATCCATATTCTTTTTCTGCATCATGAAATCTGCCTTCTATGGCAGCACAGTCGCCTGCATTATGGTGCCCGCCAAATTTTGCATTGGGATTATCCAGCTCATCTGCTAACTTCAGCTGCTCGTTAATGACTGGCCTGGCTTCCACTGTTTTTTTAAGATTGACCAATGCCTGCGATAACATTCTAAGGCAAAATAATAAGGCACCTTTTTCACCCGCTTCTTTAGCAATCTCAACAGCATCCTTTGCCAGGGATAGTCCCTTTTCCAGATCTCCGAACAGTCCGATGCTTGCTGCAAATGTTGAAGTTGCAACCGCTTCTTCCCTCCTGTCACCCAAGCGTCGCCAGATCAACATCGCCTGTCTGAAATTATCAATAAACGTATCCTTAAAAGCAGGATCAAAATTGCCGTAGTTTGCCCAACTGAATCCTGATAACACTCTTGCCTTTGTGGCTGACTTTAACCTTCTTTCATCAATAAGTCCACCGAGTATTTTACGGGCCAGGTTGTTGCGTCCGGTCCTTGCCCAGAACCATCCTAACAGCCCGGACAAATAACGATATACCGACCTTTTATTTTTCTCTGCCCAGAAAAGCGCTGAAAGCATGTTTTCATAGTCCAGGCTAATTTTATTTAACCAAACGTTTTGGGCGCTCATCCGCTCTTCGAAGCCGCTTTCAGCAACACCCACAAAGTAATCCAGATGCTTCTTTCGTAATGCTTGTTCGTCCTTCACAGGCAAATGCTCAAGGCCATACTGCCTGATGGTCTCAAGCATAACATAGCGGATTGGCTGTCCCGAATGCCTTATTGTATTAACCATGGATCGATCTACCAGATTTGATAAAAGATCCAGAATATATTCTTCAGGGAAAGATGCATCGCTGCAAACCTTTTCAACAGCCTCCAGATCAAATCCACCTGAAAACACACCCAATCTCCTGAAGAGCAGTTTTTCTTCATGAGTTAACAGTTCATAACTCCAGTTAATAGCAGCATTTAAAGTTTTATGCCGGTTTACCGTGCCCGGATCAGTTGATGCCAGCCTCGTGAATGCACCGGACAACCGTCGGAGTATAAGTGGCGGTTCCATATACCGTATGCGACTCGCCACCAGTTCAAGCGCCAGCGGTATCCCGTCTAATTGTTTACAGATCATTGCGGTCTCTTTACTGTTCTCATGATCCAGTTTAAACCGCGGATCTGAAAGTTTTGCCCTGTCCACAAACAGGTGTATCGCATCAGACTGTAAGGCCTGTTCAGGGCCGGCAACCTTATCCGGATCAACCAGACTCAGTGAAGGAATCCGCCATACTTTTTCCCCGTAAACATTTAAAGCAACCCTGCTGGTAATTAACAGTGTAAGTCCAGGCACTGAGCGAATGAGCGTGCCTGCCACCCGGGCACAGGATTTTGCAAGGTGTTCACAGTTATCCAGGATGAGTAATAAGCGCCATTCCCGTAATCTTTGAATCAGCAGTTCTGTAAGATCCTTCCCCTTTCCCTCTTTAATGTGAAATGCTTCCGCTATTGTCTGCACAACACGCTTATCATCACTTATGCCCGAAAAATCAACAAACCATATTCCATCTTTAAATTGATGATCCAAATACTGAACAGCTTCACACGCCAGGCGCGTTTTACCACATCCACCTGATCCGACCAACGAAATGATACGATACGACTGCAACAGGTCCAGTATCATCTTTAATTCCTGTTCCCGGCCAATAAACGAAGTAGCCGGCACCGGGATGTGATGGACATTTTGTGGTTGAAGCCGATGCTGTTCGTCCGGTTCATTCTGACCTGATACCGGTTTTAACTGACTATGGACGTAAGGTACCCCCAAAACCTCTTTTCTGATCTGCCTCGGGGAATAACCAAAATATTTTCTGAAACAGTGATCAAAATAAGCCACACTACGGAAGCCGCACTCCAGGGCTATTTCTGTTATGTTCATCGGGGAATCCTCAAGCAGCTTAAACGCCATATCCAGTTTGACCCTACAGATATATGCTGATGCAGATAAACCGGATGTTGCTTTTAATTTTCGGTGTAATCCTGATCTGCTGACCCCTAATGCTTTAGCCAGGGTGGATACATCAAACATGTCATTGTCCAGGTTTAGTTCAATGATTTCCCTGACACGAGCCAAAAATACTGATGTTTGTGCCTGAATAAAATTCATGCAGATGACAGTTGGTTAATCAAAATCCAGTTCATCCAAGACGCATTTCACCAATCCTTCAAAATACTCATTTAGAGACACTTTACACCTTAAACGAATATGACACAATTTAGCAATTTTTTGGCACATATGTTAAAGATTTTGCACATAAAATGCCCTAACTTGAATGTCAACCAAAAATTTACCAATCATGAAATTAAAGCTTTTCACATTCGTATTAAGTATGGTTTGTCTGAGTCTTCAGACATCCGCACAGGTCATTCATGTACCTGCAGAACAAGCTACGATCCAGGCCGCCATCAACGCTGCCAGCGAAGGCGACACCGTTCTGGTTGCCGAAGGAACCTACTACGAAAACCTTGTTATTACAGGGAAAGCTATTACACTTGCCAGTGAATTTATTCTTGATGGGAAGTCAACTCACATTTCAAAAACAATTATTGATGGAAGTCAACCCGTAAATCCGGCAGTGGGCTCTGTTGTCTTTTTGACCGGTATTCCAAACAGCAATACCACTTTAAAGGGATTTACTTTAACAGGAGGTTCTGGCTCATATGTAGATCTTTTAGGGGCTTATGTTGGTGGAGCGGTCCTGCTTTTTAACAATGGTGCCGTTATTGAGAATAATATTGTAACTGATAACAGTATTGTACAAAATAATGCAACTTTTCCTGGCATTGGTGGCGCCTTTTTAAGTAGCAATACAATAATAATCAGGCATAATAAAATTTTAAGAAATTCTACTATTACCTCTGATATAACTTCGGGAGGAGGCATAGGACTTCTAATTGCGTCCCAAGGTGTTACCGTTCGAATTAATCATAATATCATCTCGGACAACTCGCTTACCTGCACCGAAGGCTACAGCACTTTGGGAGGAGGCATAGAAATTGAAACCGCACACGGTTTCGGTCCTGATATCCAGATAAACAATAACACCATTACAGGAAATGCATTGCATAGTGAAACGAGTATGGGAGGAGGCATGTATATTGAGTTTTGGGAGAATGTACCACCAGATAACAGCACCTTAAAGGTTCAGGTTTTCAATAACATCATAACCAATAATTATGCGCAGGATAAAGGTGGAGGTCTTGCCTTTTTCAGCATGGGAGGAATAACTCAACCTGCTTTTACCTATCCCATTGTTCCACTGGTAATGAATAACACGCTACTTGATAATGAAGCCTCCGATGGAGCGGGTGTCTTTACTTATGATTTAAACTTATTATTACTGAATAATATTTTATGGGATGAAACAGATGGTGAGAACTGTCGTGAAATTTTCCAGGATTATTTGCCTGACGTTCATTTCAGATCGGATTTAACATGGTTTGCCGATAATAATGATGGTAACCTTTATGCATTCAATAACTGTATAAAAGGAGGCGAGGCTGAACTGCAAGGAGCATGGTTTGGTGAAAATAATATTGAAGCCTATCCAAAGGTAAATCCTGCACTGTTTAAGCCTCTCCCAAAAAGTCCGTGTTTAGGAACAGGCGCAGAATCTGTCCAGATTGATGGTGAGTTGTACACGGCACCTGCCTTCGATTTTTATGATAATCCGAGACCGGATGCAGAAACGGGCCTTGTTGATATGGGAGCAGTTATGTCTGATAATCTGAGACGGACTGGCCAACGGAACCAGTATGGATGGCAAGCCACAAAAGAGAGTAAATTAAAATCAGCAACATTAGAACACAGTTCGATAAGTGTTGATGAAACACCGTGCTCAATTAGCATCTATCCAAACCCCATCACAAAAACAGCAAGGGTAAGTTTAAGCAATCATGCTTTGATCACCGGCATTGAGATAATCGATGTAACAGGTAAGCTTGTACAGCAAAGAAAAAACCTACAGAACACCACCATAATGCTTAACCGAAATGAATTAAGTAATGGCATATACCTGTTACGTATTCATGCAGACAGGACTTACTTAAAAAAGGTCATCCTTCAATAACAAAGGTTTTGTACGCATTTCCCGGCTCATACTACCCGGGAAATGCTTTTTATGCTCACTTAAAATCTGTAAATTATGAAACGATATTACACCATTTTTTCATGCATCATTTTCTTATGCACCTTTTCTTATGGTACAGTGATAAACGTGCCTGCCGACTCATCTACAATACAAGCTGCTATCAATGGCGCCATTGAAGGCGATACCATCCTTGTAGACGAAGGAACTTATTACGAAAACATCAATTACAACGGCAAAGCCATTACCGTAGCCAGCCATTTTATTATGGATGGCGATACCTCGCATATTTCTAAAACCATTATTGATGGTAGCCAGCCATCCCATCCTGATTCTGCCTCTGTAGTCAGACTCATGGCCGATCAGGATACGACTTCAGTACTATGTGGTTTTACCATTACCGGGGGAAAAGGAATGAGGTATAATAACCAGGGAACCTATGTTATGGCCGGTGGTGGAATTGTAATATTCCAAGGAGCTAAAATTGAAAATAACATTATTCACGGGAATAAAGTTATTTCGGATGATTTATTGTCCATAGGTGGTGGAATAGTTGCAAAATCTGAAGGAAATGATGTTGTAATAAGAAATAATATTATCAGGGATAATGTTTGTACAACCGGCGGACAAGCCCAGGGAGGTGGTATTAATTTAATTGGAGACAATAATAAATTTATAGTTGAAAACAATACCATTAAAAATAACAAAACTCAGTGTACTGATCCAAGCACAAACAATTATTTATCAGCGGGAGCCGGACTGCTTTATGTGAGTAGTGATCCCAAAAATTGTACCTTAATTTTTAAAGGCAACAAAATATTAGGAAATACAAGCACCGGAAACTTGTCTTGGGGCGGTGGTATATATCTAGAATTCCTTCAATTTACAGCTACACAAAATGGATTACTACCAAAAGTAGAAATAACAAACAACATTATTGCAAATAATAGCGCCGGGAAACAAGGAGGTGGAATATGGTTGCGAGATAATAAAAACAATTACTACCATTCAAAAAATCCTATGCCATTAATAGTTAACAATACCATAACTGACAACGCTGCACCATCAGGTAAAGAAATTTACAACAGCGGTTTGAATGTTTTATTATTGAATAACATTATCTGGAATGATTACACGCCGCTATATGCTACTAATAATGGATCTTACAAAGCATATTACAATGATATAAAAGGAGGATATCATAGTGATTTTTGGAATATTGATGCTGACCCAATGCTCAATCCCGAAACCTTTGAATTGCTGGAAGGAAGTCCCTGCATTGGCAAAGGGGCATACTCGGTTAATGTGGATAATGCATGGTATCCAGCACCTGATCTCGATTATTTCGATTTACAAAGGCCAAATACTGTGGACGGCTGGACGGATATAGGTGCCATAGAATCTGAATTTGCCCGTCCCGATGATCCTACATTAATTAAAGTACCAACCGAAATTGCCACCATCCAGGCCGCCATCAATGCCTCGAATGAAGGTGACACCGTTCTGGTTGCCGAAGGCACCTACTTCGAAAACATAGATTATAAAGGCAAAGCCATTACCGTGGCTAGTCAGTTTATTGAAGATGGTGATACATCTCATATATCTAAAACCATTATTGATGGGAGTCAACCGTCACACCCTGATACAGCATCGGTTGTCAGGTTTTTAGCTGATGAGGATACGACCTCTGTCTTAAACGGATTTACAATAACCGGAGGAAAGGGAATACGATATTATGCCAACGGTTCTTATTTCAGGGCTGGTGGCGGTATCTTCAGTATACACGGTGCAAAGATTATAAACAACATTATCTCCAATAACGAATTGACCGTTGGATCCATTTCCACATTTGGTGCCGGAATTGCATGTAATTCAAGCTATGGGAACCTGATTATAAGAAACAATCTTATAAAAGAAAATAAGTCAAATACTGGCTTATATAGTCAGGGAGGTGGAATAGGCATTCATGGAACCGGTTATTTCTATTTGATTGAAAACAATTCCATCATCAATAATTCAGCAATGTCTACTGCAAACAGCACAACAGCAGGTGGTGGTATTTTTTGTTCTTCAGTAAATCCTAAGAACGCCATTCTGATTCTTAGAAACAACAAAATTATTGATAATGAAACAACCGGTACAAATTCTTCCGGGGGAGGACTGTTTTATTTAATTAATCCATTTACAGAAGCACAAAATGGACTGGTTCCAAACGCTGAAATCTACAATAATATCGTTTCAGGAAACAAGGCATTGCGGCGTGGTGGAGGTTTTCTGTTTATTGATACAAATAGTGCATATTCCGATCTCGCTGAACCAGCAATAAAGGTCATCAACAACACTATAGTCAATAATACTGCACCGGCAGGAAGAGAAATTTACAACGAGGCGTTTAAAATACTGTTAGTAAATAATATCATCTGGAATGATCTCACACCTTTATTTGCTACAAATAAGGGTACTTACCAGGCCTGGAATAATTGCATTAAAGGTGGTTACCAAAGTGAATTTGGAAATATAGATACTGAGCCGTTGCTTGATTCATTAACTTTCGAATTGGGAACAGGAAGCCCCTGTATTGATGCAGGCATTGATTCTGTAGAAGTTGATGGACTATGGTATTATGCCCCACTACGTGATTTCAGGGATTCAATTCGTCCAAAACCGGTAAATACCAATCCTGACATTGGCGCCTTAGAGTCCTCAAGGCCCTGGGATGTTGGCATCCGGCAAACAAGGCTTCTTGATGAGTTTGTTTTGATCTATCCAAATCCTGCGTCAGATATATTACAAATTGAAGTTTTACAAGCAGAACAATTCAACATTCAAATCATTTCCCTCAATGGCCAAACAGTCTTTGAAACCGAAATGGATGGTACAGAAAAACAAATTGACGTATCCGCTTTGAAAGCAGGATTGTATCTAATCAGGATCAGCTCGGAAGATCTGGTTGTGACAGAGAAATTAATTAAGCTCTAGGATAAAAATTAGTTGGAATGGAAAGGCGCAGGCTATGGTCTGTGCCTTTCTGTTGCACTTTTCAATTAATTAAAATAATATTTTTTAAGCCAGTTTCTGTATAATGGATCCAAAAATTCAATTTTTCTTCCAACACTATCAATTATTTCCTTGTCGTTTAGAACTTTCTTTATTTTGATTACATTAGCTGAAGTGCCCAGATTATATTTCTTTAATACTTTTTGCGAAGAGACCTGATCCTCATTATTAACCAAAGCGTTTAAAAAATTAACCTGTTTTACACTTAATTCATCTGTTAGCTGCTGAAAAAGCATGCTAAGCTGGAGAATCAAAACTTCAAATGCATCCTTTATAATTTCAGATCCACACTGTTTATCAGTTCTTAACCAGGCCTGCTGTGCTAACTGTTGGACATAATAAGAATGATTCTCACAGTATCGGGCTATTTCGCCTGCATTTTCGGTATTAATGCTTTTCCCTGTATCGTTAAACCTTTTAGTGATAAATTCCACCCATTCTTTTTCTTTGATCTTCTCCATAAAAATTATATCTCCAAATTTATAAAAGGGCATAGAAGGAGAACTAAACACTTCCATCAACATGTGTCGTTTGCTACCATATAAACAATATGATACGTTGTGATGCAATTGCCAGTGAGCCCTGAGTTTCTTCTGGAAACTAAGAGGATCATCGAATGCAGCTATATTTTGAAACTCATCCACACAAATAACTATTGATTTCTTAATTTTTATCGCAACTTTTTCAGCCAGATCCAAAATATCATCCGGTTCTTTCTTTACTTCATCCCAGTTTAATGACAATTTCAAATCCGCACCCGGGTCCGGGCTAAAACTTAAATTTGGAATAAATCTTCCCAGAAAATGTCCTGCATTTTCCAGAATTGTATCAAGCTTTGTGGCTGACACCTGTAAAACTTTTGTTGCCAACAGCTTATAAAACTCCTCTTCCGTGCGGATATTAAACAAATCTATCATGCAAACAACGATATCGTCAGACTGCTTCTGTACCTGTCCGGCAGCTTTATATACCAGGGATGACTTTCCCCATCTTCTTGGAGAAATCAGAATTGTGTTAATAGAAGATTTAAAATTAGAAATCAACCTATTAGACTCAACTACCCTGTTGGTATAATCGTCTTCACCGACTAATTTTCCAAATGTAAAGGGACCTTCATTTGTGTAATTTTTAACAAAAAAAAATTACACCATCTTACCAAAGGGTAAGTTGCCAATTAGTAAGTCACTTGAAGGTAAGTTAATTAATAGTATCCAGTTTATGACAGGATATCCGGCAATTTCTGTTGTTTCTGATATGAGAATTTACATCTTATGGTATATACAATATCCGCTGCCGGTCGTTAATTTCTTCGGTTAATCCGTTGACCTTTAAAAGCTGGCTCAGCGATACATTGTAATCCTTTGCGGTTTCCTTCAGATCATTGCCCTTCCATACCATCGTAATGTCTTTAACAGGCAGAAATATTACATCATCCGGGACCTCGAGAAACGGCTTAATCATTAATTCGGCATAGGTCATAGTAGAAGTGGATATACCAAAACGCTGCGCTACGATATCGCGGTCTTCTGATGCCTGCAGTTTATATGCCGCAAGGAATTCAGGGACTTTACGATTTTTATATAAATACACTACGCCAACATTATTCTTTCCTTTCACACCGAGATCGGATTTTACAGACTGAATGTAATCACCGGCAGCAATGACATGGACATTCTCTTCAGGAACATCATTATACTCCGTCAACTGCATTTTAAAGGTGTTCGCCTGAAAATAGGACCGCATCATATTCAAATCCTGACCACCTGGAGCAGCGGCAAAACCAATAATCATTGAACTTGATCCATCAATATCTTTCATCAGCTGGGCAATTTTTCTCACTCCGATTGCCATGGCCTCATCCAGACTGAACTTGTCAGACTGGAATTCAGGATCATCAAACTCAACCGGCAATAAAAAGGACACATCCACAATGTTATCCGTGTTCATCACCTTCTGAATAGCCCTGACGATGAGCTTATTAAGCTTTATGCTGTCTGTAAAAATATCTTCCGGTTTCTCAACAATCAGTCGTTCGCCATAGTTTACAAAAAACATTTCCTTAGCCCGTTTCCCAAGCTCTCTGTAAATTTTAATGACATCATTGGCAGGAGGTTCCAGCAAAGAATCCGGAATTTCGTTAACCAGTACCGGTTCTTCACCCAGATTGAAATGGACATTCTTGTAACTTATTCCCTTTTTGTTTTCTACAGCCATCAATGAAACCGAATCATTCTTAAAAACGATGGCTAACTCATTATCTCTTGTCTGCAGCTGTTTAGGAAAAAACAACCTTGGGGGATCATCAGTCCGGAAATTATAATAAAAGAGGTCAAAATTGCCCGGCTCTATCCTGTCGGATGAAAAAAACAGGATTGAATCGTTATAAACATATGGGTATTTCTCATCTGCCGGACTGTTGTATTTAAACGGATTGGCATGTCCTGTTTTGGAATCCCATAAATAAAGATCATAACCATTTCCTTCACCAACAAAAACCATGCGCCTGTAATCCTGAATGTAACCCGGAGAATAGACATACTCACCAAAAGAGTTTCCTTCCCATGGCCGGATAACGCGCAAGGTATTCCCCTTGAGATCGACATAATACAGCTGACTTTTTTTCAGAGAATAGCTCAGTTCAGGCATAAGTCCCGACTTTGAACCTGGCCGTAATACCAAACCTCCGTTTTGCGGTGCTGAGTTTACATCGCCTTTTAACAGTATTGTTTTATGATTCTTTTCATTTAAGAAATTCGTTACCAGCACCTGCCTGCTTTCCCTGAATTTTTCCCGGAGCATATCATTTTCTCCGGCTTCCATATCCGATTCGTCAAGTTCCGGAAGGTATTTTGCAGAATAAAACAGCGAGTCGCCATCAAGGGTCATACCCAGAAAGACATCCGTATGCAACCAGGGACAATCCGTAACTTTAACCCCTTTTACAGGGCGTAAGCCAAAGACTTCCTTAACCAGAATCGTATCTGATGCGTGCATCCCCGGAGCTGCAATAATCAGTAATATGTAAATCAGATATTTCTTCATTTTATTTCTGCAAGATTACTCTTTCTGTTTCGTTCGGGAATGGTAATATGTAATTGTATTTCATGGCTAGAGCCGGTAAAATTAGCCAGTTCCCCTACTCCCATGGCATAGCTGTATCCAATTCTGATAAAGTCAGACAGCTTTACATCAAGCATCGTAATTGCTGCGCTTTTCATCCGGTATGAAAGACCTAACCATGCAATGTCTTTAAACAGAAAAAACGCGCCCCCTTCGTAAATTGAAGAATAATTTCCTCTTGTTTTATATAAGCCGGCCAGCTTTAGCCTCCAGGCATCATCAAGCCTGAACCAATATGATACATTTGAATAAAGTGTGAGTTGGTTTGTAAGTTCAGAACCTGTTTCATTAGGTGCTATCTGATAGAATCCACTTGCCCCAAAATGCAGGCGCTGTACAAACAGGTTCACACCGGTCCCGACAATGGTAGAATTATAATTGTAAATATCACTGATCTGGTCAAGGTATGCCGTTGTTGCATTTTCAAGGTTGTAATCAATTAACTGATAACCTCCCATTATTCCAAGTGTAAGGTATGAAGAAGCCCCGATTCTTATATCTGCATCCACTGTCACCCCCCCTGTTCTCAGGTCGCGATGGCCCAACGACTCATTTGTAAATAAAGCGCCAAAACCAAGATGCTTTGATTTCAGTGGAACATGAATATTAGCCACAGCAGTAGTCGGGGATCCCGGGAATCCATTCCACTGATTGGTATAAATAATGGTACTTGTAATATTTTTTTGTATCGCATTATATCCCGGATTAATAAATTCAACCGACTTTATCAGCTGATTAAACTGCAGCTCATATTGTCCTTTTACCAGGGAAAAGGCAGATAAAAATATCAGGGTGATCAGAATCTTTCTCATGCGCTACTTTTTAATAACCTCCACATAGTTCCTGTACTCTTTTCTCACACCCTCATCCGTATAACTTACCGTGTAATAATAAGTCCCGGCCGGATAATTTATAAAATCAAACTCATTCTGATAGTTGTCAACTTCATATATCATATTCCCCCAACGGGTAAATATTCTTATTTTATTATCCGGAAAATGTTGCAGACCACCAATGATTAAACGGCTGTCATGGATACCGTCAATTACAATCAGGTCTATCAGCTGGGCATCCAGTTTAAAATTCAGATTTTCTGACGGCACAGACCTGAAGCTGTTATTGGTAGCTGCCAGACGAACGAGAATTTCCCGGTTACCTCCTATTTCAATTGTTGTGTTAACATCAATCGACGTCCAGTCGCCCAAATCAATTTTATATTCAAGATTATCTGATGCTGTCGCCTTTCTGCTGTTCACATAAATGGCCCCCTTATCACTTACAATGTGTTCGAGTTTTACAAACGGAAGCTCCGGCCTCGAAGGAATGACTACAAACTGTGATTCTGAAGCAAAATGTGTCAGGCCATCGGATTCAATACGGGCTTCGATTGTCACAATGGAATTATCCTGGATAATACCGGTGAGACTAAACCAATCCTGATCGAGCTGATAGACATCTTCTCCCACCACAACCTGCATTTCAGCGGACAAGCCGGTCAATAATTCATTCTCATAATCAATAACCGGTCTGCCCGGTTTATCCGGCCGGATCGGGACTTCAAGCATATAAGACGGACTGCTGTAGCTTGTATCTGTGGCTGCATAGGCAAACCATGTATCCTTACCCGGTGCGAGCGGAATGACATCATTCTCTGCCCTGTTCTTAACCGTAAACTGCGCATCGAGCGACCAGATCACTGCATCCGATGCAATTTCCATCGTTGACTCATTATAATAGTCGATCGTAAATACAGGTGCTTCTGGACGTTCAGGCGCAACTAAAGTATCCACGTATGATTTAAACGACGCATCCGTAGCATATTGCATGAACATTATTTTATCACCCGGCTCAACCGGAATAACGGTATTGTCTCCTCTTACAGAATCAGATTGATCCGGTTCGGTCCACCATATCATAGCCTCCGGAATAATCCGCGAGCTTACCTCGGCCTCAAAATCAATTCCCATATTCAGATCCGGACGGGCGGGAATAACCAGTTCAGATATCTGAGACGCTAAAGTGGTTTGCGTAGCCATCGTTCTGAAATAAAGTACTGAATCGGTGTGATCCGGTTCAAGCGGCAGAACTGTAACATCGTCACCGGCAACGGCATCTCCCATATCAGACTGGGTAGCATACTCATCACTGCTGCTGACAGGTGAAGCCAGCTGTTCGTTATAAAAATCAATCCGATATGTGGGTCCGGAAGCCGGCGGATCAACATACAGGATCATATCCTGATTAAACTCTTTGCCGATCTGACGCATCAGGATTCCGAAATCTCCGTTCTGTGCGTATTCAAATATTGTAGTCTCATCATTGCAGTTTACCCACGTCGTATCGTTGCTCCCCTTTGGCAAAATGCTGTACTGCATCATCTGCGAAGTTCCGGAAAGGGTGTTGGTCAACAGGTTCACATTAACCACCTCGAAGGATAAAATATCAGTATATGTAAACGGATTTTCCGATTCTGCCATCTCACCTTTGAACCGTTGAGCTTCATTGTCAGCCTTAACCCTTAACCTGATAACGCCGGCGTCCAGGTTAATATTTCCAACACTGATGGTGAAATCTTCAGCCACAGTCCATGTCACACCACTATTCAGGGAGTACTCATAGGCATCAGGCGCTTCTATTCCGGTCAATGCACCAAAGCTGAATGTATCAAATACATCGTTATACGTAGTAAACGAAGGAGCTTGCGGCCTTGGCCTTATTGTAACGGTATTTGGAAGAGATGCAAATGTTGAACTGGTAGACAGAATTTTAAAATCAGTAACAACTTCATTCTCATCCGAAGCCGGAATATAATCAACCAAGCTCAGGCTATCTGCCACGGGTTCAAAGTTCCCGCTTATATTCCACTGGCAGTTCGTTGGAACATCGTAAATTATTTCTTTGACATAATTGATTCCAACATCCGGAGTAACCGGTCTTGCCGGAAGAATCAACAAAAGCTTATCCGATGCAAATGACGTATCTGTTGGTACTAATCTGAAATACAACGAATCATTCTTATCTTGTGGATTGAGAGCCAGTCTTGTACCTTCGCCCGCCTTTGCATTAGTCATATCACTGTTATCAGCCCATTCTATTGAATCGTTAAGAATTTCATTGGTTGCTTCATCCGGGAAGTTTATGGTGAACTGAGGCGCATCAGGTCTGGCTGGAATATACAGTTGCTGTACCTCCGAAGGAACCCGCAATGAATCGGCCATCACTCGCAGATAAATAAAAGAATCCTTTTTAACCGGAATAATTCTGTAAGCATTATTCTGACCTGTTATTGCATCTTCCATATCTGATTTAGCGGATATCTGAATGGTATCAGCAACAGCTTGATCCAAATATTCCGTATAGAAATCAACGGAAAAATCAGGAGCCGGTCTTGGTGTTTCAACATCAAAAACCTCACTGAAATTCAGGATTTTATTTTTTTGCCGTACAAACACTTTATAACCGCCATCGATAGGATAATCCACAAAAGTGGTGTCGTTCAATGCTGTGAACCAGTCTCCGTTCTCACCATCTGTAGAGGTGAGACTGTATTCCATTTCAGTACTTGTTCCTGTTAATAATCCTTTTACAATATTGATATAAACCGAATCCAAACCAATTAATGCAATGGCAGTAAATGCAACATCGTTGGTAGCCGCATCGCTGGCAAAATGCTCACTACCTGCGGTATTATTTCCTTTTAACCTGAGTTTGAAACTTCCTACAGGAATAATTATATCACCCACATATATTGTAGATGAGTCGCATTGATTCCATGTACTACCGTTATTCACGGAATATTGATATAAACCCGGGGCATTATAGCCGGGTATTGTACTCCAGGTTAACGAATCACCTTCATCATCTATGGTCAGAATAGCAGGTGCCTGAATTCGTGGATTCAAAGTCACAGTTTTATCTGGTGAGGCAAATGAATTATCTGTAGCTTTATACCTGACCAGCAACTCGTTTGCCGGTTCAGTAGACGAAGGAACAAATGCTGATATATTTTCACCTTCACTTATCGGCTCATAAGAACTGTTCATATACCACTCACAGGCTTCCTCAATATTTATCAATGCCTCATTTACATAGTCTATGCCCGGATCAGGTGCAGCGGGAGGATATGGAGCTGCCAGTTCAAATATAGCAGATGCAAATTTATTAACTGATGCTTTGGTCCTGAAGAACAACGAAGTTCCCGGAGTAACAGCCACTTTTGCGCCTGTACCCTGAACAGCACTGCTCATGTCAGACATGGTACTGTACACAATGGTATCTGCAATATTTTCTGCCGTTGTTTTATTCGCAAAATCTATTGTAAATGCAGGAACAGGTGTTCTTCTGTTCGGCACAACCATCTCATATACAGCCGATTCAAACTGATCAATATGTGCCCTGCGTTTAAACCATATATTCTGGGAAGGTGTAACCGGAATAACTGTTCCGGCACCGACATTGTAATTGGTAAACCCTGAATTCAAAGCCCACTCAACATCCGAATCAATGGCTTGATTGGTTGTTTCATTGATAAAATTAATGGTATAAGACAGAACTTCTCTGGCCGGTATTGTTAAAGACTGAACTTTTGATGCTACGACATACTGAGATAATGCCGTTCTGATATATGCCGTTGTTCCGCTTGTAGTGATATTCAATGTAGGTTCTGTTACACCATCACCCTTTACAAAACCAGTCAAATTACTGTTCCAGGTCATCTCATCACCGGAATCCAAAGGATCATTCAGGGTTTCATTGATATAATCTATACTGTAGGAAGGTGCATCAGCCTGAGCTGCCACATTATATATCAACCGTTTATTTCCTGTGAGATCTGTCTGTCGGACGTATACTTTAAACCCTCCCAAAATATCATAGCTTATACTTGTATTACCATTTGAACAGGTTGTCCAGGTTCCGTTTGTTCCATTGGTGGAGTTAAGACTATACTCCATTTGATTTGTGGTGCCCGTAATTTGTGAAGCAATAAGATCCAGATCAACAGTGCTCAAATCCAAAGGAGGTGTCCCGGTAAACGTAACTGTCGATGCATAAGATTCACCTGCAAATCTTGGTTCATCATTATCGGCTGCCAATCTCAACAACAAATCACCTGCAAGAATCTGCAGATCAGAAGGAACTTCCTGCGTGATATTAGTTGTTGGCTCCCAGCTTGTATTATTAATATTGTACTCGTAATCTGAGTACTGTATATATCCAAATATAAAGCTGTAAGTAAATGAATTCGGATCGGTGGCATCATTATAAAACACAATTGTTGGTGCCTGTTTCCGTGCCGGAATAGTTAAGACCTGTGCTCCGGACACAAAGGACGAGGCGGTCGCCTTAACCTTGAACACAATATTTTTAACCGGATTTCCATAATCAGGAATATAAGCTGTCAATGACGCATTGTTGAACACATCTGTAAACAGTCCTGTCACATCCCACTGGCAATATCCGGGAACATTATAAATGGTTTCATCCACATAATTGACCTGAACCGAAGGCACAGCGGGCCGTGGTGGGACAATAAGATGAAAAATCTGGGACGAGTATCTGTCCACGGATGCTTTTTTCCTGAACCAGATATCCTGTCCCGGAGTAAGTGGAAGAACAGCACCGGTTCCCTGGGTAGCACCTATCAAATTTTCATTATCTGCCCAATATACATCTGTTTCCACAACTTCGTTGGTACGTTCATTAAAATAATCAATTGTAAAATTCAGATCCGGACGGGATGGTACAGTTAAGGCAGGAGATACTGCAGAAGCAAATGTTGAGCTGGTTGCCTTTGTTCTGAAATAGTAACTGGTTGACGGATCAAGAGTGATCTTTGCATCTGTTCCCGTGGTTGATCCGGTCATATCGGGTTGGGTAGACCACTCTACCGTTGACGGAACAGGAGCAGTAGTAGTTTCATTTGTATAATCGATAGAGAATGTCGGAGAAACCGGCCTTCCACTCACATCAAGATATACCGTATTTGATTTTAAGGACACGTCAGGAACAGCAGGTTTAATAAACCACATATCCTGACCAGGTGTAATGGGAACGACAGCACCGGTTCCTGTAGTAGGATTGCTTAAATCGGATGATTTTGACCAGATGGTATTGCTGTATACGATCTGATTGGTCTGTTCCTGCACATAATCTATCGTTACATTTAGTGAAGGCCGTAATGGCACATGTAATTCCGGAGATGTTTCAGATACAAAATTTGCATTTGTGGATTTTACCCTGAAGAAATAATTTGTGTCTGGCGTTAAGGGCAACTCCTGTCCGGTTCCACTCTGTGGACTGGCCATATTAGACTGGTTAGACCATTCTACAGTAGTCGGCACAATCGACTTGGTTTTTTCTGTAACATAATTCGTTTCATACGAAACCGAAGCTGGTCTGTCAGGTACGCTTAACTGAAAAATATTCGATTTATACGCTATACCATCCTGTGCTTTTTTCCTGAAATAAACATCCACTCCAGGCGAAAGTGCAAGGTAGGTACCAGATCCGGATGTTGCACCTGACATGTCTGAGTTGTATGACCATGAATAAGCATTTGTCACCAGTTCAGAAGTATGCTCATTGGTATAATTAACCGTAAAACTGATATCCTCTCTTGCCGGGACTTCCAATGGCGCCGACACCTCGGATTGAAATTTTGTTGCCGTTGCTTTTTCCCTGAAATAATATTTTGTGGCAGGAAGAATTGAAATAACGCTTCCGGTTCCGGTATTGGGATCTGTCATTACAGCAGACAGAGACCACTGAACGGTCGATGGGATCAATTCATTTGTGGTTTCATTAAAATAATCAATAGTGTAAGCTGCCGGTATCGGTCTGGCAGGTACAATTAATTCATAGGGATCAGATGCATAAGACGTAAACTGCTGTGCCTCCTGCATAAACCATAAATGTACACCCGGAGTTACTACAATGGACGAACCGGTTCCATGGAGAGATGAACTAAATCCGCTGTTATCGTCATAAATAACCGTAGATGGAACTGCAGCATTTGTACGTTCCAGAGGGTAATTAATGCCAATCGTAAATACTGGTCTGACCGGAACAGTAAAATTAATTGCTAAAGACGCAAATGTAGTAATTGTAGCTTTTCTCCTGAAATAATATGTTTTCTCAGGATCCAGATTTACATACGTACCGGAACCTGATATTGAAGTTGAAAAGTCCGGTTGATTGGACCACTCAACCGTTGCCGGAACAGTTGTATTCGTTCTTTCATTTACATAATCTATGCTGTAGCTCACAGAGGAAGGCCTGCCAGGAACAGTAAGAGTGAAAGGTGTAGATGCCAACGAAACATCAGCAACAGCAACCTGCTTTAAGTACATATTTGTGCCTGGCGTAACCGGCACTTTAATGCCAGTACCGTTTTGGGGTGAACCAAAGCTGATATTATCATCATAAATTACACCAGCAGGAACAGGCTCTTTTGTTGTTTCATTAATGTAGTCGATGGAGAAATTAATGGTTGGCCTTGACGGAACAGCAACCTGATCCACCAACGATTTAAAACTGTTATCTGTGGCCTTTATTCTGAAATAATACGTTGTACCCGAGCTTAAACTCACATTACTACCGTCGCCAATTGCGGGACTGCTAAATACTGCATTATTGTCCCATTCAACCGTTGACGGAACGGTTTGTTTGGTTTTTTCATTCACATAATCCAGCGTATAATCAGTTACCACAGGACGCGCTTTTATTCGTAAACTTTGAACTGAAGACGCAACGGCAGTTGAGGTGGCTGAAGTCCTGATATACAATGTATCAGCAACCGAACCTGGATTTAATGCTACCGTTGCTCCGGTTCCCTGAACCGGACTGCTAAAATCGGCATTCCAGGAGTATTCATCGGTGGCTGCTATTCCGGTTTTTGTCCTCTCGGTGTAATAATCCACTTCATAAGAAGGAGCAGGTAACTGTGCACCCACAGAATAAACCAACCTGTAATTTTCCGGCAATGCAATCTGCCTGATATAAACCAGATAGCCTCCTGCGGCATCAAAGCTAACAACTGTATTTCCGTTCTCAGCAGAGCTCCAGCTACCATCCGTTCCATCCGTGGAATTAAAGCTGTATTCCATGGCAGTGGAGGTGTTTGTAATTAATCCGGAAGAAATATCAATACCTACACTGTTCAGATCGGTAGCAACCGTACTTGAATAAGCCTTGGTTGATGCAAACTCCATTCCGGCAAACCTTAATGCTGAACTGCTTGCTTTTAAACGTACTTTTAAATCACCAATTTGAATTGCTAAATCAGACTGTATTATTGGTGAAAATGTTGTACACGACATCCATGCAGAACTGTTGTATTTGTATTCATAATAAGATGGATTTGCAAAACCGTTCACAGGTGCAAACGTGAATGTATTGGGTTCGCTTACATCGTTGTACGAAGTAATAACAGGAGCTGCAATCCTTGGATTAAGGGTTAATGTTTGTTGCTCAGAGCGGAATGAACCTGAAGTAGTATCAATTTCAACCTTAATCGCGACCGGAGAACCACCATTTTCCGGTATATATGGTGTTAATGATGTATCGTTGGCTAAATCCGTCATTTGTCCGGATGCATCCCATTGTGTATTTGGGACTACCGCACTGACTGTTTCTGTCTCATAATCAATACTAACAGATGGTGTTGCTGGTCTGTCAGGTACTGGAAACGGAACTGTATCTGACGCAAACAGACTTCCATCATTTTCTTTCCAGAACCATAAATCTGTTCCCGGTGTCACACTTATAGGTACATTATTTCCCTGAACAGACGAACTCATTGCGGCATTATCAGCATACCACACATTCGTCGGAATATTTTCTTTGGTTTCTTCCTGATCATAATCAATACTATAACTTATCACTGCACGAGCCGGCGTTGTTAAGGCATCCGAAGTATCAGATTTAAAATGATAAGCGGTGCTTTTATACCTGAAATAGTAGGATGTTGACGGATCAAGTGACAAAGCAATATTTCCACCATCCTGTGCACCCGACATATTACTTTGACTATCCCACTCAACGGTATCCGGAACAATTTCATTTGTAGTTTCAGCAGCGTAGTTTATAGAATAAGTTGGTGCCGTTGGACGAATACCGACAACTAACTGAAAGGTATCAGACGCAAACAAGCCGCCACCACTTTCTTTCCGGAACCACACATCTGATCCCGGCGTCACGCTAATCGGTACATTATTTCCCTGAACAGGCGAACTCAGTGCGGCATTATCAGCATGCCACACATCAGTCGGAATATTTTCTTTGGTTTCTTCAGTTCCAAAATCAATGGAATAGTTAATTTTTGCACGGGTTGGTGTAGTTAATGCAGTTGATGTATCAGATTTAAAATGTGTAGTGCCACTTTTATATCTGAAATAATAAGATGTTGACGGATCAAGTGACAAAGCAATATTTCCACCATCCTGTGCACCCGACATATTACTTTGACTATCCCACTCAACGGTATCCGGAACAATTTCATTTGTAGTTTCAGCAGCGTAGTTTATAGAATAAGTTGGTGCCGTTGGACGAATACCGACAACTAACTGAAAGGTATCAGACGCAAACAAGCCGCCACCACTTTCTTTCCGGAACCACACATCTGATCCCGGCGTCACGCTAATCGGTACATTATTTCCCTGAACAGGCGAACTCAGTGCGGCATTATCAGCATGCCACACATCAGTCGGAATATTTTCTTTGGTTTCTTCAGTTCCAAAATCAATGGAATAGTTAATTTGTGCACGGGTTGGTGTTGTTAATGCAGTTGATGTATCAGATTTAAAATGTGTAGTGCCACTTTTATATCTGAAATAATAAGATGTTGAAGGATCAAGCGGTAAAGCAATATTTCCGCCAACCTGTGCAGAAGCCATACTGCTTTGCGTATCCCACTCAACGGTATCCGGAACAATTTCATTTGTAGTTTCAGCGGTGTAATTGATTGTATATGATGGAGCTGCCGGACGAGCATTGACAACCAAATGAAAAATCTGAGATGAAAAATTACTGCCATCTGCACTCATTTGAAGCCAATAATCTGTACCCGGAGTTACGCTCAATGAGTCATCAGGTCCAGGATTAGGAGCTGACATATCAGACATTTCTGAATAATTCACATCTGATGGTACTATCTCGTTTGTCTTTTCTCTGTTATAATTTACAGTATAATTTATAGTAGGTCTTGATGTGATTAGTAGGTCCTGTTGCTGCGAAGCAACGGTATATTGTGTCGCTTTAATTCTAAAAAACACTAAAGTATCGGTATTCCCAACAGCAGAAGACAAATCAATTACCGTTCCGGGCCCATCCGTTTTATCACTCCAGTCTGTATGCCAGGCATATTCAGTTGTTGCAGGAATTATTTCAGCTGTTGTTTCATTTACATAACTAATGGTATAATTCGGAGCCGAAGCTGCAAGAGGAATTGTCCTTACCAATTGCTTATTTGTAGTATCTGCAGCTTGTCGTACATACACATTAAAACCGCCGGCTGAATCCAATTCATTCAAAATGGAAGTTTCTGTATCGATACAATTATTCCAGATCGTATCGGTAGTTCCAATTAAGATTACCGAATATTGCATTTCTGTTGTCGTACCCGTTAACTTTGCACTGTCAATATGTACATCCACTCCTGAAAGAATTAATGGCCCAACTGCTGTAAATGTAACGGTTGATGTATCTGCTAAATTAATAAACTGATTTGATCCTGCTTTTAACCGTAATAAAACCTGTCCCGGGGCAAGATCTACAGCACCTATTGTCTGAGGCCTTGCATCGCAATCAGTCCAAACGAATCCGCCATCTTTTGAATACTCGTAATAAGTAAAGCTATTGAACGAAGCTACATCAGTCCATGTTATATTATCATTTTCATCATCTTCGGTCATTACAGGAGCCGGAAAACGTTTTGGAATAATCAACTTCTGTGTATCTGACCTGAAATGTGTATTTGCCAGTGATGGTAGAAATATGAATGCCGTATCATTATCAGCCGGGTATAAAGGAATAGAATCTGTTATTGAAAAACCATCTGAAATTGGTTGATTTCCGGTTTTGCATATCCAGCTTAAGCCACTGGCACTTGTTAGCGTTTCAAGCGTATAGTCAATTACTACATCAGGGGTGTCCGGCCTGGAAGAGATGTTAAGTTTTAAAGTATCTGACCTGACTGTTGTATCCGTTGGCAAGGTAAACAAGAACAAACTCTTATCTGAATTGCCCACTGCCAGATCAACGTTGGTACCTGTTCCTGCTATAGAACCAATTAGATCTGCATTCCAGGAATAGGCATCTGTAGAAGCTAAAACTTCGTTGGTTTGTTCAAGATCATAATTAATAGTATATAGAGGAGGAGATGCCTGAGGCGGTATATATTTCACCACCCTTATACTATCAACATAAGCTGTATCCCAGATATATACGTTGTAATTTCCGGAATCGGGGAAACTAAAATTTGTAACACTGTTAGTGCAGGTGTCCGTCCAGCCCAGGTTTGTCGTATCCAGACTAAGCCTCATACGATCAGTGGTATTGCTCAGCGTATTATCTTTTATGCTGAGTGTTACGTCTGAAATCTGAGCTTTAATCAGGAGCAAACAAAACAGAAACAGTATTACTACAACAGACCTTTTCATAAGCGATTTACCAAGACTACCTCAATTCCTGTTAAAAACTTGTTGACAAGATACGGATATTTATCCACCTAAACCGAAAAGCAAATTTAAATTTTCAGCAATAAAACTTTAGGGATTTGGTTATATCACCCAAGTACATGCACTTTCCAAGGTTAAAGTAATGGAATTAATAACCATTTCTTAAAACGTTCCAATGTATACAACAGCTCAGAACCTTTTGTTTGTTCATTCCCGGCAAGCCATTTAACATTCGCAGGAGGTAAGCGTATATAAAAAAAGCAGGACCCGGATAGTCGGGGTCCTGCTTTTTACTACGCTAAATCTCTATAATAACTACCTGTAAAATTCTTTAATACTGAAGATTTATCTTATTGACCTTAACCGAATCTCCAACGGTGGTCTTTACCAGATATACGCCCTGCGGTCTTCCTGTAAGATCAAACGATTCCGCCGTATAATCAAGATTACGGTGTTCGATGATTTTACCGGTAACATCATATATATCCACCATACAATTTTCGTTTTGGGCAGCTTTAATGTTCACTGTAAAGATGCCGCTTGTCGGATTCGGAAAGGCGCTAACCCCAAAAGCTAAATCTTCCGGTTTGTCGTTAAGTACGATGTTTAGTTTTACAAAAGAGCTTTCAAGTTTTACAAACTTATCAGAGCCTTTCAGATAGATCGGATTTACACTCCTGACCACTTTCTCACCGGCCTTGTATATTTTATAGGTTATATAGTCCCCCTCTTCAAAACCCGGATCCTCAGCAAATGCCGATGCTGCATTAATGACGGCCGCATTTTTAGAGATATGGTCCTCTGTGATTTTTACAGCACCTACACAATATTCACCATCGTACACTGCGATTTCGTCATTGATCTGCAGTTCAGATGCATCAAGCGCCAGAATATTAATATTCATATGATCCAGGCCATTACCTTCGTAGACTGTCGCGAAGTATGTCGGATCAGCACTTAAGCTGTAAATCTCCTGTGACTTGTTAAACTGTGTGGAGATTGTAAGGGTGACATCGCCACTGACATGTACTTCATAACCTTCTCCGGGCCTGCAATTGCCTATATTATTGACCCAGCCACCGTAGATACCCCAGTCTTCCAGAGAATTACCACGTTCATCCTTTACTTTTTCCAGCGATCCATTATCTATGAGCGACTGGAATACATCTTTAGCATCCACCTGGTAATTGACCGGGAATGATATGATATTCCATCCTTCATGCAGATTGATATCCACGGGTACGGTAACCGGTAACCCTCTTAAGGCAAGATTGCAGTCATTCAATACTTTAATTTTGTAACCTTCGGTACTCTTCATGTTACCAATATTGTTTTTCCAGCCACCCAAAGCTCCAAGATCTTCAAGTGTTTTACCGGATTCATCCTGAACCTTTATCAAATCACCTTCATTAATAAGGCTGTCCAGTACATGTTTCATATCTGGATTTTCATCTAAAACATATCCAGAAAACAGGTTCCAGCCTGAAGAAAGTTCGATATTCTGATAAAAATCGGACTGAATTACAAGGTCAACAAACGATGACTCATTAAATCCATAATGCCCGTCCGTTAACCAGGTTGATACGTCCTGCCTATAGTTAATCCTGGTTACAAATTTTTCGGCCTGATCGCTGCTATCCCACACTCTGAAAAGGATTGAATCTCCATTGACAAAACCATTTCCTGTTCCGTCATCAAGTGATGCGACCAGATTGATAAGATCGTTATTTGACGCCGTGGTCAGAGTCGTTGCTCCCACGCATACATCATGACTGAAAACAGCAATTTCATCTCCTGCCTGAAGCGGTAGTTTGTCCAGAGTGGCAGTCACAATATAAATATTCATATGACCAAAACCATTTTCACCATCCCAGACCGTGACAAAATGATTATCTCCTGTTGAATTTTCTGATGCGGCCATCAGATTTCCAAAACTTCCAACAAAAAACAGATTAAGAATAAATAAACTGCATGTTATCTTTCTCTTCAATAATCGTCCCATTATTTATCTATAAAACCAATATTTAACATTAATTTACCTTAACTCGTGGTCAAAGTTACAATTTATTAACAATAAATCAAATTTTAATACCCGAAAGATTTAAGATATGTCATCAATAAATCTTTCAAAGCCTGATTTTATGGATATTATGGACTATTGTTTAGATTTAATACAAATATAACACTGTCAAACAAATCAACCTTATAGATGACTTAATTACGTCTGAATTGTATGTAAATTTAGCCCGGAAGGAATTCGGAATAATTAACACATTGTTTACATTTCCAAAAAATTATCTTTCTCCCTCATTTTCAATCATATAAACACATATTTATCCGTCAAATCAAAATCAATCAACCTGAAAACGATATTTTCAGGTTACTATTTTGTTTTAATTCTTAAAAAGTCTTAATTTTGTTTTTCTGTTGACCTACAGTATTGTTGTTGTAAGAACAATCGGAAACCTGCAACTTGCATCCACGAATAACATTTGTTCTTCTTCCCAATGAGCGATAGATTAATTAAGCTATGTTATGAAATTATTTGTACTTTTAGCGCAGCATTCTTGCTGGGAGCGAAAAGTGCCTTAACATTATTGTTAATAAAATTCTATCCTGATGAGTAGTAAAAAGAAGATTCTGGTAATAGAAGATGATGCGGACATAGGAATGCTAATGACAACTGTACTTAACAGTAACGGGTATCATTGCGTATATACAAAAAACGGTGCCGAGGGTATTCAAAAGGCATTCGAACAAATTCCGGATCTTATATTGTGTGATATCTGCATGTCTCCGATGGATGGCTACCAGGTATTCAATATCCTTTCCGAAAGCTCGTTAACTAAACATATCCCTTTCATATTTATCAGTGGCAGAGCTGCAGCTGAAGATATCAGTCTGGGACTGAAACTTGGTGTGGATGATTACATTATTAAACCATTCCACAATAAAAGCCTTGTTAAAACAGTACAGACCAGGCTGGAGAAACATGACAGGTTAATAGGTGTGGGCAGAACTCAGTTAAGAACCCTTCTTGATATGATGCCAAACGCTGTATTCCTGACAGATTGCAATGCCATTACACAGGTAAATGAATCGTTTAAGAAGATATTTGGTTATGAAGACAAGGATATTCCTAATCTGAAAATCAACCTGTTATTTGACAATAAAAGCCTGAAAAACCTGCAGAACATATTACAGGACTGCAATAATAATGTACTCGATTCCTATAGTGGAGAGATTAATATTCAGTTGAGGGACGGTTCAGTACAAAAGGCTTTACTTTCACTTTCAAAAACGGACCGACATCCAACGGGAGGGAAATTTATTGGACTTATAACTCCCTTAAAAGCTAATATAAGTACAGGGTTTACACCTAAACACATCGAGGCGATATCGAAGGTACTGAAAGATGAAAACATTGATGTAACCGATAGCCTGATCCAGAAACTGAGTTACGTGACTACAGACAAAGAGATCAAACACAAACCGGAGCCTGATGTTGTTTTTTCTAAACGGGAAAAGGAAGTACTGAAACTTTCCTGTGATGGTCTGCCAATTAAACTTATCGCGGACAGGCTTTGCATTTCAGACCGGACCGTGGAAAAGTACAGGGCAAGCCTGATGACCAAGACCGGATCAAAAAATATTGTGGAAGTATTGGTCTACGCCATAAAGAGCAGTCTGATCGAGATTTGAAGCCCACACAACTACCGCTAAAACAGTAGCTGAACAGGTGTAATTTTATACTTCATGAATGGCATCACTGATCACCTTTTTCCTGTGATCGGAAAGTTTTAATTCATTATTTTTTTCTGTCGATTCAATATATGTTCTTACAGCATGATCAATAAATGTATTCTGAGCATCGAATTTACGACAGGCATGACAAACCGTATGGTGCATTTTCAACTGCAACTTTTCAGTGAAAGACAACTTACGAAATGACTTTTGAACCGTAAGCTTTGTTGCTTCCAGGCAGGTCAGCATTATTCTGTTCATCCATTCCCACATTGCCCTAACTATTAAACCAGTTTTTTTCAATACATCCACGGAGCTGCAATTTTGCCCTGTGAATTATTACCCAAAGATTAGACGATGTAATTCCCAAATCCTTACATATTTCATCCGTTGTTTTATCGTCTATACTTTTTAAAGAAAATACAGATGACCACAAATTGGGCAACCGCTCCATACAAAACGCAAGGATTTTCAGAAATTCCTCATTGCTCAGGTCCTGATCAGCATCCTTACTCCAGGGCTTGGGCATTCTCGTTTCATCCCAGAAGCCATCAGGTTTAAAGAAGCCTGAATAAATATCCTGATCATCCCTGTTTTCAGCAGTCCTGCTTTTCGCTGCCTTTCTCCGGTAGAAATCAACAATACGATTTTTAAGTATATTATACAACCAGGTCTTCTCACTGCAATCTCTGCGGAAATTTTCCAGATTTTTCAAGGCTGAAAAAAACGTATCCTGCACTAAATCCTCAGCTTCTTCCCTATCTCCGACACGGGCAAATGCAAACCTGAAAAGTTCATCACTATATGCCTCCACCCAACACATCGGATCGCAAGGGTATGTTTGCTGTTCGTTCATTTAATGCATGCTCACCGGCGAATTTCCGGAAAGGTTTAACCAATTATAAATTCTACTTCTTTGAACCAAAACGTTTTGTCACCGTCATTTGTTGCAAGCACTAACTGCCCTGTCGGAAGAACCTCTTTTATCTCCGCTTCAAAAGGGGTATCATCTGTTTTGAAAAGCCACTTTCCGGATTTACGGTAGAGCGATTCTGTATACGCTTCATCAATCAACTCAAACTGGCGGTCCTGTAAAATATTAAACCAATGAATAAGATACAGTTGTAATTCCTTTACCAGATTCTGAAGATTGTATATTTCTCCGGTAATCATGTTCAGACTCACAGGATTTGGCAGATCGGTACTGAACACTGACTGGTTGACATTTAATCCAATGCCCACGATGGTATTTGAAATTGAATTCCCGATAATACTGTTCTCAATCAGAATTCCCCCGGCTTTTTTGTCGCCAATATAAATATCATTGGGCCATTTCAGCGCCACTGATTTTCCCAGAAAGCCCAGTAACTCTTTACAAGCTATTGCTGCAGCTTTGGAAATATAAAACTGATTTGCAGGTTCCAGAAATTCAAATGAGAACCAGGTGGAACATAAAATATTAAGACCTCTCTCGGACTCCCATCTGTTTTCGGCCTGACCTCTGCCTCCCGTCTGAAAATCCGTTACCACCATAAATCCCTCAGGCAGATTATCATTGTTGGGTAAGTGTGCCAGGTAATGGTTCGTTGAAATTACTTCATCAATGTAGTGAATGTGCATCCTTGAAATTGTGTTTAAAACAAATTTATCCAGAATATTCCTTATGAAGGGGATTTTACGGGTTTAAAAAACATATTGTTTGACATACTTTTAAAAAAGTCTACACAAAAAGCTCCATTATGAGCATATTCTCATTAAATTTGTACTAAACTCAAAATATGCCAAGGAAAAGACGCTTACGAAACATAACAGCACCTCCAGGGTTCAGAGGATATAAACCCTATGGATGTACGAGACCTAACGATTCTGTAAATTTAAATTATGAAGAGTATGAAGCCTTAAAACTGGCTGATTATGACCTGATGAATCATGAGGAAGCTGCTCTTAAGATGGATGTCTCCAGAGCTACATTCGCCCGGATTTACGAAAGTGCCAGAAGGAAAATAGCAGACGCCCTTGTAAATGTAAAGGAGATCAGAACCGTTTTCGGGAATGCCAACCTTAATAACAACTGGTACAGCTGCAAGGAATGCTTTACCCGCTTTACTGTTCCGGAAACCCTGGCTGAACACAACTGTCCGGTTTGCAAGTCGGATCAGGTACTTAAAATCAATAAGGAAAACTTTTCAAAATGACCTCCATGAAGACACAAGAATCAAGACACAGGACACAAGACAATCGTTGTACGAATGTTTTTCATTATTTAAACCCGTTTCTAATATTCATTTTAATGCTGTTCGTATCGTGTAACAGAACTTATAAACCAACGGATACGGAATTGGTTTTTGCAGAACAGCCCAATATTAATATCGATGGTCAGTTTGATGACTGGGACCAGGCGGAACACGTTCGCATTTTTTCTGATGAGTATGGCAACATACCCAACCCGAAAGATTTAAAAGTCCAAATGAGTGCTGCATGGGCAGGAGAAGGCATTTACCTGTACTTTGAAATTAATGATGACATAAACTACATCCATCCTGACTCGTGTTGCAGGAGTGATGCGGTTGACATTTTTATCTCACCCGAAAAAGGGAAAGATGATATTGTACAGTATTCCATTCCACTGACTTTTTACCCCAATGGTGACGCGATTATTTATGTAACGGATCACCGGAAGAAATGTTATCTGCGTTCGGTTGGACCTTCTCAAAAAGCGATGGGTCATACCGAAAACGGCACAACCAAACTGGAGGTCTATATCGCTACCGAAGCCATTGGAAATAAGCCGCAGGTTGGCTCAACGCTCTCTTTACAGATTTATGTAAATGATCCGGATATGAAAAACGATCCCGACATGAACAGTCTAAAACTATATGCCGGAAATTTCAGTAACGAGACATCATTTACCCATTATCCGGTCAGGCTGGGCAAAGCAGAATCAAAACTGTATGAAACAACCAGTAAAGCTACCGTTACTGATGATAAGGATATTACCCTTGCCATTACTGGCTTTACAGGAAGAGGCAAACTTGCAATCTACAAAGGGGATCAGCTTGTCAAGGAGCTGTCTATAGAAAACAACGATGCCGATAAAGCTGTTGAAATTGATCCCGGATCCGGATTTGATGTAATGAACGACACTTTATCTGTCATTCTTAACGGCCAGACCATCGGTTTTCATAATCTGATTGTGTCACCAAGAAAATATGTCCATATTCCGGCTCCTCGGTTCTATGAATCGTTTAATATATTCCATTTAAAGGACAGGATCAGTTTTCCGGAACCTGACGGAGCTCTGTTTATAGGCAGTTCCAGTATGCGGATGTGGGGATCGGTTCATGAGGATTTTCCGGAATTGAATGTGATTCACCGCGGATTTGGCGGATCCAACTCCAAAGATGTGCTTCTGCACATGAATGATATTGTTCTGCCCTATAATCCGGCGATGATCGTTTATTACGAAGGTGATAACGACATTGTTGACAAGTTTCCACTGGATACCATTATCCGCAATATGGAACAGTTTATCAGCGAAGTACAAGCGAACAGGGCAGATACCAGAATATACTTTTTGTCACCCAAACCATCCATAGCGCGTATGGCTTACTGGGATCAATACAAGGAGCTGCATCAAAAAATGAAGGACATGGTAAAGACACACAACGATGTGTATTATGTGGATATCTCCACCCCAATGTTCAATGCTGACGGGACTTTAAAGAAAGATATCTTCTGCAAGGATAACCTGCATATGGTACATAAGGGCTATATTATCTGGAAACACACCTTACGTGAAGCACTGGGACTTTAACTACAGCATATTAACCCTTTAAAGGACAGTTCCGGCATATGGATAAATACTCTCCCTCCGCTACCCTTTGCCGGAATTGTCTCATTTTATGGCCTTGCCAAATCTGATCTGTACTTCCATCCTGAATTTTCCCTGGTGAGAATAATGCGTTTTTATCCATGCAACACAGCGCTGTTTCACCCCCTGAACATACCACCATGCTGGTCCACATTTTTTTACATCCCGATGCGGCACTGTTTTTAATCCTTGAGTTATCGCTGCTACTGTATCGTGCATACCTGCTTTCCTGCGGCATCCAGTTTTTGGCTCTCTCTGCATCGTAAAACTGGGCTGTTTTAAGGACGAACCGGTCTGCTCCCCAATTATATACTTTTTTTCGGGCTTCCTGAATTTCATGCTCATTGAACCGGAATACGATGAACTGAACCTCAATTAGCGGAAACACACTCTTATACTTTTTTCTGGCTTCCACAAGATTGGCAATGCCATCAAGCACATGCTGCAGTTTTCCCCGTACCCTGTACTTCGCATACGTTTCCTGGGTGAACCCGTCCATGGAAACCACAATTTTCTTCAATCCGTTTTTAACCAGTTGTTCTGCTTTTTCAGGTGTCAGGTTTTGGGCATTGGTAGATATGATTGAATAGATGCCGGCATCCGATGTTTCTGCAATGATCTTAAAAAGATCCGGATTCAGCAGAGGTTCACCCTGAAAATACAGATTGGCTACAATAGCATGGGCCTTTGTCTGCGCTATCACCCCGGAGGCATCCCCGGCTGACATCCAGGATGTGGCCCTTTTCAAACCGTTCATCCCCGTGACACATTCCGGACAGGACAGATTACAGCTATTTGTTGTTTCCAGTGTTAAATAGGCCGGTTTGCCACGGTGCAAATTTCGTTTCAGCAGTTTTGAAAGGCTATGTGATCCATACAAAAGAAAAAGGTTCGAAAGCCTCTTCGCAGTCAAACTGCCAAGCAAAGCCCGAACCTCTTTATGATATCCTTTCAGTAACGACATGTATCAGGATGCGCTTTTCAGACCACTGCGCATCAACAGTGCATCGATCGAAGGTTCCTGGCCACGAAACCGTTTGTAGAGTACCATTGCGTTTTCAGTACCCCCTTTTTCCAGAATATTTCTTCTGAATGATGTGGCCACATCCTTATTGAATATTCCTTTTTCACGGAACAGTGAAAATGCATCGGCATCCAGCACCTCTGCCCATTTATAACCGTAATATCCGGCAGCATAACCACCTGCGAATAAATGGCCAAACTGTGTACTCATACACACACCGTCTATTTCAGGAAACAGACGTGTCGGTGCCCAGGCTTGTTCCTCGAACTCTTTCACATTGCCGTCATAAGGCTGTTTCAATGTATGCCAGGCCATATCAAGCAAACCAAAACTCAGCTGACGAACGGATTGATAACCGGCATTAAAGTTCCGTGAATCCACGATCTTCTGAACCAGTTCAGCAGGAATGGGCTCACCTGTTTTATAATGAACCGCAAACTTGTCGAGGAACTGTTTTTCGGGTCCCCAGTTCTCCATAATCTGGGACGGTAGTTCCACAAAATCCTGGAAGACATTGGTTCCGGAAAGTCCGGGATAAGTAGTGGCGGCAAACATACCGTGCAAAGAATGGCCAAATTCATGCAGAAAGGTCTCCACTTCGTCATACGTCAGAAGCGAAGGAGCATCTTCAGTGCTTGGTGTAAAGTTCATCACAATGGTAATATGCGGTCTGCTGTCTTTTCCGTCTTTTTTCCACTGTCCTTTAAAATCGTTCATCCAGGCACCGCCTCTCTTTCCCTTTCTGGGATGGAAATCGGCATACAACACGGCAAGAAAGGAACCATCCTGATCGTATACCTCATACGGAATGACTTCAGGATTGTACACCTGAATATCCCTGTTTTCTTTAAATGTGATGCCATACAGATCAGTTGCCAGGCCAAATACACCACTGATCACATTTTCAAGCTTGAAATAGGGCTTCAGCATTTCATCATCCAGATCGAACTTTTCGCTTTTCAGTTCTTCAGAATAATACGACCAGTCCCAGGGCATCAGTTCTCCCTTAAATCCCAGCGCTTTAGCTTTGGCAGTCACTTCTGCTTTTTCTTTTTCAGCAGCAGGCAAGGATGCAGCAAGAAGCTTGTTCAACAAATCATAAACATTATCCGGATTTTCTGCCATGCGGCGTACCAGCACATAATCGGCATAGGTATCATAACCCAGAAGATGGGCTCGTTCAAGGCGTAACCGGGTCAGCCGTTTAACAATAGCTTCATTGTTATTTTCATTGTCCTGAAAACCTTTTTGTCCGTAGGCCATGTACAGCTCGTGGCGTAGATCACGGTTATCTGCATATTTCATCATGCTCACATATACCGGCATGGTAATATCCACCAGCCAACCCTCCTTGCCTTCTTTTTTAGCCTTGGAAGCCAGAATCGATTTCATACCTTCAGGTATACCTTTCAGTTCTTCCTCGTTGGTGACCAGTTTTGTCCAGGCGTTGGTTTCAGCCAGTACATGATTATTGAAATCCAGTGAAAGTTTTGACAACTCCTCGTTTATGGCCCGCAGCTTTGTTTTATCTGCGTCATCCAGATTCGCACCGTTACGGGCAAAACCGGAGTAGGTATCTTCCAGCAATTTCGTTTGTTCCGTGGTCAGTCCCAGCTCATTCCGCTTATCATACACAGCCTTCACACGTCCGAATAATGCATCGTCCAGCGTGATATCGTTATGATACGCTGTCATTTTAGGCGACAGGATCTGAGCTATTTCCTGCAATGTGTCCGATGTTTCAGAACTCAACAGGTTATAGAACACACCCGATGTTCTTGACAACAAGCTCCCGGCATAATCCAATGCCGCAATGGTATTCTCAAACGTCGGTTCTTCTGCATTGTTTTTTATGGCATCAATTTCTTCACGCCCCTGTTTAAAAGCCTCCTCAAAGGCGGGCATAAAATCTTCATTCTTAATCTCATTAAACGGTGCAGTTTGATGAGGGGTCTTAAATTCTTTAACTAATAATGGATTCATCTCTTTTTCTTTACAAGACCATACTGCCAAAACCAGCAGTAGTAATAGTGTTTGCTTTTTCATGTTGGTGATTGTTGTGTTCAATCACAAATATACATAACAGAATGCATGCGATTTCGTTTAATGTTATTTTTTTTGATTTTTCATCCTGTCATGATTATTCCGACCTACCCTTTGTATATTAGTTCAATATAATCCGGTTGTTCAACCATTAACACATCCTCCTTGTTATTAAAAATAAAATCGTATGCGGAAACACCTGATCATAGTATTACTGGCATTAAGCCTGCCCATTCTGGCCCAGGATTATCCTGACCTGTATGCTAAATCGTTGAATATAAACCAGACCGGCATGTATGTATTGGGAGGCTGGGCATTGGCCAACATAGCCACCGGGGCCTATGGCTGGAGTAAATATGATGGCAATCAAAAATACTTTCACCAGATGAACCTCTTCTGGAATACGGTCAATCTGACCATTGCCGGCATCGGGCTTTACAGTGCGATCCATACAGATCCTTCTCTGATGGATGCAAAAAGCATTCTATCAGCACAACAAAAAACTGAAAATACGTTTCTGATCAATGCGGGTCTTGATGTACTCTACATGGCAGGTGGCTATTATATGACTCATCTTTCGCAGAAAAAGGAAAAATACAGGGATCTGCTGAATGGTTACGGAAAGTCGGTAATGCTTCAGGGCGCATTTTTGTTTGTGTTCGATCTTGTTATGTATGGCATTCAGCACCACCATGGCAATTCATTTGGCGGTGCATTATCACAGGTAGCTTTGTCTCCGAATGCTTTAACGTTACGGTTTGTGTTTTAGTTATTCTCCTTTGAAAAAGGAGATCCCGATGTTCATCGGGAGAGGATTTATAATTAATTTTTTAGACCTTGGTCAATCAGATATAGTACAATAGTTCTTTTAATTAAATTCAATTTTATACCTTTCCGGTACATCCGGAATGCCGTTGCCATCTAAATCTTTAAATGATCCGGCATATTCTATCAGACTTTTCCACACTTTGATTTCCTGAACTCCCGGTTTTATTTTATCGCCATCAATTATGGTTGCATTAATATCCACAACAGGCATACCGTCTTCCATTTTGGGAATTACTTTGAGTAATCCAAAGCTTTTCTTTTTAATCAGCGAAAGATTCCGCATCATGTAGGTATCCGCCGTTACCGCATATAATTTCTTATTCTTTTTTGAAAGATCAATTGCTTTAAATATTCCGTTTTGATCCGGCATTTTTATGGCAGCAATCTTCTTAAAGAACCCTCCATCCTCATTCCTGACGATCTCCATTCCACTTGCATGAATAAAATAGGTGGGATCATTCTTTGCCATCATCTCCAGCATTTCCAGTACCGTTTTAATTTCGTGTGCCGTAAAATACATGCGGGATAAGGCATAGCCCGGAACCTTGTCATTCCCTTCTCCCAGCGATGCCACACTGAAAATCTGCGGCAGGGCATAGCTGCCCGGCTCGAGTCCCGAGCGAATCATCCCCTGGGCAATGAGTGAAATATCGGTTCCTGTCGCGTCTTTTTGATTCACATTATATTGAATAGCATCGGCAATCAGCGGCGCAATATTGCTTTTGGCTGGTTCTTCATCCATATACTGCAATGGGAAAGCTGTTTCCAGTATCTTTTTGTTGTAATCGATACCGACGTATTTTTGCAAGGTATCCTTCAGATGCTGAAACTGTATCTCAATCTTTACTTCCACTGTACCGTTCTCAGGTCTTTCACCAGTCACCGGAATCAGTTCATATTTTAGTTCTGACGGATTGTTCTTTACAAGCGTTAGCTTGCCGATATTCTCACCATAAGCTCCGGTTTGCACGATGGGTGTCCCGTTATATATCAATGGCTGATCCAAACGCGTATGGGTGTGTCCGCTGATAATGGCATCAATGCCGTCGGTTTTCGAGGCCAGCTCAATATCTTCTGACATATCCCACTCCCCTTTTTCATTTTTATAAACACCACTATGCGATAGACAGATGATAAAATCCACCTGGTGCTCCTCCTTCAGAGTTTTAATGATCTTTTTGGCAGTCTTAATCCGGTTCTCCAGCTTGTAGGCATAAAGGTTGGGCGTGTAGTCGTAGGCAATATCTCCCAGAATGCCAAAAAATCCGACTTTTACGCCATCCTTTTCCACTATGGTATATGGGGCTACAATGGAATCCCTGTAAAGTCCGGCGAGACCTTCATCATTTTTATTTTCTGCATAATCTATATTGGCAAGTACTAAAGGCGGACAACCTATGGCACTGGCTTTCCTTGCATAATCGACAAAGGGTTTAACACCAAAATCAAATTCATGATTCCCGATACTAACGGCATCGTAACCCATTGTTTTCATCAGGTTCAACTGAAAACCCGATTCCATCTCAATCATCTGAAACAGCGTTCCCATAAGGAAATCACCGGCATCGGCTACAAAAACCGGGTGATCTGTTTTATGCTTTTCTTTCTCAATCACTGCGGAAAGCTGTGCAAAGCCACCCGTTAATGTTCCGTCGGGTGATTTTTCTTCCAGAATATGCGCATGCATATCGTTAGTATGCAAAATGGTAATGGTCTGAGAAAAAAGAGGGAAACATATCAGACTGAACAGCACAATTATTGTGCATAGGTACCTGAATTTCATAAACTATATCAATTTAAACCAAACACTAAAGTAAGTGATTTCTGTTTCTCTGGTATTTCAAATCGTTTAAATAGATTATAAAAATTATAACCATTCGATCTGAAAAAATCCCCTGTCCCGATCTGAATCGGTACACCCCCTTTTGAAAAAGGGGGACTTTTCAAACAACCAAAATGCTCCTAGCTAAAACACCGGTTGCAATCCTTCCCATTTCACGTTCCAGTCTTTGGGGAATCCCGGATTATTTGTTGTACTCCCCTCATAACCCGCACACATCATGGCAACAGCTGTGAGCAGTCCGCCATTACCCGGCAGATAAATGCGCAGACGTGTACCCTGATAATTATGTCCATTGGGCAGATAGGTATTTTTCAGCACATCTTTCATCAGCAGATCAATGGCTTTGTCTGGTTTTCCAAGGCGTGTAGCACTCATGGCTGCCATCGGGTAATCCCAGCCCCAGGTTCTGTCCCAGTTCCAGTGTTCCTCTATATAATCAAACGTATTTGCCATTACCGAAGTATCCACACCAACTGTATTCGGCAGGATACCAAACGCGCCCAATACCATCGGATGATCCGAGTAGTGTTCCTCGTTGGTATATGAATCCGGCGCACTTTCAGCCGCCAGGTATAGTCCATCCTTCCGGGCGAAAGTCGGCAGGCCTTCGATCACTTTCTGCCATTCCGGATTCGGTTCTTTACCCATTCGTTCCTTCCATTGTTGTGCAATACTAAGGCCCCAGTACCAGTAACCCAGTTCAAAAGGCGGATTCACAGTCACCTCGCGTTGCAGGCTTTCCTGAGCCGGGATCAACGGAGGACCCAGATAATAGCGGTCATTTTCAGCATCGTAACGCGCAAAGTCAGCCATAAAATCTGCGGTGGCAAAAACGACTTTGGCATATTTCTCCAGGGTGGCCTGATCAGGATGTGCACGATAGCACAACTCTGCATAATAGATGATGTGCGGCTCCTGCCAGATCAGAAATTCGCCCACACCGGACGGACTGTCATCGCCCTGATGATCGGTCATTTTGGGCCAGCGTACACCGGCATACCCCTGGATCTCTGCCTTGGTTTTAGCTTTATCATAGATGTGATTATAATAATCCAGACTTTTTTCCAACAGATCGGTCCGATTCCAGTAAGCCCAGTGCACACCATGCCACCAGTGCATTTCCAGATGCGGTTTACCATACCAGCTGTTAAACGTCAGTCCCGTTTCCTGCGGTGGAAAATCCGAAGCACATTGCAGGCGTGTAAGATATTGCGACAACACAATGCGACGTTCCAGTTCTGCAGCACGTGTATCTTTGGTTCCTGAAAAATCCACGACACCAGTGGTTGTCCAGTAATTTCCCCACATGCCAGCTGATGCCGATTCCACATCGGTGTATGCCACGGCTGTTTCAAAATTGTTGTGAGCATTGAATTCAACAGTAGCTTCAAACGTTGTATTCTCAGCATCCGGCATCAAAACAAAATAATGTGCCTTTTTCTTATTCAGGTCTGCTTTACCGGTCCATACAAGCCTTGCAAAATATACCGTAGTATCAATGGTATGTTTAAAAATCACACTGTTTTCGTCCTCAGATACGATCTCAGATTTATGTTTATCATCGTGTCCGAAGTCGCAGGCATCATCCACATGACCACCTGTCGGATAGGGGAAAATTACTTTTATACCGGTTTCACCCTTCACAATTTTATTGGTTTCCAGACGAATTCCAATCAGGTCCTTTTCAGGGTGACAAACGGTTTGAACCATAATATTTTCACCGTTCACATCGAATGAACTGGAGATCAGACCTGACCACATATCCAGTTTCTGGTCAATATTCTTCAGCGTTTCAATCTGAACCGGTGATTTATCGTCGTTGAGTAATTCAAGACCGACAATACCCAGATGCAGGCGGTGTGGATTTTCGCGCAGATAATTCGCTGCGTCCCTTTTTCTTCCGGGTTCACGCCACTGTACCGCATACGGAATCTCCCGTCCTTCCACATCGTAATATTTGTAGGTATCGCTCAGTTTGTAATCACCGGTATTCGGGAAGCTGTGCCAGCCCCACTCCGACATGGTCCCCAGGCAAACACCTTTTTCATATACCTCAGGAAAAGTCTGAAGTCCGGTAACATCTACGGTATAGGCAAAACTGCCATTCCCGACGGAAAGTGATGCCAGTGTATCGACAGCGGTCAGTTCCACATTATGGCGGGTGACCAATACTTTGCGGTCAATTTTTGAAGCCGTTTGTTCTTTTGTGCCACACGAAGAAACCAGTACGGCCATAACCAGCAGCACCAGCATCAGGATTGAATTGGATTTTAAGGTCATATTATTGTGTTTTTAATTTCAAACTTCCCGCAGTCCCGATAGCTATCAGGATCGCTGATTATTCAATTGTTTTTAAATTATTATTTTCCATTATAATTACGATTCTACAAACGTTGTATTATCTGTGCAATCAGCGGGAATAACTTTTTATTTCACCCGCTGTAATGTTGCCGCCATCAGTCCGATCACCACATCGGTGGTATTGGTCATAAGGGTCAGCGACTTCAGCTCCTTATCCGGATTTAACGGCAGATCCAGAAGCGTGGCCGCACCACCTTCAATCTTATTGGTGCCGTTCTTTCTCAGCACATCATAGGTATCCATATGCCATTCGCCGCTTTTCAGATAAAGACGCGGAGGACGTGGCGTGTGCACCTCAAAGGCATAGCCATCTTCATAATAATCCTGCTCGATGGGCCACCAGTTTTCAGGACTTTTCAGCGGCAACACGACATTTGAACCATCGGCATATTCCACCCGAACCCGGCCATTCATCATGTTCACCTGCATGTGATGCATTGATCCGGCCATCAGCAAATAGATATGCGATGCCTTTCCGGACAAATCAACCTGTGCTGAATCCGGATAATTATCCCATTGCGATGTAAAGAGGATATTTTCACCCTCTTCAGATGAAATGGCAAAGGGGATGCCCTCCGGTGAAGTGATTTCGCCCTGTGCACCGGCTTTTTCACGAATTCCAGCATCATCAATCTCTTCTGTCTCGCGGTAGGAACACCAGTCGCCTATGCCCTGAACCGGTATGCTCAGTGTTGGATACGGTGAGCGTGGATGGTAATACTGCTCCTTAAAAATGCTCGTTACCCTGTCATTAAATGCCTTGTCCAGTGAAACAGTTTCAAATTCTGCTCCGGGTGCCTTTTTTATATTCCAGTTGATGACTTCTTCCGCTGTAGCACTTTCTCCGGATGTCACCAATATGATATTTGTTCCGGGAACCAGGTATTCAACGGGGACAGATTGCAACGGGGTTTCCTGACGGGGCTGCAATGTCAGTTCCTGTCTGAATGAGCCAATACTGTAAAACCCTTCAAATTCGTTTTCAGAATTATTCCGGATTCTAAACTCAATTTTATCTTTCGGCTGTGCTTTGTCATAGACAATATCAACCGGAGCCCGAAGTTCAAAGGTCAGGGGCTGCCACCAGGTCATATCGCCCTGACTGAGCCTGACAAACATAGTCCGCCAGCCTTTTTCACCGCCCAGTTTTAATGCAACACCATCTTTCGATCTGTTGATTTCCCGTAATATCTTCTGCGGGTCGTTGTAATCTTTTACAGTCCACTCCTCAGAGTTTAAGCGAAGATGATCGCCAAGCGCATAAACCGGTAAAATTTCAGGTTCATTTATGGGTTTTCCGGACCATTCCACGTTAATATTAAATTCTGTAGCCTCCGGTGTTTCAATGCGTATTTCGGGTGATCCGATGGCATCCTCGTCAACCTTATAATCAACAGGGGCTCCGTTCAACGTCACTGATTTCACCTGATCAGATGAAGCTCGTAGTTTTAATAGCAGCTTCACTTTCTTCGGAAAATGAGATACAATGGTATAACTGTCTGTTTTCCCGTTCCGGCTGTAATCAATTTTTATATCCGGTGTTTCCAGTCTGGCATAATTCCAGTCTTCCGGCCATCCGGGATTAACGGTAAGTTTCCCGTTCAGCATATCCGGTTCAACACCGAAGAGCCCTTCCACCAACGCACGTGATGCCATGCCAATAGGATCGGCAAAATCGCGGTAGAGTTCACCCCTGAAGGCATCGTAATAAGACAGCTGTCCGAAATTTCCAGGACTTGCTCCCATGAACATGTAATCGAGGAATGAACTTTTGGTCAGTTCGAAAGCCTTGTCCGAACGTCCTGACTGCCAGTAAGCAAGAGCAGTATGCAGCACCTCAGCCAAAGCTACGTTATTAATGGACCAGGTATACGGCATCCAGTTGGTGGTTGAAATGGTATAGTATTTTCCGGACTCCAGACCTACTGCTTCTACCGGAATATGCGGAATATAATGGTCTATATAGTCGGTTGACTGCCAGGCCTGAAATGGATCAGCCAGACCTTCATCCACTGCATGGTACACGGTCCAGACAGCGGCATCCGGATGGACCAGCTGATTACCCAGAAGATCTTTATATTCAGCAAAGCGGCCTAAATCAGACAGCCAGAGCTTTTCGCTGACAGCCTTTTTTATTTTTTCGGCTTCCGCAGCATAGGGTGCAGGATCTTTCCCAATCAGTGGTGCCAGTTGAGCTGCTATTTTGTTGGCGCGGTAGTTATATGCCGAAGAATGCGTGACATCACCACCACGGTATTGCAGGGCATCGCTGGCCCAGATACAGGCGTATGCATTGTAAAGTCCATCGTCATCCGGATCAAAACACCGCTTTTCCCATGCCAGATGACGTTCCAGTACCGGCCAGCTCTCACGCAGAAAATCCAGATCACCGGTCCAGTTAAAATGCGATAACAATTGTGATATAAACACCAGGTTCATGTCGTAGTGGTGCGGTTTATTAATACCTCCGGGTCTTCTGCTGATATACCCACTGGTAAACAACGCGGTCCCCACCTCCTCTTTCTGGCGTGCCAGGTGTGTTTTCGGGTCCGGCACACTTGGTCCGGATGGAGGTTCTGTATACTGTGACTTAAAATAGCCGCGAAAATGCGTTTCCGCCCTGTCGTGCCAGCCCAGCCAATCTGCAGCATATGCACCACGCCAGCCGTTTAGCGGCATGCGCCAGGCTATCGCGCCATGCATGAATGATTTCCCATCCCATACGGCATCGGCAGCTGTTGCCAGTGTGGCTCCAACAGCATTAATGTACGGATCCGGCGTTTCAATCTTTATTCGGTCCTCCAGTGCCTTTCTCGATAGATCGGCTTGAGTAAACAGTTCCGGCAGCTCATTATAATCCGGTCGGATCCTGGTATCAGGATTCACCAGGAGGAAGAAGTTTTCCTCGTCTCTGTTAAGTTTCAGTATACCTGAGATTGCAGGCAGATCTGATTTTCCGGACCTGTAAAAATCCAGTGGATTATCCTGTGACCCAGCATCACCAATCTTTATTTCCGATTGAACCGGAACAAGTCCAAAAATCCGCTTCTTCTGAAGCAGTTCAGGATGTTTCAGTTCCTCCGGGGAGGGTTTATAGTCGCTTACCTGATTATCCGAGGGTGTTCTGCCTGAGGCATAATAGAGATTGAAGCTGTTATCTTTCGTAAAGTACTCATCACCTTTACAATATTCCGGTTTCAGATAAAAACTTGATTCCGGATCAGCACCCAGATCACCGTCTCTTGAGAACCGTTTACCGCTGGCCCCACCAAATGCCCAGAAGAGGTCCACATCGCCCGGAACCTTTTCTCCCGAAACCTTTAGTATCATGCCATCGGCATCTTCCAGAGCCAGTACCTGGATATGGATCGTTCCGCCTTTTAAAAGCGGATCCCCAATGGCATAGGTCATTGTTCCTGCTTCATACCGGGCCTTTATGGATTCAGCCGCGATAAGCCATTTCGACGTTTCCCCTGCTATCAGACCAAATTTCAGGTTTCCTCCCATGCGGGGCATGTACATGGCAAATTCCGGCAGATCACCGGCTTCAACACGAAAACCGGTATTGGATCCGTAAAGTGCCCTGTTAAACCGGTGAGTGCCGTTATGGATTACAAAACCGTTCCCATCCGGCTGGTAGCGCAGCTCCCTGGTCTGATTGTGCCATTTACCTGAAGGTTTTGCTTCCTGCTCAACAGAAGCACAGGAGGCAAATAAAAAAATCAAAATGACACTGATGGAATATTTCATCACTTTCTTAATAAAATCCTCCGATTCCGACTTATCAGTCGGAACCACCTCCTTTTGAAGGAGGACAAACGTTCTCAGAGAACGTATATAATGATACAACTTTTTCACAATATTATTTTATTTTGAACACAAAGCCACTGGATGTCTGATATTTCCCACCCTGAGATGTTGTAAAAAGATATTTTGGTAAGCCGTTTTTCATGAGCAGCTGTGGCCTTTCGAACCGCCCATAACGACTTAAATGTTTGGGGGCCGGAGGTTGGTTGATATAATGAGCGGCTTCGTAATATGCCACTTCCGGATCGTTCCAGTGAAGACCATCGGATGATTCAAAGATCAGGCCATAGTCGTGGTTAAAAAAGCCCATATCCCGTGCAATAAGTTTGAAAGTATTTTTTTCGTACCACACAAATGCATCTTCCAGCTGCTCATTATTTCCCCTTGATGAAAAATCAATCACCGGATTACCCTCAAACTTTTTGTAGGGCCCTTCAATATTTTTAGCGATAGCCAGTCCGTACTTCCGGTTTCCCCGGATTCGTTTACCTTTGGCAGCTTCATATTCTTCGGTATTCCACGATTTATAATACAGCCAGTATTCTCCGTTCGGATGAACTAAAAGCGCAGGGTTTGTGGTACAGTGATCATCCCATGCACCCTCCTGTCCGGCCTCCAGAAGTGGTTCATCCGTTCTTTTCCACGGACCATTCAGTGAATCTGCAACAGCCAGCCCAATGCGTTTGGTATTGGTCTTACCATTGGAGTTCCCCATATAAAACAAATAATATTTCCCGTTGACATGCTGTATGTGCGGATTATGGCAGGTTGTCGCATCAAAATAACCCGCTCTTGATGACAAAACGGTTTCCACATATCTGAATACCGATTCCGGTGAATCGGCGATGGCATGTGCGATTTCACTTTTATGAATCCAGCCGCCCATTCCGTATTTGTCCGGCCAGCGGGAATAAAACACATGCACTTTTCCGTCCTCACCATAAATCGGTGCATTACACCATACGTAATACCCTTCTTCTTCCAGTATACGGCCTACAGGTTTCAGATGCTGACTGAAATCAGAGGCCCTGGCTTCCAATCCTGTAAAGTCATTATCCGACCAACCATATAATGCATTCCGAAAACCGGCAATCATTCCGGGAATTAAAATGGCGCCTTTTATGAAGGTTCTTCTGGTAGTCATAATTTAATGCCCTAAAAATAGCAAAAACGCAAGAGAAAGAAAACGTTTTCCGGAAGACATTAAGAGGAATACTTGCATTGCAGCAAATATTTTTCGAAATTGGATTTATAGGTCAATGTGCTGTTGCCCTTACAGGGCGCTTTATCCGTTCCGGCTGGCAACACAGGATGGCATCCTGTGTTACAGCAGTACGTCCTTCGGACTTTTTTACATTTGATATCCCGCATTGGAAAAATTTCGCCAACGGCGTAACAACACTAACCCCGGCCACTACCTTATAATTTAATAAAGATGAGAATCTTTCGTTCTGGGCGGACTTCTTTTTTTACTAGTCTTTTTTCCCGTGATCGGGTTTGTGATGTTTGCCCTGTTGTTTTCTGTCGCCATGGCGGGCATTGGGGTGGGTATTTTTATTATCTTTTTTATGAAAATGTTTTTTCCCCTTATTCCCTGATTTATTGAATTTTTTACGGTAATTTCTGTTTCCTCCGCCTCCACGTCTTCCCGGATTATATTCCGGTGTTTCACCAAGTTCCGGGGGAACAGGTGCCTTATAAATTTCCCTTTCAATCAACTGTTCTATCCTGGCAAATTTATCCTGATCATGTTCAGTAATAAACGTTATGGCCAGACCGTCTTTCTCTGCTCTTGCCGTACGTCCTATGCGGTGTACATAATCTTCAGGATCGGATGGCACATCATAATTCATCACCAGATCAATGTTCTCAATGTCTATACCACGTGCAAGTATATCGGTAGCAACAAGAATCTGAACCTTTCTGTTTTTGAATTCCCGCAGTATTGCCTCCCGTTCTTTCTGATCCAGATCGGAATGGATAGCCTCAGCATTCATCTTTTTGCGTTTCAGATCCATGGCCATCTCCTTAACAGCCGTTTTGGTACTCGAAAAGATGATGACACTGGTCATTTCCTTATCGCTCAACAAGTGTCGGACTAAGGGGATCTTCTGGTTAGGATAGAGCATATAGGCCACCTGCATTATTTTTTCAGCAGGTTTTGATATAGCGATGCTAACCTCCTTTGGGTCATGCAGAATTGTCTTTGCCAGGTCCCGTATTTTTTTCGGCATGGTGGCAGAGAACATCAATGTCTGTTTCTTTTGAGGCATGTATTTGTGAATCTTCACAATATCATCATAAAACCCCATATCAAGCATCCGGTCTGCTTCGTCCAGTATAAAATGTTCAACCCCGGTAAGGTCGACATACTTCAGGTTAAGATGCTGTATCAGTCGCCCGGGAGTTGCCACGACCACATCCACTCCTGATGTAATGGCTTTGCGCTGCACATCCCAGTTCATGGAGTCGTTTCCACCATAAATAGCAAGCGATGACACATTCAGAAAATACGCAAATCCCTGGATCTGCTGATCAATCTGTATAGCCAGTTCCCGCGTGGGAACTAACACCAGCGCTTTAACTTTATGACCTGTCCGGCTGTTGTGCAGTGCATTCAGAACCGGCAGCATAAAAGCAGCTGTTTTACCTGTACCGGTCTGGGCACAGGCTATCATATCCTGACCTTCCATAATAAAAGGCATGGCCTGTTCCTGAACAGGGGTCATGGTTTCAAAACCCATGGCATCAATACCTTCCAGTACAGAATCGTCAAATTTCAGTTCGTTAAATTTCAAAATTGTTTGTTTTTATTCCACATAAAGTACGAGCCCCTTCAGATACTCGCTTTCGGGATGGTAAATATTCACAGGGTGGTCAGCAGGTTGCTCCAGCTGGTGAAGGATGCGCACAAAGCGGCCGGATTGTGCAGCAGCAGTGAACACTGTTTTACGGAACATATCGCGCGTTACAACCTGGGAACACGAAAAGGTGAAAATAATACCTCCCTTACGGATTTGTTCAAATGCCTTGGCATTCAGTTTTTTGTAGCCCTGCAATGCGTTATGCAATACATTCTTGTGCTTGGCAAAGGCCGGAGGATCCAAAACAATCAGGTCGTATTTATCTTTTATATCTTCAAGGTATTTAAAGGCATCCACTGCGAATGCATCATGCCTTGGATCATTCGGAAAATTCAGCTCCACATTTTCTTTGGTCAGATCAATGGCACGTGCGGAGCTGTCTACGGAATGAACCAGACCGGCACCACCACGCATGGCATAAAATGAGAAACCACCGGTATAGCAAAACATATTCAGTACATCGCGGCCTTTGGAATAGTTTTCAAGAAGTTTCCTGTTTTCGCGCTGATCCACAAAAAAACCCGTTTTTTGCCCCTTCAACCAGTCAACCTTAAACTTCAGGCCATATTCAAGTGCGATATCTTCTTCACTGTCACCAAGCAAAAAGCTGTTGTTAGGATCGGCTCCTGCCATAAAAGGAAGCGTATTTTCTGATTTATCATATACCGCTTTCAGATTATCACCCATAAGCTCCTTCAGCATGGCTGCCAGCTTTTCCCTGATCAGCCACATCCCAAGCGAATGCGACTGCATTACAGCGATACCATTATACATATCTATAATCAGGCCGGAGAGGCCATCACCTTCGGCATGAACCAGACGGTAAGTGTTATTTGTATCAGATATGAGTCCGAGCGATCTGCGCAATTCCCATGCTTGCTTCAGTTTATTGAACCAAAACTGATCATCCGGTTCTTTTTGTGTAAACGACAGAATACGCACCATAATGGAACCGGGCTGGTAATGCCCCATCCCCAGAAACTCATCCTTATTGTCGTAAACATGCACCACATCACCTTCTTTTACCTCACCAATAATTTTTTTAATGGCACCGGAGAAAATCCAGGGATGATATCGTCTTACAGACTGGTCCTTACCTGATTTAAGAATGACTTTAGCGTAATTCCTCATATTTTTCAGTACTGATGAGTTCTTTGTAAATTTCGAGACAGATCCATGCATCGGTCGCAGCATACCGTTGCTGAGCCTCAGTAAGCGTTGTACTTTCCCAGTTGGTTAGCCGCTGTTTTTTTGATATCCTTTTATTCAGAACGATACCCGTGATTTTCTTCAGACTGCGGTCATCAATTCCATACTCCGCCACTTTTTCCTGAAGATCGATAAAACCTTTGGGTTTAATATCGGCCAGTCGTCTCAGGCCACGGATGTCATCCCGTAGAGAAAGGCCAATTTTTGTGATATGCTCATCCTCCATCAGTTGACGAAGCTCATCAGTCAGACCGGTCATGTTCAGTCTGAAAAGATAGCACGTGTTATGCGTAGAAAGCTGTATGAGACTCACATCATTAATCACACCTTTTTTAAAGGATGGCTTGGTTTCAGAATCGAAACCGATAATATTGTGCCGCTGCAAATGTTCCAGTGCCTGTTTTATCTGGTAGTTATCATCAACCACTACAACATTTCCTTCGAAACCACACAACGGCAGACTGCTCAATTCTTCCTTAGTAATACTTTCAGGATAAGTCATCTGTTATATATCCTCCTCTTCATTTCTCCACTCATCCTGCCTTCTTGCGACAAAACTTTTGCTGACATCAGTTCGTTTGTAAAAATCATCTTCTTCCTCTATCGATTCTATTCTTTCTTCACTGTATTTCAGGTTGTGGAGCGCTCTGAGAACATTGACCAGTTTTTGTCCCCAGTATTCTCTGAAACTATCAACAACTTCAGCCAGTGCGTCGTTCATTATTTCTGTTGATCCGATCTGATAAAGAGATATGAAATCCTTAATGTCCTGGTAAATATCGGCAACATCTTCTGAAATTTTTACTCTAACCGGCGCATCACTGTATTTGATCTCGGGATGAAAAACCTCCAGGTAAATATCACTTTTCCCTAACAGGTATTCCACAAAGTCCCGAATGGCAAGATAGTCCTCTTCAGTGACAATGCGTTCCAGGGGATCATCAAATTCACGCTCGGCTTCAGGAAGCAGCGTCCCCTTCAGATACAGCAAAGGAAGTATTTTTACTGCATTACCAACAAACTCCTCTGCCGATTGTGTAGAGGCTTGTTCTATGAACAGACAAAACTGGTTTGCTACAGTAACGAACTCTACAACATCCCTGGAATATACTATGTGATCAAAAACATCATCCATTGGTGCGTTGTTGAAAAATTTTCACAAAAGTAGGAAAAATTGTTTATAAGTTCCGGTCGTTATATTATGGTAATGCATACGGTTTAAAATAAATTTGTCATGAGAGATGAAATAATTACCATGAGTGTAAAAGATTTCTTTATACGCATTTTCCCTTTTGTAAAGAATAAGTTTGTTCTTACAACGGCTTTCTTTATTGTCTGGATTGTATTTTTTGACCAGTACAATCTTGTCAGCAGGGTTAAAAATAACCAGAAACTGAATCAACTCGAAAAAGAAAAGCAACATTACAAGAATGAAATTGATGAAAACACCCGAATGTTGAACGAGTTGAAGGGAGATAAAGAAACACTGGAAAAATTTGCCAGGGAACAATATCTGATGAAAAAGAAAAATGAGGATATTTACCTTGTCATTGAAGATTAATTTGGCGTATGAACAAACAAAAGCTCAACAACAATCTCTTTTATTTTTCAACTCTATTAGTTTTAGCAGGCATTTTATTAAAGATATCAAACTACCAGACGGCAAGCTATGCCTATCTTGCAGGTGCCTGTTTATTTACCTTATCGCGGGTCTTCAATTTTATTCTGAACCGGACAAAGGTACGCGGACGTTTGTTACAGATTCAGATTTTCAGCGGCATGTCGCTGATTTTTTCTGCCGCATTAATGTACCGTGGCAGTAACAGTTGGAGTGTTTTTGTATTACTGACTGCACTCCTTGAGCTCTATGTCAGTTTCAGGGGAGGTGAATTTTCGAAATAATTACAAGTTTTATTTCAGGTAATTCATACATGCAATAGCATACATTTTATTGAACAATACATTTGTGGTTCTGTTTTTAAGATAAAAAAATTTTATATGTACGACTTAGCAATTATCGGTGGCGGCCCGGCCGGTTACGATGCCGCTGAAAGAGCAGGCGAGAAAGGCCTTAAGGTTATCCTTTTTGAAAAACGTGAATTGGGTGGTGTATGTCTGAATGAAGGATGTATACCTACAAAAACAATGTTATACAGTGCAAAACTTTATCACAAGGCCCTTGATGGTGCCAAATATGGTATTGATCATGGCGAGGTAAGCTTCAATTATGGCACGCTTTATAAAAGAAAGCAAAAGATTGTTAAGAAACTTGTCGGAGGTGTTGGGCACAAAATGAAATCCAACAAAGTTGAGGTGGTAAAAGCATTTGCCAATATAAAAGGTAAAAACGGCGATGGTTTTAACATTGAATCCGATGGCAAGGAGTACCAGGCTAAGAATATTATGGTCAGCACCGGTTCAGAAGCTTTTATTCCTCCGATAAAAGGTATCGACGGCGTGTCGGATGTTATTCTGACGAACCGTGAAATACTGGAGCTTCAGGAACGGCCTGAATCTTTGGTGATCATTGGTGGTGGAGTTATCGGAATGGAATTTGGTTGTTTCTTTAATACCATCGGAACCAAAGTGACCGTCATCGAGATGCTTCCTAAAATCCTGGGACCAATGGATGGAGAACTAAGCAGCATGCTGCAGAAGGAATATGAAAAGAATGGCATTGCATTCCACCTTGAAAGTAAAGTGACCGAAGTTAAGGGCAACGAGGTGACATTTACAGATAAAGACGGAAAAGAGCAGAAGGTATCAGCCGATAAAATCCTGCTTTCTGTCGGACGAAAAGCCAATGTTCAGGGCTTTGGTCTGGAAAACCTCGGCGTAGAGGTTGAACGGGGAGGAATAAAGGTAGACAATAAAATGCGTACCAATGTACCGGGCGTATTTGCAGCGGGCGATGTAACCGGTTTTTCACAGCTGGCTCACACGGCATACAGAGAAGGTGAAGTCGTTGTTAACAACCTTACGGGAAGGGAAGATGTAATGCGCTACAACGCAATTCCTGCCGTAGTATATACCGATCCTGAAATTTCTGCGGTTGGTTTAACGGAAGACGAAGCTAAAAAGAAAGACATAGAGTATGACGTAAAAAAACTTCCTATGACATATGCCGGTCGTTTCATGGTTGAAAACGAAAATTTCAACGGATTATGTAAGGTATTGGTAGGAAAAAAATACGGCGAAGTTCTGGGCGTTCATATGATTGGTAATCCAAGTTCCGAAATGATTTACGGTGCCTGCATGGCCATTGAAACAGAACTGACATTAAAAGAGCTGGAAGAAGTTATTTTTCCGCATCCAACTGTTTCAGAGATTTTCAGAGAGACTGTTTTTGCATTCGGACACAAATAATCAGTTGTGAATGTACAATTAGGAGTTAAGAATTAGAGAGAATAAATATCTCAGATATATTGGAACGGATCGCATTTGCGGTCCGTTTTTTTATGCGTATTATAAACGGTATTCACAACGGATAGCAAAATAATTCATCATACTCCATTTCTAATTCATAATTAAATTCTATTTTTAGGGCTTATGTCAGCCCCATTAAACAGCAAATGGTTTGTCATTCTAAATCCGCATGCCGGTGCCCGTCGTGGCGAGAAGGATAAAGAAAAGATATTGAACCTTCTTAAAAGGTACAATTTTGATTTTGAATATGCGGAATCCAACTATCGGGGTCACACCATTGAACTCACCCGGAATGCCGTTTCATCCGGACAGAAACAATTTATTATTATTGGAGGTGACGGGTCGCTCAACGAAGCACTCAACGGCATAATGAGTGTAAAAAAAGAGGGCGTAAATGATGTCTGCATCGCGATGATCCCTGTTGGAACCGGAAATGACTGGATCCGGACTTTTGACATTCCCAATGATTATAAAAAATCTGTTGAAGTGATCCGACAGGCAAATCTTGTGCATCAGGATGTGGGTATGGTGACCTGGGGATCAAACGGGACGACAGAAAAACGCTTTTTTGCCAACATGGCTGGTTTCGGATTCGATGCTGTAGTGGCAGATAAGGTAAACTCCATGAAAGATAAAGGCTGGTCAGGAAAATGGCTTTATCTGTGGAGCCTGGCTTTCAGTTACCTGAAATATAAAACCTGTATGATGCGCTTCGAAGTAGATGGTCAGCGTTTTAACGAAACCATATTTACAGTGAGCATAGGCATTGGGAAGTTCAATGGCGGTGGAATGATGCAGGCTCCGGATGCTGTGCCGGATAACGGCGAGTTTACTATGACGATGATACGGAAAATCGGCATTTGGGGAATACTGAAAAATCTTCGGGGCTTATATAATGGATCCTTTCTGAAAGACCCTCATGTTCTGACAACCTCCGGCCGTGAAGTTCGTATTGAATCGAGGTGCCTGATTCCCGGAGAGGTTGACGGCGAGCAGCTTGGCAAATCAAATTTTTCCATTGCACTTATACCTAAGGGAATCAGTGTGTATTGCGGCAGCGACAAATACCTGAAGCAAAAATTGAAAACTCACTAATTCTGCGTATTTTTGAAATAATAATCCAGTTTACCATGAATATTCTCATCGTCATACCATCGCGTTATGCTTCCACCCGTTTCCCGGGTAAACCCTTGGCACTTATCGCAGGGAAACCTATGGTACAGCGGGTTTACGAGAAAGCTACCGAGTCTGGCTTCCCGGCAGTTGTAGCAACTGACGACATGCGGATATTTGAAGCCGTGGAGGATTTTGGAGGTCGTGTGGTAATGACTTCGGAACGCCACAAAAGTGGTACGGACCGGTGTCAGGAAGCAGTGCATAAATATATGCAACGTGAAGGCGAGGTGGTGGACGTGGTAATTAATCTTCAGGGAGACGAACCCTTTATAGAAGAAGAACAGATTCTTACACTGGCCGGCTTTTTCAAAGACCCTGACTGTGAAATTGCCACGCTGGCAAAACCATTCAATGTGGATGAAGGATATGAGGTGTTGTTCGATCCCAATAAGGTGAAACTTGTTCGTGGTAAAAATGGGAATGCGCTCTACTTCAGTCGTTCTGTTGTGCCTTACCAAAGAGGCTTAGACCGGAAAGAGTGGCTTTATAATCACACTTACTATCTGCATATCGGGATGTATGCTTACCGGACAGATATACTGGAGAAAATCACGCAACTCAAACAAACGCCTCTTGAAATTGCAGAATCACTGGAGCAATTAAGATGGCTGGAGCATGGGTTTAATATAAAAACAGGCATTACCCACCACCAAAGCATGGGCATTGATACACCTGAAGACCTCGAAAAAGTGAATAATCAACCTGATGTGCGTTTATTATGAGGATGCTTTCAGCGGTCTTTTTCTGTCTTTTCTTTTCTTTCTCAGTTTTCTCGGGCACTGTTGTTAAAATCCAAAAACCATGGCCGGTGATTGAAGGCATACCGGCAACTGTAAAAGTAGTATTGTCGGACGATTCACTGGATGGTTCATCACTCATACTTCGGGTCAATGAAAATGAGGAAATATGGAAAGTTGAAGGTAATATAGCCAAAGGTGATGTTGTTTTCAGTAAAGGGGAAAATGTCACACTTTACATAAAGGCACAAACCTTTACAGTAGATGTTAACCCTGTACCTTTATGGCTCTCTGTGATACCTCCGTTAATCGCCATTTTGCTGGCACTGTTATTCAAAGAAGTGTATGTTTCCCTTTTCTTCGGAATATTTTCGGGCGCCTTCATTATTAATTATTATTCTGACATGTCCGTCTGGACCGGATTAAGACGTGGATTGTTTTCTACAGCCGACACCTATTTTGTGGAAGCACTCAAAGATAGTGGTCATGTATCTATCATTGTATTTTCGATGCTTATAGGTGGCATGGTCAGTATTATCCATAAAAACGGAGGCATGCAGGGACTGGTGGATCGCCTGGCAAAATATGCCCGTAGCCCACGTTCCGGACAACTGATTACCTGGTTTCTTGGCGTGTTTATATTTTTCGATGACTATGCCAATACACTGGTAGTTGGAAATACCATGCGACCGGTCACAGACCGTCTTAAGATATCCCGGGAAAAACTGGCTTATATTGTAGATTCCACAGCGGCCCCAATAGCAAGCATCGCATTTGTTACCACGTGGATCGGCGCAGAACTGAGCTATATAAAGGAAGGCCTGGTTCAGGTTGGCATTGAGCAAAGTGCCTACAGCATATTCCTCAGTTCATTAAAGTATTCTTTTTATCCTGTATTCACCGTAATTTTTGTACTGATGATCATTCTGATGCGCCGTGATTTCGGGGTGATGCATCTGTATGAAGAGCTGGCCAGAAAGGAGTCAAGAAAAGACAAACTGAAAGATGATCACATCGCATCAACCCACTGGATCAACGGTATTATTCCTGTTTTGGTGATTATTATTGGTACCATAGCAGGACTCATTATTACCGGGTTTGATGTGGAAATATGGCATAGTGATATGTCTCTTTTTAAACGGATTGCTGAGATAATTGGTGAAGCTGATTCCTTTGTGGCGCTTTTGTGGTCTTCATTGGCGGGTGTAATCGTTGCAGTACTGCTTTCCGTTGGGCAGCGCATCCTGACCCTTCAGAAAACAATGGATGCACTGCTGGATGGATTTAAAAGTATGTTACCGGCAGTAACCGTATTGGTCCTGGCATGGTCACTGGCCGAAATAACAACACAGCTGCATACGGCCACATTTATTTCACATGTGTTGATAAACTTTAAAATGGCCCCGTGGCTAATGCCGGCGATCACATTTGTGATGAGTGCACTGGTGGCTTTTTCCACCGGATCATCCTGGGGAACAATGGCTATATTATATCCGCTAATTCTGCCTGCCACATGGCTGATTTGTCATAACGACGGGCTAAACCCGGCCGACACCATGGCCATTTTTACAAATGTTGTATCTGTTGTCCTTGCCGGATCTGTTATGGGAGACCATTGCTCTCCTATTTCAGATACAACCATAATGAGTTCGCTGGCAAGCGGCTGTAATCACATCAATCATGTTAAATCACAAATGCCCTATGCCCTGACTGTCGGGTTGATTGCAATTTTATTCGGAACAATACCTTCGGCAATAGGAATACCGGTTTTACCGTTAATGATAGCAGGGATTATTATCATCTATTTTACCATTAAATTACTCGGGAAGAGAATAGTTTAATACTGGTTCCGGGCACTGATTAGTGTTAAGATTATTACGATTATCCCTTTAAAAAGTTATATTTGTTAGCGGGGAACAATAAATGATGATGCGATGAAGAGGATACGGCTAATTTTACTTCTTTTTATTTTTACTGTCCCACTGGTTCAGTCACAAAAGATCTGGCATATATTCGGTGGTGATCATGCAGATCCGACCATCATTCGGGTCGATAAGGATTATTACATGACATTTTGCTCATACAACTACGTTCCGGGATTACAGATTTATCATTCAAAAAATCTTAAAGACTGGACTATGATAGGCTATGCCCTGAAGAAGTATATCGGGGATATCTGGTCACCCGAACTGGTATATCTGGATCAAAAGTATTACATCTATTTCCCTGCTAACGGCACCAACTATGTGGTTACAGCTGACAAGCCAGAAGGCCCCTGGAGCGATCCTGTAGATTTGAAAACCAACGGTATTGATCCGGGCCATATCATCACACCCGAAGGAGACAGGTATTTGTATTTTAACAATGGCTGGGTTACGAAACTTACCCCGGACGGACTGGCTACCGTAGGTAAGAAAACCAAGGTTTACGATGGATGGCCAATCCCAAATGACTGGATCATTGAATGTTTTTGTCTGGAATCTCCAAAACTTATTTTTAAGGATGGTCTTTATTTTATGACCTCTGCTCAGGGAGGAACTGCAGGTCCGTCGACCAGTCATATGGTGGTCTCTGCCAGATCGGAGAATGTACTGGGTCCCTGGGAAAACAGTGCATATAATCCGGTACTTCGAAGCTGGTCACCTAATGAAGAATGGTGGTCCAAAGGTCACGGAACCATTTTTGATGATCCTAAAGGCAACTGGTATATCGTATATCATGCTTACCGGCATAATGAAATAAACAGGGGACGACAAGTATTGATTGAACCCATAAAATGGACCAGTGACGGTTGGTTCAGGTTAAAACGGAAACCTACAGAAGAGCCTTCAACTGTTGACTATCAGAATATTAAACTTGTTAACGATTCCTTTAATACAGTGGTATTAAAGCCACAATGGCAATTTGCAGGGATCAAAGACCTTGGAGAGATTGTTGTGGTTGACGGCGAATTAAATATAGGTTCAGTAAAAAATAAGGTTAAAGCGATGGTTGCAAACACCCCTGATGTGAATTTTGATGCGACCATTAAACTGACCACTGATTCAGATAATGATTCCCTCGAATATGGTTTTGTACTCTATTATGATGATAAAAACTATACCGGTATTGGCATGAACGGAGACAACATGTATGCACTGGACTGGGGAGAAAAGGGCAAGGGACCGGATCTGAACAAGGAGGGTTACACTTTTTTCAGGTTGATCCGGAGAATGAACGATCTGCAGATGGCCTTCAGCAAGGATGGTGAATCATGGCTTTATTATCCAACCAGCCGGGAAGTTTCGGGTTACCAGCATAACGTAGTTCACGGTTTTAAAAACCTTAAAGTGGGCGTTTTCTGCAAGGGTGAAGGGGTGTTGAAAATTGATGATTTTAGCTACCAGGGTTATATTCTGAAACAATAAGGATATTCTTGTCTGTTGTATGTAGAGTTCCGGGCTGAAAGCCCAGTTTAATTCGCCTTTAGCAAAGCACAGTAGCGTTTTGGCTACCAGGGGATACAAATTATTCATTCGTCCTTCCCCGCCTTCGCCGAGCTATGGCAGAGCAAGGAAGGGCCGTTTAAAAGCTAGGAAATCAGGCCCCAGTTAATGCGTTTATAGGAAAGTTTCGTGAGTTGTTTGGAGAAAATAGTATTGGATTCCTTCTCCAGCAGAGGATCATCATCAAGTACCTTTCCGGCCTCATCGCGGGCCAGTTGCAAGATCTGCCCATCCTTTGCCAGGTTGGCAATTTTCAGATCGAATGGCAGTCCGCTTTGCTGCGTTCCTTCCAGATCACCCGGTCCGCGAAGTTTCAGATCAGCCTCCGCAATTTCGAAACCATCGGTCGTTGCCACCATCGTTTCCAGGCGCTTTCGCCCGTCTTCAGAAAGTTTCGGCGATGACACCAGAATACAATAGGACTGCTCTCCCCCACGACCAACTCGACCACGCAGCTGATGCAGCTGGCTGAGGCCAAACCGTTCTGCACTTTCAATTACCATCACTGTGGCATTCGGCACATCCACACCGACTTCAATCACCGTTGTAGCCACCATTATATGAGTTTCGCCCTTTTTAAAACGCATCATTTCCGCATCTTTTTCTGACGGTTTCATCTTTCCGTGTACCATGCTGATTTTTAAATGCGGAAAATGCTTTTTCATGTATTCATAGCCCTCTTCCAGGTTCTTGTAATCGAGCGCTTCAGACTCCTGGATCAATGGATAAACCATATAAACCTGCTGCCCCAATGCCACCTGTTTATCAATAAATTCATTGATGGTTTTGCGTTTCTTTTCGTAAAAATGAGCCGTCTTTATGGGCTTGCGACCGGGCGGTAATTCATCAATCACCGACACATCCAGATCGCCGTAAAGAGTCATAGCCAGCGTCCGCGGAATTGGCGTAGCTGTCATCACCAGCACATGTGGCGGAATTGTATTTTTTTTCCATAAGCGTGCGCGCTGAGCCACACCAAACCGGTGCTGTTCGTCAATAATCACCAGACCCAGGTTATGAAACTTCACTGTATCTTCTATCAGGGCATGCGTACCAACCAGTATCTGCATTCCGCCGTTCTGTAGCTGCTCATGCAGTATTGTCCTTTCTGATTTTTTAGTGCTTCCGGTCAGCAGTCCTACTTTAACATCCATGCCATCCAACATGCCAACCAGTGTATTATAGTGTTGATTTGCCAGAATTTCGGTCGGCGCCATCATGGTGGCCTGATAACCGTTATCCAGTGCGATCAGCATCACCATGAGTGCCACCAGCGTTTTACCACTCCCTACATCACCCTGCAACAGACGGTTCATCTGTTTTCCGGATCCTGCATCCTGCCTTATTTCACGGATCACACGTTTTTGAGCTTCCGTCAGTTTGAAAGGAAGACAGGTTTTATAAAAGGTGTTCAGCAGATGACCAACCGTGCTGAAAACATGGCCTTTCATACCTGCAGAGCGCCTGTTTTTTAAACGCAGAATATTCAACTGAATATAGAACAGCTCCTCAAACTTTAAGCGTTCAGTTGCTTTCGCAAGTTTCTGGTGACCCGTTGGAAAGTGTACCTCACGCAGTGCCTCTGTTAACGTTGGAAAATGATGCTTTTGAAGCAACCAGGCCGGTAGCGTTTCCGTCAACCGGCTGTTCATGGTTTCAAATGCGTTGGTCACCAGTCCGAGCATGGCTTTGGAATTCAGAAAGCTGCTTTTCATTTTTTCCGTGGTGGGATAAGCTGCCTGCAAGCCTGATGTATAAGCTTTCTTTTCTGCTTCGTCGTATTTTTCCAGTTCAGGATGAACCACATTTACCCTGCCGTTAAAAAGTGAAGGCTTCCCGAACAGGATATAATCCACATCCGTTTTCAATGATTTGGCAATATATTTTATTCCTTTGAACCAGACGAGCTCAATGGATCCGGTATCATCCGAAAAAATAGCATTTAAACGTTGTTTGTATCCTTTTCCGGTTGTATCCATGGTTTTAATCCGGCCAATCAACTGCACATAAGGCATTCCGGCTGTAATTTCCCGGACCTTAAAAAACCGGGAACGGTCAATATATTTATAGGGGAAATAGTACAGCAGGTCTTCAATGGTTCCGATTCCGGCTTCCTGTTTCAGGATGATAGCCCGCTTCGGCCCAACACCTTTTAAATAGGTTATATCTGTTTCGTACAACTCTGCCATGGTGATGCAAAAATAGATAAAAGACGCAAGAATCAAGACACAAGAATCAAGACATTATGTCTGAAGAAGTGCAGGAATAAACTTTATCCTCCATTTACATCTGATCAAATATCCGTTACATCCTCACATCGTCAGGTTCAATAATTTTTTTCATAATGGCGTATACGGTCAATCCGGCAATGGTCTTGATGCCAAGTTTTTCGGTAATATTTTTTCGGTGGGTAATCACAGTATTGGCACTTATAAAAAGCTTTTCTGCAATTTCCTTATTGGAGTAGCCCTGAGCCACGGCTCTCAGCACATCTATTTCGCGGTCACTTAACACATCGGGCATCTCAGAATCTGCAGCAGATTCAGACGCATTAAAAAAGTCCTGCAATTCCTCCAGAACCTCTTTCTGATTATCTGCATTCAACACCTGATATGGTAGTGCGTTATCCTTTTTAAGGTCTACACCAATCACCATAATCTTAACTTCGGCATCCAGTTTACGAAGCTTCTTTACGCTTTCAGCTTTGGGTTCCGGTAAAATATCATCACTCATGATGAGATAATTCACCGGATTTTCACGGGTAAGATGGTGAATGATACTATTAAAATCGTTCATCTCAATAATATCCGGTTCATTACCCAGCACGCTCAGCATGGTTTTAATTCCAAACCGGCACATAAACTGTCCGGAAGCAATAATAAGCGTGTCTTTTTTGTCAGTGTGAACCATTGATCTCCAACGCGATTTTTTCGAGTAGTTTAACTTTCGGTATCAGAACTTTATCCTCAATGCGGGAATGGTCTTCCAGATCCGCTTCCAGTCGAAAGAGTTCGGTCAGCAGTTTCTGACAGAGCTCCTTGCATAACAAGGGCGGAAGATATTTAATAATCAGGTTCTTCAGATCGCTGAGCTTAACCTCCAGATCTTCATGATTACGCTCGTATTCCTCTATGGGCTCATGATCCAGTTCATTCTTCAGGTGAGGCGGAATCTGTGCATGTTCCACGGCCTCCTCCAGCTCCAGCACATAAGGGAATATATTCTTATCCTCCTCTTCCAGGTGTTTGACGAGTTCTGTCCTGTAGTCCCTGAAAAAATCATTTAACAGTTTAATGTTTTTATGGTTTTCCTCATTGACTGTTTCCTGCATTTTGTCAATATATCCCTGAATCTCAGGAATCTTATCTTTCAGATACCACCGGTGTGTATTGGACAAATATTTTATTATCAATTTAGCCGGATAATTCTGCAGCTGTTCCTGCGGGAAATACTGATGATTATGAAAAGAGTTGATGATCTCCAGAAAAAACAGGGCATTGATCCCGTTATCGTGACACACTTCAGAGATCGTTTTATTCCCAAATCCATATTCGATACCAAAGCGGCCAATAATGGGAATTAAGCGGTAATCCCTGTGGATCACATCCGCCATCTTTGTATGTTCTGTAAAAGGTAAAACCGAATTCATTATATCAACACATTATCACATTCATTATTTAAACGCTTTGGAGTCAATTAAGTTGACCTCACATGTGAAAGTCAGATAAAAAGGACACTGCCTGAATGAATTTATTGGTATAACTACAGCACATTTCCGAATTTTACGCCCACATAAACTGTTCGTGGTGTAACGGGTCCGTACATATAGGCCGGATCGCGGTCTTTACCCAGATCAAAATCCGACTGGTATGCATTGAACACATTCTTCACACCACACAGCCATTCCATCCGGGCATTTTTAAGCTGAACCGTATAGCTTATCTTCGCCCCAAAATCGAAAAAAGCCGGTGAAATTCTTAATTCACCAAGATCAGGATCCGTATCCGGACCGAAATATGGCACCAGCATTTTCCCTGTGTAATTTCCTGTGGCTGATAAACAAATATTTTTAGCAAAGTCCCAGTCCAGGGCAAAAAACCCGTAGTGGTTTGGTGTTCTGAAAAAGCGTGTTTCATTAAATTCCTGTGGTACGTCGTATTCACTTTTCTGAATTGTAAACCCGGATGTCAGTGAAAAATCTTCTGCCGGTCTCAACTTGAACTCTACATTTAATCCCGCAACAACAGCGCCATCCTCTGCATTTTTACGCGTATATACCACACGACCTGTTTCATCAGGAATTCCAATTTCATTCACAAACGGATCCTGCAAACGGGTATAAAATCCTTCGAGCAGCAATCCGGTGAATACCTTGCCGACCATCCCGTTATAATCGAGCGATGCCATTACACTGTGGCTTGTTTCCTGCTTCAGATTCAGATCATTAACATTAATGACCTGACGAGAACCGGATGTTTCAATATGCAGGTCTTCATCGAATATTTGCGGCGCACGATAGCCCTGTGAATAGCTCATCCGCGCCTGCAGATTATTTATAATTTTATACATCAGGCTTAGTCGCGGACTAGTGACATTGCCGCTTTTCACTTCAGAATCAGCCTTGGCATGATCCTGAATCCTGTAATGGTCGAAACGGGCACCAACAGCCACCGTGGCCCTGTTAAGCTTCAATTCGTACTGTGCAAAAGCACCGGTTGTAACGGATGACTGATCCGACACAGTTGTATTTTCGGTATGAGGCACACTCACGATTGAATCACCCGAAATAACGGCATTCGCATAATCCGGATATCCCAGTTTCTGATCTACCAGGTAACTACCGGTGTTTTCAATACCTGTAACCAAAGATGAATGATCGAAAACGGCCTTATACTGAGCACCAATATTGTATGTACGGTCTTTTGAATTACCATAATCACTTAACGAATAGTTCGCACCGTAATAAGAATCCCTGTTCAGAAACTGTCCGGATGCAAAGACAGATAGCATATCATACTGCCTGAAATACTGTTCGTATGTAATCGCTGCTGTTTTCAGATCGTGTGAAACGGCTTCGGCCACATCACGCTCATGCAGCGGATAATCCTGTTTGTTTCCACCTTCGCGGTTTTCATTTATGGTAAAAAAATCAATGGCTACTTTATTATGGAATCCCAGCTTTTGGAACACACGTGCACCCAATGTGAGGTTTTTCATAGGTGCCAACTCGGAATATCCATCCCCGTTGGCATCAAACATCTGGCGATCACGTGTAAAACCATAAATGGCCAGTCCGGTTCTCTGATCTTCTGAAACCAGTGAAGAATTGAAATTTAGGGAATACTCCTGCGCTGCACCGCCGGATCCGTTTATCCCTGCACCGGTCATGGTATAGTTTGAACCGACTTCATAAGCGTTACGAACCGGATCTTTCAGAATCAGGTTTATGGTTCCGGCAATGGCATTACTGCCAAACAATGCTGAACCACCCCCTCGCACAACTTCAACTTTTTCGATCATGTTCGACGGAATCAGCTCCAGACCATAAACTCCGGCCAGTCCGCTGAATATAGGACGACTATTTATCAGTATCTGTGAATACGGCCCCTCCATTCCATTCATGCGAACCTGTGTAAAACCACAGTTCTGACAATTGTTTTCCAGACGTAATCCGGGACAGAAATTAAGCGATTCGCTCAGCGTAACAGATTGCGTGGTATTGAATAGTTTTGGCGAAAGGGTATTTACAATAACCGGTGCGTCGGTCCGTTTCATCGCGCTGCGGTCAGCCGATACCACCAGTTCATGTAAGTCCAGAACATCTTCTTCAAGATCAAACCTTATCTCAATTTTTTCGTTGGGCCTCGTTATCACCGTTCTTTCCTGAGGCTTATAACCCACAATGCGTGTTACTATGGTCAATTCACCAACAGGCAAATCCTCCAGTTCATAAAATCCGGTTGCATCGGTAAGCGTCCCTACCGTACTCCCTTTCACAGCCACTGATGCAAAAGGTATTTCGTTTTCTCCTGAGGTTACCCGGCCTTCGATACTGGCAGATGCTTTAGTATTTTCAGCCATAGCCATATTTAATCCGGCTGACAATACAGCCAGTAATACAATACGTTTCATGATTACATTTAAATCGTTAGTAATAAATTAGGATCAGCATAAATGCTGAGAAAAGAGAATATGTCAGGTAAAGCTTGGTGGAGCTCTGCCCAATACAGAAGCAGAGAAGGGTGTCATTACATTTCTGAACAGATCGGCTAAACGAATCAGATGTGTCTTTGTGATCTGTGCAAATGCAAAACTTATAATAACAAAGAATAAAAGGTGAAGGTGATGCAGCATCATAAAATCTACCGATGTATGATGATGCGTTTTGAACGGTGCTTGTTCTGTTGTTTTATTGTATGGATGAGCATGTGTGATTGCAGTTCCGTCAGGCATCTTATGTGTATGCAGGAATACCGTTTGTGTTACCACATACATGGTAAATGCTGCAAGCAAAAAACAGGAGATGGCTCTATGTAACGCTTTAACTCTCATCCTTTAAGATTTCACTACAAAGATAGAGCGCGTATTCCGGTTGGAAATACCAAGATGTTATGATTTTCTCCGCAAGGGTTTCACGCTTAGTTTGCTTAGCGAGGGTTTCGTTACAAACGAAGCCCTCGCTTGTCGCGCCGTTTTCAAATCAACCAAATACCTGTTTAGTAGTACAAACGGCATTCTGCAATCAGGATAAGCCCATAATCAAGACACAATAACTGTATACGTATCAAAAAAGCACGCACGCTGATATAACCTCTGCAATATCAATAGGTTAACTAATTTTAACAGTTAACTTAAAAAAACGAGACATGCGACTAAAGACCTTTTTACTCCTATTAGGAATTCTGATGTCCTTTACATTTAAAGGACAGGTAAGGACTGTTACAGGTGTTGTTACTTCTGCGGAAGATAATTCGCCTATACCAGGTGTAACAGTAGTTTTGGAAGGCACCTCTTCCGGCTCCATCACTGATGTTGATGGGAAATATTCCATTGAGGTACCTGCCAATGCAAAAGTCCTGGTGTTTTCATTTGTGGGAATGGAGACACAATACGTAGATGTAAGCGGTAAAACCGTTTTAAACGTGACCCTGAAACCAGCCAACATTAACATTGAGGAACTTGTAGTTACGGCCATGGGGATTAAGCGTGAAGCCAAAGCATTGGGATATGCCACTTCCCAGGTTTCATCGGATGACATTATGAAATCCGGCGAGCAGAATGCCATTCAGGCCTTGTCCGCCAAAGCTTCAGGCGTTCAGGTGGTAAGTTCAGCCGGCGTACCTGGAGCTTCCAGTAAGATCATCATCCGCGGAAGTTCGTCGTTTACCGGCAATAACCAGCCGTTGATTGTTGTTGATGGTGTTCCTATAGACAATTCCACTATTCAGACTGTGGCCGGAGATAATCCGTACAACAAGGACCTGGAAGGTGTAGACCCGTCGAACGGTGCGCTGGACATTAACCCGGCTGATGTGGAAAGTGTAACCATCCTTAAAGGGCCGGCTGCAGCAGCGCTGTATGGTGTGCGGGCAGCAAACGGCGCCATAGTCTATACCACCAAACGCGGCTCCAAAGGTAAAATCAGGGCATCATACGATTATTCCCTGGAATTATCTGAGGTGAACAAACTTCCTGAATTTCAGAATGTGTATTCACAAGGCAGCAACGGGGAATTCGGCATGGATACCTATGTGAGCTGGGGTGCCAGACTATCAGATCTGGGCATTCAGCCAACTGATAATGTTGACAATTTCTTTCGTACCGGCGTATCACACATTCATAACTTTTCGGTATCGGGAGGTGATGAAAAAGGTTCTTTGAGGTTATCCATTGGTAATTCAACCCTTGAAGGGATCATTCCCAATACGTATTACGACCGTACATCTGCCCGTTTAACCGGCGATGCCGATGTGGCTCCAGGCCTAAAAATAAACGGAACGGCTGCCTATATTAAATCCGGTGGAAACAAAGCACAAAAAGGGAGCAACCTCGCCGGTCTTATGCTTTCTCTGTTTCGTACGCCGGTAAGCTACAATCTGAATGATCCTGCAGAAGGCGGTTATGAAACGCCTGAGGGTGTGCAACGGAAATACATCGATTATTTCGATAATCCTTACTGGTCAGCATACAACAACACGTTCAAAAACAGCCAGGACAGGTTTATGGGAAATACCGGTTTCAACTATAACTATAAATGGCTGACCCTGGATTATAAAGTAGGCATTGACTTTTATACGGATTCCAGGAAGGGAATAATCGCCCTGGGTTCAAACGGTGGAGACGCAGGTGATGGCTTAGGTGAAGTGACGGAAAACATGAAACGCAACCGCGAATTCTACTCCAACTTTATCCTCTCCGCCAAACACAAATTCGGCAAAAACCTGCTGGGGAATTTAAGTCTGGGTCATAACCTGAATGAACAGTTCTACCAGAACCTGTTCGGAAGGGCAAGGAATTTGTCTGCTCCTGACTTTTACAACCTTAGTAATGGCTCCGACCTTTACAGTTACGAAGAACAATATACTGTACGGACAGCAGCCCTGTTTTTCGTCGCCGACCTGGAATGGCAGGATATGTTATTTCTGAATGTGACAGGACGAAATGAATGGGCTTCAACTCTGGGAAGTGCTAAAAAAGATTTCTTCTATCCTTCTGTTACCGGTTCATTTGTATTTTCTGAAGTATTGCCGGAAAATAATGTCCTCAGTTTTGGTAAAGCCAGACTTGGATGGGCAAAAGCCGGTAATAATCCACAGGCTTATAAATATACATACGAAGCATACCGGACACAAACCTATTATACCCAACCTTCTGTGGCAGCTGGTATGACAAACGGTCTGGGCTGGCCTTACCTTGGTCAGAACGGATTTACACGATCAGCCACAATGGGGAATGATGAACTGCGTCCGGAATTGACTACCGGTATTGAAGGTGGTCTTGACCTGCGGTTCTTTAACGGTAGAATTTATACCGACCTGACGTATTACCATCAGACCACAACAGATATTCTGGTTCAGCGTCCAATCGCCTCCACCTCAGGCTACCAGTACATCTGGGAAAACTCCGGAGAAATGGTTAACAAGGGCATTGAAGTTACGCTTGGTATAACACCGGTTAAATCAGCTCAGTTCCGCTGGGATATTATTGGCAACTTCAGCCGAAACGTTAATGAAGTTCTTAAACTGAACGATGCCGTTGATGCTGAAGGCAATCCCGTGGTCAAAGAGATTGAGATAGAATCCGCATTTACCGGATTCGGTTCATATGCAATTGTAGGAAAACCTTACGGTGCGTTGTATTCTGACATGTGGTTGCGTGATGATAACGGACTGATGGTCTGTGATGCTGAAGGGTATCCGATTATCGCTGATAACAGAGGATATGTTGGTAACCCGTTTCCTGACTGGATGGCGAATATCCGGAACACCTTTCAGTATCAGAATCTGAGTCTCAGCTTCCTGCTGGATATTCGTCAGGGTGGCGATCTGTGGGGTGGTACTATCGCCCGTTTAAACCAGATAGGACGTACTGCTATCACTGCCGACCGCGAAGGAACAATCATCGTGGAAGGTGTGAAAGAAGATGGGACTCCTAATGATGTTCCCATCACCAAGGAGGATTATTACCGCTATGTACTTGGGGATTGGGGTCCCGGTGAAAATGCGCGCTACGACGGATCATGGATCCGGTTGCGCGACCTTTCCCTGTCGTATAAATACCGTACAAAAGGGACCGTTTCAAACTACATTAAAGACATCACACTCACAGCAACAGGTCGTAATTTATGGTTAAAAACCGATTATCCCGGTGTTGACCCGGAAACAAGCCTGACCGGTGCCGGATCGAACCTGAACGGTTTCGACTACTTTAATATGCCGGGAACCAAATCATATCTGTTCAGTGTAAAAGTAAACTTTTAAAAAACCGCACATATGAAAATCTTAAAATTCACAATAGGAATAGTTTGTGCTTTGGCACTCACTACAGGATGTACAGAGAGTTACATCGAAGGATACGATGTTTCGCCCAATGACCCGTCTGTGGTACCTGAGGCGAACCTGCTAACGGCTGCCGAGGTTGCCCTGTTCGGAAATGTTACCGGAGAGCTGGCCCGCGAAACATCCGTTTTCATGCAAAGCCAGGCTGGATTAAAAGACCAATCCCTGGAGGAACATGCGCGCTACCGGATCTTTGAAGGTGATAACCAGAACGATTGGGAATCCATCTATACCGACTGGCTTGATCCTGCCTGTGACCTTATGGACAAGGCAGAAGGTGTGAATCCGTATTACAAAGGCATAGGTCTGATCCTGAAGGCCTGGGCCGGTGGTTATACCAGCGATATCTGGGGAGACATCCCGTTTTCTCAGGCCATTAAAGGACTTGAAAACCTGAATCCTGAATACGACACGCAGGAAATGGTTTATCAACAGGTCCAGAATCTCCTGAGCCAGGCGATCACAGAATTGAGTAAACCAGAAAGTGCCAACCTGCTTCTTCCCGGATCGGATGACCTTATTTTCGGAGGAGATGCTGAGAAGTGGATTAAACTGGCATGGACACTAAAGGCACGCTATTTCAACCGGGTCAGTAAACACTACGCCTACAGTGCAGACAGTGTACTCTATTGTCTGCAGTTTGGGATGACAGAGGAAGCTGACAACGCCATGGCTGCTTTTGGTGAAACCGCAAACAATGCCAACCAGTGGTATGCCTTTTATGTGTTACGTCCAGGTTATATGGGCATGGGAGCCTACCTGGTAGACCGGCTCAAAGCAAATAGCGACCCAAGATTACCATTTTACTGTGCTGAAGATGCCAACGGAAGTTATACGCCTTCGGGAATTGATACGCGTACACCTGTACTCGAAGCCAGTGAAATTGGTCCGCTGTTTAATGCTTCCGCCCAACCGGTTCCCCTGGTTACATCGTTTGAAGCCAAATTCCTGGAAGCCGAAGCTCAGTTAAGAAAAGGAAGTAACGACCTGGCAGCCCAGGCTTGTAACGACGGAATAAAAGCGTCTGTTTTATGGGCTACCGGAGCTGAGGCACCGGAAGAATTTATTACGGCCACTTCTTCTCTGACCGCTGCCGACATCAATCTTGAGACGATCATCCTTAATAAATATGATGCCATGTTTACACAGCTGGAAGTATGGACAGACTGGCGCAGAACAGGCTATCCGGTTCTCACACCGAATCCCGATCCGCTCGCCAATCAGAACGGTATACCATTCCGATACCCGACATGTATCAGCGAACGCAATTATAATAGCAACGCCATAGTCGTAAACAACAACTATATCAAACCCTGGTTTGCAGAGTAGGAAACACACAAACAATCAGGTCGGGAGGTTACACACAGTGTAGCCTCCCTTTTTATACAGAAGTATTAGAAGAACTATAAGGCCATATGAAAACAGATTTCATCATTGTGCGAAATTTTCGCTAAATTTCTGACCCGAAACAAAATTGACGACAAATGAAACATGCATTCACGATCCTGATCAACTTATTTTTACTTGCAGGTTTAATTTCCGGTTGTAGTTCAAAGAAAAACAAGGCCGGTCAGAAGATGATGGATGCAGCTGTGGAATTATATTACCAGGAACCATACCGGCCACAATTTCATTTCTCGCCCGATTCCATGTGGATGAATGATCCGAATGGCATGGTGTATTATGACGGAGAATACCATCTGTTTTACCAGTACTATCCGGACAGCACCGTTTGGGGCCCCATGCACTGGGGGCATGCCGTAAGCACCGATCTGGTTCACTGGCAACATTTACCCATTGCCCTCTATCCTGATAGCCTGGGATATATCTTTTCAGGAAGTGCAGTCATCGACTGGAATAATACCACCGGTTTTGGCAATGATAATATTCCACCCATGGTAGCTATTTATACGTATCATGATCCGGTTGGTGCTGAACAGGGCAGAAAAGACTACCAGACGCAGGCCATTGCTTACAGCCTTGATAAAGGCAGAACGTGGACAAAATATGCACATAATCAGGTTTTAAAAAATCCTGGAATTATTGATTTTCGGGATCCAAAAGTGTTCTGGTATGAGCCGGATAAAAAATGGATCATGACCCTGGCGGTGAAAGACCACATTAGTTTTTATTCCTCAAAAGACATGAAATCATGGCAGCACGAAAGTGATTTCCGTTCCGATATCGCATCCTATGGCGGTGTCTGGGAATGTCCGGATCTGTTTCCATTAAAGTCAGACAACAACGAGGAGAAATGGGTACTGATTGTCAACATCAATCCGGGTGCGCCCAATGGCGGTTCCGGCACGCAGTATTTTGTGGGTGAATTTGATGGGCACACATTCACCAATGAGAACAAAGAGCTTTTCTGGATTGATTACGGAAAAGATGATTATGCCGGTGTGACCTGGTCGGATATTCCAAAGTCCGATGGCCGCAGAATATTTATGGGCTGGATGAGTAACTGGCAGTATAGTCAGATAGTCCCCACTGAAAAATGGCGCAGCGCCATGACCTTCCCCAGAACACTGACGCTGAAAAAGGAAAACGGAAATTACAGGATACTGTCCAATCCGGTCAGGGAAATAAAGAACATTCAGGAAAAGCTCGAAATTGTATCCGATCTGAAACCAAATAAAAAAGGAAATTATTCAGGGCATCTGCCTTTCCGTTCCAGTCCGCAGGAACTTATCATCACGGTCGAAAGTAAAACAGAAAACCTTAAAGATTTCTCGCTGACCTTATCCAACGATTTTAAACAACAACTGATTTTGGGTTATAATGCAAAACAACAGCAGTTCTATATCAACCGGGACAAATCAGGCGATGTATCTTTTTCAAATGAATTTACGGGCAACCATATCGCACCATTCAGTATTAACAATTCAAAAATAAAACTGCATATATTACTCGATGTCTCCAGTATAGAAGTATTCATCAACGAGGGAGAGCTTGTGATGACTGAAATAATGTTCCCTTCACAACCATACGATCTGTATAAAGTCTCCGGTTCAGATATAAAAGTTACGCAGTTTGAAGCCATCCGTCTGAAAAGTATCTGGTAAAGGCCTGAACATGAATATTCCTGAACTTTTTCTACTAGTAATTTCAGCTAACCACACTGAAAATGAACATTATAAGCACGGGAGGGATAATTGAAAAGTTGATTATACATAATTGTAACAGGGATTTTGGGTTCGGGTAATCAAATTTACGTAAATTTATAATGGATGTTCCTGACTAGCAGATAGTCCTCTCCCCATACTTTTCAGTTCAAATAAATAACCTCAAATTTACTCACCATGTGCAGGTCTCTGCTTCGTTTTCCTTCCCTGGGAATTTTACTGTTCGGATTTGTTTTAAACGCCAGTGGTCAGATCTGGAATACCCAGATTGCTGACAGTACCGGAATAGCAAAAGGATCGTACATATCCCTTGCGCTTGATAAAAATGATAACGCACATATTCTTTACCAGGATCTGGATCTACTGGACCTGAAATATGTCACCAATAAAAACGGCAGCTGGAATATTACCAACCTTGATACGTTTGGCATCAGTGGAACGGAATCCTCAATGGCAATAGACCAGAATGACAGGCTTCATATTTGTTTCCACAGAGATCCCGGATTACTAAATGTAAATAGCATTATCTACGGACAGTATGCGGATAACCAATGGACCTTTGAAGAAGTAGACACTACACGCGATATCGCATTAATACAAACAGACATAAATACATATAAGGATGAAAAAGTCGGGTTGATATATGCACACCCTTCACAGGATAAACTGATATATGCAGAGAAAAACGGAACAGGATGGAACAAGGAAATAGTTGACAATAATTTTTCTTGTTTATTATCACGTCTTCTCTACAAAAAAGACGGGACACCTGTGATTTGTTCCGGGAAGTTAGATTCTATCATAGTGTATGAACGAAATTCTTCAATCTGGAAGGTTTACAGATTATATGTACCTCAAACTCCTTTATTACCACCCGTCAGAACATTTGATGCAGCCATAGACAGTGAAGACAATCTACACTTTACCCGTAATTTGATCGATACAAAATACATTACAGCCAGTAAATTAAGTTACTTTTTCTTTAACTGGGATGAAATGATTGTCCATGATCTGGGAATGAGCGGATTTGGTACGCCATTATCCATTTTTATTTCTTCTGACGATGATATCAGTATATTTACGGTGGATACTGAACCGGTAATGTACACACAGAATAACGGTCAATGGCAAAGGAACGTAATTTGCGATGATGTATCACCCTCCGGAAATGCGTCCCTTAAAATGGACAGTCATAACAACCCATACATCGCATTTTTCGGTCTCCCTGATAATGCACCGCACAACAAGCAGTCCTATGTAATGTGCTTTCGCTATTTTTCTTCTTCTCCGGTTATAGAAACGACACCTGAATCCATCAGTTTCGGAGATGTCTGGGTCAACAGTTATTCGGATGAATACATTACAGTTGCCAACAAAAGTAATATTCCATTGACCGTAAAAAATATTCAACCGGAAAACACAACGGTTTTCAGCAGCATCAGTGCTTCTCTCCCAAAACTGATACTGCCATGGCAATCGACAACCTTTCAACTCCGGTTCAATCCTGACCTTATTTCAGATTTTAACGACGCTATACTCATCTATTCAGATGATATCTATAACCCTGTCGATACAGTTAATGTAACAGGATCCGGGGTGGATAATGATGCTCAGGGCACCTTAAAACTTAAGGTTAACGATGTGTATTTCAGTGAAGAATATCTGGCTCTGAACTATACACAGCCAGCCGAAGATGTATCCGTTAGTTTGTATCAGAACAACATTAAAGTTGCAGGACCGGTCACAACCGATCATAACGGTTTATCTCAACTTCCGGATCTGGCACAGGGTCATTATATCATTAAGGCATCCAAACAAATCTTTGAGCCCAATGGCAATGCCCATGAAGTTACAGTGAACCAAAACATAGAAATTGGTCCGGCGGTTAATTCAGCAAGCTTGTCATTTCCTGATTCACTGCTCACTTTTAAATACAAATTAATGCATGACCTCAAACATATATCTCCGCAAAGCTATGGTCATCTTAACAACTATAATTATGTGGGTGACTTTACCTACAAAAACAGTCTTGGCGGGATTTATGATATGATGGATAACTGGAATCAGTACATGACGGACCAGAAAGCACAGAGTCTGGCACGACTTATTCTTGTAGAACAATTTACATACGATTTATTTAAAGACGGAACCATTACAGGCAGTGACATGATGAATTGCTTTGGTGATCTGATTGCATACATCTACTATTCCGACGATTGGGGCATGGATCTCATAAAGTTCCTGAAGGCCATTGCAAAACTCCCGGCTGGCGGGGCGCAGGAACTTTATGACCTGCTACTACAGATACTGATGCGGGAACTGATAAAACTGGCGGTAATTGATAATGTAGATATGACCGTTAAATTTGTTGCCGGCGAGGTTGGATATCCGGCAGCTAAACCAATTCTTGATGGATGGAAGCTTTTAAAGAAGAACTACGCCGGTTTCGGCATTCATGGTTTTTCGGAAGTAAAATGGGATAAAATTGCAGGAATGATTTTTGAGGCACTCGAAGATCCATTTATACAGCAGGCATATATTAATGCTCAAACCGGCATGTGTATTGAGAAAGCCGGACAGTTAAGCCTTAAACTGGATCAAACCGGTACGCTGGAAGATGCCATAATAAAGAAAATTGAATTCATACGTGATGAAAAAAGTGCAACGGAAACTGTCCATACTTACAGTGACGGTCTGCGAACGGCCGCTGCCTTGATGATGCAAACTGCAGCTATCCTGGACTGGATAAGCACCCTTGATCCCACCGGAATAGGAAACTACCTGGAACAGGCCGCATTTTACATTAAAGCAAGCGCGTATGTTGAGGTAGGAACTGCACTTACCATTTCTACAGTAACCTACTTTTTAATGCCGCTGGAAATGAGAGATGCTGTCGACAAAATATATTATCCATATGGGACGAAGAGCATTAATTTAAACAACACGTCATTACTGACAGCTGAGAGATCAACATCAGTGAAAACGTATACGAATCCGTTATCTCTGCGGCTGAAAGAAAGTTCCACCAGCTTTAACACTGAACTTGAATCTATACGAACAAAAATAACGGACAATCAGGAGTGGGAAGCTGTCAAGTCACTGTTTGATTTAAGAGAAGCCGAACTGGCTTATGAAAAAGAACTTAAAAATGCAATGTATCCGGTATTATCCGGAGCTCATCCGGCACATCAAACCATACCGGGTTTTGAAACAGAATATGATACACTGGTGGCAAACTATACCAATTCTGCCATGAACCGACTGAATACATATCTCACTATTATTACACTGGCTGCGGACAGCAGCAGTGCCACCAAGGAAAAAGTGCTGGCATACATCGATACGTGTATGAGCGGCGTACAGAAATTAGCAGATCAGACCAACCATGTACTTAATTTAATATCAGATCATATTCAGCTGGAGGCCTGTATTGCGGCAAACAATTTATCACAAAGTGCATTTACAGTTAATGACGATGAAGAAAGTGTGGTTTCCTTTAAAGTTAAAAATTATGGTGACTCTGCAACGTCCGGTGTAAGTGCACGATTTTCTCCGGGACCAGGACTAAACGTACTTGGATCCGATTCGGTATATATAGGCGATTTACAGCCGGGTCAGGAGAGTGATGAACTTACCTTCACCCTCTTTTTCACTACGGATACCCTGAAACAATCCGTTTGGAATATTGATTTTACCACAACACATGGACACTCTTTTCCGGCTGATGGTATATTGATCTATGGCAATAACACCGGCACACAGAATAAACCACCAACACTGCCTGCATTCGTTAGCTGCTATCCAAATCCCGCAGACAATAATGTGGTATTTAAATTTGACTTAAACAGTAGAAAGCTTATTAAAATAGAGGTATTTAACCAACTCGGTCAGTTGATATCCATGCCACTCCACAAAACGATAAACGCCGGAGAGTACACTTTTGACTTAGGCACAGCCTTGTTCTCCAACGGTACTTACCTGTGCAGGATAAGTGTTGATGATGCAGTGATTGAAACAAAACAGATTGTAGTTATCCACTAAGAAATAATGATAATCAACAGTTATTGACGCTGCTAAGTTTTTCAGACCGACCAAATATGGTGGATCTTCCCGCCATTAACGTACAAAAAATGAAACAGCTAATGGGCAATTCCCAGAATAAAACTTAGAATGATCCGGATCTAAAGCCTTATGTAGCTTCCGTTTACTGTTTTTAACTTCTGTGAGAAAGTTCCACAAACAAAAAGTATTATTTTTGTTCCCTTTGAATTGAAAAACAACCAAACACACAAAGATAATGAAACATAAGTTATTCACGACAGGCATCCTGACAGCCCTTATTGTGGGTGGATGCCAAAACGGAGGTGATAAAAACATGGGTGAAAAACCACACTTTACTGAGGAGGATATGGATTTGTCCTACACTCCGGGTCAGAATTTTTACATGTACACCAACGGCGGCTGGATGGCCAACAATCCTTTACCGGATGACAAAAGCCGCTACGGTGCATTCGACATGCTGGCCGAAGAAAACAGGGAACGGGTTAAAGGTATCATTGAAGGTGCTGCTAAAGAGCAGGCCAAAGAAGGTACCATCGCACAACAGATTGGCGACTTTTTTGCATCGGGGATGGATACTGCAGCCATTGAAGCAGCAGGATTAAAACCGGTTCAGCCTTACCTTGATATGATTCAGAACATCAGCAGCAAAGATGATCTGGTTAATGCGATCGGAAAATTGCAGGAACTTCAGATCTATCCGCTGTTTTATTTTTACGGCAGTCCGGATTCTAAAAACAGTGACATGATGATCGCCGAAATAAGTCAGCACGGACTGGGAATGCCGGATCGTGACTATTATACCGATAAAGGAGAACACGCTGATAAAATCCGCGCAGCATATAAAAACTATATCCGTGAAATCTGGATGCTGAATGGCAGCAGCGAAAAGGGTGCTGAACAAAAGGCAGATGAGATTTTCGCACTGGAAAACAAACTGGCAGAGATCAGTAATACCAGGCTGCAGAACCGTGATCCGCAGGCAACCTATAACAAAGTGGATTATGCCGGATTAAAAGCCGAATATCCCGCCATGGAATGGGATAATCTTTTCACAGCAATGGGTGTGGCTGAACCCAAAGAAATCAATGTGTCGCAGCCTCACTACCTGACAGAGATGAGTAAAATGCTGGGATCTGAACCACTGAACACATGGAAGGACTACCTGACCCTTCATTTCCTCAGAAACATTTCCAGGTATCTGCCGAAAGCCTATGTTGATGCCAGCTTTGAATTCTACGGTAAAACATTGTCCGGTATGCCGGAACAGGAACCACGCTGGAAACGTGTTTCGGGTGCCACAAGTGGCGCACTGGGTGAAGCTATCGGTCAGCTTTTTGTAGCACAGTACTTCCCGCCGGAAGCCAAAAAACGCATGGAAAAACTGGTTGAAAACCTGCGCATAGCCTTTGGGGAACGTATCGATCAGCTGGACTGGATGAGTGACAGCACAAAGGCTGCAGCAAAGGATAAGCTGGCTGCGATCCACGTAAAAATCGGTTATCCCAATAAATGGCGAGATTACTCCGGCCTTAAGGTCACTAAAGACAGTTATGTGGAGAATGCCATCCGTTCCAATGAGCTGGATTTTAAATATACGGCTGATAAAATTGGCAAGCCGGTTGACAAAGACGAATGGCACATGACACCGCAAACAGTGAATGCGTACTATAATCCGTCGGCGAATGAGATTGTATTTCCTGCAGCTATTCTGCAGCCACCGTTCTTCTACCTGAATGGTGACGATGCTGTAAATTACGGAGCCATCGGTGTGGTGATCGGGCATGAAATGACGCATGGTTTCGATGATCAGGGACGTCAGTTTGACAAAGCAGGCAACCTGAATGACTGGTGGCAGCCAGCCGATGCTGAAAAATTTGCAAAGCGGACAAAAGTTCTGGCAGAGCGTTACGACTCATTTATTGTTCAGGATACCATTCATGCCAATGGTGAGCTGACTATGGGTGAAAACATTGCCGATCTGGGTGGTTTGAATATTGCATTCCAGGCTTTTGAAAATACACTGAAAGGCAAAGCAGAACCGGAAGCAATTGATGGTTTCACAGCCGAACAACGGTTTTTTCTTTCCTATGCCAGAATATGGGCACAAAACATCAGGGAAGCTGAAAAACTCAGAAGGGTAAAAACAGATGTACACTCACTGGGTGAACACAGGGTTAACGGTCCGTTGCCAAACCTTCAGGCTTTTGTTAATGCATTTAATATTCAGGAGGCAGATTCCATGTATATTCCTTTGAATATGCGGGCAAAAATCTGGTAAAACTTCATGATCCTAAAATATAAAGCCGGCTTATGCCGGCTTTATTGTTTGACAGGTGATCTACTGCCCCTTCAGGGCATCGGGTTTACATTATGCTTTAATCAAAGGGCATTGCCCTTTGTTAATGCTATAAGTCCTTTGGACTTAAATAAATGGATTAGTGAAACATCCCTAACTAACAAAATCCAGTTTTAAATATAACCCCAACGGCGTTATCGCATTAACTCAGGGTGAATACATGAGATAATTATGCGTCTAAAGATCCTTTGCCCTGAATGGGCAAAAGCCCTGGCACATTTTCAGAAAACGTTTGCGGAAACGATTCCAATGGTTTTTAACGCATTTTCATCCTTATTCCTGTGATTTCCCCGTAAAGAACCATAGTTTTGTCTTATTCAGGGTTCCTCATGTTCGGTATAATTTCATAAATTTGATAGTTTCCGAACACCCCAAAAAAACAACAGTTTAACTAAAGATATCATCCGTTAAACATCTATGAACGGCAAAGGATTAACCATAACACTCATAATCTTTGTGACCTTGCTAACTGCATGGCCGGTAAGCAGTCAGGTTGATCCTGTTCAGAAATATGGTGAGCTGTTTAAAGCGGTTCAGACCCAACAGATTTTTCACGACCAGAAACGCTTTGCCGATTGCCCCGCTAAAACGGATCCTGATTCTATACTGATCCTCTACCACAATCAAAAAGATCAACCCGGATTCAATCTGAGGCATTTTGTGGGCACGTATTTCGATACCATTCAGGCCGATACAGCAGCCATGATCCGGCACATCACCATGCTGTGGAATACGTTGACGAGACAGCCGGAAGTACAAAACCCGAATTCATCGCGTATTGCGTTACCGGAACCGTATGTGGTCCCCGGAGGCCGGTTCACCGAGATGTATTACTGGGACAGTTATTTTACCATGCTGGGCCTGCAGGTCAGTGGAAGAAGCGACCTGATGGAGCACATGATCAGTGATTTCGCATGGCTCATTGATACATACGGACATATTCCCAACGGAAACCGGACCTACTACCTGAGCCGGTCGCAGCCGCCTTTTTTTTCACTGATGGTGGAACTGCTGGCTGAAACCAAACACGATTCAACCATACTTATCCGGTTTCTGCCCGAGATAGAAAAAGAATATGCGTACTGGATGTCGGGCAATAAAATCGTGAAATATAAGCGCGGCAAGATTCTTAACCGCTATTATGACGAATTAAACACACCACGCCCGGAATCATATCTGCATGATGTGAAAACATTCGAAGCATCAGGTCGCGATTCATCCATCTTCAGAGACATCCGTTCGGCTGCGGAATCAGGATGGGACTTCTCCACACGCTGGTTCAGCGACGGGGAACATCTGGAACAGATCATCACCACACAATACCTTCCGGTAGATCTTAACTGCCTGATCTATCACATGGAAATGACCTTATCAAAGGCATACAGGCTAAAAAACACTGACGGGAAATCTGAAGCATATGCAGCACTGGCAGAACAACGGAAGGCATTAATTCAGAAGGTATTCTGGAATAAGCAAAAGGCGTATTTTTTTGATTATAACGTTAAAGAAAACCTATTGTCAGAACAGGAAACCCTGGCTGGATTATTCCCTTTGTTCTTTAATATTGCCACACCGGAGCAGGCGCAGGGCGCTGCAGACTATATCCGGAATGCATTTCTGCTAAACGGAGGACTTGTCACTACACTAACAGAACATCCGGGACAACAATGGGATTATCCCAACGGCTGGGCACCATTGCAATGGATTGGCTATGTAGCCATGAAAAATTACGGATACAATACGCTGGCACAAGCAATCGCAGAAAGATGGCTCAGCCTGAATATGAAGGTGTACTTTGAAACCGGAAAAATGACGGAAAAGTATAACGTCGTAAATACGGAACTTCCCGGAGGTGGTGGAGAATACAACAACCAGGACGGCTTCGGCTGGACAAACGGGGTATTTCTGAAGATGAGAGAAGAGATAAAGAGTAATAAGTAGTTAGTGGTAAGTAGTTAGTGGTAAGTAAGAAGTAGATAGAGTTGTTTAATAACCGGCGCTAACCCTTAAATTCCCTGAAGGGATCGCCAGCCAATGCGGGAAGGATTTTCCCCTTTAGGGGTTAGGGGTGTAGCGAAACAGATGACAACTGATTTTTGACTGAGAAATAATAAAATAAAACTGAAATTAACAATCAAATACGTATATTGAAAATGAACAAAAATCTTAAACTCCTCAGTCTGTTACTTATCATCCTGTTGACGGGAGCCTGTAACGGAGCCAAACAAAGTCAGGATCAAAGCACATGGGAGAAACCCCGCGTTCCTGAATGGCATAAAAACGCCACCATTTACGAGGTCAATATGAGGCAATACACGCCAGAAGGAACCTTTAATGCCTTTATGGCTCACCTGCCTCGATTGAAAGAAATGGGTGTGGACATCCTCTGGCTTATGCCGATCCATCCTGTAAGCAAAAAGAACCGGAAAGGAGAATTGGGCAGTCCGTATGCCGTTGGCGATTACTACAAAGTCAATCCGCGTTTTGGCACCATGGACGATTTCAAAACCATGCTCGACTCCATTCACGCGCTGGGCATGCACTGCATCATCGACTGGGTACCGAACCATACCGGATGGGATAACCCCTGGATTACAGAACATCCCGACTGGTACACCAAGGACTCATTAGGAAATATCACCGATCCTATTGATTACAATACCGGGAAATCGTGGGGCTGGACCGACGTAGCTGACCTGAACTACGATAATCCGGATATGCGGATTGGCATGATCGATGCCATGAAATTCTGGATCACAGACATTGGCATTGACGGCTTCAGGGTAGATGTGGCACATGGTGTTCCGGTGGATTTCTGGGAACAGTGTACCGATTCATTATATGCTATTGAACCGGTCTTTATGCTGGCCGAAGCTGAGGTGCCTGAGTTACTGAATGATGGATCATTTGTGATGGATTATGCCTGGGAAATGCATCACCTGTTGAATGACATCGCCAGATATCAGGGTGCCAACCGCAGCGATGCAGCCAAATTGGTGCAGGGTAACCTTGTGGAAGGATCAGCACAGAAAGCTGAAAAGAAGACAGCTATTGATATCGATTCATTGCTGGCCAAAAAAGCGCGCCAATATCACAAAGGCTACCATATGCAGTTCACCTCTAACCACGATGAAAATGCATGGGCCGGAACCGAATTTGAACGCATGGGCAACGGGCACCTGGCATTCGCCGTACTGACTGCCACCTTTAACGGAATGCCGCTGGTTTACACCGGACAGGAGTCAGCCATGGACAAACAGCTGGCCTTTTTCTCCAAAGACACCGTGCCCTGGGATCATTATAAATATGCAGGATTTTACAAAAAGCTGTTTGATCTGAAACACCGAAATCAGGCTCTGTGGAATGGTAAAACCGGCGGCAAACTGGTCAAAATTCCAACCGGCAACGATGAAAATATTTACGCCTTTATCAGGGAGAAAAACGGTGATAAAGTAGTAGTCATTATCAATCTGTCATCGAAACCTCAAAAGGGAACACTTCAGGGTAACGGTTTTGAAGGAACGTACACCGATATCTTTAACAACATCAGTCTCTCGCTGTCCGAAGACATGAAACTTGACCTTAAACCATGGGATTACCTGGTTTACAGCAATAATTAAAAAATAATCAGATGCAAAAAAACAGCCTCATAAAACTGCTGGTTTCAGGTCTGATCCTGATCACAGCAAGTAGTTCAGCTCAATACAGAACCGGGCTTATCGACGATGATATTGCCGTATTTTATCCTGAGGATTTCGATCCGGAAGAGAACCTGCCATCGTTTGCTTTGGTTGAAGAACCGGAGATGCAGGGCGAACTCCCGTCCGACTGGGACATGACTGTAGCTTTCAGTGAAGCCTTTGGCAAGTCTATGGCTGAAGTAAAAATTCCTGTCAATACCGACCTGTATGCTACCGGCGAACAGACCGGGAACCTGGTGCGTAACGGCACAACGCGCCGCATGTGGAACACCGATAACTTTACCTATGCCCGTGATAACGGCATCAGGCTCTACCAGTCACACCCATGGGTTTTGGGTATCAACGAAGACGGATCTGCCTTTGGGGTGCTCGCAGATAATACCTGGCAGATGGAGCTGTCGCTGGGGAAAGAGATTCTTTTTTCTTCCGCAGGTCCTGCCTATCGCGTATTTGTCATAAAAGGCAGGTCGCCACAGGACGTGATGCATAAACTGGCAGGCCTGATTGGCACCATTGAGATGCCTCCACTGTGGAGCCTTGGCTATCAGCAATGCCGCTGGTCCTATTTCCCTGATACACGGGTAAAGGAAATTGCCGATACCTTTCGGCTCAAACAGATTCCGTGCGACGTGATCTGGATGGACATTCATTACATGGATGCCTATAAAATATTCACCTTCTCACCGGAACGGTTTCCGAATCCGCAGGAGACCAACAGTTATCTTCATAATAAAGGTTTTAAATCCGTATGGATGATCGATCCTGGCGTAGCAAAGCAGGAAGGATACAGTGTATACGATTCCGGCACGGAAAAAGATGTCTGGGTCAAAACCAAAGACAACAAAGATTATGTAGGCGATGTATGGCCCGGGCCATGCGTCTTCCCTGATTTTACGCAGGGTAAGGTACAGCAGTGGTGGTCAGCACTGTATAAAGACTATATGGCGACCGGTATCGATGGTGTATGGAATGACATGAATGAACCGGCAGTCTTTAACGGACCTGACTGGACCATGCCGGTGGATAACGTTCACAAAGGCGATGAAAATCTGCCTGAAGATGTGCATCTGCGCTACCATAACGTGTATGGCATGATGATGGTAAAAGCATCACGGGAAGGCATTGAGGCAGCTAATCCTGAGAAAAGGCCGTTTATCCTGACACGATCCAATTTTATTGGGGGACAACGCTACGCTGCTACCTGGACCGGCGACAATGCAGCCCGCTGGGATCATCTGAAAATGTCCATTCCCATGAGCATCAACCTGGGTTTATCCGGACAGCCTTTTAACGGACCCGATATTGGTGGTTTTGCAGAAAATGCCACACCTGAATTATGGGGACACTGGATCGCCGTCGGTGCATTTTATCCCTTCTCAAGAGCACATACCGAGGTCAGCACACGAAGCCAGGAACCCTGGGCTTTTGGCCCTGAGGTTGAAGATGCTGCCCGCACGGCCATAGAACGGCGTTACCGCTTATTGCCTTATCTGTATACGCTGTTTCACCAGGCATCAGAAAACGGCATGCCGGTCATGCGTCCTGTATTTTTTGCCGATCCGGCCGACAAAAACCTGCGCAATGAGCAGCAGGCATTTATGCTTGGATCCGATCTTTTGATTGTGCCCAAATGGGCTGATCATCCGAAGCTTCCGGGTGGCATCTGGAAAACCATTTCTCTGGTTGGCGAAGATTCTGAAACAGACATTTATCAGCCCGATGTGAAACTACGCGGCGGTGCTATTCTGCCACTGGGACAGGTGGTGCAATCTACAGCTTACTTTTCCAACGACTCCGTTACTTTGTATGTGTGCCCTGATGATAATATGACGGCTACCGGTCGTCTTTACAGCGACACCGGTGACGGATACGGCTACCGGAAAGGGGAATTTGCCTGCGATGTATTTGAGGCCAGCGCAAGTGTTCCCGGAATGTTAACGGTAAACATAACCCGCCAGAAAGGTGATATGAAATTTAAAAAACGGTTATTCCGGGTAGGTGTGATCACAGATCATGGCATGGTGTACTCTGACTGGAGTAGGAAGAATTCCATTGATGTAAAAATAAACTAAGTCATTTTTATAAATACATATTAAAATCTTAACTGGTGCGGATGAATATCCGCACCTATTTACCCTTGCTTTTATTGAAGCAGAGGGTTATCCTGAAAATAACAGGCCGGAACTCTGGTCCGGGGTGAGTCAAATAAAACTTCATGACCCTCCCTGGTATTTTTCAAACCTGCAAGTTTTGTATTTATTGCCCTCCCTAATCCCGATTTTTAATCGGCCCCGGGGAGGGTGCTACGACAAGTGGTTTTCATTAGGGCGCGGGAAATATTTTGCCTGAATGGCAAAAAGCAATTCAGCCCATGGCGAAGCCTTGGGTTGAAAAGTCATGTAAATCCGAAGCCGCGCACAGCAGTTGAAAAATTGATGAACGTTTTTGTCGGCTTTTTGTAGAATGTTGAAAATAGTATTTCATGACCCTCCCTAAACCCAATCTGCAATCGGCCCCAGGGAAGGTGCCTTGACAAGTGGTTTTGTTGGGACGCGATTGTATCAAATTTACTGGTCCAAACTGTCCCTCTTTGTCACGAAATGCAGTGGAGTGATAGAGAGGGTTATCCTGAAAATAACAGGCCGGAACTCTGGTCCGGGGTGAGTCAAATAAAATTTCATGACCCTCCCTGGTATTTTTCAAACCTGCAAGTTTTGTATTTATTGCCTTCCCTAATCCCGATTTTTAATCGGCCCCGGGGAGGGTGCTTTGACAAGTGGTTTTCATTGGGACGCGGGAAATATTTTGCCTGAATGGCAAAAAGCAATTCAGCCCATGGCGAAGCCTTGGGTTTAAAAGTCATGTGAATCCGAAGCCGCGCACAGCAGTTGAAAAATTGATGAACGTTTTTGTCGGCTTTTTGTAGAATGTTGAAAATAGTATCTCATGACCCTCTCTAAACCCAATCTGCAATCGGCCCCGGGGAAGGTGCCTTGACAAGTGGTTTTCATTGGGACGCGGGAAATATGTTGCCTGAATGGCAAAAAGCAATTCAACCCATGGCGAAGCCTTGGGTTTAAAAGTCATGTAAATCCGAAGCCGCGCACAGCAGTTGAAAAATTGATGAACGTTTTTGTCGGCTTTTTGTAGAATGTTGAAAATAGTATTTCATGACCCTCCCTAAACCCAATCTGCAATCGGCCCCAGGGAAGGTGAACTGAAACCTGTTTTATTGAAAGATCTTTGGAGCATGTTAACGGCAGCTGGTGATAAGAAACAACAGAAGCTGAAAGATAAAAATGACTTCTACCTTTCAGCTCTATGAAATTTAATCGTGGGATTCTACATGCCAGGCCTGCTCAACAGAATAGAGATTAGCCTTAATATCTGTTGTCCAACTTTTAACTTTTTCTGACAAACCTGATTTCATAATTTTCTCAGCATGTTCACTTCTCATAAAATCAGTAAACTTTTCACGACTTGTCCATAATGTAATGCCCGTGATCGATCCATGTTTTTGTTCAGGCTTCAATGTTAAGCTCATTAATGCCCCATCCTGTTCTTTTATCATTTCCGAAGTTTCTTTTAAGATGTTTAATACTTCTTCGAAATGCTCATCTTTCGGAAAATAATTCTCTGTAACTAAATACGGTTTTGTATTCATATTATTCAAATCTTAAGTTTATATACATTTATTACTATGTTTTCGATACAAATATATGATTTTTATTTCATTTACATAATTTTTTAGCAAATACATTGTATGTTTTTGAAGTATTTTGTATTTTTGGACTATGAATTATTCTTTACACATTATTGCAGAGCTAATTGAACATCTAATACGTTTTGAAAAGGAAACGGGTAAAGAACCGAAGGATGTCAAAGAATTTACAATCTGGTTAACTCAATTTGTTTTTGAACAACACCATTCCCTGGAATCAGGTCATGATAAAGATGATATTGACATGGAGATGACTTTTCTTTTAATAATGCAAAGCAAGCATTATAAAACGTACTGCAAAGAAGCTTTAATAAGCACAGATATCAACTCTCCCGATGAATACAGCTTTTTATATCACCTGAGCCTGGTTGACAGTTTCAGGAAAATGGAATTGATTCACATTCACTTATTAGAAGCTCCTTCAGGAATAGAGGTCATCAAAAGGCTTTTAAAAAAGAACTTTATCGAGGAATTTGACGACGAAGAGGACAAAAGAGCCAAACGTGTAAGAATAACCGAAAAAGGCAGAAAAGAAACAGATAAGTTAACACCAAAAATGAAAGACGTTTATTCTAAAATGACAGCAAAAATGTCATTAAAAGAAAAAATTCATATCATTTCATTTTTACGTAGACTAAACGATTACCATCTGGCGTCAACAGAAAAGAAAAAATAGATATGGAACATAAGATTTGTTTAATTACAGGATGTAATTCAGGTATTGGAAAGGTTACAGCAATTGAACTTGCCAGGAAAGGATATGAAATTATCATGCTGGTTCGAGACAGTGAAAAATCAAGAATTGCATTTAAGGAAATAAAAAATGAATCGGGTGGAAAAATTATACTGAAATATACGGATTTAGCATCATTCGATTCAATCAAAAAAGTTTCTGAGGACATAAAATCAACGTATAACAAAATCGATATTCTAATAAATAACGCAGGAATTTTTAAACGAAAATTTGAAAAATCGGCTGATTCATTTGAAATGACCTTAGCAGTAAATTACTTTGCGACATTTGCCCTGACTGTATTTATGATTCCATTGTTAAAAAAGAGCAGCCAGGCACGGATAATAAACCTGACATCAGAATTATATAAAAGAGGGCAGGTTAACCTGTCCAATGACTTTGCAATGGAAAAATTTGTTGGAAACAAAGCTTATGCAAACTCAAAACTGCTTGTTGTCTATTTCACGAAAGAACTTGCAAAGCGATTAGCATCTGAAAACATAACGGTTAATTGTGTTCATCCGGGAGTTGTTGGAACTGATGTTTTTAGAGAGTACCCGAATTGGATTGCCAGATTATTGAGTTTAATGATTTCCAAACCGAAAGAAGGAGCAAAACCATCTGTTTATCTTGCAAGCTCCGGTGATTTAGAGAAAATAACCGGAAAATACTTCTATAAGGATAAGCTGAAACCAACGGATGAAATCGCGAATGATGCAGATCTATCCGAAAAAATATGGAAAAAAACAGAAGAATTGACAGGGATAAAATACGCTGAATAACACACAGCAACAGGTATAAAAATAAAGGTGGGAATAACAAAAACTCAAAGATGCCTGCCCGCTTCAACCTCTCTGCAACCTGACAGAAAAGTGCCACAGTGTCGGCAACTGTTTCTGAGCTAACCGTTACGTTCAGATAAAGATTGGTTTTGGTCTCTTCAGATGGAGCCCCGTTTCACTATGGGAAACTCGGGATTTAACGAAACATGCTGGTTGTAAAGATACGTAAGCAATCCTTATTGGCCCGGGCTTAGATACGAAATAACGTTTACGCCATTGTTGATTGTGAAGCGACAAACACATGAATTAATACGATAAGGAATTCAGAAAAAATCGTAAAAAAACATCTGATATTGCCGGTGTAAGGTTCAACCCAAACATTAAACCCTTAGTTTTCATTTTTTAATCTAACGGCAACAATAATTATGGTGATTTTTTTTTCTTTAAATTTACACTCAATAATTTCAAATAGTAAATTTGAAGAATTACTTTATTCAATAATTAAAAATCAACGATTATGAAAAAAACTTTACTTCTTAGTACTGTATTGATTGTTTGTGCAGTTTTTACAACAAATGCGCAAAAAATCTGGAATTTCACAAAATGGAGCCAGGCAACCATAGATAATTGTGCGGCTGATCCGACAACCTGGGAAAATGTAAGTGAAACACGTTTTCAAAATGCCATTGTTATTGATGCTGAAACGCCTTTAACTGCAAATGGTGTTGAGATTGAGGAACTGAAAGGTCTAACTTTTGGGAACCTGAATGCCACCAAGTTTAGAATTGATCATCCGGTTGAAGATACAATCCCGGGGCGTTTTATCCTAAACGGAAGCGGACTATCGATAAATGTCCCCGATTGTAAAGCCGGAGATGTGATCAGGTTACTTGCTGTTTCAGCTAATTCCTCCCAGGAACGTGGATTTACTGCTACGAATGCAACAAGAATTGGTGGTTTGGAAATCGCAATTGAATTAAATGAAAGTGTTTTTACTGTTGATGCTGACGGAACCGTTGTCTTTACAACAACCGGCGGTATGCAGGTTCGGTATCTAACGATCAACGCGGAAATCCCTACTGCTGTTAAAACAATTAGTCCTTCAAATTCAGAAGTTGTCCAAAGTGCTTTTTATAATTTGAACGGGCAGTATATCGCAGATGATTTTGAATCGCTTCCAGGAGGAATTTATATTAAGAAAACCTTATTTGCTGACGGAACATTTAAAGCAATAAAAATTGCGAAGAATCAAACCCATTAATGGGTTTGATTCCTGCATTTTAGCGGGTAAAGAATAATTTAAGGTGCTATTGAAGTTCAGCACTGCGATACAGAGCATATAATAAATTACCCATTCCTAAATCGAATGAAAAGATGTTCGTTTGAACAAAAACAGCTCCTGTTAAGTAATCTGTGCTGCTTGTAAACTATTTACCCATCCTGTTAACTTCCTGAATCTCCCGGGAAGGTTTTCAGGGCTTCCAGCCAGAATTATGATGTTTCCAGCGGTTGGAATAGGTCTCCTGCCCAACAGGAAGGGGATTTAACCGGGCAACATCAATCAGGCTTTAACAATCGTCACGCATCACCTGTAAGCTGCGACTTTAAATGAAGAAAAGCAGGACCAAAATAAACGTACATATACAATTAAAGCTACAGGATTTTTATTATTTTTAATGCTGTAACTGAAAAGCCCCTTTTGCACCAAGCAAACACTCTGACTAAAACCCAACTTTAAAACTGATGAGTCTTGCAGTAATAATTTTACCAAAACGAATAAAATATGAAAACCATTATCCCTATTCTCCTTTCAGTTTTGCTTTTAGGCGCCTGTGCACAACACAAAAGCAACGAAACAAAAAAAGCCATTATTACAGGGCAGGTATCAAACTTTGAAACGGTTTCAGAACATGACGTGATTCAGCTTGTCTACGAAGATATTCTTGCCGGCCAGATCATCCTTCCGGATTATCCGGATAAAAACGGCCGCTTCAGATTTGAGCTGGAGCTGGACTACCCCACCGAATTCTATTTAAAGTACAGCGGTCTTCTGACCTTTTATATTTCACCCGGCGATAGCCTACATTTTGACATTGATGGCGCTTGCTGGAATAAAAAAACAAACACAACGGCAGAAGAATACGCCTTTTATTCCGTTTCCGGCACGGCTGAAAAAATGAATCAGGACATAACGGCTTATGTGGTTTATTATAGCGATTCCTTACAAGACCGGAAGGAGCAGGATAGCATGATCCGGAATGCTTCTCCCGAAGAGTACAAACGATACGAGGAAAAGGTTGCGGAAGAACGGATGAACAGGGCTGAAGCCTTTAACACAACGCATAATACCTGCAAACAATTTCAGGAATGGCTACCTATGAAAATAAAATTTGACAAATACGAGAACCTGATGCGTTACCGGTGGTTGCAGGCCATGCATAAGCAAAAAGACCCCAACGATTTTATAACGTCTGTGCCGGCTGAATATTTCGATTTTCTGAACGAGTGGGACAAGGATAACACAGCATACCTGGTAAGTACAAGTTTTCTGAATTTTCTTTCGGAATACGACATGTATCTTTTCCAGCTGATTCCCTCAGATTCTCTACAGCTGGTCCAGCAGTTATATGCTACAGATTTTGAAAAAAGCATGAGCATTCCCCTACGTTATTTGAAAGACGTAGAAAAAGGATTTGTTAAAGATGTCCTGCTGTCAAAGTTTTACTATCGCCTGCTCGACACTAAGAACTATGAAAATATGGGAAGCCTTTATCACCCGGAGTTTATCGACAATGCAGATTTAAAATTCCGGGTAGAAAAGAAATACAATCAGGAGAAAGCCTTATTTGAGCATCCGGAATACGCTACCGGATCAAAAATTAATACATTAAGCGACGAGAATGATTATTTAGCCAGGCTGGTGGAGAAATATCCCGACAACGTGATCTACATCGATTTTTGGGCACCCTGGTGTGGTCCGTGTATGGGTGAAATGCCAAACTCAAAAAAAATAAAGAAACAGTTTGAAGGCAAAGATGTGGTTTTTGTTTATCTCGCCAACCAGTGTACGGAATCGGCATGGAAAACAACCATCGCAGATCAAAAGATAGAGGGAGAACATTACCTGTTAAACGACAAACAGTTTGCACAGCTGGGACAGATTTTTGGCATACAAGGCATACCGCATTATGCACTTATTGATAAAAAAGGAAAGATTATAAGCTACAATGCTCCGCGTCCAGGCAGTGGCAATGAACTGGTAAAACTCATTGAGGCAAATCTTAACTAAACAGAACCGGAAAGGATTGTGTAAGGTTCTCATCTGAAACCCGATGCTTCGAAAAGCAAAATTGCAGAGTTATTAAAAGAATAAAATATACTTAAAAAAGGTGTCATAATGTATTGAAAGGATGATCCTTTGGATTTAAGGGTTCAAACCATCGCTCTTCAGAGCGAACGATTAGCGTATATCTTTCTGTGATACAATCACCCGGAAACGGCATGCCGTGATTCATGCATGCACAATGCTGCAAAATTCCCTGATTTATCGGCAGAAAAAATAAACCGGTATAAAAATCAATCATACACATCGCATCAGCAGCATACTTTCGGACATAAGATGTCAGTCGTTCTTTAGGTGTATTTTGAGTCTGTCATTACAAAACGAATGTTTTTTGTGTATCAAAACAGATAAAAGAAGCGATTTACCGTAACACTTTGGGGTCATTACCTGTTTTACATGTAAAGTGGAAATCGAAAAAACACACGATATGGCAAACAAAAAAGCAGCCGGTAAAGGAACGGATGATGTCACGCCCAAAGTTACGGGGATAGGAGGAATATTCTTTTACTCCGACGATCCGGATAAAACCAGGGAATGGTATTCCAAAAACTTAGGACTTCGTATCAATGAATATGGATCATCGGGTTTTGAATCCAGAAACATTGAACGGCCTGAAGAAATAAATTCTCTCCAGTGGATGCCGTTCAAAACCGGAGACGACTATTTTCACCCGTCCAAAAAGGAATACATGATAAACTATAAGGTTCAGAATATAGAAGGGCTTGTGAATAAACTGAAAGCAAACGGTGTGACCATTCTGGACAAAATTGTAAGCTACGATTACGGCAAATTCGTACATATTATGGATGCTGCCGGAAATAAAATTGAATTGTGGGAGCCGAAATGAAGTCAGACCGGAACAGAAATAAACGTATTTTTGAACCGGATAACACTGCCTTACGTACATCATTGTGGCGTGCCTTGCTTGTTCTGGCAGATGATTAGCCGCATATCCTTGTGGATGAAGAGGGCCTTCAGCTTATAAAACCTGACAAAGACTGGCAGGAACGTCAGGATTTGAAATTGACCGGCAGGATACCTTTACCTGAAAAAACAAAAACAAATCGAAATCTATATATACGAGGACCTGTTCTACATTCTCCCCATTAGTTTTAATGCAAAAAAAGAAAGCTTCCGGGTTCAGGAGAAGCTTTCTTGTTTCAATGTTTTATGAGAATACTATTCTGATCTAGTATTTAAGCCAAAGGTATAACATCCTGAAGCTACAAAAATAAAATATCTGTAACCGGCGGTAAAAAATCAGTAAACGGGGAAATTTAACAGGTAAACGCGATTTATGCTTCAGGCTTGTTTAAGACCATATCCATAACAGCTTTTCGAACCGATTCCACACCAAAATCCTCGGGTTTCAGCTCATCTACTTTTATAAAGGTATATGAAGCCACATCATCACCGGCCTTTAAGGACTGTATATCTTTTATTTTACCCTTAAAAACCAAATCAACGGTATTGACAAACATACCGGCATAGGGATATTTATTAGCGAGTGAGAAACAATAGTTCAGATCGTAAACATCAACATTTAATTCTTCCTTTACTTCACGTATCAAAGCAGCTTCAGCAGTCTCACCGGGCATGATAAAACCTCCGGGCAGATCCAGCTTCCCTTTGTAGGGTTCAAATGCCCGTTTGGTGACCAGTAATTCATCGCTATCATTTTGTACAACTAAAATCACCGCCCCTGAAGCATTAAAAAAGTAAATGAAACCACATTTTTTGCACTTTATGGCAGTATTTTCTTCGTGAGACTCTATGGTATCGGATCCACAACGCGGACAAAACGAAAAAAGCTCATTTGGTTCAAGAACGGTACTTTCCTTCATGTTTTTGCTTTTATTTGCAATCATTTACGAAAATTTTGTTTTAAAATGATATTTCACTATTTTTATTAATTCCAAATGTCAAAAATACTTTCAAATTAGCCTTTTTGATACTAATTTTGCAGTCAAAATAACTACTCTATCACAAACATTTTCTGTAATGGATATTATATCAAAAATTGTTGACAAGGCCAAGGCTAGTCCTCAACGGATAGTTTTACCTGAAGGAACCGAAGAACGTACATTAAAAGCTGCCGACATCCTCCTTGCGGAGGCAATAGCAGACATTATACTCATCGGAAATCCTGGTGAGATAAAAGCACTTGCAAAACAATTCAGCCTTAACAACATTGACAAAGCTACAATTGTTGATCCGGAGAACCATGAAAAAATGCAGGAATATGCTGATTTGCTCTTCGAAATCCGCAAGAACAAAGGGGTAACACCAGAACAGGCACTTGAACTGACTAAAAATCCGCTTTATCTCTCCTGTCTTATGATTAAGAACGGCGATGCCGATGGCGAAGTTGCAGGTGCCATGAATGCCACTGGCGATGTGCTCCGTCCTGCTTTCCAGCTGGTAAAAACCATGCCCGGTGTAAGTGTGGTATCCGGAGCTTTTCTGATGTTTTTGCCGGATAAAAAATGGGGTGATGACGGACTGCTGATCTTTGCCGATGGTGCTGTGCATCCGGATCCTACAGCAAAAGAGCTGGCTGAAATAGCGGTAACCACAGGAAAAACCATGCGCAGCATTGTGGGGCTGGAACCCAGGATTGCCATGTTAAGCTTTTCAACCAAAGGTTCAGCTAAACACGATATGGTAACCAAGGTGGTAGAAGCAACGGCTATGGCCAAAGAGATGGCACCGGACATGATGATTGATGGAGAGCTTCAGGCTGATGCTGCCATCATACCGGCTATTGCCAGCAGCAAAGCACCCGGTTCACCCATAGAAGGAAGAGCCAACGTACTGATTTTCCCATCACTGAATGTAGGGAATATCGCCTATAAACTGGTTCAGAGACTGGCCAATGCCGAAGCTGTGGGACCGGTATTACAGGGCATGGCTGCACCTATCAACGACCTCTCACGTGGTTGTTCGGTTGATGATATTGTGAAACTGGTGGCCATTACTGCCAACCAGGCCATGGGAATGAAACAGGTAGGTTAATCTCTGATTTAGAATTACTAATTAGGAATTTGGAGTTTCGAATGTACTGTTTCACAGAAGGATGAAATAATTTAAATTATGTCAGATATAATCATCGAACCCATTGAGAAATATGGGTTAAGCAAAAAATCATCAAAGAAAACGCTGTTTTCCAAGATCGGAATCATTGGTTGCGGACAGGAAGGGCAGAACATTGCCCGGATTGCAGCCATCAGTGGTTTGGAGGTTATTTTCATTGAGGTTAACCAGTCCAAGGTTCAGCTGGCTATTGACAACATAAGCAAAGAACTGGACAACAGAGTTGAAAACTGGGGTTTGACTTCAACGGAAAAAAAAGTTATTCTGCAGCGCATTTCCGGTGCTGTAACGTACGACAAACTTACAGGTTGCGACTTCGTGATCGAAGCCGTAAGGGCAAATGACAAAACCGGCGAACGCTCTATCGAAGTCCGTAAGGAAATCTTTAAACGGGTAGAAAAGGTTGTTTCTCCTGATTGCATCATCGCTACCAATGCAACCACTGTCATTATTACAGAACTGGCTTCGGAACTGGAGCACAAGGAACGCTGTCTGAGTATTCACTTCATGGTATCATCACCCGAGGCCCGAATTGTTGAGGTTGTTAAAGGGGTATATACCTCAGAGGCCGTTTACGACAAGGTGAGTCACTTTGTCAAACTGGTGAACAGAAGCATTGTTCCTGTTCAGGAATCTGTTGGTCTGGTCAGCATCCGCTTATTCATCACCTTGTTAAACGAAGCATGTGACACACTGATGGAAGGTGTCGCTTCGAAAGAAGACATAAATAAACTCACCAATGTAGGATTTGGCATTCGTCACGGTATTTTTCACCTCGCCGATATTATGGGGCTTGAAAAAATTGTACGCTGGGGAAATAACCTGTTCGAAGAATTTGGTGAAACCAAATACAAACCATCTCCTCTTATCAAACGTCTGGTGAGAGCCAAACACGGTGGAGTAATCGATGGGCAGGGATTCTTTAAATACGATGAAAACGGTAAACGCATTCCGGAATAACAACCTGAAAAGAAAGCAAAAATGAAGATATTAGTTTTAAACTGCGGTAGTTCATCCATAAAATATAAACTGATCAACATGGCCAATAAAGAGGTTATGGCAACAGGAGTAGTTGAAAAGATCGGACTTAAAGGATCGTTTTTAAAGCATAAGCGATCAGATGGCACTAAGGCGCAGCTCGAAGGAGAAATTCTTGAACATCAGGTTGGTATAGAGTACATTCTTGGTGTATTACTAAGTGAAAAATACGGTTCTATTAAGGATCTGGAAGAAATTGATGCCGTTGGACACCGTGTGGTTCATGGTGGTGAAGCCTTTAATTCCAGTGTATTTATTACCGATGAGGTAATTGCAAAAATGGAGGAATGTATCGACCTTGCTCCCTTACACAACCCACCAAACCTGAAAGGTATTTACGCGATGCAGGAGCTGCTGCCCAATGTACCCCAGGTAGGTGTTTTTGACACCGCTTTTCACCAGACCATGCCGGATTATTCCTATATGTACGCCATACCGTATTCTTTATATGAAAAATACAGTATCCGCCGTTACGGTTTTCACGGTACAAGTCACCGCTATGTCTCTAAAAGGGCCTGCGATATTTTAGGCGTTGATTATACAACCCAGAAAATCATCACCTGCCATATGGGTAACGGAGCCTCCATTACCGCGATTAAAAATGGCAAATCTATGGATACTTCCATGGGATTTACACCGCTCGAAGGTCTTATTATGGGAACCCGTTCAGGTGACCTCGATATTGGCGCAGTAAATTATATTATGGATCGCGAAAACATAGGGACACGGTCTGCCAACACGCTGTTTAACAAACATAGCGGTTTACTGGGTATCTCCGGTGTGTCATCAGACTCACGTGAAATTGAAGATGCAGCCTACAAAAACAACAACAAGCGTGCTCTGCTTGCCATAGAAATGTTTAACTACAGGGTAAAAAAATACATTGGATCTTACATTGCTGCCATGGGCGGAATTGACATCCTTGTTTTTACCGGTGGTATCGGCGAAAATTCGGATCAGCACCGCGAAGATATCCTGAAGGACATGGAATACCTTGGCCTTACCATTGACAAAGCTAAAAACGACGGGATGCGGGGAAAAGAGATGGTGATCAGCAAACCGGAGTCGAAAGTTAAGGTGATGGTTGTCCCTACCGATGAGGAGTTGATGATTGCACAGGATACACTGAATATCGTTTCTTCAATGAAGAAATAAGCAATAAATAAAAACACGACCCCAAAAAGGATCCCTGAATTTCAGGGATCCTTTTTTTATGTATCCCGATCCTGAATTTGCGGATAAACATGCGGCAATGCAACTAATCACGGCATCATTTACCAAACAGATATCTCACCGACAGGGCAAAGTTCGAGAGAAAAACAACATCATAGTAACTGTCGTGGTATAATGCATCTCTCGTATCCAAAGAAACCTGGACCGGAAAATCAAACGTATAGCTCAGCCCAGCCTGTATGCCAGCTCCGTTAAAATAGTGTTTTTTCGATGACTCATAAGGCCGTGCATACTCCGAATTAAAATAGAGCCCCGATCCAATTCCCGGCCCGACATACCAGCATAATCCGGGTTTATTTGTAAACGGAAATACAAAATGGTAAGCGATAAAAACATCTGTTGCAGCACCTTTGGTGCATATAAGTAATCCGGCATCAACTTCGAGCTGACTTTTTTCAAAAGCGTGCCTGAAATTTCCTTCCATGGTGATATTGTCAAAACTAAGACCAGCCCTAAAACCTAAACCATTGTTTTGAGCCGGTGCGGAAAAAATTGCAAGCAGGCAAATAATCACGGGATAAACGAAGACTTTCATATGTGTTATACTAAGGGTTTTAAAATGTCCAGAGTCCGTAATTGGCTATTTCTATATATCCGGCACAAAATACCTTACCGTACAATTAGCTTTCTGCTGATCCAAACATCACCGGTCTTTATCCGGCACAGGTATATGCCGCTTTCCAACTCAGATATATCCAAAACCCGTTGTTTACGGCCTGTATCATCTTCCTGCTCCAGTAGTTTAATTCCATTCAGACCAAATACCTGAACAGATCCGAAATCTGATGCGGACACAAGCGTAACATAATCTTTCGCCGGATTGGGATACATCATAATATCGCGTCCTGTATTCAGAATGACTCCGGTTGACGAAAATTCGGAATAAAAGAAATTAGCCCGTGTATACGCCACTAGAGTACCATCCTCCTCAATGTAGTTGGTTTCGGTTTGCGGAGCAGTTGCAAATTTACCCGAATACTCAAACTCTGTTTCAAACGGCAGTGCGATGTTCAAAAAAGAGAGACCCGCGGCACTTTCATATTCTGATTTGAACAGTACTGACCAGCCTCCTGTGCTATTTTCATATTCGGAATAGCTGTACGAACTCATATTAAAGTCATCATCGTACACATATTCATTTTTATCATAAGGCACGAACTCTTCAGATTCATCACTCCAGTGCGAACTGATCATTGAGGTCATATTCCCGTTTTCGTTGAATGCATACAGGTATTGAAAACTTTTGTACCATATGCTATCTTCATCATTCCATCCAAACGAATTGTACTGAATTCTCTGATTATTAGAATTATAGATATTTTCGCATTTCCAGTTAAATACCCAATCGTCATACCAGTCATAATCTGTTTCACTAACCCAGTTCCCTTTCCCGTCGTATTCATATACCCATTTGGAATCCTTAATCCAGGTCCTGTCAGCGCTCTGAAAATCATAACTTATCTCTTCTGTAAGATTTCCTTTATCATCCCATTTGGATTCTGTTTTTGCATTTTCATCCCAACTGCCGCTCCAATCATAATCAATCTCATAAACAGGATATATACTTCCTGCATCATAAAAATATTCGGTCTTGCAATAGGGTTTCAGCACATCGCCATCCTCCTCGTATTCCACGATTGAAATCAACCGGTTGCCATCATCATAGCTACGTTCGGTTTTGGCTGTTTCAAACCACTTCTCATCCATTTCATTCCAATCCCTGACAGTCTCTGTAAGGTTTAATCCCGCACTGTTGTACGTCATCACATATTCCAACCGTGGCTTCCATTCTTCGCCATTCCAGATGTGATGTTTTTCCGTCAAAACATTACCATAAGAATCGTATTCGTACATTTCACGCTCTGTATTCGCTTCAAAAAAGGGATCTTCCGTTTCATAAACTGTTTCGGTATATACAGAATCAAGTTTATGCATTTTTGGGCTAAGCCAACTGTTTTGCAGGGCATATCGATCCGGAAAAGATCGTTGATCCACACGTACCGATTCTGAACTTTTAGCAGATTTATTCAGAGCTCCCATCGCAGAGGGACTGTCATTCTGAGCGTTTAGCAGGGCGGCAAGCAAACAAAATCCAAGGAGTAAAATCAGAGTCTTCATTTGTTTTTAGTTTTTATTGGAATGGTATTTTCTGCTGTTGAATAACCTTCATAAGGTTACTGTAAAATACATTATAGGTTGAGGGCAGAGAATGTATCGGATAATCTGCCGGAAACACCGCTTCAAGTTGGTTAACTTTATACAGGAGCTGGTAAAAATTCTCAGGAATAAGAAAATCGAATTTACGCTTATGCATACATGTATCTCTTAACTGTTCCCGCGAGACACGGCTCAAACCCAGCAACCGAACTGCCGAATGCTTAAATAATTCCTCTGTGACCGGTTCAGAAAGCACCGGGCGAATGAACTGTAAGCCCTCACCTGATTTTTGCTTCAACATATTGTGCAGTATAATTTCCGCGAGAATATCCGCCGGAATAATCCTAAAGGTGAAATCGATATATCTCCCGCTGGCAAGAAAAATATCCAGGATATGCCAAATGGAATAATTGGCCGGACTGATTCCGCTTTGTTCTGATCCCAGTACCAGCGGAATGTCGTAAATACACCCTCTCAGTCCCTGCTGGAATGCATTGGAAAGAATATTGTTGGCTACCCACTTAAATCCGGCGTAGCCAGATTGCCAGGCATTTTGATTCAGGTTCTTATAATCCTGTTCGTCAGTAAAAAAACCAGCATTGTACGAAGATGGATAGTGCAGACACTTCGGATACTCAACATCACCGCAAAATGCAATCATCTTTTGCAGTTCCGGAAGCCAAATCTCTTTAAAATGCTTATAGGGATAATAATACAGAGGGGTCATGGCCAGATGCAAAACATATCCGCAGGACTGTTTTACCGCCGTATACGCACTGCCGGTCATACCCATCTGATTTTCACAAACATCACCGGTATGAACACTATACCGTAGATCGTTGAAATTCCCCAATCCGGCTTTTAAAAAGGCATCCTTCATCCGTTCAATAGCCGATGGCTTATTCTTAGCCCTTACCAGTAAATGAACAGGGCCTTCCCAGTGCTTTGCAAGAAGTTTAATCACATGTATTCCAACAAAGGAATTGGCTCCGGTAATCAGTATTCCCGGTGCATAAGCTGATGGATCAGCAATCTTAATATTCCATGATGCCGTAATTAAAGGCTCCTGTCTGATGTCTTGAAATGTAGGGTTCATATGAGATTAATTAAATATGATCTTCTAACAGGGTCATCAACTGGTTTCCGGCCTCAGGAAGCAAAGGAATCATATCGCCGTTTACCAGTTTAACAAAATCAGCATTATGGCCACAAATCTGTGTGATGCAGTTGATGTTAATCAGATGGTCAGGATGAACGCGGATAAATCCCTGATCCTCCAGATCGCTCGAGAGCTGATCTATTTTAGCATCAATATGTTCGGTATTGCCATTTTTGAGATAAACGGAAACGTTATCAGTACCATGTTCAAAGCGAACGATGTGTTCAGCTTTATAAAAATGAATCTGATCTTTGGCTGCAATTTTCATCAGTTGTGATTTTGCAGTATAAAATTACGGCCAAAGCATTGCCGGTTCAGGATTACTTTATTATTTGCAAGGCGTGAATTATTATTTGCGAATAAGAAGAGCTACATCATTTCGAATAAGCGGAACAAATCATCCTTTTTCCGGGTGGCAACAGGAACCTCCGAATCATCATCCATAACAAGATAACCACCATCGTTTTTGTCGTAGCGAAGGATATGCTCCATGTTTACCAGGTGTGACTGATGAGCCCTGAAAAACCCGGCCTGGCTTAAAAGCTCATCATATTCCTTCAAAGGTTTAGAAACCAGCAGCTTTTGCGGGCCGGCAAGGTGAAAAACAGTATAATTTACATCGGCCTCACACCGTATTATCTGAGGCACATTAACAATGTGAATACTTTCTGCCGTTTTCAGCACTATTTTTTTCAGTTTACCAAGATTCTGAAGCAGTGCAGACAATTTTAATGAATGTTCCTCCGTGTGCAGGGTCTCGCCTGCTTTTCGCACAGCATCAAGCACTTCGGATGCCATTACAGGTTTCAGAATATAATCCAGGGCACTGTATTTAAATGCTTTAACGGCATATTCTTCGTGCGCTGTAATAAAGATCACCTTAAAGTCCGTCTTTTCAAAGCGCTTCAAAAGGTCAAACCCGCTCCCATCGGAAAGATTGATATCCAGCAATACAAGATCCGGTTGTCGGGACTTTATGAGCTGATATGCAGAATCCATATCGCCGGCTTCGCCTGCAATGGTAAGGCTATCTGAACTGAGTGCCAGAATATTTCGTATGGTTTCCCTTGCTTTGGGCTCATCATCAATAATTACAATCTTCATCATATGGGCTTAAGCGTCTTAAATTTACGTTTTATTTTCGTTTCAAAGGCAGAATAATTTCCAAAGCCGTGCCCCCGGTCTTTCCATCATCCGCTTTCACATCTACCACATTAAACATATACTTATCTCTGTATTTCCTGTTGAGCACAGTCAAACGATCTCTGGTAATCTGCATTGCCAGAGAGGTGTGTTCACTTTTGACCTTAAGCTTTCCCGCTGCTTCACGGCCAATACCATTATCATTTATACGGATCTTTATACTGTTTTCGCTGTAAAGCTCATACGAGACTTCCAGTTGTCCCGGCTCAGCTCTATGCCGTAAACCATGCTCAATGGCATTTTCAATAAAGGGCTGTGCAAACATGGGCGGCAAGGAAAAACCTTCTGTCTGCAAGGCATCATCCACCCGGAGCATATATTTAAACATATGTTCAAACCGCAGGGACTGAAGATCGATATAGGTCTGCATGGTTTTGATTTCTCTGGATATTGGAACAAACTCATTCCTCGAGTTTTCCAGTGTCAGACGGATCAAATCAGCGAATTTAGCCAGATAATCACCGGCCAGCACCGGCTCTTTTTTGTAGATATAACTTTGTATGGCAATGAGCGCATTAAAGATAAAATGAGGATTCATTTGTGAACGCAGCAGTTTCTGTTCCAGTTCCATTGCTCTGTGCTTATCTATGAGTTTATTTTGCACATTGATAAGGTATCCGATAATTACCATAAGAACCAGCACTGCCACAAGTGCAATCACCATTCTGTTCCGACGGCTAAGCTTGAGTTCCTGAACCTGTGTACGTTCCGTTAAAAGACTGAGCTGCTGATCTTTTTTCTCCAGGTTATGCTGAATTTCCAGTTCCTTTATGGCTTTGTACTTTTCGCTGCTGAACAGGCTGTCTTTAAGTTGCATCTCCTCCGAGACATAGACCAGCGCCTCCTTGTATTTTCCGGTCTTTTGAAGAAATCCGTATAAAGCCTTTGCAGTTTCTATTTTCAGTTCAGGTGACCCAAGCAGCTTAGCCTGCTCATACGCCCGGCGAAAATACCGGTCCGCAACACCGGAATCGCCGTTAAGCAGTGCAAGCTCTCCAAGCCTTCGCTCCGATTCAACCCTGCTTTTCCGGTCATCTTTCCTTTCTGCAATTTCCAGCGCTTTAGTAAAATATTGCTTTGCTTCATTAAGGTTCTGCTCATACAGATACGTATCGCCAAGCAAGAGATAACAATTATCCAGTTCATGTTTGTATCCGGTTTCATCATACAGGTTCAGTGCTTTAAATAAATAATTTCTTGCCTCAGGATAGTTCGCCTTCAATGTATAAACGTAACCTATATTCAGGTTTATGACAATCTGACGGATCCTGTCTTTGGAAGATGTACCGAGATCCAGCGACTTACGGTAATAGTCGAGAGCCAGGTTATAATCTTTCTGCTTCTGGTATATTTCACCAATGTTCTGGTAGCAGGCTGCAAGACGGCGGTCATGCCGTTTTCTTTCCAGTGTGGATAGTGCATCAAAATAATAGCGTTGGGCGATGGTAAAATAGCCCTTTCCCTTGTACACATTGGCCATATTTATCTGGCAGCTGGCAATCCACGAAGAGTCAGCTGTTTGCCCGGCCATTTCCAGTGCGCTGTTATAATAACTTAATGCCTTATCAAAATCCCCCTGATTTTTATACACGATGCCTATCTCGCTGTAACATTCCGACAGCAAATCTATATCCCGGATTGCCTGTGCAACATGAAGCGCACTGAAGAAATTGTTCAGCGCTTTATCGTAGCTGTTCTGGTAGAAATGTTCAATACCCAGTTCAATATATGCTCTGAATTCAAACTGCCGCAGTCGAATGTAAACATCCGGTAGATTTTTTTTCATCCGGACCGAATCGTCCAGACTCCTGTTAATCAGCGTTAAAGCTTTCGAGTAATAATAAACGAGAGAATCTGACGGACCATCAATAAACTGATTCCCTTTTTTAAATAAAGCAGTTATTCGAAGGGTATCTGAAACAGTACGGGCAGGATGATCGGCACAAATGCCATCTTTGCCAGGCCATAAAAAGACCAGACAAAACAAGAATACGGTAATTAGCGGTTGTTTTGTGTGGAAAAACATACCGGAGAGTTTTTACAAATATATGGTAAATGTTTTTGACCAACCATCCCGACATAAAAAAAGCCATCCGTCAGCTGACGGATGGCTTTTATATTATAATTAAGTTCTTCCTAGTAGAATTTCACTCTGCTGTCTTCAATATCAGCCTTATCCTTAAGTGCATTGAAAGTCTGATAGTTGGCACGATATGAATAACCCTGAGCCAGCTGTTGTTTTTCCTGATCCAGTGTTGGAACACTTTCATTTTCTTCCTCACTGACCACCCGGAAAACATACACTGCATTTTCTCCTTTCACCGGTTCAGAGATTTCGTCGACCGGAGCTGCAACAACAGCACCAATTAAAGCAGGTACATATCCACTTGCGCCCTGAATATAGTAAGAACCAAATGTGATATTGCTTGCTGCCTTTATCTCAACACCTTCTTTCTGGGCCAGAGAAGAAAGGGTCTGGCTTTCAGCTTTGGCTGCATTAATCTCTTTTATCAGGTAATCGGCCTGTTTGTCTTTCAACAGTTTAGCACGAATTGGACCTTTAACCTCTTCAACAGGCTGTATCCCTTTGTCTCTGATCTCAGTAACCACAGCAATCACAAAACGATCGCCAAGTTCCTGTACATCCGATAATTTGCCAAGTTCTGCATCATTGAATGCCCAGCGAACCAGTTCACGGCTGTTATCCATGTTGTTTACCTGTTTATCGCTTGATTTTACGGCATTCGCTGTACGGTGCAATTTGGCAATTGCAGGATCATCCTTAATGGCTTTCTCAAATTTCTCGTATGTATTGTTTTCGCCCAGGAATTTACTTGCTTCACTGTAAACATTCCGATATGTTTCTGTTGATGGCTCAACATTACGCTGCAGTTTAGCCAGCAGTACCTTATCCACATTCCTGCTTTTGTCTTCAACAAGAATGATATGTGTTCCATATGTGGATGTCGCTTCAACAATTGAACCCACTTTAGCATTGACACAAGCTTCATTGAATTCAGGAACCATCATGCCATCCTGGAACCAACCAAGTTCACCACCTTTTTTAGCACTTCCCGGATCCTGAGAAAACTGTTCTGCCAGTTCAGCAAACTTGCTTTTGTTGTTTTTCAGTACATTATAAAGGCTGTCTGCCAGTTCCTGTGTACGTTCAGCAGTAGCTTCTCTAATGAGAATATGACTGGCCTGCATAGAATCAGGACGCATCTCTTCGTTAACCAGCTTAACCACAACCCATGCATCGGCAGTATTATCTTTGTAAGGTCCGTAAACCGCGCCAACCTTACTCTCATCCACAAAATCCTTTAACCGTGCATCAACCTGATCTTTGTCCTGATAACGATCTACAAAACGGCTGTCAGAATTAAGGTTCACGTAGCGTGCAATTTCTTCCTTATCGTTAATTGATTTTACTTCGCTGGCAGCTTTTTCGGCCCATTCCTTTACATCAGCATCATCCTGCTCAGATGCATTAATATTGAACTGAACATATTCAATTTTACGGGATGCATCCTGTTTGTACTCTTCTTTGTGAGCGCTGTAATATGTCTCAATCTCTGAATCAGAAACCTTAAGTGTAGAATCTTTTACAGAACTGAATGGTTTTGAAAAGAATTCAATATTCTTAGCTTTCCTGCTGTTGTCAATTACCAGTTCAGCTTCTTTAGAGTTGGCATACAGACCTTTTGATATAAGCGTATTATACTTTTCAAATAAGCGCTGATTCACAATCTCATTTTCCCAGTACAACCAGTAGGCCTTTGCAGCAGGATCATTTTCCTTCTGCTTAAGGAAATTCAGCACAGCAGATTTATTAACCTGACCGGTCTGACGGTTACCGAATAACTGTCTTACGATAGGTGACAGGTGATCACCCTGAACCAGGTCAAACAGCTCATCTTCTGAAACGGCGAGTCCCAGTTCATCATACTCATCACCCATGATATACTCTCTCTGAATATTATTCCAGACCTGATCATGGATCATATCGGTGGTCTGTTCATCCAGAGACTGGGTTTGTTGACTTTGCTTATAAATTTCAGTTAACTCCTGAATTTTATGCTGTAATTCATCAATCATTACAGTGTGACCGTTTATGTCGGCAACTTCACGCTGCGATTGACCAAAGAAAGTTGATCTTGACTTAAAGAGATCGCCTAATATAAATGCGGCCATGGCAACGCCAATAACCACAATCAACAACACCGCTCTATTTCTGATCTTTTCTAAAGTAGCCATTTAATGTTCTTATTTTTATTATACAAATGGGTTTTTTAAAACAAGGGTACGAAGATACAAATTTTAGTGAATTAACATATTATCAACGTTTTTTTTATTGCTCTTTCTGCTGTAAGGCATTTTTTATTCCGTTTCTCCTCTCTGCTGTTGGTTTAAAGCCTTTTGAGTACGGTAAAACCAACATCATTTTGTCTTGCTATAACCAGTTAAAATGGATAAAAATCACCCAGGTTAAAAACAGAATAGGCAATAACACCGGAATGGAATATTTAATCATGTATCCAAAAAAGGATGGCATATTAATCTTAGACTGTTCAGCGATGGATTTCACCATGAAGTTAGGACCATTTCCAATATAACTCATGGCACCGAAAAACACGGCTGCCACAGAAATAGACCGCAGACTCAGGATAGAATTTGCAAACTCTCCTCCGGCAAAAGCCTGTACATCCCTGAACAATCCGAGGTCGGCACCTTTTGATGCCATAGCTGCAGCCAGGAAGTTGAGATAGGTTGGTGCATTATCCAGAAAAGCCGATAATGTTCCGGTACCAAAATAAAGAGTGTCGGGATTAATGAGTTGCTGCCCGGCATCGGATGATGCGAAATTCCCGACCAGTTCAAGCGCCGGCATCATCGTACCAAATATACCTATAAATATGTAGGTCACTTCAAGAATCGGCTCAAAGTCAAATCCATTACCCTTATGGGCCTCCTTGCTGGCAAATTTATACGAAAAGAACCCGACGGACAACATGATCAGCTCACGGATAAAAGATAGTTTCTGCCCATGGTAATTTATACCGGGAACCCAGTCAAAAATATTCGGATCAATAAAAACTGACAAAACCACAATCAGTAACCAGATAAAATTCTTAGTCCCGATAAGCCTTATTTTTCCGGTTCTGTCGGCATGCACTTTTCCTTCTTTATTTCGTCTGTCGAACAGATAGAAGATAACGGCCAGTATTACAGTCGCAAATACCCATGGCATAAAGTTATGTTTCAGGGTCCAGAAAAACGGCACACCTTTTAAAAAGCCAAGAAACAGAGGCGGATCACCAATCGGAGTCAGGTTACCTCCTACATTACTGACCATAAAAATAAAGAAGACAATATGGTATGCTTTAATACGCCCTTCGTTCAGCCGTATATATGGCCTTATCAACAACATGGATGCACCGGTTGTACCTATAATATTGGCAATGATGGATCCGATAATTAAGAGGGTAACATTTGCCTTTGGTGTGGCATCGCGATCCACGCTGATCATTATTCCTCCGGAGGCGATATATAATGACGAGAGTAAGGCAATAAACTGAAAATACTCAAAAAATGCATGTATGGGTGCATGGGTGTTCCCAAGCCCGAAAATATAATACAAAACGACCAAAGCGGCCAGAATGATCGCGATCCTTGGATAATTACGGTGCCAGAAATGTTCATAAAACAGTGGTCCGGTGGCAATCATCAGCAACAGCAGTATAAAAGGCAATACCGAATATGGTGCTGCCGGTTCACTGGCATGATGATCTTCTGCGTAATGACCTACTGCCTCATTGTGCTCTGTAACGTGTGAGCTTGTATCAGCACGGAGCGTTTCAATCTGTGGTTCATCAGCATCGTGATGTTCCTGGGCGGCAGTGTACGATAGTTGTGGAACTATCATAAATACCGACATCACAATAAGCAGTAATAGTCGTTTCATCATTGTATCTTTAATCCAGTTTTAAAACAGCAAGGAATGCTTTTTGAGGAACCTCCACATTCCCGATCTGTTTCATTTTTTTCTTCCCTTTTTTCTGTTTTTCAAGCAGTTTACGTTTCCTGGTGATATCGCCTCCGTAACATTTAGCCGTCACATCTTTCCTTACCGCCTTTACTGTTTCACGGGCTATAATCTTTGATCCGATAGCAGCCTGAATGGCGATATCAAACTGCTGTCGCGGAATCAGTTCCTTCAGCTTCTCACACATCCGTCGTCCCATATTGTAGGCATTATCCACGTGTAACAGAGCGGACAAGGCATCTACCGATTCTCCGTTCAGAAGAATATCAAGTTTTATCAGTTTTGAAGGTTTATAGCCAATCTGGTAATAATCGAATGAGGCATATCCTTTGGAAACACTTTTCAGTTTGTCGTAGAAATCAAATACAATCTCTCCCAACGGCATATCAAACTGTATCTCCACACGGTGTGCTGTATGAAAATCCTGTTTCTTCAATTCAGCTCTTTTGTTGAGACAAAGGGTCATGATTTGTCCGAAATAGTCCGGATGAGTCAGAATTGTTGCCCGGATAAATGGTTCTTCAATGCGTTCGATATGGGTTGGATCCGGCAGTTCACTAGGGGTATAAACATCTTTTGCTTCACCCTGTTTGGTGTACACCTTATACAATACGTTCGGCACCGTGGTAATGACGTTCATATCGTATTCCCGGTCCAGACGCTCCTGTATGATCTCCATGTGAAGCAGACCAAGAAATCCGCACCGGAAACCGAAACCAAGTGCTGCTGATGATTCCGGTTCAAACGTAAGGGATGCATCATTCAGCTGCAATTTTTCAACAGCAGCCCGCAGATCCTCATAATCGTCTGAATCAATGGGATACACTCCCGCAAACACCATAGGCTTCACCTCTTCGAAACCGGAAATGGCTTTATCACATTTCTTTTTTACGTGCGTGATGGTGTCGCCCACCTTTACTTCGCGCGAGGTTTTGATACCGGAAATAATGTAACCCACATCTCCTGTCCGGAGTACATCGCGTGGTTGCATGCTCAGCCGCAGCACACCAATCTCATCGGCATTGTATTCCTTACCGGTATTGACAAACTTCACCAGGTCACCCTTACGGATTTCACCATTTACAATTTTAAAATACGCAATGATGCCCCTGAATGAGTTAAATACAGAGTCAAAAATCAAGGCCTGCAAAGGTGCTTCAGGATCTCCCACCGGTGGTTTTATGCGATGTACAATAGCTTCAAGTATCTCATCTACACCAAGTCCGGTTTTGCCACTGGCACGGATGATGTCGCCGGAATCCACACCCAGCAACTCAACAATCTCTTCTTCCACCTCCTCAGGCATGGCATTGGGGAGGTCCATTTTATTCATTACCGGAATAATTTCCAGGTCATGCTCCAGGGCGAGATATAAATTGGATATGGTCTGAGCCTGAATGCCCTGGGTGGAATCGATGATCAGCAACGCACCTTCGCATGCAGCGATAGATCGTGACACTTCATAGGAAAAATCCACATGTCCGGGTGTATCGATCAGGTTCAGCTTATATTTTTTCCCCTCCAGCTCGTAGTCCATTTGTATGGCATGACTCTTAATGGTGATGCCCCGCTCCCTCTCCAAATCCATACTATCCAGAACCTGCTCCTGCAAAGCCTTACCAGTCACAGTATGGGTTCTTTCAAGCAACCTGTCGGCCAGTGTACTTTTTCCGTGGTCGATGTGTGCAATGATGCAAAAATTACGTATATGATCCATTAAAAATATTTTCCTGTTTCGGACTGCAAATATATATAATTCGCAACTATTGAATGCAATAGCATCAAGGTTTTCGGGTTGTAGTAACCTGAAAATTATGCTTCAGCAAAATACAAAAAAAACGGTATGAAAAAATCAGAAATCGAAATTTTCCGGATCAGGGCCGACACGATGATTCCGGTCAAGTGCGTCAATGGCACGCATCTCCTCTTCGGTAAGTTCAAAATCAAAAATTTCAGCATTTTCTACAATACGCTCCGGATGAACCGATTTGGGAATACAGACTGTTCCCCGTTGCAGATCCCAGCGCAGGGTAACCTGAACCGGAGATTTTCCATACTTCTTCCCGATTTCATTTAACAGCATCACATCCAGGACGCCACCCTGCATCAGCGGACTCCAGGCTTCATGCTGAATGCCTTTGGATTTACAGTAATCCACCAGTGACTGATGTACGAGATACGGGTGAAATTCCACCTGATCAATTACCGGAATAACCTCTGCCGAATGCAGCAATTCACTCAGATGAACCTCATGAAAATTACTGACTCCAATGGCGCGGACACGACCATCATGATAAAGCTTTTCAAGCGCCTTCCATGTATCAGTAAACTTACCCGGCACAGGCCAGTGTACGAGGTAAAGATCCAGGTAATCCATTTGAAGTTTTTTCAGACTGGTATCAAAAGCCTTCAGCGTTTTATCATAGCCCTGATCTGAATTCCAGACTTTTGAGGTCACAAAAATATCTTCCCTTTTGACATCGGACTGCGCAACAGCATTTCCAACACCGCGTTCATTATGGTAATATGCTGCGGTATCAATATGTTTGTAACCGGCCTCGAGGGCAGCTTTTACAGCTGTCTCAACCTCTCCACCTTCCTTTGAAAGGTAAACACCCAAGCCAATATATGGCATTTCCACTCCGTTGTTTAAAGTTACTGTTCCTGCTAAATCTGTAATATTCATGCTTCAAGACTTAAGATTAAAGATTTATGATATAAGACTACACTAATTTATAATGAGTCAGGTCCCAGTTTGTTCAAAGGTTAACAAAGCTACAAAAAGTATCATAAAATTGATCTGACTTTACGCCAGGTTACGGACAATTTTAAAAAACATAACTATAACCTACATTTAAAAACAAAGGGAAGATACTTTGCTGATACAATTTTGTTTCTCCCTTGTCTTCTTTAAAAAACAGATAGTAAGCATTTTGTCTGTTATACACATTATATATTCCCCATTTCCAAATACTTGTCCCTTTAAATTTCTTTTTTGTATAAATCCAGCCGATATCCAAACGGTGGTAGTCCGGCATTCTGTACCCATTTTTTTGAGCATATATATGTATGTCATCATATACTTCCCGTTGGGATCTGGTATATTTATATTCGTAATGATACAGTTGATATTTGCCGGATGGCAGGGTTATGGCATAACCGGTATGATAGACCCATGTTCCGGAAAGTGACCAATTGCTGTTCACTTTCCAGTTGGCTACGAGTGCTATATCATGCCTTTGATCGTATTTAAAAGGATATACTCTGCCATTATTCAGGTTACTAAATTGTCGTGTGTTTGATGATAAAGTATAACCAATCCAACCTGTAAATCGCCCCTCTTTCTTCTGAACCAGGAATTCTATTCCCTTAACCCAGCCATGACCATTCGTTTCAATTTTTTCATCCCAGCTTTGTGATGTGGAAAATATCTGAACGCCTTCTTTATAACTGATCAGATGTTCTAACTTTTTATAATACGCTTCTATGCTAAATTCAATGTTGTTTTTTGACGTATGCGCCAGTCCTAATGAAACCTGTTGTGATGTTTCCGGCTCTATGTTTTGAGTTGATGGAATCCATAAATCAGTTGGCAGACCTGTATAAGAATTTGTTAGCAAGTGTATGTTCTGCTGCATGGCACAGGCCGACGCTTTTATTGATAATGAGGGTTTGAGAAGGTAATTTAAAACAATCCGGGGTTCAATGGATGGATAAGCCTTTTTCTCCACAAAATAATCTGACAAGTGCATACCTATATTTCCTGATAGATTTCCCTTTTCAAATATATATTCGCCATATAAAGCTATCTGGCCCGCATTTAAGGCCGGATCATCCTGTAAAGCCGGATTCTGGTCTTCCTGATTATCTAATCCTCCGGTTTCGGTATACGTTAACCTGGTTGGAACATAAAACTGGTAATTCACTTTTGAACCTAAACGGAGATTATCAGAACCTAAAGCAATTTCAAAATCTGATTTTAAAATAAGGTCCTGAATGCCGGAATGTATCCTTAAACTGTTTTCGAGTACTGAGTTGTCTGCCAGTTCAGTTCTTGATGATTTAATGGATTGATTATAAATATAGGTTGTGTATGCTGCGGTAAGATTATGGAATATGTTTTGATTTACAACATGCTGCCAGCGTGTGCTTAAAAGGGTATTGCCCCATTTCTGTTTCATGCCTGCCTTGTATCTGTACATGCCGAGATCGTCTTCACTTGGTTTATCATTATAAAAAAACTTATCCCGACCCTGGTAAAAATTTACAATCAAACGGTCCTTATCTGTCAGGTAAAAATTGCTTTTTGCATTAATATCATAAAACGTATATCCCACGTAATAGCCTTCATTTTGCATAAAACCATACAGATAAGCAAAGAGGTCTATGTTGCTTCGTCTGACTGAAAAGGCAAAGGATGACTTTCCTTTTTTCAATGGGCCTTCAATATAAAATTTACTCAATAAAAGGCTCAATTCCAATTCTCCGGTTTTGTTATACCTGTTGCCATCTTTGTTACGAATATCAACAACAGCCGAAGTTCTTCCTCCGTAACGTGCCGGGAAACCTCCTTTATAAAAATCAATTTTCTTTACCATTGATGGATCGAAAACAGAATATAATCCTCCTAAATGGCTCACATTATACAAAGGAACATCATCTAGAAGGAACAGATTCTGATCCGGAGTTCCACCTCTGACATAAATACCGTTATGACCTTCCATTCCACCCTGTATGCCAGGCATTAACTGGTAAGCCTTTAATATATCAGCTTCTCCTGTCATACTTGGAATTGTTTTTATCTGATCCAAAGGGACCAATACTTTACCTGTTTCAGGCCGATCTTCAAGCTTCTTGATATTGCTGCCATTTACTGTTACTTCATTTAGTTCTGAGCCAGGGATCAAAGTGACATCTATTATCGTGTCTTTGTTCGGAGCAATAGTTATATAGGAGTCCTTATATCCTACGTATGAAAATCTAAGCGAAATATTTTTGTCGGTTTCAATGGATACGGAATAGAATCCATAAGAATTCGAAGCACTTCCCAATCCTTTCGTCGGATTATATACGGTGGCACCAATAAGGTATTCACCTGTTAACGAATCTGTAATAAAACCACTTACTGCTGTTTTTTGTCCGTGAATACTTCCCAAACAGATAAATAAGGTTATAATACCTGATATGATTCTTTTATAGGGCATATTATTATTCAACTTCAACAACATGTTCTGTATATCCCGCAAAAATGCCATAACCGTTTTTAACATTGGTGTACATGGTTTGCGGTTCACTCATAAAAACCGTTTCCCAAAAGTCTCCCCGAAATTGTTGATTATAAACATGTCGTGTATAATATTTTTGATAGAGATAGTAATTTTTACTTACGGAACGTAATCTGGCTTTTAGCTGATATGAGCCATGTCCATTAATACGTATTGTATAGGTTTGTCCATTGAACAGTTCATCTGAAAAAAAATAAGTTGACGGATAATAACTCATATCACCTTCATTCTGTAAAACCGGATCAATAACCGGAAGATCGGTTCCTCCATCAGCATAATACCAATAACTTGATTCTCCGTTTTGGATTATCAATTCGTAATAGTTTTCATAGTCCTGAGGATCAGTAAATGTAACATTGATACGGGAATACTTATCCCCGTATTCGTCTACTCCGACTGATGGGAAATATTTGGATTCCTGAATAAATACAACTGGAGGGATTGAATCCTCAACCCAAACCGAGGGAAGATCTTCTGATTCAACCTCTATTCGATAGTTTGTTTTTACAACCCAATCGATATTCGTTGCAAATATCCCAGATCCGGTTGCCGTATCCATTAATAAATTACCGGCTGCAAATAACCGGACATGGTATGTGCGCAAAGAATCATTGTAAGTGCCTAAAACGGATGTGGTTGTAGATAAATACAAGGAGATAGGTTCATTGGGCTTTAGAATGGAATTTACTACAATACGTGTTTCATCCTGAAGCTCATAATTCAGTTCTTTGGTGCAGGAAAATAAAAATATAGTCAAAAGAAATGACCAGCATATTATAAGGTTCTTTTCAGAGTTCATTGGTTTTGGTCTTGATAACTAAATAACTCCAATTCGGTCTGAATATTACATGAAGACAAAAAAAGCCGCTCCAAACGGAACGGCTTTTACATATATCTTTTAAATGTTTCAGATTTCTGCGCTGGCAGTTTCCATTTCGCGATCCACTTTTTTAACCAGTCCCTGCAATACTTTACCCGGACCAACCTCTGTAAAGGAAGTGGCACCGTCGGCAATCATATTCTGAACAGTTTGAGTCCATTTTACAGCACCTGTCAACTGTGCAATCAGGTTTTCTTTTATCGCTGACGGATCAGTCTGTGGTTTGGCATCTACATTCTGATATATCGGACAAACCGGAGCATTGATAGTGGTTGTTTTAATGGCCTCGGCCAGTTCTTCACGGGCAGGCTCCATTAGTGGTGAATGGAAAGCACCTCCAACCGGTAAGACCAATGCGCGTTTGGCACCTTTTTCTTTCAGCGTTTCGCAGGCCGCATTAACGGCTTCTACAGAACCGGAAATTACCAGCTGACCCGGACAGTTGTAGTTGGCAGCGACCACAATACCTTCAGTTGCTTCACACACAGCTTCCACGATTTCATCATCCATTCCCACAATGGCAGCCATAGTGGAAGGTTCTGCTTCGCAGGCTTTCTGCATGGCCATGGCACGTTTCGAAACCAGGGTCAATCCGTCTTCAAATGTCAGGGCTCCGGCAGCCACCAAAGCTGAAAATTCACCCAAAGAGTGACCGGCAACCATTTCAGGGAGAAACTTCTCCCCCATAACTTTCGCCAGAATCGTGGAGTGTAAGAAGATAGCCGGCTGGGTAACCTTTGTTTGTTTCAGGTCATCCATGGTCCCTTCAAACATCAAATCGGTGATTCGGAAGCCCAGAATATCATTGGCTTTTTCGAATAACTCTTTTGCAATTTCGTAATTGTCGTACAGGTCTTTCCCCATTCCTACAAACTGGGCACCCTGTCCCGGAAATACAAATGCTTTCATTCGTTTTTACTTTTAAAATTTGCGGCAAAGATATAAAAACTTTATGGTAGAAATAAATACAAGACATATACCTTTTTATCGTCATTTACTATCTTTATACCTTCAACCAACTTATCAGTATTGCATGTTTAAGCCACTGCTATTTTTATCTGTGATTATTATAACCGGATGCGCCGTCAAACAAGAAAAACCGCTTCCATATATCGATCTCTCAAAGTTTGAAGATGGCATTCATCACTGGAATCTTTATAGCGAAATCAGAACACATGAACGCTATGACTCCACTGATGTGATTGGTATTGCTGATAATTTATTGCGTTATCAGAATAAAGACGGAGGCTGGCCCAAAAACATCGACTGGCTGGCAAAACTGGACAGAGACTCGGTGATCAATGCTTTATCGGAACATTATCGTGAAAGTACCTATGACAACCGGAATACCTTCCCGCAAATTGAGTATCTGGCAAGTGTTTATCATTATACCGGCATCGATAAATACAGAGCCGGAGCAGAAAAAGGATTGGATTTTATCCTGAACACACAATATCCCAAAGGAGGCTGGCGGGGCTGGGATGCCGATGCGATAACCTTCAACGATGATGTCATGACCGGCATCATGAACCTTTTGCTTGATGTAAAAGAGGACCGCGATATTTATTCATGGATTGGCAATGACCTGCGTGATTCTTTGCTCGAAGCATATGATAAAGGACTTAAGGTGATCCTGAATTGCCAGATTGAACTGAATGGCACAAAAACGGCGTGGTGCCAGCAGCATGATCCCGTAACGTATAAACCGGTTCAGGGCAGAAGCTACGAACTGCCATCCATCACGGCCCGTGAAAGCAGTGATATTGTTTTGTTTCTGATGCGGATTAGCAATCCGGATCAGGCCACCAAAAATGCGATTGAATCTGCGGTAAAGTGGTTTAAAAAGGCAAAAATTACAGGATACCGCTATGCTACTATAAGAATTCCGGAGCGGCCCTATCATGAGACAACGGTGGATTTTGACCGAGAATTTGTACCGGATAAGAATGCAAAACCGGTATGGGCAAGATATTACGACCTTAAAAACGGAAACCCATTTCTCTGCCTTCGCGACGGCACAGTGGTTGACAGTCTCAGTGAAATATCCTTTGACCGCCGCATCGGTTACGACTGGTATGGTTTCTGGCCGGAAGAGGTACTAGCAGCTTATAAAAAGCGGGCCGGACACTGACAATAATCCCAAAAAATATAAACAATATGTTGCCATGAAGGTTTGATCAATTATAAACCTAATAATGTATGGCAAACAGATTATTTGTTTTTTTGATCCTTATTTTATCTTTCTCAGACGCGTATGCACAGAATGATACACTGGCACTGAAAAACGGGAGTGTACTATCCGGAAGCTTTAAATCTGCAACAAACAAATCCATAAGTTTTTCCCCCGATCTAATTAAAGAGACGGTAAGCATTAAATATGAAAATATATCTGAACTTCACACCCATAAGACCTACAAATTCTTCGATTCAGACGGTAATCTCTGGTTCGGTTCAGTACATATTATATCCGGCAATCCTGAGAATATAGAACTCCACACCAGCGATACTGTACTGACCTTCCCGGTTCAGTCACTTTATAAAATAGTGAATTACAGCAACAGGTTCAGAGATAATTTCTCGTTCAGTGCCGACCTGGGGTATAACCAGGCAAAACAACAAAATACAGCATTGCTTAACATAGGATCCAGGCTTGGCTACAAGGCTAAACGCTGGGATTTTTCAGCTGAATATAATACATACAGTTCGCGGGTTGATACGATTTACACCGGCAAATCGCAGGCTGATTTGAATGTTAAGTATATATTGCCGAAAAACTGGATTTTAAATGCAAACTCGGCCTTCCTTAGCAGCGGGGAACAAAAGATTGATTTCAGGTTTACCAATACACTTGGAGTAGGTAATTACATTTACCAAAAAGGCAATAACCATGTACTTCTTACTCTGGGTGGTTCCGGAAATTTTGAAAGATATACTACAGCAGACACACTGTTTAAGAGTATTGAGTTGAACACCTCTGTAGAAATCCAGCTCAGTCTCTTTAAAGATCTCTCTCTTTATTGCGACATCAGGTTTATTCCCAGCTTAAATGAAACCAGAAGGATCCGGTACTATGCAGGAACCGAACTCAGGTATACCATCAACAAGCACCTGAAGTTATATCTTAACTACGATTTTAATTATGATACAAATCCTCCGGTGGTGGCCAATAAATCAGATTATAACCTTAGTTTGGGAGTCGGATGGACATTATAACGCTTTAAGAACATATAATGGCTTCAACTCAGTCCATTTATGTTGAAAAAAGTACATATATTTATTTTTGTTCCGGAATGCCTCAAACGATGCAGGACCTGCAAAGCCCGGAACATCGCATAATCTGAATTTATGATTCTAGGCAAACAATGGCTTAAGCCTTTCACGCTCACTCAATAACAGAATCACATTTAAGAGGGCGACAAAAACAGCAGGCCACATCTCTTTCAAATCTCTGTTAAGAATACTGAACATCATAAAGGAAACCGACAAGGGAAAAAGAGCAATTAGTATTGCCAGGGACCATTTATTGATTATCAGCAATACACCGACCAGAATCTCAAATATATACAGATAGGGAAGATATATTGCTACAGCATCGAGGAATGCCTGTGTATTTGCCGGCATTTCACCGTAACTTGTGGGAATAAAATGAAAGAACTTATTCAGGGCATAAGCGATCATAAACACACCCAGAACCACTCTCAGAACAGCCATAAATTTTTCATTTGTTTTCATAACATTTTACTTTAATTCTGTACTGTAAAAATTTTTCAATGCCTCAATATCATTTCCGGTAAGTAAGTGCACAGACCGGGTAATTGTTTCAATGTCCCGGTCCCACCATTTTATTTGAAGCAATATATTGATATGTTCCTCAGAAAATCTTTTCCTGATTGGCTTTGCAGGGTTTCCACCAACAATTGTGTATGGTTCCACATCCCTTGTAACCGTGGAATTTGTGGCAATAACGGCACCATCACCAATAGATACCCCCGGCATTATGGTGGCATTATGACCAATCCATACATCGTTCCCAATAATCATATCCCCCTTATTAGGATATGTTTTCCCTTCCATGGCAGATGACCAGTCTCCGCCAAAAATTGCGAATGGATACGCAGAAACTGCACTTGTAAGGTGATTCCCACCATTCATAATAAAAGTGGCTCCAGAAGCGATCATACAAAATTTTCCAATAATTAGTTTATCCCCTGTAAAATCGAAATGATACTTTACATTTTTCTCAAAATTTCCAACATCTTCAAAATCGTCATAATAGGTATAGTCACCGACTATAATGTTCGGATTACTGATGAGATTTTTAAGGAAAGTAAGTTTATGATGATGGGATAAAGGAAAGACTGAATTCTTATCAGGAACATTCATAACAGAAGCTATTTTGAACACTATCGTAACATATAAAACTTTGAATAAGCCGGAAATGTTCTCAGTATTTATTCTTATTTGTTCAAAAGCACTATTAAATTTTATTAATTGTGAGTATTATGCTCATGTATTCGGTGTGGAATATCCTGTGTTTGGCCAATGTAAAATGAATCTGACTCTTCGGAATATAATATGTAAACGTAATACAGCATTATTTCAACATTTATAAACAAAAAAAGGATGCTCTTTCGAACATCCTTCTTTCTGCTCCTCAGGTAGTCCCGATAGCAATCGGGATTGAACCTACGAGTATTTTAATTGCAATAATTTTGAAATTTCCGGATACCTTGCAAGATTCTCTATGTATTTGCGGCTTTTCATCCTTTTGATATGCTTTTCAATCATTATTGCCTGTGTTCTGGATTCACATTCAATTGAATAATACAACTTCCAGTCACCTGCCTTTCTCGTTTCAGAACCTTTATAGATGTGGGTATTATGCTCATGTATTCGGTGTGGAATATCCTGTGTTTGGCCAATGTAGAATGAATCTGACTCTTCGGAATATAATATGTAAACGTAATACAACATAATTTCAACATTTATAAACAAAAAAAGGATGCTCTTTCGAACATCCTTTCTTTCTGCTCCTCAGGTAGTCCCGATAGCAATCGGGATTGAACCTACGAGTATTTTATTTGCAATGATTTTGAAATTTCCGGATAACGTGCAAGATTCTCTATGTATTTGCGGCTTTTCATCCTTTTGATATGCTTTTCAATCATTATTGCCTGTGTTCTGGATTTACATTCAATTGAATAATATAACTTCCAGTCACCTGCCTTTCTCGTTTCTGAACCTTTAAAGATGTGAGTATTATGCTCATGTATTCTGTTTGGAATATCATATGTTTGTCCAATGTAGAATGAATCTGAATCTTCGGAATATAATATGTAAACGTAATACAGCATTATTTCAGCATTTATAAACAAAAAAGGATGCTCTTTCGAACATCCTTTCTTTCTGCTCCTCAGGTAGGACTTGAACCTACGACCTACGGATTAACAGTCCGCCGCTCTAACCAACTGAGCTACTGAGGAATTTTGTATTATCCTTGTGCTTTTCTTCAAAAGCGATGCAAAACTAAAAGGATTTGTTTAATTATGCAATATATTTGCAAAAATATTTTCAAAAATAATTTTCAATGAAAAAAGTACTTGGATTCGGTAATGCGCTTGTGGATATCATGCTTCCAAACAGTAAAGAACAATTGTTAAATGAGCTCGGTCTTGGCAAGGGCAGCATGACGTTAATTGATGATGAAACGCTGGTCAAAATTGATCATCTGACATCAACACTATATCAGACAAAAGCTACAGGAGGCTCTGCGGCAAACACGATAAACGGCTTATCGAAACTGGGTATTGAAACCGGTTTTATCGGAAAAGTAGGGAAAGATGAAATCGGCACCTTTTTTGAGACCGACCTGGTCAATAACAAGGTGAAGAGCCACCTGTTAAAATCCAACACACCGGCAGGACGTGCATTTGCATTTGTAACATCAGACTCTGAACGTACATTTGCCACTTATCTTGGTGCTTCCATAGAAATGAGGCCGGAGGACCTGGATAAATCATGGTTCACAGACTACGATTATCTTTATGTAGAAGGTTACCTTGTTCAGGATCACAAACTGATAGAAACCGGAATGAAACTGGCGAAAGAAGCGGGACTTAAAATCGTACTCGACCTTGCCAGTTATAATGTTGTGGAAGCCAACAAGGATTTCCTGGCCAGCCTGATTACCAATTATGTGGATATCGTTTTTGCAAACGAAGAAGAAGCCCTGTCATTTACCAGTCTTGCTCCTGAGGCAGCACTGAATGAGTTGGCTGAGAAAACTGAAATTGCAGTAGTAAAAACAGGTGCTAAAGGTTCTTTAATTGCTCAGAATAAAACAACAACTAAAGTTGATCCTATAAAAGTCAACCCGATAGATACAACAGGAGCCGGCGACCTGTATGCTGCGGGATTTTTGTTCGGCCTGATTCATGGTTATAAGCCGGCTGATTGCGGAAAAGTAGCATCAGTTCTTTCAGGAAATGTAATCGAGGTTCTCGGTGCAAAAATGGATGAAAAACGATGGGAGGCAATTAAAGAAACCCTTTCACTTTCATAATTATTAAGGTTCTAACCTGTAAACGTGAAAATTTAATGCACTGAAAGGTATTGTGTTAAATTTCATTAAGCACAGAGCCCTGATAAATCACTTAGTATTATTTTAGTTGTCTGATAACAACATAAAATTCGAGCAGAATGAAATTTATGAAGAAAAGAAACATTGCAATTGCTGCTGTTCTGGTAGTAATTGTTGCATTTTTCGGATTTAACAGCGACAAACGGAATTTTGAGATTGCCAAAAATCTCGACATATATTATTCCCTCTTCAGGGAACTTGATCTGTTTTATGTTGACTCCATAGAACCGGAAAAGCTGATTAAAACAAGTATTGATGATATGCTGGAACAGCTGGATCCTTATACTGTATACATCCCTGAACAGGAAATGGATGACTTTAAATTCATGACAACCGGAGAATACGGCGGAATAGGATCACTGATTTCACAGCGTGACGGTTACGTAATGATCTCGGATCCTTATGAAGGAATGCCCGCTGAGAAAACAGGGCTTAAAGCCGGCGATCTTATCCTGGAGATTGACGGACATAAACTGAAAGATAAAAAAGTTTCTGATGTAAGTGATATGCTAAAAGGGACACCTGGAACCTCGTTCCACATCAAAGTGAAACGGTCGGGTGAATCCAAACCGCTGGAATTCGATATTACCCGTGAAAAGATCACTATTAACCCGGTTCCCTATTACGATATTTTAAAGGATGATATCGGGTATATCCGGCTTACCAGTTTTACCGACAAAGCTTCGGATGAGACAGAAAAAGCTCTGCTGGATCTCAAATCCAGGGGAGCTAAAGCCATCATTCTGGATCTGCGCTCCAATCCCGGCGGCATCCTGGATGAAGCCGTCAATATTGTCAATCTTTTTGTACCGAGAGGCGAGGAAATTGTATCTACACGTGGTAAGGTGGATGACTGGGATAAAGTTTACAGGACCACCAACGACCCTGTTGATCCGGATATTCCACTTGCGGTTCTGGTGAACAGCAACTCCGCTTCTGCTTCAGAGATTGTCGCCGGAGCCATACAGGATCTGGACCGTGGCGTTATTGTTGGCTCCCGCACGTTTGGAAAAGGTTTGGTTCAAACCACAAGACCGCTTAGTTACAAAGGACAATTAAAAGTAACAACCGCCAAATATTACATCCCAAGCGGCCGGTGTATTCAGGCACTGGATTATTCCCATCGCAACGCTGACGGCAGCGTGGGACGTGTTCCTGATTCATTAATCTCAACATTCAAAACAAAGAATGGCAGAACAGTTAAGGATGGAGGAGGTATTTTACCGGATGTCAAATCAGAATTCGGTCGCCCGGGTAACGTAACCATTGAGCTGATAAGAGATTACATTATATTTGATTATGCCACAAAGTATGCCAATGCACACAAAAGCATACCTGCACCTGAAAACTTTACATTCACGGATGACGACTACAAAAATTTTATCGCTTATGTAAAAGATAAGGATTTTGATTATGAGACCAAAAGTCATGAACAGCTCGAAAAGCTTAAAAGCACAGTAGTAGCAGAGGGATATGATAAAATTTCGAAAGAAGAGATAGACCAGCTCGATTCTTTACTGAAACCGGATCTTGACAAAGACTTAAATGTATTTAAAAAAGAGATCAAGGACCTGATAGCACAGGAAATTGTAAAACGGTATTATTACCAGAAGGGTGAAGCCAAAATAGCCTTAAAGGATGATGTCATCCTGGACAAGGCAGTTGAAACCATCCAGAATGATAAGGATTACAGAAAAATACTGGCTATCGCTGAATAATATTTCATCACTATAAAATGGAGAACCCCGGCATTTGTCGGGGTTTTCTGTTCTTAACTGTTTTACAGAAGAACCGGGAAAACCTATAAAATCTTCCTTTCACCATCGACATAATTTCATCAAAATTCCTTTTTGTGTACATTTGTTACCATCGCAAACATGAATCAGAACTATATCGTTGATGTATTAATACCGGTTCCTGTAAATGAACCATTCAGCTATCTAATCTCAGTACCTCCTGAACTACTGATAGGCTGCAGGGTTGTTGTACCCTTTGGTCAGCGAAAACACATTACGGGTATCATCATCGGTACCAAGCAACAAAACGAAACGGATTATGCACTGAAAGAGGTAACTGAGGTTCTGGATGATGAACCGGTGATAACCTCAAATGATCTCAGGTTCTGGCACTGGATTGCGGATTATTACATGTGCACCATTGGCGAGGTTATGCTGGCAGCATTACCGGGAGGATTACTGGTTGAAAGCAACAGCATATTGACCCTGAATCAGGATTATGAATCGGATACACGATTTGAGGGCAATGAAGCTAAAGTATATGAATGGCTGACCGCCAATAAAAAGGGAGAACTCAAACAGATTGAAAAGTCGCTGGGTATAAAAAACACGTTCCGTTCCTTACGGAAATTACTGGACTCCTCAGCAGTTGTTTTGGAGGAAAACGTGCGGGAACGTTACAAAACAAAAACCGAAACCTTTGTTACTGTAGCCGATATGTTCAGGGATGATGAGGTACTTGATGCATTTTTCAGTTCGTTATCAAGGGCACCGGTTCAGGAACAGGTTATGATCAGTTATTTCAGTCTCAGTGAAGAAGAGAATGATCCGTTTGTTCCCAGGCAACACCTTACAAAAGGTGGAAAATATACGGCATACCGTGCCCTGGTTAAAAAGGGTGCTTTAGTAGAACATGAAATTGAAATAAGCCGACTGGAGGAGAAGATACCGGTGACCCAACCACATCCGCTTACTTCATGGCAGTCAGAAGCACTCAGGGCGGTTCAGTCACAGTTTGAACACAAGTCTGTTGTTCTTTTAAAAGGAGCTTCAGCCAGTGGTAAAACAGAAATCTATATTCATCTTATAAAAGAGCAGATAGCAAAAGGGAAGCAGGTTTTAATGCTTGTTCCTGAGATCAGCCTTACCACCCAACTCAGCAAGCGACTGAAACGGGTTTTCGGTGCAGAAATGGCTGTGTTTCATTCCAGGTTTAATTTTGACAAACGCACAGAACTTTGGAAACGCATTTCAAAGGATTCTCCTGTATCTCTGGTTCTGGGTGCGCGAAGTGCTTTGTTTCTTCCATTCGGGAATCTGGGTTTAATCATTATAGACGAAGAACACGAACGCAGCCTGAAACAGCAGGAGCCGGCGCCACGCTATCTGGCTCGTGATGCAGCTGTAATGCTGGCAGACATGCGGAATACAAAAGTATTACTGGGAAGTGCGACACCTTCTGCAGAAAGCCTGCATAATGTTTACACCGCGAAATATGGTTACGTTGAACTTCAACAACGTTTTGGTGATGCAAAAGATCCGGAAATAAAAATTGTGGATCTGACCCAATCCTATAAAAAGAAAAAACTGAAATACCATTTTTCCTACGAGCTCATTGACGAAATGAACCGATCGCTTGAAGCGGGAAAACAGATTATACTTTTTCAGAACCGAAGGGGATATGCGCCGGTTGTTGAGTGCCGTGCATGTGGATGGGTACAAAAGTGCACAAGCTGTGATGTCCCTATGACCTGGCATTTTGATAAACATCTGATGGGGTGCCACTATTGTGGATCAACGAGGAATGTCATACGCATCTGTCCTTCCTGTGGAGAAGAAGCACTTATGAATAAAGGATTTGGGACCGAAAAAGTGGAGGAAGAAATTCGTGATATTTTTCCGGATGCGGTGAGCAAACGTTTTGACGCAGACACAACCGGCGGCATAAAAAAAATGGAAAAACTACTCACTGAATTTGAGGACGGGGAAGTTGATATTTTAATTGGAACACAAATGATATCCCGTGGTCTTGACTTTGAAAACGTGGGTCTTGTCGGAGTTCTGAATGCCGATAATCTGCTTAACTTCCCTGAATTCAGAGCTTCAGAAAGGGCTCTTCAGATGCTGACACAGGTATCTGGCCGTGCCGGAAGACGTTCTGAACAGGGTAAGGTCCTGATACAGACGCATCAACCTGATCATCCGGTTATACGGGCCCTGCTCTCCGGACAGTTTATTACCTTTATAAAAACAGAACTTGAAGAAAGACAACTGTTTAAATATCCGCCATATAACAGGGTAATAGATGTCATCATCAGGCATACGGACCAAAACGTATTGCATCAGGCCGCTTTAACATTCGGGCAAATTATCAGTAAAGAACTGGGCCGGCGTGTTCTGGGACCGGAAGTGCCGGCTATTGGTAAAATCAAGGGGATGTTTCAGGAGCGGCTTCTGGTCAAATCTTTCAGTGCCGGAGAACTTAAGTGGATTAAAAACGTTTTAATCAAAGGCATGCAGCTCACCTTAAAACAAAAGAACATACCCCGTACAATCAAGTTTATTTTTGATGTTGATCCCAATTAATAATAATATATATATAACCCGATAGTATGAACATTTTATTCGTTTGTCTTGGTAACATCTGTCGCTCACCCAGTGCTGAAGCAGTATTTAAAAATATTATTCAGAAAGAAAGACTGGACCAGCATTTTTTTGTAGACTCGGCAGGAACAATGGCCTATCATGCTGGCGAAACTGCAGACGCCAGAATGCAGGGCCATGCCATAAAACGTGGATATAATTTGACAAGTATTTCGCGCAGGATAGAACAGGAAGACTTTAAAACATTCGATCTGATCGTAGCCATGGATAATACCAATTACAACGATTTAATGCGCATTGCTCCTGACAGAGAGGCTGAATTGAAAATTGTTAAAATGACAGATTTCAGCAGGGAGTATAATTATACTGAAGTCCCCGATCCGTATTACGGTGGTGCCGGAGGGTTCGAACTGGTCCTTGATCTTCTGGAAGATTCATGCACCGGCCTACTGGAATATGTTCAAAAGGAAAAGCTTATTACAGAATAGAGTTATCATGAAAATTCTGAATTCCGATATAGTAGAAGAGCGATCTCTGGGAGGAGGATGTATTGCCAATGCCCGCAGGGTGAAACTGGCAAACGGGAAAACGGTGTTTGTCAAATCCGGCACAAGTCCTGAATCGTTCCGTCTTGAAGCCAACGGGCTGAAAGAACTGAGAAAAGCCGGAGCTGTTCGTATTCCGGAGGTACTGCATTATGATGAAAATATGCTGGTCACGGAGTTCATTGAACAGGGCCCAAAACAAGCTGATTTTTATGCAGTTTTCGGCAGGCAATTCGCAAGGCTTCACCAATACCATGCTGCGGAATTCGGTTTTTTTGAAGATAATTATATTGGTGCAACACCCCAGCCAAACATAGCCAAAGGAGATGAGAAAACTGACTGGACGGTGTTCTATTTCAACAAGCGTTTAAAATTCCAGTTTAATCTGGCACTTACCAATGGGTATGGGGACCATCGCTTTCAGACTTTGTTTTCCGGACTGGAAGATAAAATTTCTGAAATAATTGGTGACAGCGCTGAGTCACCTACACTTTTACATGGTGATTTATGGGGTGGAAATTACATGGTTGATCCTGAAGGCAATCCTGTTCTGATAGATCCGGCCGTATATTACGGACACCGGGAGGCAGATCTGGCTATGACAAAACTTTTCGGTGGCTTTAGTCCTGCATTTTATGCTGCTTACCTGGATGAATATCCCTTAAAAGAAGGCTGGGAATACCGTGAAAACATGTATAAACTATATCATATACTTAACCACTTAAACCTGTTCGGATCCGGCTATTATTCCCAGGCCATTCATCTTATGGAGTACTATGTTTAAAAGAATTTACGATGCAATACCGGTTCATGTTACATACAATTCCGGTCTGAAAGCATAATCATTGCAAACGTGATCACCCGCTAGCATCCCTGGCTAAACCACCAAACATTAATCACAGGCTAAGGGTATGATACAGGGCTTAATGCAATATACTGGTTTGGCCCCTTTGAAGTGTAGCCTTAAAATTATAGGCATAAAAAAAGCCTCCCCGATTACTCCGGGAGGCTTTTCTTTAAAATGGCGGCTTCCGATAGCTATCGGAACTACTTTCCCATCCCGATGCCGGCAGGGTCGGGACAGTATCACCGGTGCTACCTGGCCCGATGGTATTCCGCGATAGTATAATCTCGGGTTAAAATCCTAATTAGTAATCACAGGCTAAAGGTATGCCACAGGGCTTAATGCAATACACTGCTTTGGCACTTTTAGTGTAGCCTTAAAATTATGGGCATAAAAAAAG
>NZ_JBHJHP010000007.1:257228-284616 GCF_042219855.1 Quyinboa sediminis | reverse complement strand
CCGGGTTATAAGCGCCATGGGAATCAAGGCCGGAGAACGGATCTCCTGATGAAAGAAATCATGCGAGGCCGCACGTTAAGACAATTACGAATGACGTTATTAAAAATATTCTGTTTTGCGTAGTATTACTCCCCAAATTCGATTTTATTTAATATGATCCGGAGGATTTTTAGGGTTGGTCTATTGTTCCTGTTCTGTTTTATACTTACACTAAATATGCTGGTTAACATCTTGACTTTCCCCCCCTTTTTTTATATTTTGCAAACACTAAACGCAACATAAACCTGTAAAGAATATTAAACTGTTACAATCCTTTATATAATATTTTACTTCTCTGTAGAGGAACTGACCGTTCGGGATAACATCGTTTAATGCTTTTGCATGGTAAAAAGATAAAAAGACGTTGCTGACGAACACCAGCCCGTATTGAGATCAGTAATTATTATGTATAACTAAATTAAACCTTGAAATCATGTCGAATACTGAAGATTTACCCGCGTGAAATAATTTCAAATATGAATGATTTTTTTTATACATATGTTCTTCGCAGTGAAAAGGATGGACAAAACTATGCTGGGTACACCAAAGATTTGAAATTAAAATTTGAGCAGCATCAAAAAGGTATGGTGACTTCTACAAAAGAAAGAAGACCATTAAAATTAATTTATTTTGAAGCATGTCTAAGTCAAGCCGATGCATTAAGACGGGAAAAATACTTTAAAACACATTATGGTAGAATGTTCATAAAGAACAGACTCAAATCTTATTTCACCGGGTAAATCACTGGTGTCTGGATGATGCTGAAAAACTACTGGTTGTAGGCATTACGCAGGCACAAATTGATGATCTGCCCGTACGGGCCGGTGCCTGCCGTGAGGCACAATCCATCTGGAACAAAGACTACCAGTCGCAGCAGGAAGCTCAGAAACAATGGGCAAATGAAGCGCCTGATGCCTTTGCTTTGAGGGATGACCTGCTCCAGACTCTGCGCTTTGCTTACCGCAATGACGATGCCCTGATAAACCGGGTTAATGCCATAGCCGAAGGGAACACCAACGCAGATATGGTACAGGATTTAAACGACATTGCCATCCTTGGCAGGGAGAATCCTGATCTGCTTAGCGCTATTGGTTTCGACCTTGCTAAACTTGACGAAGCGGCTACCCTGGCTGACCATCTGGGCGATCTGCTGGCTGAAGCCAACGGAGACAAGTCCGATCAAAACGAATCGAAAGTGATTCGTGACAAGGCTTATACCCACATGAAAGTGCTGGTGGATGAAATTCGTGAAGCCGGGAAATATGTGTTCCGGCACGACAAAAACCGGCTGAAAGGCTATTCCAGCGCCTATTGGCGAAAGCATAGAAAGAACAATGATCATAGTAACAGTTCTGCGGTTGAATGACGTGAAACACTGTCTATTTGGGCGTCCTGATGCATAACGGGGCGCCCTTTTTGTATGTACACCTCCCTGCTATAAAATATTAATGTCCTGCCGCACAGAATTGCAAAACCGACCCGCAGGCCGGCGAAAAATGCTGCAAAATCGTAAAAATTTTCCCGCAGGCCGGGTTAATCTGGCGCAGAAAGTTGAGATTTTGGCGCTGGGAGGGGAGAAAAGAGTCAGGACTGTATTTAATATTTTTACTAAATAATTTTCCTTTATTAACGGTTGGGAAGTGGATACTGTTATTATTCATATTCATTCTCTAAATCCAGCTGCTATAAGTTTTTCATAATAAATCAATAAATTCTTCTCATGAAATGAATTTATTTTTTTTAAACCATATGCAAAATCAGAAACATAACTACGCTGGTTTGAAGATAATATTTTAACTCGTGAGTCCCACTCAACCATTTTAGCAATTAAATCAACATCAAGTTTAACTATTTGTTTTGTGCTTTCCTTTGCACTGATTGGTTTGTTGAGCACCTCATTTTCAAGAATTTCCGGGGCTTCATGAATAATAATTTCAATTATTGAAATCCCTTTTGTTCTCAAGGCAACATTGATGGGTCTATTATTTTTTATTGAAACTGAAATATTTAGAGCAATATCTTGCAAATATTTACTCATTTTTCCAGTTTTTGCTCCCCATTTTTCAATAACATCCCAGATATCAGATGATATAGATTTTATAAGTTCAATTTCTTGCTCAATGATTTTAACGTTTACTTCATCTTCCGTAATACTTTTTCTTTTCGGAGTAGCATTATTGATAAATTCTGATTTTAATTCATTGAAATCAATGCCGAACTCATTTTCTTTTATTGTATTCCAACATTCTTCTTTTTTCGCCCATTCTCCATATAAAGCACCCGGTGCATTTTTTTTGATAAAGGTTTCAACTGATTCCATCAGATTGAATAAAACCGATTTCATTTTCTCACTAAGACCCTGATTCTTCCATATTTTATAAAGGTCAATTTTATAATCTGTTTTCAGACTGAGAAGTGACAATGAATATGGAACTGTAATGTACCTCATATCACCAATTGCATTTGGACTTACTCCGTACAGTTTTTCAGCATTTTTAAACAAGATAGCCTTAGCAATAGCATCTTCATAAAAAACATTATCAGGCTTCACAGGCATATTGTAATTCAGAAACTGGACATAATTTTTCTGACTTCCACGAACAACGACATGCGGTCCAATCGCAAGTCTTTTCCCGTTCCATATTTCCTGATACGTATTTACATACTTTGCCAGAAGTTCTTTTGTAATCATTTGGCTTCTTGGATTTTTAAGGTCAAATGCTTTCCGTCTTGATGGGGTGAATCCTTCTTTTAATCTGGCATTCTTATATTGACCCCTTGCCCGTTCGTAGAACCAACGAGTTTGGATATTACTTCCTTCAACGGGTTGCGCCCATACGGACCTTGAGATTTTTTCGAGCTCAACATGGAATGGTTTATTTGAGCTTAAATCGGAAGTAGAGACTTTGTTTTGGGTATTTGCGTACTCAGCAATACGATTTACAATTTCATTGAAATTATCACGTTTTTTTACGACAGTCAGTTTCGTTTGAACAAATATTTTGTCTATTTCTGCTTTGTCTTTTTTCCATGTGTGATAAACTGAAGCAGTTGTCTGACCGCCATTAACAATTTGAAAATCTTTAGCCCAAACTATTGCTTTTCCACCGCCAGGCATATCCTGCAAGTTTAATTCATCCGCAGTTGCTGCAATGCCATTATTAAATGCAAGAAACATGTGTGGCTCTTCTTTTATTGTTTTCCTGATTCCTTTGTTAATCTTCCCTGTGAATTGTAAAAACGAACGAACATTTTGTTCAAGAAGCCTTGAGCCATATTCTTCATAAATATTGGCAAGTGTTGCGCCTGGAATCAATGCAAGATAAGATTCATAATCATCATTTTCAGATGGAGATTCCAGACATGGAAGTATTCCTCCATAGTTTTCAAAATTAATTTCTATCGGAACATGAGTCTGGTCTGAAAGATTAAATAAATACCCAATATCAATTATTCTTGTAAATATTGAATAACCTGAGATTGTTTTATTGGCTTTAATATCAGATTTGAAAACTCCATTGCTTAGTACAAAAATATTTACGCGCGACAAAAACTCCCGTACTTCTTTAACTTCAGCAAGAGTATGAGCCAGGTCAAAAACCTCTGAAGATTCTTCAAGTTCTTTAATGTAGTCTTTGTATACTGCATTACGAAAGAATCGCTCAACCTGATTGATTGAAGATTCGACTTCCTGTTTGGTTAATGTAAAGGGGTCTTCAACACCTTTAAATACTGTAACAAATAAATCAAGTGTTTCATAATTTTCAGATAGAGCATATCCATTCAACTTATGCATAGTTCTGCCAAGTTTATCTTCCTTGCGGTCGAAACAAATCCTTGCATTTTCAGTTTCTCCCGCATCAGCAAGTAAATCAATAGCAAGTTGGGTAAAAATCTGTTCCTGAATTCCTCCGGCTTCTTCTGATGCCTGAGTCGATTTTATTTCCTGAAACAGTTCTTTATAAAATTCTTCGACTTTCATTATAGATTGAACTTTTCAATAATATTTGATAAACTGGTTTTGTATATTTCTGTTTCAGCAGTTAAAACAATTGAGTATTTCACATCGCCAACACCTTTCATTAAATCTTTTTCCTCAATTCTTGGAAAATGTTCTGACACTTTGTAAAAATCTTCACCTCTTATCAAATAAGATATATTTTCGTAGCAGGATTCATGATGTTTAAAATACCCAACACTGATTAGCTTACGGTTTAATATATTGCTTAATAGTTTATTGTCACTAATTATTGACAGCAATTCAGAAACTATTTTATTTAATGAATTTTCATTGCCGTTTCGCTTTTCCAGTGATAGATGGAATAGAAACAAGTTCTTCAGTAAGGTTGTATCTAACTGTCTTTCACTACTAATCCTTATTTTTTGGTGGTTGTGGGTTTGAGTTGTTTTAACTTCAATTGCATTATTGTTCTTTTCAAAATCCCTGATTCCGGTGTCGGGACCAACCCAGATATTCAGGCATTCAGTTAAATTTTCTGTTTCCACTAAAAGTTTCTTTAACAAAAGCAACTCCCCAAATAAACCAATCTGCTTTTCGGGCGACAACCCGGGACTTTTAGCCAGTTCAAATAATTCTTTCCATTTTAAGAAGCGGTTTTGCAATGATTTAATGAGTTCTATTTCTTCCCTTACATCTGAAACGGAATTAAATAAATCTTCACACAAAACCGCAAAAATTGAGGAAAGTGAATTATCAGCAAGACTTACCAACAAAAGCATTTTATCAGGCTGGGTTTCATCCGGTAAAATCTCAGTTGTTATATCCTTTAGGTCATTTAGTGCTGAAATATCAACATTTGTTTTTGATAACCGGAATGCAATACTTTTTACCTTCTCAGGCATCCTCATTGCAACAAAACAATCCGGCATAATATCAGGAGAAAACCTTTTTAAAACAACGCCTGTTTTTAAAGCATCATTAATCTCAAAATCTTTCCAAAAATCTTCAATCTTCGTAGTCATAATCTTCAGGGTCTTCGTTCACTTCAAATTTGTCTAAAAGCTGCTGATGTACGGCATATGTGATTGTTCTGTTATTGCTACTTCCGGGAAATCTTATTGCAAAACCAACAATAGGTTTTTCAGATTCAGGTAGTCCTGCTTTTTCTGGATTCAACAGATATAGGAGTAACAGGGGAAATCTTGCACTTTTTATTTCCAAATCGTTTCTTACCAGGTTTCCATTGGGGTAATTTGGCATTTGTGCAGCTCCCGGATATTCTTCATGCGCTTTCTTTTGTTCAAATGTTTTTCTTTTTGCCAGTTCATATTCATCCTCTGTCAAATCAACAAACTCATGATTAGGACTGATAATGTGTGATTTACGGATATAATAAACTTCATCACTATTATTTTTATCGTCATCTGTCCTGTCAAACAACCATATCCTTATTGAATCATCCAGAACATAATTTTTGGTTTTTGAATTACTACTCATCAAAGCAACATGCCAAACATCAAGTTCATCATCTTTTTGTTTTTCCAAAATAAACTCAGCCAGTCTATCGGGGGAAGCTATTGGATTTTCTGGGGCAATAAAACCCCCAATAAAAGAGATGATGTTTGATGCAGGAATATTATTCCACAAAAAGTTTCCTCTTTTATCAATGGATTCAGAACTGAAAGAAGATATTAATTTATTCAGATTATCGAGGTTGGTATTAATGTCATGGCTTCTTTTACTCAACTTGTACGATTCAATCAAAACGCCCGACCATGAAATATTTACATTCACTGCCGTTCTGATTTTGTTGGTGGCAGAAATTTGTAAAACCCCCGGATGCGTCCTGACCTTCAGTGCGTATTGTTCAGGTGTACTTCCAGCAATATCCGACATGTAATTGAATTCCTTACGCAATTCTTCAGATGCGAGGGTAATATGACAGAACCATTCGTTAAGTTCTCCTGAAGTAAACAGGCGACATAAATCAACATATCCTGGACGATATCCAAACCAACGTCCCATTTGCATAAGAGTATCATACATTCTTGAAGCACGCAGATAATAACTTACTGATAATCCTTCAAGGGTCAAACCTCGTGATAATTTATTACCCCCAATCGCAATCACTGACAATCCGGCTTCTTCACCTTCCCTAATGTATTTTTTATCGTAAGCCTGATAATCAAGTACATCCTTTGCGCCTCCATGGATTTCCTTAACCTGGATTTTTGTAACAGCAGGGTGAAGACAAGGAAGAACTTCTTTCCACGAATGAACTTTTACGGCAGGGTCAAGTTCTGATAGTTGAGAATCGAGAATCTGCGCTGAAGTTGTTGTATATGAACGATAGCCATCAACATCCGTTTCAAACTTGTGTCGCAATTCAGTAATAATACCTGCATTGTTTTGTTCAATTCCCATCCTGTAGAAATTAAAAACATTTTCAACAAGTTCTTTAATTCTGCTTTGCCACACCTGAAACCTTGAAATGTGTATCAGCATTGAATTATGCTCATCACCTTGTCCGCGCAAACGCCTGATTGCACATGTCAGAATAAAACATTTTATAGCTGTTTTCAGTGACTCAGGAACACCAACAGGCAGTTGGTCATCACGTTTGTGTCTATCAGGGACAAAGGTTTGATAATCGTCTATTCTATGAACAACAGGCAGCGTATCAGTTGGTTCTTCACCATCTTCCAAAGGTTCAAAACCAAATATCTTATCCGGACCAATGTAATTTGACGGAGCAGGAATATTGGTAATAAAATCTCTTGGAAAAAGGTTGTCATCATTAAGTGGAATGAAAATATTTGCAAACGGAGTGGCAGTGTAACCCACATAAGCACTTTTCTGAAATAACCTTAACAGACTTCTTATCTGTCCGTTTATTTTTGTTGGACTCAGGTCGTCTCTTGTTGTGTTAATTGATGCATTATCAGCTTCATCATCAATTATCAATAACGGTTTGTTTGGTATAACTTTATTACCATTAGAATTTTCAATTGCCTGTATAGATAGCCATTGTTCTAATCTGTCCAAAACAGATGCATTCTTTTTAACCACTGCTAAAATGGGAGCATCTGATCTAAATGCTGATATTACCATTGGATTGTTGGCGAAATTCTTATTAAAATCACCATTGTCTGAACTAGAAGTTAATGAGTGAGCAATTAAATATCTGTTGCTCTTGGGTTTACCAACTCCAATCCAAAGATTATCATTTCTATTAACTCTTTCCTGTTGCGTGTCAAATCCCAGAAATCCTTCATCTAGTCTAAGCTGTGTCTGGCTTCTTAGGTTTTTATGAATACCAGCAAGAACTATTATCATTTTAAAACCGGCATCGGCAGCTTTACAAATCAAACCTGTATAATTTGCGGTTTTACCTGACTGAACTTGACCAACGACCATACCTCTTTTATCAATTTGTGCTTTTTGTGTTGGTTCAAAAAGTGCGTCAAGTGTCCGGTCTGTAAGCTTTTCAATGGATTGAACAGTTTTTGGTGGGAACTTTTTCTTTTCTTCCAGATACCATTTATACCTGTTCCAGAATCCCCATTCAATTTTTGATTTATTTACAGCAAGCCAGGGCCTTCTTGCTTCTTCTTTTTCAATAATCCTGAAATCATCAACCCAAATTTTGTATTCAGATTCCAGATGCCTTTTTAATTCTTCATTGTCAGTATCGGGATGAATTAAAATAGTTTTATCAATTGCATCTGCTATTTGTTTTTCCGTGGCAGTATCACTACAACCTGCCTTTCTTAGAAAAAACAAAGCAAGTTCTTTGGCTTCGTTATTCATCGTTTTCAATTAAATTTTCAACGTATTCAGGATATTTATCGAATGGCTCGATTGATAACAAGGTAGCAACCGCTTCATCCTGGGTTTTTCCATTGTTTAACAGAGATTTGAAAATATTCTTCATTCTTTCGACAAGCATCTCATGTTCAAGATTTTCGAATGGAATACCATGAGATTCGGGTTCTTCACTTTCAGTTATCGTAATCAATGGAACGGGTACGGTTTCTTCAATGAATCCGATTAGTTCGTTAAGGTTATGTTTTGTCGGTTCTTCCAACAATTCACTAATAACCGGATGGTTTCTGTTAATTGAATAAAACCGTTTGCCGTGTCTTTGTTTCTCAAGCCATACAGGAGTGAATTTAAAAGAAGGATATTTTCTTTGTAAAACTTTCCCTTTGTGTCGATAAACATTTACCGCCTGATTACGAATATTTTTTGCGTAAGACTTTAACTGAGACTGTATTTTTAAAGGAGGTCTGGCAACTGATTTTTTAATATCAATCTGCCACTTGTCATCCACTGTATTGGGCAAATCAATCATTATCCTGCAAAGTTTATAATGTTCCTCTTTTCGAAACATTCCAAGCCAATTTCCAGCGACCAATAAACGTTCATTTCTGTAGATGTAAAAACCCTGTTGTTCATTCCAGCCTTTTGGACCTGCAGCCTTTTTAAAAGTATTTTCTGAGATTTTTGATTTATGGGGTAAAACATAGCCTTTTACAACAATTTCACCATTTCCCAGAAATTCTTCAGCATTAGACTGAATACCATTTTCACCTCTCAGGAACGGGTCCCATGCTTCAATTTTTCTTTCCTGAAACCATATTTTTATCTTTCCTTGTTCAAGAAATCTGTGGAATACCATTTCAAGATGTTTTTTTACACCTTCCATTAATTCCATAAATTTCCCAAGAGCTTCAGTATCTTCTTCTTTTGTGTTTTTAAGAGTTCTATCCAGACAATACCAAATTACACTCGTGCCTGATTCCTGGTTGTCTATTTTTTCCAATTCAGATTCCAGTGGTGTGTATTGAATGAGTTCCCAGGATTGTACTTTTTGCACATGGTCTAAATCCCAGGCCCAGAAAATCGGGATATCATCTTTTTTCTTTGAAATAACTGAAAACTTTCTTGTTTGAGAAAAGGATGCTGTTTTTAATCCAAGCCCGAAACGACCTAAATCTTTTGTTGAACGTTCATCAGCAGGATGTTTACTTCCAGGGCGCATTGCCTGTACCAATTCATCATGATTCATTCCATTACCATCATCCTTTATGAGAATAATCGTGTTTTCTCCTCTCCAATCGTAGTTAATCCAGATATTTTTTGAATCTGCAGAAATTGAATTATCAATAATATCAGCAATAGCCGTTTCGATTGAATACCCAATCGCACGGAAAGTTTCAATCATTGAACTGGCATCAGGTTCGGCTATTGTGGTTAGGATTTGTGTTTTAGTCATTAAGGATTATTTCTTTGAGTTTGTATGCAATTGATTCAGCCATCAAAGGAGGTACGGCATTCCCAATTTGCTTGAATGCCGCTGTTCTGCTTGGCTTTTCGGATACGCCCTCAAAATAAAAATCATCAGGAAAAGTCTGCAATCTTGCTGCTTCTCTCGGTGTTAATGAGCGATTTTGGTTAATATCGGGGTGTATGTAATAATGTCCATCTTTACAAATATGTGCAACTACAGTTTGAGAATGAGGTAAATCTCCTGCAACTACTTTAAACCTGTCAACAAAAGATTTTTTGTTCTTATGTGTTTGCCATTTTTCCGGAATATCATTGTAATTTAATCTTTGTTGTCCATTTTCCCATTTCTCCACAGCAAGCCTGTAAATACCCTTATCTTGTTCAGTATGGGGTCTTGCAATATGCTGGGTTGTAAAATCCAACCCATTGCGGATTTGACTTTGAAAAAGGTAGTTGCCGCGATAAGATTTATATTTTGATTTATAAAAATTTCCTGTTCCGGCTTTTAGTTCCGGTAAATCCATGAAAATTTCAGAAACTGTTACATTTGTTTGTACCGTATCAAATTCGGGATAAAATCCTTTTTCACCATTTTTCTTTCCAATCAGGATAACTCTCTTTCTATTTTGCAGCACGCCAAAATTCTTAGCCTCTAATACTTTATATTCGGTGTAGTAGCCTTTATCTTCAAACAAATCAAGCATCATTTGGAGATATGAATCGCCATTTTTAGTTTTAGCAGAGAGTAACCCGATTACATTTTCGAAAACAAAATATTTTGGTTGATAGTATTCTAAAAACCTCGCATATTCTTTAAAAAGGTAATTTCTGGAATCCCCCTGCATCCTGTTTTCATCTCTTGACCTTCCAACTACGGAATATGCTTGACAAGGAGGACCACCAATTATCAGGTCAATCGGTTTTTCCCCTTTCAAAGAGTTGATTTTATCAAAAATTATTTGATTGTTTTGGCTGCCAATTGACATGTTTATAACTGTCTCTTTTTGATTTTCAGGAATTAATGAATAAAGCTCTGTCCTTGTAATCTTATTTTGAATATAGTCGAGATATGGTTGAAGATTTTCGGTTTCTTTCAGATGATGATAGGCTGTTCTTGTTATTAGTGTATTACAGGCAGCTTTGTCTAGTTCAACATGAGCAATAGGGGTAAATCCAGCTCGGATAAATCCTTCTGACAAACCACCTGCTCCTGAAAATAAATCGATAAAATTCATAAATTGTTATTTTCTCAAAAATACTAATAAATCTTCTAACGTTTTTGTACTTTTTTCTGGTTTTAATTCACATTCCCACAGGGTTTTCACATCCCATCCCATTTTCTCTAATTCTTTATTTTTAATTTCATCACGTTCAATCGTACTGTTAATTTTCTCTGTCCACCATTCAGTCCGTGTTTTAGGAACCACAAAAAACTTACACCCTTTGTGTCCGTGCCAAAAACAACCGTTGATAAAAATTACGGTTTTGTATTTGGGTAAAACAATGTCAGGTTTTCCCGGTAATTTTGAATAATTGAGTCTGTACCGAAATCCATTTTTATGTAAAAACTTCCTGACAAGAATTTCGGGTTTTGTGTTTTTACCCCGGATTCTTGACATGTTGTAACTACGGGTTGCTTTATCATGAACATCAGTCATTTAAATAAATTTTTCTGATGATGGTTATTCAAAACATCTTAAAACAGGCCAAAAACTCAGCTAATTTACAAAATTATTATACTTGTAAAACAGCAGAAATAATTTAAACGCAATTCAAACTATCCCGTCTCAAAACGCAAAGCCGCAACTTATTCCCGGCCAGATTAAAGATGATTTACCGTTAAAGCTAAAGTCGCCACTTCGGTTGGTCAGATAGAGCAGTCCGGCACGGAATACTAAACCACCATCGGTTCTCTGGTAGCGGTAGCCCAGCCGGAAGGTGAGCATGCCGCCATTGTCTTTCAGATTGGTCCGGCCAAAAATAAGCAGGTAGGTATAACCGGGTCCCAGCTCAAAATAATGGCTACGCCGGGATACCGGAATAAGAGCATTCAGCTCAAACGGAAAAGAGCTTATGCCGTATTGCTTATCCGGTAAATTTGGCGTGTAACTAAACCCAATGCGGGGTGCAATGGCAAAGGTGGTGTCTATGCGAAACATGTGATCCACATTGATGGAATAGGAATAGGCGTTTCCACCGGCTTCGAGGTAGTATGCCGAATTGGTTTCATAAATGCGGGGTTGCGCCATGGTATAGGCAGAGCCAATGATGTAAAGTAAAGCAGGTAGAAGATTGTGTTTTTTCATAAAGGTAAGTTGTGTTTTATTTCTCATGAAAACCAGGATTTAAAAGGCATAGCCAAAGCTAAGTCCGACCCAGGGCTGCAATTTGGTTCGACCGGAACTGCCGTTATAAAAGTTATATACCGCGAGCAGACCTGCCCTGAAAAGGAATCCGCCTTCCGGTTTTTGATAGCGGTAACCCGCCCTGATTATTGAAGATTTCGTTTTATCGTTGGTAATGGACTCTCCAAAGGCTCTGATGAAAGTAGTTCCGAAAGCAACTTCCAAGTAGTTGTTGTAGTTCTTAACGGGCACTAAAAAGGACAACTCAAGCGGGAACGCAAAGAAGCTGTCCTCGCCATTAAACAAATTTGATGGTGTATAGCCATATCCAACCCGCGGGACAATGGCTACTCCCGATTCCGACCTGATCCAGTGGTCCACATTAAAGGTGTAGGTCATGCCGTTTCCACCAAGTTCCATGTAAACACTGTTGTTGCATTTCGGCGGGGATGACTGGGCATTTAGAAGCAATCCCGTTGCTGAAAGTATACTGATCAGCAGATATAGTATAAGTCTTTTCATTTATTGTATTATAAATCCGTTGTTTACTCCATCCTTTCTGTTTCAGAGTGCGATCCCTAAACTTATTCCGGCCATAATGTCCCAGGTATAGTTTGGCCGTTGGTAGTCCATGTCGCCGGAATAAAAGTCCAGCATGGGAATAATGCCGGCCCGGAAGACAAACCAGCCATTTTCCGGTTGGTAGCGGTAACCGGCACGCAGGGTCATGTAGCCAATGTTGGCATCACCTTTAACATTGCTGAAGTTTGTAATGGTCAAACCTGGTCCCACTTCAAGAAAATGCCGGGTTTTATACATGTCAACCATAGCTGTCAGTTCCATCGGGAAAGAAACGATATCATAGCCCCGTCCAAGAAAATTATCTTTAACGCCCAAACCTAAACGCGGCACAATTACCAGGTCGTGATCTATCCGGAACAGCATATCCATATTAAAGCTACTGGTCAGGCCATTGCCCCACAATTCATAGTAGAATGTCATTTTACTGGCCGTTGTTTTTGTCTGCGCCTGCAAAGATGCAGCAGAAATACAAAGTCCGAAGACGAGCAGAATGAAGGTAAAATGTGTTTTCATCATCTTAAAATCAGTTATATTATTGGTTTATATGGCGACACCCAGGCTTATACCAAGCATGGTCTTCCAGGTGTGATACTTCGTATACCTGTCAGGATTGGATGAATAATAATCGTAAAGGCGCATAAAACCAGCCCGGAAGACAAGACCACCGTCGCGTTTCTGATACCTGTATCCGGCCCGAAAACTGAAATACCGGAGCTGTTCCTTATGGTCCCGTCTGATTTCATCAAGGTTCATAAACGTTATTCCCGGCCCGATTTCGAAGTAACTTTCATTATCTGCCAGGTGGATCAACCCGGTAAATTCAAGCGGGAATGTGGACGTATTCATGCCGTTGTCCCTGTAGTTGTTCAGAAAACTGAAGCCGGCACGAAAAGCCAGCAGGTTGTTATCAAAAAAGGGGAAGGAGTAGTCCATATTCACAGAATAAACCAGTGCGTTTCCTCCAAGTTCCAGGTAGAGAGCCACCGGTTTTACAATACTATCCGTCTGACTGTAGCTTATGGTGGTTCCGCCGAAAAATAATGCGGGAACGATCAGAAGAAACATCAAAAAAGCTTTCATACAGGTAAATTTTATTCAAACAACACGCTAAAGTAAGAAAAAGGCAGGTAATAGAATCCGGGGAGGTGCTATTTATACGGAATTTATATTATGTACCCGCATTCGGGAGAATACCGGTTAGCTTGTATGTGTAGCCTATCTGATTACTTCTGTCCGGACAAAATCATGGAGGTGAAAATCACCACTGGAATGCTTTTTATCAGGCTGATCGGTAGTGTGGTGACCCTGGTTAAGATACCTGAAAAAAACAAACATTTTAATTTTCTGAACGTTTAACCAATAGAGAACATAAAACATTAATAATATGGAATTTAACGAAAAAATTAAAAAAGAATTAGAAGAGAGAATCAAAAAACTGGAAGACATTATTGCAAAAAAAGGAGTAGGATCGAAGCAGCTTAAAAAGGCACGAAAAGCACAACGCAATATTAATTTAGCCATCATTGCCGGAAGTCTGATTACAATTACAGGGATAACTGCCTGGGCAATTAGTAACGGCCGGCAGGGAGATTAGCACTAAATTATGGAGCTGGTTCGTTCATGCAAAGCACTTATCGTTTTTTAAAGAATTGGTCTAACCATTGACCCACCCTGGCTCTTGACAAACCTGCAAGCTACTTATTTACTGCCCTCCCTAAACACTCTCTCCGGTCGTGCCCAGGGAGGGTGATCGGACAAGTGTTTTTTGTTGGGATGCGGGAAATACTTTGCCTGAAGGGCAAACCGCAATTTAGCCCAATGCACCGCCTTGGGATTATGAGTCATGTAAATCCAAAGCCGCGCAAAGCAGATGAAAATTGAAGAACGTTCTTGTCGGCTTTTGTAGCATGTTGAAATTAATATTACCTGACCCACCCTGGCTCCTGGCAAACCTGCAAGCTCCCTGTTTACTGCCCTCCCTAAACCCTCTCTACGGTCGTGCCCAGGGAGGGTGTTCGGACAGGTGATTTTTGTTGGGATACGGAAAATAATTTGCCTGAAAGGCAAAAAGCAATTCAGCCCAAGGCACCGCCTTGGGTTTATAAACCATGTAAATCCAAAGCCGCGCACAGCAGATGAAAATTGAAGAACGTTCTTGTCGGCTTTTTGTAGCATGTTGAAATTAATATTTCATGACCCACCCTGGCTCCTGGTAAACCTGCAAGCTCCCTGTTTACTGCCCTCCCTAAACACTCTCTACGGTCGTGCCCAGGGAGGGTGTTCGGACAAGTGGTTTTTGTTGGGATGCGGGAAATACTTTGCCTGAAGGGCAAACCGCAATTCAGCCCATGGCGCAGCCATGGGATTATAAACCATGTAAATCCAAAGCCGCGCACAGCAGTAGAAAAATTGAAGAACGTTCTTGTCGGCTTTTGTAGCGTGTTGAAATTAATATTTCATGCCCCACCCTGGCTCCTGACAAACCTGTAAGCTCCCTATTTACTGCCCTCCCTAAACCCTCTCTACGGTCGTTCCCAGGGAGGGTATTCGGACAGAGATTTTTATTAGGATACGGAAAATACTTTGCCTGAAAGGCAAAAAGCACTTTAGCCCAAGGCACCGCCTTGGGTTTATAAACCATGTAAATCCAAAAGCCGCGCACAGCAGATGAAAATTGAAGAACGTTCTTGTCGGCTTTTTGTAGCATGTTGAAATTAATATTACCTGACCCACCCTGGCTCCATTCAAACCTGCAAGCTCCCTATTTACGGCCCTCCCTAAACACTCTCTACGGTCGTGCCCAGGGAGGGTGTTCGGACAGGTGATTTTTGTTGGGATTGGGTACAGGGTTGAAAAACAACATGATTTTTAATTAAATAATGTCGTTACAAATAACAAACAAAAACCCCTCGTTGCATACAAGGGGTACCCAAATAGGAATTTGGTTTATTCTTCCGGTTCAGCATCTTTTACACACCTTACAGAAAACCCATACTCTTTTACAGAGTATCCCCGTATGAGATTGGCATCCGTTTCATTAAGTTTTCTCATGATCCCTTTGCTATTATCCTCCGGTGCTTCATCGCTTGTCCAGAAATAAGCCGAAGAAAACAAATTATAGAAATAGGTATCTCCATAGGGATAAAATGCTCCTGCAGGCAGGGCTTTAAATCCAACATTGGGAACAAGCTGTACAGGAACCAGCCATTCCTCAGGCATTTTCAGGCAATCGGCAATCAGGGTATCCTCGGTGAGGGTTTTCAGGTGTGTTGCAAGTTGTATCCACTCTTCATCAGATGGAAGATGCCAGCCATCAGGACATACATCCTGTGCAGTTTCCCAGTCGTATAGCATCCCGAACTTTTCAGCATTGGTCATGTCTGAATCGTATACCAGGCTACCGCTATCGGTCTCCATAGCCATGTTGGCAGCCATCCACACCTGGTCGCCTATTTCCACTACCGGATAATGTTTGCCGCTGTCATCTGTACAGGCATAGATGATAAAGGTATAGGTTCTGCCGGTATCTTCTTCCTTAGGTGTAACAGGCAAAACAGTTTGATAGGGGATGTTCGAATATCTGCTAAAAATATCCATAATTATGGGCCGGCCTGTCATCCATGGACCGGGAAGAGGAATGGCAGATTGAACAGATTTTGTATATAAAGAATTGTTGCCGGTTTCAGTAGTCACTAATTCAATATGTATTGATCCGGATCCCTGAACCAGGAAAGAGGTACTTGTATTTTTATTTCCATGATCGATCGTCATAACGTATTGTCCTGGAACTATGTTGTTAAGTTCAATATTTTGCTGCAGTGAACCGACGGATTGATAAATAGTCCTGCCTGCGATATCGGTTATCGTCAAACTTCGTATCTGTGCTATCGTATGGCTAATGTTCACGGTAAAATGATCACTGGCTGGATTGGGATAGATGCTGAAGCCGGTTTCCTTTACAACAGAAAAAGAGCTTGCCTTTTCTTCGATGATAAATTCGGTGGCTTCATCTGTTTTAAAGGGGTTTTCACTACCTGGAATATAGAAGATGATGGAATCAACAATGACATCCGGGTTCAAGGGTTCAATACTAAATTCAAAGGATTGTCCGAAAAAGGTCACAGGAACCAATAGCAGTAAAAGAATTAAAGTTTTCATTTGGAGAGTTTTATAATTTTTGGCACTAACAATTTACATAAAAAAATGACGTTTTTCCAATATGTTTTGTTATGAATCTGTTATATGTGCTTCATTTCATCAGATGTGCAAAACCAATTATGGGATTCAATTACGATTACCAGACCCACCCTGGCTCCTGACAAACCTGCAAGCTCCTTGATTTACTGCCCTCCCTAAACACTCTCTACGGTCGTGCCCGGGGAGGGTGTTCGGACAGGTGGTTTATGTTGGGATTCGGGAAATACTTTGCCTGAAGGGCAAACCGCAATTCAACCCATGGCGCAGCCATGGGTATATAAGTCATGTAAATCCAAAGCCGCGCACAGCAGATGAAAATTGAAGAACGTTCTTGTCGGCTTTTTGTAGCATGTTGAAATTAATAATGCATGACCCACCCTGGCTCCTGGCAAACCTGTAAGCTCCCTATTTACTGCCCTCCCTAAACCCTCTCTGCGGTCGTGTCCAGGGAGGGTGTTCGGACAGAGATTTTTATTAGGATGCGGAAAATACTTTGCCTGAAAGGCAAAAAGCACTTTAGCCCAAGGCACCGCCTTGGGTATGTAAATCATGTAAATCCATTCCAGATTGTGAAGGTGGAATTCGTACCGTCTTTTTATCATTCGTTTTTCACTATACCATTGGGATCATGCAGATGTTTATTACTAATAATGCATCATCCTTAATAAAACCCCTTCAGAAGTTCAAATTCTGAAGGGGCCTGGTTCGTAAAAACTCTCTTATTTTTTAATGAATGGAAGCATGCTGTTGCCACCATCTTTTGTTGTAATATTCAGCATATAATAGCCCGGTGATAAGGCGTGAATATCCAGGGACTGATTATTGATTCCAGCTTCTTCAATAACTGTTCGGCCACTGAGCGTACTGACGGTTAAATACGTCACTTCTTTTTGTGAAGAAACATGCAAAAAGTCGCCGGCAGGATTCGGGTAAATCTGTAGTCTGTTATTATCTGCCATTTGTGTTTTTGTGGCTTTCAAACCATCATGCCTTAATGAATACCGGCTGAATCCATAAACATTAAAGGTAAATGCTCCGTTTTCTATGCTGGCTGAACCATCGGTGTAGCTGTATGAATATTGGTCAGGTGCGACGCCAAAATTTGTTTGCATGATCTCAATTTCAGATGCCGGGATACCATCCGGGATATTTTCCAACGTTATGGTTGCCGGTGTGTTGCTGAGGAATGGCAGCCAGGCCGGACTTATCTCAGCATAGTATCCTGTTTCAGGCGATGCCATAATGTGCATACCATCTTTTAAATGATTCAATTCATCTCTGTGATCAATAAAATTCAGACCGGGATTGAACAGGATATGCCCCTGACCTTCTTTTACAAAAGCTATCGGCACATCATTTTCCGGATCAGAAGAAAAACCAAAAAGATTGGCAAGCTTACTAAGCTCCGGTTGAGTGGTTATGCCTGCATCATCTGGTATGGCAATCCCTGCAAAAGCCTGTCCGTAGCTGCTGAGATCAGGATTATAGCGGTAGGTATCAATGACAGGATATGTTCCGATATTGTATTCCACCCCAATATTTACTTTGGCATTAAACCCGATGATTCCTGGTTTATCGATCACGCCAACAATTCCAGTGACATTTACGGTATTATTGGTCACAGTAGATACCTGCATCGTGCCTTCGCGAAATATCGTGTAAGTTTCGGGGTTAGCTGAACCGTCAGGATACAGATATTGTGTCACGTTAACCTGTAAACCGTTAGGAATAGGATAGGAATCCGGTAATTTAATCTCCACGGATAAGGTGTCACCATCAAAATAAACTTTATCCTCGTCATTATCGGTAATATTCAGTACGGGTTTTTCCGGATCCGGAACAAAGGGAGTGAGCTGGACGCTTATTGAGTCTCCATCTGCCGGAATGGTAAAACTGCCGGTAGAAGTATTATAACCCTGGGCAGCAACTTTATAAGTGAATTCACCGTCAGGAAGTGAAATATCTGCCATGCCGTTCCCGTCCAGTTGAATGTAATAATCAAATCCACTGATACTAACCTGGGCATAATTCACCGGATCGCCGGTTTCGCTGTTTCTTACAATGATGGATGTAGGCGTAACATCTACGAATTTCAGATTGTCGATATAAAGTACTGAACCATCTTTATTTCCTGCCATAAAATGGATCCTCATATGGTCTGGTTGAAAATTATCTGCGTAATCGTAATCCAGTGTCCGGAACACCTCAACCCAGCCCTCTGTTGTTTTTGTAAACGGGTATCCGGTTCCGCCAAAATATTCGGAGTAAACACCATCAATTGTCCCACTGAAATTCAGGTTCATGCCACCCATATCACCATCTGCAGGAACATATTTATAGGAGAACATTAAAGCCTTGGGTTTATCCGTAAAAACAATGCCTGTATCAGGTGAACCGAGATTTAACCAGGCTTCACTATATCCCCAGGCATTCATAACCTCCAGTCTTGCTGAATAGGTTCCCTCTGCAGCATCTTCGGATCGTGTCACAGGCGTAACGTCAGCGTTAAGAAAGTTACTGTTATTACTCTGCCAGCTGTCCGGATCGGTCAGAACAGCCTCGTACCAGTTCTCAAAGCTATGATTTCCGGGATAAATTTTATCACTATTTTCTCCATTGGTAAAATAAACATTGTCTATAGACATCCAGCTTCCTTCTGTAGCGGTAAATGCCTCCGGATCATAAGAATCATCTACGAGTTCAGGTGGAATATCTTTGGGATAACTGCTGACAAATGCCAGGAACATTTTTTCCGGCTGAACCGGTGTTCCTGCACCTTTATACACAATGGGCATGTCTATGTCTGTCCATTCTGCGGAACTACCTGTCACCAGATAAAATAAGGTTGCGGTTAGTGTATCAGCATTGAATAAATCGCATAAAATAATTCCCGCATCACCGTCATGAATCGTGTATTTTATGGATGCATGTACATTTGTAAACGTCTGTGTCCATGAAATACCATTTACACCTTCATCAGCCGGCTCACCTAAAGCAGCAAGACCTTGCGATAATTCTCCGTTTTCCATTACGGTTAAAAGTCTAATGGATTGCGTTCCATCTGTTGCATCATCTGTTACTCTTTCAGCGGACATAGCAGAACCATCTGTCTCTGCAGAACTCAACCATACCTCTGGAGCTGAGAATAAGGTATTGGTGCTCCAGTTTTCAAAACCTCCGTTAGGTATTATGGTCTGAGCCTGGCCAGAACCGGTGGCAAACAAGGTTATAAGAAGAGACAGAAGGATGATTTTTTGCGTAAAATTTGTTTTCATGGCATCCAGTTAAATTAATACTATATGAAGTTTTTTGTTATGCATAAGAACGTATCAACAAGTAAGGCAGGCAAGGAGGTAAAATGCTACAACAATAGTAGTATACTCAAATTTCGGTTAAAAAGTTGAAATTGCAAAATTGCAGAAGTAGCAGAGAGGGCTGTCTTGAAAAGAACGGGCTGGAACTGAGGTCTGGGGTGAGTCAGAAAATTACTGACCCTCCCTGGTTTACTTCAAACCTGCAAGTTCAAACACTCTCTTCGGTCGTGCCCAGGGAGGGTGTTCGGACAAGGTGATTTTTGTTGGGATACGGAAAATACTTTGCCTGAAGGGCAAACCGCAATTCAACCCATGGCGCAGCCATGGGTATATAAGTCATGTAAATCCAAAGCCGCGCACAGCAGATGAAAATTGAAGAACGTTCTTGTCGGCTTTTTGTAGCATGTTGAAATAAATAATTCATGACCCACCCTGGCTCCTGGCAAACCTGTAAGCTCCCTATTTACGGCCCTCCCTAAACCCTCTCTACGGTCGTGCCCGGGGAGGGTGTTCGGACAGGTACATGTGATTGGGAGATGTTCGGATTAAAGCGTATGAATCTGGCAATCAGAAAAGAATTGAAAAGCTATAATCGGGTCCGCTTGTACAAACCGTCCCTCTTTGTCACGGAATAAAGTGCAGTGATAGAGAGGGCTGTCTTGAAAAGAACGGGCTGGAACTGAGGACTGGGGTGAGTCTTAAAAAAGAGCCACCCATGGGAATCGAACCCACGACCTACGCGTTACGAATGCGTTGCTCTACCGACTGAGCTAAGGTGGCAATGCTGCAGAGTGGACACTGCATTTTAATTCATCAAAAATATAAAAAATTCCTTTCTGCCAACATCGCAAAGCATATCCCTTTATATTTTTCTGTAGTAGTGGGGCCAGATGCTAATGCACGGAGTGGCCATTCCTGTTCTGAAAATAATTCAGGATTTAAACAAAAAAGAAGGATGTGATAAGGATTGCTAACTAAATAAATGATAACTTATGTAAATATTAACACAAATGAAGTAAAACATCAATATATCTGTCATAATGAAAAGATAGTTTTGAGAATTGGAGAACATTTGTTATTTTTAACTTGTTTCTTAAAAGAAGAACAGAATTTGTAAAATTTTAAGCATGACTGAACCGTATTTGGGAAAGATTCAATCCTGGCTGGAACGTATTGAACCACTTGATATACGTCCCACCGGTGCTATAGCAACTTACATTAAGGAAACCGGAATAAAGGCTGTTGTTTTTGATATTTACGGCACACTGATCATGTCTGCATCGGGCGACGTTATGCAGGCTGAATATTCAGCAGATATGTATAAGGATGCCTGTATCGCAGCAGGTATTGAGATCACTACCGATGATGATGAGGCTTTGATCTATATGCACGACATTTACGAGCTGATGGTTAAAGTGCATAAAGAAAGAAGCCGTAAAAAGGGGATCCCGTTTCCGGAAGTGGATATCGAAAAAGTCTGGACTGATGTGCTGGCAGATGCTGATCAGCTTGGTCTGATACATCTGAATGATGCATTCGATTTACGTGCCTTTATTTTTGTGTTTGAACTGAGAAGCAATAAGGTGTGGCCAATGCCGGGATTAAAGGAAGCACTTGAAGGCATCCGGAACAAGGGGTATAAGATGGGTATTGTATCCAATGCACAGTTTTATACACCCGTCATCATGAATTATTTTTTGTATAACAGAATTGACGGCAGGCCTTTTCTGGATCAGTTTGAGGAAAAACTGTCGGTGTTTTCATATAAACTGTTGAAGGGCAAACCGGATACTGCCATTTATAAAGCTTTGTTTCCTGGAATGGAGGAACTTGGGATTCTGCCACATGAAGTATTATATGTGGGAAACGATATGCTGAAGGACATCTGGCCTGCCAATGAGGTTGGGTTTAAAACCGTATTTTATGCCGGAGATGAGCGGGCGTATCGCTTGCGGGAGGATCATCCGCAGGCCTCAATGACCAGACCCGATCACATTATAACCGCGCTAACGCAATTACTTGAAATAATTTAATATAAATATTATGGGCGATTTTTATCAGGATGGTTATGTTACAACCCTGCATAATTTCAGAAAAACTCCGGTTGAGGAACTTGAGACCCGGTTGGCGAAATTTGCAAAACGCCGTCCTATGGGCCTGATTATTCCGGCTCTGTACTCAGAACTGGAAAAACCGGCTTTGGCTAAGATTGTGGAGACACTGAAAGATATTCCGTATATCTCGGAAATTGTAATTGGTTTGGATGCTGCAGATAAAAAGCAGTTTGAACATGCGAAAGAATACTTCAGTGTGCTGCCACAGCATCATCGTATCCTGTGGAATCACGGCCCCAGATTACAGGAACTGCGCAAAATGCTCATCAGTAAAAAAATCCATTATGGAGATGCCGGTAAGGGACAGAATGTATGGTTTTGTTTTGGTTATATGATTGCTTCCGGAAAATCCGAAGCCGTAGCACTGCACGATGCCGACATTATTACCTACAGCCGTGATATGGTGGCCCGTTTGTATTATCCGGTTGCTGACCCAACATTCAACTATAAATTCTGTAAGGGATATTATTTCAGAGCCGATGACGAAAAACTGAACGGCAGGGCAACCCGTTTGCTCGTTACACCGCTGATCCGGACACTGAAGAAATTTTTTCCGGACGATGAGTATCTGGAATTTATGGATAGTTTTCGTTACATTCTTTCAGGTGAATTCTCCATGCGTGCAGACGTGATGAAAACGGTTCGTATTCCGTTCGACTGGGGACTGGAAGTTGGTATTTTATCAGAGGTTCAGCGAAATAACTCGTTTAACAGGATCTGCCAGGTTGAGATTGCAGACTCATATGATCATAAACATCAGCCTGTTTCCCAGGAGAATCCGAATGGCGGCTTATCAAAAATGAGTTTCGATATTGCCCGTAACCTGTTCGTGAAAATGGCCATTAACGGACGTATTTTTAATAAAGGGACATTTCGATCAATTAAGGCCACATATACGCGAATTGCACTCGATTTCGTGGAACGCTACACGGCTGACGCGGTGATCAATGGCTTATCAATAGACCGCGATGCAGAAGAACAAACCGTGGATCTGTTTGCACAGAATATATACCGAGCAGGAATAGAGTTTCTCGATTATCCGGATCTGGTGCCGTATATCCCTTCATGGAAAAGGGTGATCAGCGCAATACCTGAGTTTTCAGATATGTTTTACGATGCGGTAGAGGAAGATAACGCTTAAGGAACAATTTATGTTGATGGAGGAGATGAAAGCACATCTGTACACGGTGTACGGATCGCGTGTGGATGACAATTATTTTAAGCTTTTTGAGGAATTACTTGATCAGAACAGGACAGAGAAGGAGAGGAATACCTTGTGGGACGAAAAGGATATCTTTCTGATTACCTACGGCGATACCCTGATCAGGGAAGAGGAAATGCCGCTCAGAACACTTTACAGTTTTCTCATACATCATTTCCGGGAGATCTTTTCTACCATACATATATTGCCGTTTTTCCCTTACAGCAGCGATGACGGGTTTGCGGTCAAAGACTTTTACCGGGTTAATCCTGAACTCGGCGATTGGGAGGACATCAGGAAAATAAGCCATGATTTCAGACTTATGGCCGATCTGGTGGTCAATCACGCCAGTAGCCAGAACGACTGGTTCAGGCAGTTTTTGATGGGGGAGGCACCGGGAAAAGAGTATTTTTTTGTACCGGAGGAGGATTTTAATACCCGGCTTGTGGTCAGGCCCAGAAGCACTCCACTTGTTACAAACTACCAGTCTGTTAGCGGCGTTAAAAAGGCATGGACCACCTTCAGTGCCGATCAGGTGGATCTCAATTACAATAATCCGATGTTATTGCTCGAGGTGGTTAAGATTGTACTATGGTATATTCATAATGGTGCCAGGGTGATCCGCCTCGATGCCATTGCCTTTATCTGGAAATCGAGCGGTACGCCGTGTGTACATCTTCTGGAAACACATGAGATCATAAAACTGCTACGTCTGGTTATAGATTATTGTGCACCGGATGTGATCCTGATTACGGAAACCAATGTACCACATCTGGAGAACATCAGCTATTTCGGACGTGGGGATGAAGCACATATGGTCTACCAGTTTCCCTTGCCACCACTGTTGCTGTTTACCATGAATATGGGCAATGCCGGTGCGTTGACAAGATGGGCGGCTTCACTTGATGATCCGGGTGAGAAGCGAACATGGTTCAATTTTACGGCATCTCACGATGGCATTGGGGTTCGGCCACTGGAAGGTCTGGTGAGTCGTGCAGAAATTAACGGACTGGTTGACAACATGATCAATTTCGGTGCATTGATCTCTAACCGAAGAAGATCGGACGGGACAGAAGAACCGTACGAAATCAACATCACCTATTTTGATGCCATGAAGGGCACAGGCAATAAACCGGATAATTTCCAGGTGGACCGGTTCCTGTGTTCACAACTGATTATGATGAGCCTTAAAGGTGTGCCGGCTTTTTATATCCATTCCATGTTCGGAACGCCAAATGATTACAATGCAGCAGCAATGCAGATTAAAAACCGGGCCATCAACCGCAGAAAATACTGGTTGTTCGAAATAGAATCCATCATATCAGGCAGATCGTATCAGGCAGGCGTATTCGGGTCATTGCAGCATTTTATAAAACTGCGCAAGGCGCAATCAGCCTTTCATCCTGATGCAGCCCAGGAAATACTGGATATAGGCATGTCTTTTTTCGCCTTTATCAGATCAAACCATGAAACAGGTCAGACCATTCTCTGCATCTCAAATATCAGTTCCGTGGAACGAAGGATTGTTGCAGTAAAAGATATTCAACATTTTAAGTACGATCTGTTGACACGACAAGCCATTGGTTCACAGGAGATTGTCTTAAAACCATACCAGACAGTCTGGCTGGTATAAAATAACAGTGTATGAACATCGTAATTGCCATTGATTCATTTAAGGATTGTTTGTCTTCCGCCGGTGTGGCGGAACATGTTGCTGCGGGGATCCGTAAGGTTTATCCTGATGCTCTTATCCATGAAATCCCGATTGCCGATGGCGGTGAGGGAACATTGGATGCCATGTGTCTGGCCCTGCATGCAGAAAAAATCCCGGTTGAAGTCCACGACCCGTTAATGCGCCCGGTTTCAGCGGCATTTGGCTGGCATGAAGCGCGCAAACTGGCAATCGTTGAAATGGCAATGGCTTCGGGTATTGAACGGTTGACCACAAATGAACGGAATCCGTTACTAACCTCAACATTTGGTACCGGTGAGTTAATAAAAGCCGCATTGGATAAAGGTTGCAGGGAAATGATTCTGGGCATTGGCGGTAGTGCCACAAACGATGCAGGCACCGGTATGGCTAAAGCACTCGGTGCTAAACTTCTCAACTCCTCAGGCAGGGAACTTTTAGGTGGTGGAGGAGACCTTGTTAACCTGAACAGAATGGATCTTTCCGGTTTGGATCAACGCCTGAAAAATGTGGTGATTCGTGTGGCATGTGATGTCAGCAATACTCTGACCGGTCAGGGAGGTGCTTCGGCAGTTTTCGGACCGCAAAAGGGCGCCACACCTGAGATGGTACAGCAACTGGATGCAAACCTGACACATTTTGCCGGGATCGTAAAAAAAGATACGGGAACAGATTTACTGAACCTAAAAGGTGGTGGAGCTGCCGGTGGGCTTGGTGCAGGCTTATACTTTTTTGCAGGTGCTGAGTTGGTTCCCGGTTTTGAGTTGATCAGTGAAACAGTGAAACTGGAAGATAAAATTGCGCTTGCTGATTTTGTGATCACAGGTGAAGGGAAGATTGATGGTCAGACTATACATGGAAAAACTCCTTATGGGGTAAGCCTTCTGGCTCAAAAATATCATAAGCCTGTTATCGCTGTCGCAGGTCAGCTGGGTGATGGTTACAGAGATTTGTTTTCGTTTGGATTTGGTGGTATCTTTACAATTAGCGACGGTCGGGGAAGTGTGGAGGATTCAATTAGACGGGCTCCGGAACTCCTCGAAAGTCTGGGAGAACGCATATTCAGACTTATAAAAACAATACAATGATTATCCCTGATAAACTGAAAAAAGGTGATGCCGTAGCATTGGTATCACCTGCCGGACAAATTGAAAAAGAGATCCTGGAATTGGCAGAATCGTTTTTAACCGAATGGGGACTGGAAGTCAGAACAGGTCAGCATGCCGCTGGAGCGTATCATATATTCTCGGGTTCAATAAATGAACGCCTGTCTGATCTTCAGACTGCAATGGATGATCCTGAGATAAAGGCTGTATTTTGTTCCCGGGGAGGCTATGGCTCAGTGCAGTATATCGACAGGATATCTATTTCTGAAATCAGCGATTTCCCGAAATGGCTTATCGGTTTCAGTGATATTTCTGTGTTACACAGTCTGCTGAACCGGAGTGGAATTGCGAGCATCCACGGCCCGATGCCTAAAAATTTTGAAAACCTGATAAAATATAAAACGGACCGATCGCTGGATTACCTGAAACAGTTTCTTTTTGAAGGCAGCATTGAATATTCCTGGGAAGGTGAAGCCTCGCAGACTGAATTCACAGTGAGTGGTGAACTGGTTGGTGGAAACTTGTCGGTTATGGCTGGTTTAAGGGGTACAATGTATGAACCTTTTTATGACGGTAAAATCCTTTTTCTGGAGGACCTGAACGAGAACCTGTATCATGCCGACCGCTTACTGCAGAATCTCCGGCTGGGCGGTGTTTTTAACCGGATCAGTGCATTGCTGGTCGGGGCCTTTACCGATATGAAAGACAGCAAACCTTCGTTTGGGAAGGATGTGCGTTCGATTATACTGGAGGTTACAAAGGATTCCGATATTCCGGTTGTATTCGGGTTTCCTGCAGGTCATCAGATTCCCAACTATCCTTTGCCGTTTGGCGTGAGGATGCTTTTAATACGGGATAACGGAATAAATAACCTGCATAACATTCTCGGTATAAGTTGACTCATCAAAGCAAGTTCACAGTTACAAAAATAACAACCCTTCGGGTTTTGTTATTTGGTCATAAATCGTCTGTAAGTTGAACATAATCCCGAAGGGATGCCATTATTGTAAAAGAATAAATTAGCCGTAAATCATAAACCCGGAACGGGTGGCACTGTTATAATAAAAAAAATGATCAAAATATTCAGATACTGAGACATTAATACTGTCATCCTTTCAGGATTTTCTTTCATCAAAGCAAGTTCACAGTTACAAAAATAACAACCCTTCGGGTTTTGTTGTATAGTTATAGCCGGTCTGTAAATTTGGATTAATCCCGAAGGGATGCCATTATTGTAAAAGAATAGATAGGACGAAAAGCATAAACCCGGAACGGATGGCACTGTTATAATAAAATAAATGATCAAAATAATCAGATCCTGAGATATTAATACTGTCATCCTTTCAGGATTTTCTTTCATCAAAGAAAGTACACAGTTACAAAAATAACAACCCTTCGGGTTTGGTTGTGTAGTTATAGCCGGTCTGTAAATTTGGTTTAATCCCGAAGGGATGTCAATATTGTAAAAAAACCGTTAATATATGGTACTGTAAACCCGGAACGGGTGGTATTATTCTAACCAATCAAACAAATAGGATTCATTATAT
>NZ_JBHJHP010000007.1:0-256717 GCF_042219855.1 Quyinboa sediminis | reverse complement strand
AACTGAAGGGGTAGGCAAATGAAGGCACTTAATATATAATAAAAATGTCATCCTTTCAGGATTTTCTTTCATCAAAGAAAGTACACAGTTACAAAAATAACAACCCTTCGGGTTTTGTTGTGTAGTTATAGCCGGTCTGTAAATTTGGTGTAATCCCAACGGGATGTCATTATTGTAAAGAATAGATAAGACGAAAAGCATAAACCCGGAACGGGTGACACTGTTATAATAAACTAAATGATCAAAATAATCAGATCCTGAGATATTAATACTGTCATCCTTTCAGGATTTTTTCACATCATAGCAAGTTCACAGTTACAAAAATAACAACCCTTCGGGTTTTCTTATTTGGTCATAATTCGTCTGTAAGTTGAACATAATCCCAACGGGATGTCATTATTGTAAAGAATAGATAAGACGAAAAGCATAAACCCGGAACGGGTGACACTAGCATAATAAAATAAATGATCAAAATAATCAGATCCTGAGACATTAATACTGTCATCCTTTCAGGATTTTCTTTCATCACAGCAAGTTCACAGTTACAAAAATAACAACCCTTCGGGTTTTGTTATTTGGTCATAAATCGTCTGTAAGTTGAACATAATCCCGAAGGGATGTCATTATTGTAAAAAAGACCGTTAATATATGGTACTGTAAACCCGGAACGGGTGGTATTATTAGATGCTTCTATACAATTATGAATTTTCGTAACTTTATAATTCCTTAAACTCAAACCAGATGACACAAAACAACCGAAAAAAAGGTAACCGTGGAGAGGAACTGGCACGGATATATCTACAGCAACACGGCTATCATATCAGGCATACCAACTGGCAGTTCGGACACAAGGAACTCGATATTGTAGCAGAAAAGGACAGCTTATTAATTGTGGTAGAGGTTAAGAGCCGGACCACCGATATTTTTGAAAATCCCGAAGATGCCGTTTCGAACAAGAAAATCAGGATGATCATTGATGCCACAGAAGCATACCTCGAAACTTATGATGTGGATTTGGAGGTTCGGTTTGATGTTATAGCGGTCTTGTTTCAGCCCGGTAAAGCGCCTGAAATTGAACATTTTAAGGATGCATTTATTTCCCCCATCTGGTAAATGTAAACGCATGAGAAATCAGTAACTCAAAAGTCTTGATTCCTGTGTCTTGATTCCTGTGTATTAGGTTAAGCCAGTATCTGCATCCGGTTAGAATCAAGTTTCAGGAAGATGAAAAGGAGGATTGTGAAACCCCATAACGATGAACCCCCATAACTGAAAAAGGGTAGTGGTATTCCGATTACCGGAGCCAGTCCGATTGTCATTCCAATATTGATTATAAAATGGAAAAGAAAAATGGAAAATACACCGTACCCATATATCTTTGAGAAAAGGCTTCGTTGTCGCTCGGCAAGATAAATTAACCGGATCAGAAAGAATGAAAACATGGCTATTACAGTAAAGGTACCTAAAAATCCCCATTCCTCGCCTACGGTACAAAAGATAAAATCTGTACTTTGTTCGGGTACATATTTAAATTTGGTATACGTACCGTTCAGAAATCCTTTACCTGTGAACCCGCCCGATCCTATGGCAATCCTTGATTGTTTCACATTGTATCCAGCACCACTCGGATCACTTTTAATACCCAGCAATACTTCTATTCGCGTGCGTTGATGATCCTCCAGCACTTTTTCAAATACATAATTGGTTGAAAGGGTATATCCTATGGAGATAATAAGGAACAGTCCGGCCAGCGCGAGAACCCTTGACTTATCTACCAGGGCCTTAAAGAAGAGGTATGCGGCACTTAAAATAATCACGACTGTCAAAACCATTTTAAGGTCCGGCTTATAAATTCCGAACACATTCAGTAGTAAAAGAATACCGGTTGCAGTTGCTGAAATTATCGCAATTCCAAGAAGTATTCTGTACTTTTTCTGAATCAGTATGCCAATAATAGCGAGTGCCAGAATCATAACCAGCACCATGCTTTGTGAGTAGATTAATGAAAAGATAAAATACAGCACCGCGAGAATGGCAGCTGTCAGAAATATTCCGGATAAGCCCTGACGGTACATGACCAGAACAAGGGACGCATATACCAGGGCTGATCCTGTGTCGTTTTGCAAAAGGATCAGTGCAGAAGGAAAAAAGGTTATAAAAAAGGCCAGTGCCAGATCTTTTATCCGGTTAAAACTGAAATTGAACCGGGACAGAACTTTGGCCAGTGCCAGTGCTGTGGCAAACTTCATGAACTCTGCCGGTTGAAGCCTGAAAGAGCCAATAGCTATCCATGATGTGGCCCCTTTAACTTCCACTCCAACTACCAGAACGGCAACCAGTAACAGCAGAATAGCAGCATATATAGGATAGGCAAAAGCTTCAAAGAATTTACTGTCCGTTAATAAAACAACAAGAGCAAGAACCACTGAAGCCCCTATCCAGAGCAGTTGTTTTCCGGCACGGGTATCCAGGTTTATACTCATGGAAGGCTCATCACCCAGACTGGATGCAAAAATACTGATCCATCCAAATCCGATAAAGAAAAGGAACAAAAGGATGGTTATCCAGTCAAGTGATCGTATGCTACTCTGTCTCCTGTCCATGATCAATTAGATTTGTTTCAAGCATCTGATCTTCATAATACTTGTGATAGGGCGGAATACTGTCTGTAATGTATTTTTCCATTAACAGAGTCGTTATCGGAGCTGCGTAGGTAGATCCAAACCCGGCGTTTTCTACCAGGGTGGATATGGCAATTTGTGGATCATCAAAAGGCGCGAATGCAAGAAATACAGAGTGGTTCTCACCCTGTGAGTTTTCTACAGTACCCGTTTTACCTCCCATTTCCATTGATCTGTTCCTGTACCATCTTGCTGTACCATGTTCCCCTGAAAATACCTCTCTCATGCCTTCACGGATAAGCTTGAAATTTGATGAATCAACCTTTGTCCTGTGCAGTTCAGTATATTTTTCCCTGACATATTTTTCATGTCCGATTGATTTGACAATGTGCGGGATATAGTATTTTCCGCTATTGGCCATTACGACGGCTTCATTGGCAATCTGAATGGGTGTAACCAGTAATTCTCCCTGCCCGATAGCCAGAGACCGTATAGTGTTTGCCCGCCATACATTACGGTAAACCTTATCATAATAGGATGCCTCAGGAACGGATCCGTTATATTCGTAAGGCAGATCGATTCCCAGTTTTTTCCCAAACCCGAAGCTTCTGACATAATCTGCCCATTTTACATATTGTGATTCCACCTCTTCAAGGGTGGGCCTTTCGATGGTCTGATAAAAGGTTTTGTAAAAGAACGGATTACACGAAAGTTCAATTGCAGTAACCACGTTTAAAGGTGATACGTGAGAGTGCGAACAACCAATTGGTTTGGAAGCTTCACCCTGGCAACTGAATAGGGTATACTGGTTGATGGATTGTTCCTGGAGCGCGATGGCTCCAACCACCATTTTAAAGGTTGAGCCGGGGGAGTAATTCCCTTGTATGGCTCTGTTTATGAGTGGTTTGAGCGTATCGGTATTCAGCGATATAAAGGCATCAGAACGTAACCTGCCGGTTAGCACTGTTGGATCGAATGTGGGTGCCGAAACAAGGGCCAGCACTTCCCCGGTTTTGGGTTCAATGGCAACAACACTGCCCAGTTTGTTCTGCATCAGTTTTTCTGCATAAATCTGCAGATCAATATCAATGGATAGTGTAATGTCTGATCCGGTTACCGGAGGCTGGTCATAAGCTCCGTTTTTGTATGATCCCTTTTCTCTCCCAAAGCGATCCACAAATATCAGCCTTTGCCCCTTTTCTCCTCTCAGAAACTCCTCGTAAGTTTTTTCAATTCCGCTCATACCTGCATAATCGCCGGATTTATAGAACGGATCATCTTTAATCATTTCCGGTGTTACCTCACCCAGATAGCCCAGTACCTGCGCTGCATTCGGATAATTATAGGCTCTTATGGTCCGTTGCTGTACATAAAAACCCGGAAACTGATACAGGATTTCCTGTAAAAAAGCATAGTCTTTGGCTGACAATTGCGAAAACAGAATAGATGCACGGTTCCATGACCAGTTTTTTGCTTTCGTCAGCTGCCTGGCCAGCGCTTCAGGTGTTACATTGATGGCACTGCATAGTTTAAGAGTATCAAATGCTTCCAGCTTCTGAGGTAATACCATCAGGTCGTAAGCCGCTTTGTTGTAAACCAGAAGTTTCCCGTTGCGGTCAAAAATCTTACCCCGCGACGGATATACGATTTCGGTCCTTATGGTGTTGTCGTCTGCAGAAAGCCGGGCTGTTTCATCAACAACCTGAAGATTAAAAAGGGATATAACAAATACAAGAGCGATGATCAGTACCATTCCGCCCAATATAAATTTTCTGCTATCTCTGTCCCTGAAGCTATTCACTAAGCAAGGTCCGTTTTGAAGTGCTTGACTGTGTTAAAATAATGAGAATCAGTGTAAATACTGAAGAGTATAAACTGTATAAAAGGGTAATGCCGGAATTCTTCAGTGAAAACGCATCCAGAAAGAAAAGTGCAAGGTGATGCAATATGACCAGAATTACAGCATAGCGCATGTACCAGGCCCATCCGTAATGAGCAACAGACGGATGTGTTCCCGGTTCATAGTTGTCCCTGGGTTCCATAAATGGTAGTAAGAGGTTCCGTAGAAAACCGAGAAATACCGTGGCCGCTGTATTGATCCCCGGAGTGGACACAAAGAGATCAATCGTGAATCCCATTAAAAAACTTAGCAGTAAAACGCCGGATTTAGAAACATTAAAGGGAAGGGCCAGAATAAACACAATGTAAAGATATGGATTAATATGATCCATAAAGTTAATATGGTTCAGCACTGTAATCTGAAGCAGAACCAGGAAAACAAAATAGAGCACATATTTTGCAATAAGTCTAATCATCGCTTTCTTCCAATACTTTTAATGAATCAATCTCGTGTTTATATTCATTTCCAATCACTTCCACATAGTACAGCGATTTAAAATCCACAGCCAATCTAACGGTTATATCATAAAAATCATCATCTTCATCCGACACGATTTTATCGATATAGCCAACCGTAATGCCAGCCGGGAAGATAGACCCGAAGCCGGATGTGAAAATGGTATCTCCGACAATCACATCAGCATGATTCTCAATAGCTTTTAATTTTGCATACTCGTAATCAATGCCGTCCCATACCAGCGAACCGAAAAAACCGGTTTGGCCTATTTTTGAGCTGATAGCCTGCTGTGTATTCAGTATCGGCGTCACAATGGCATAATGTTTCGATGTTCCCTTTACTGATCCCACCAGGCCCCTGGCTGAAGTAACACCCATTTCGGGTTTTATACCTTCTGCGCTACCCTTGTCAATCGTAATATAATTCATTCTGCGGTGAACGGAATTATTTACAACACGGGCCGGGATGAAGTAAAACTCTTTTTGAGGCATTGAATCGTTGTAGAATGCAACGCTTCCTGTATCTTTTTTGTTGTAAAAGAGCAGATTTTTCAGCGCAGCATTTTCAACAGACAGTTGAGCATTTTCTTTTTGTAACTGGAAATAATTTCCAATGGCTTTTGATTGCTCATACACATACCCTGCAATGCCACTTCCTGAATTGAGAAACGTAGCACGTTGGTAAGGATTATTGTTGAAAATGAGCACAAAAGCTATTGCCTCCAGAAAAATGAAGAGGAAAATATTCTGAAACCGTATGAAGAAACGGATCAAATTCCGCATAGATCAGTGTCCCATATTTGGTGCCTTGTGGCTGTTTAACGAAGCAGGAACTGGAATTTGTCAACATTCTTAAGCGCTATGCCTGTTCCCCTGGCAACGGCATGCAACGGATCGTCGGCAATATGAACCGGAATATTGATCTTGTCGCTCAGACGTTTATCCAGACCTCTTAACAATGCACCTCCACCTGCAAGAAAAATCCCTTTGTTAACAATGTCAGAGTAAAGTTCAGGCGGTGTCTGTTCAAGTGCGCTTAAAACTGCAGCTTCAATTTTTGAAAGTGTTTTCTCAAGGCAGTGAGCAATTTCCTGGTACGAAACCGGAACTTCCATCGGAAGAGCAGTCATGGCATTCGGACCACGTACGATATAATCCTGTGGTGGTTCTTCCAGATCTGTCAATGCGGCTCCAACATTAATTTTTATGAATTCTGCTGTACGTTCCCCAACTTTAATGTTATGTTGGCGACGCATATATTCCATGATATCCTGCGTAAGATCGTTACCCGCAATTCGTATGGATTTGTTGGATACAATACCACCGAGCGAGATAACTGCAATCTCGGTTGTTCCACCACCAATATCCACAATCATACTGCCTTCAGGTGCTTCAACATCAATGCCAATGCCGATTGCTGCAGCCATAGGCTCGTAAATCATATAAACCTCACGGCCTCCGGCATGTTCAGAAGAGTCTCTAACCGCCCTGATCTCAACTTCAGTACTTCCCGATGGAATACAAACCACCATTTTCAGTGAGGGTGAGAAGAGGCGGGGTTTTTTGTTGATCATCTTAATCATGCCACGAATCATTAATTCTGCAGCGTAAAAGTCAGCAATTACACCATCGCGCAAAGGATGTATAACTTTTATATTTTCATGCGTTTTCCCATGCATCTGACGAGCTTTTTCTCCCAAAGCGATAAGTTTGTCATCTCTTCTGTCAAGGGCAACAACTGATGGCTCGTCAACAACGATTTTGTCGTTATGAATAATAATAGTGTTCGCAGTACCCAGGTCAATAGCAATCTCCTGGGTCAAGGAAAATAATCCCATGTTGTGTTCTTTTTAATGTTTAAAGTGGCGTCTGCCGGTAAAAACCATTGCAATTCCAAATTCGTCACATGCTTCAATAACCTCGTTGTCGCGGATGCTTCCACCCGGTTCAACGATATATTTTACACCATACTCGTTAGCAGCTTCAATGCTGTCCCTGAAAGGAAAGAAAGCGTCGGAGATTAAAACAGATTTTTCAATTTCAACACCTTCCTTGAGGTTAAAACGGGGCATTGTAAGATGTCTCAGACTGTCAAGTCGGTTGGGTTGTCCCATGCCGGCTCCTGTCAGCCAGAAGGATCCATCTTCCTGTTCGGTTACAATTGCAATCGCATTACTTTTTAAATGTTTGCAGGCTGTAATACCAAACCGGGCAAGATTCATTTTATTATCTTCAAATTTCACTTTGGTCACTTGTGTAAAGTCGCTGTCCATTCCTTCATCTTCGTCCTGTACCAGCATGCCACCACTGATGGAACGGAATAACTTTTCACCGGTCGTTTCATTTTTCACCGGTATTTCGAGAACTCTAAGGTTCTTTTTCTTTGCCAGCACCTCTTTGGCTTCATCACTGTATGAAGGTGCAATAATGATTTCAATAAATTTTTTGCTGAACCATTCTGCTACATCTTGTGTCACTTCTTCTGTAAAGCAGATGATGCCTCCGTATGCGCTCACCGGATCACCGGCCCATGCCAATTCAAGCGACTTCATTATATTTTCTGTTACAGCTAAACCGCAAGGATTAAGATGTTTAATAACAGAGACTGCAGATTTATTCCTGAGGTGCGTAACAGCATGATATGCATCACTGGCGGATTTCCATGCTGCGTCGGCATCCAACAGGTTGTTGTAGGACAATGCCTTGCCCTGCAGGATTTTAGCATTGGCAAGTGAAGCGCCATCACTGACGTTATTAAATTTAAAGAATGTGGCACTCTGATGCGGGTTCTCGCCATACCGGAGTACATGACCGTTGTTCAGGCTGATCCGGGAAGTGTCAGCTTCTTCATTAAAATATCCGAAAATGGCTGCATCGTAATGAGATGAAACGGCAAAGGCATCACGCGCAAATACTTTTCTTTCTTCAAGGGTTGATTCTGCCCCCCTAGTCTTCAGGATATCAAGTAATTTACCATACTGAGCCTGCGACGGTACAATGATAACATCCTTAAAATTTTTAGCTGCCGCCCTAATCAATGATATACCTCCGATGTCAATTTTTTCTATGATATCCTGTTCTGCTGCACCAGAGGCTACGGTATCTTCAAAAGGATAAAGATCAACAATAACGAGATCAATTTCAGGAATGTCATATGATTTTATCTGATCATTATCTCCGCTGTTTTCTCTTCTTGTAAGGATACCACCAAATATTTTAGGGTGCAAAGTCTTGACGCGACCGCCTAATATCGATGGGTAAGAAGTAAGGTCTTCGACCGCTGTACAAGGGATGTTCAGAGATTCTATAAAACTTCTGGTTCCACCGGTACTGATCAGTTGAACACCTTCGTTATGTAGTTTGGTAATAATTTCGTCCAGATTTTCTTTGTGAAATACAGAAATAAGAGCAGATTTAATTTTTTTATTTTCAGACATTTACACTAATATTAAAATAATTAAATGCAAAAATATAAAAAATAGCCAATTCATTCAACTTGTTTAATTTTTTTGTGCTTTGAATTATTAACTTTTTATCAGGGCGGATATTGTGTGAGATTTGGGTGTGTTCGTAATATCCACTAATACAGTTGATTATGGTAATAATATTGACCAGTCAATTGGAGAATAGCCTACTGGTTACAGTCGAAATAACACTATTCGCAATTTTTAAAATATAATTTAGAGGAATTCGAATATTTTTTATCAATTTCTTTGCAGGAATAAAAACTTAGCATATATTTGCACCGCATTTGAAAAAAATGACACGGGCGGTTAGCTCAGCTGGTTCAGAGCACTTGGTTTACACCCAAGGGGTCGGGGGTTCGAATCCCTCACCGCCCACAAAACTTCACAATTAAGGTGAAGTTTTTTTTTACCCGCAAACCATGTTTTACACTTACATTTTATATTCCGGTGTTTTAGGTAAATTCTATATTGGGTCAACCAAAGATATTGCCAACAGGCTGGAGTGGCATAACGTTAAAGGTCATGGATTTACCAGTCGTGGCCGGCCCTGGGTTCTGGAATATTTTGAAGCCTATGAAACGCGTGAGGAGGCAAAACAGAGAGAGGAGCAATTAAAGCGTTGGAAGAATAGCAAACGGATAAGATCATTAATCGGGAAAGGCACAAGGGGTCGGGGAGTTCTCCCGACATAACCTGTCGGGATCACCGCCCACAAAACTTCACAACTAAAGGTGAAGTTTTTTTTACCCACAAACCATGTTTTACACTTACATTTTATATTCCGGTGTTTTAGGTAAATATTATATTGGGTCAACCAAAGATATTGCCAACAGGCTGGAGTGGCATAATGTTAAGGGTCATGGATTTACCAGTCGTGGCCGGCCCTGGGTTCTGGAATATTTTGAAGCCTATGAAACGCGTGAGGAGGCAAAACAGAGAGAGGAGCAATTAAAGCGTTGGAAGAATAGCAAACGGATAAGATCATTAATCGGGAAAGGCACAAGGGGTCGGGGAGTTCTCCCGACATAACCTGTCGGGATCACCGCCCACAAAACTTCACAACTAAAGGTGAAGTTTTTTTTTTACACGCAAACCATGTTTTACACTTACATTTCTTGTTCGGATTTGCATGTTTAATCTGATTGTCGTAGTTATTCTGCTTTTAGATTAGAACATCAAATTCAGCCTACCAAAAAAAATGCTACAAGTTGAGGTGTGAAAAAATAATTGAAAATTCAGGTTTAGTTAATGGACATATCTCTTTTAAGTTTGTATATTTAAGCTCCTCAGTTACTGTTTAATCAAATTCGCATTTTGGATTTATACATGCCTTCCGGGTATGAAAATATACGTTTAACTCTCTAAAAATTATGACATCATGAAAAGACTGTTTTTTACTTCATTTATTTTTTCATTTATTTTTTTAACGCATTCTTATGGCACCAAATGGCGCGTTAATAATACCGCCGGAATTGATGCTGACTTCACAACATTTAAAGCAGCTCACGACGCTGCATCACCGGGTGATACTCTTATGTTTGAAGGTTCAAATTTAGCCTATGGTGATGAAGATACTTTATCTAAAAAGCTTATAATTATTGGTCCCGGTTACTTTTTAGGTGAAAATGAAATTGGTAACGATAATATTCTTCCGGCTGAACTTGGTGTCCTTTATATTGATTCTGCAGGCAGGGGATCGGTTATTATGGGGATGTCAATATTAGGTGGCTTTGATGCTTTAAGAGTAGATGCAAGTGACCTGATAATTGAAAGAAACCGTATTAACGGTTCAGTTGCCTTCTGTTATGAAAAACCTGTTCAAAATGTAGTAGTCTCAAAAAATTATTTAGCAGAAATAGATACCCGATGGAGCTCAGAAACCTTATTTGCCACAGGTTTAATAATAACAAATAATATTGTTACCTCAGTTATTGGTTTCAATAATAAAACTACAGCTACAATTACAAATAATGTGTCCGGGGGGCATATAAACGCTAATAATTCAGTAATTAAAAACAATGTTTCGGCATATTTGGTTGCAAGGGACGGATCAACATATCAATATAATGTGGTAGTTCATGATGCACCAGTTGGTATAGGTAATATTGGTAATGTAGCGTGGGATGATATTTTTGTTACAGCCGAAACATCCACCGACGGAGAATTTGTGCTATCAGAAACATCGGTGGCTAAAGAAGCAGGAGAAAGTAGTGCTGACTGTGGAGCATTCGGAGGAGATGATCCTTATATTTTATCAGGATTACCCCCCATGCCGTTTATTTATAATGTTGAAATTCCGGCGACAGCAACCGGAAGTTTGGTAGTAAAAATTAACGCCAGAAGTCAAAAATAAGCACTATGAAAAAGTTATGTTTGATTTTTCTGGTATTCCCGTTGTTGTGTTTTGGACAAACACTGACACAGGGAGAGTTTTTTGTAGATAATGATCCGGGATATGGAAATGGCTATTTAATGGGGTTTACACCAAGTGAATCGCTGACCCTGGTTTCGGAACTTTCGCTTGAGACAGTTACTCCGGGATTCCATACGTTGTATTACCGGTTGAAGGATGATGTAAACGGTTGGGGTCAGACGTTTTATCAGAATGTATTTGTATCCGTTCCTTCTCAGAGTATAACCCGGGCGGAGTATTTTATTGATTCCGATCCTGGTTATGGAAACGGAATCAGCTTGTTTAATGGATCCAGTGATGTTGCAGATATGCATACAGTGATCCCGCTTTCAGATATTAATCCTGGCTATCATGTTTTGTTTTACAGGTCAAAAGATGAAGGATCCTGGGGCGAAACATTCCGGCATCCATTTTATAAAACGATGACGCCGAAACTAAATGCCATTCTTTATTCATTTGATGACCAGGAGGTATTGTTTAAGATTGATCTTGATCAGGAAATATGGGAACTGGATAAGGATTTTGATATTGATGTCAGTTCGCTTTCTAAGGGTGATCACACCTTACATGTCTGGGTTCAGAATACAGATGGCATTTTGAGTGAGGTGTGGAGTGATTCGTTTTATGCAGGGGCAAACAGCATCAATAATCCTGAAACAGCGGGTGTCGGACTTTATCCCAATCCTGCTACGGATTTTGTCAGGTTCAATACCGAAGATGAGATTATTTGCGTGACCTTGATTTCACTGAAAGGAAGCGTGATAAAATCATATTCAAGTGTAGATAAGGAAATCAATGTGAGTGAAATACCTGATGGTTTATACCTGGTAACGATTAAAAGTGTACGGGGAATTTCGGTTCATCCTTTGGTAATAAATCATTAGAATTTCAACGTATAATGTTTACATTAATTAAAGATTTTAAGCAAAAACTCACATTTTTAATGCATTTGTGTTTGATCAATTAAAAATTGGTTATATTTGCGCAAACAAAATTAAGGAAATGAAATCCGGTTACTTTTTTAGCTTTTTCTTTTATTTCTACTTTAAAAAGGTGGCGGGATTTTGTATGCAATGAAATGAACATATATTATAATACAGAATCCCGCTGAAAAGCGGGATTTTTTTTTGGTAACATCAAAAGATAAAAATATTACGATGGTAAAGACAAAACAGGTAGCCATTCAGGGAATCGCAGGAGCATTTCACGAAATAGCAGCAAAGGCATTTTTCGAGAATGATGATGTGGATATAATTCCCTGTATAACATTTAAGGATGTCTTCAATACATTAAGAAAAGATGGTTCTGTTTATGGTATAATCGCTATAGAAAATACGCTTGCCGGCAGTCTACTCCCAAATTACAATCTTCTCAGAGAGTCAAACTTCAGCATAATAGGTGAATATAAACTGAGGATTAAGCACAACCTTTGTGCATTGCCCGGTCAGAAGATCGGGGATATTCGCGAAGTTTATTCACATCCAATGGCTTTGATGCAATGTGAGGATTTCCTGGATCAGTATCCTGCCATGCGCTTAATTGAATCAGACGACACCGCTCTGAGTGCAAAGAATGTGACATCGGATAAAATGCTAGGGGCTGCTGCTATTTGCAGTGATCTGGCGGCCAGAACCTATGGGCTGAATGTCCTGGCAGAGAGCATCGAAACCAATAAGAAAAACTTTACACGTTTTCTTATTATTGGTGATCCGTGGAACCTTTCAGCCGATTTTGCGTTAAAAGAAGTGGTAAACAAATCGTCCGTTGTTTTTGCATTGCCGCATGAGGAGGGAAGCCTTTCCAAGGTATTGACCATCCTTTCGTTCTATGGCATCAACTTAACCAAGATTCAGAGTCTTCCGGTCTTAGGCCGTGAATGGGAATACATGTTTTATGTGGATCTGACGTTCAACGATTATATCCGTTATCAGCAATCGCTGGAAGCCATAAAACCGCTGACAAAGAACATGAAAATATTAGGAGAATATAAACAAGGAAAACAGTCACACGATGATTTCACCAGCTGAAAGAATTAGTAACGTAAAAGAGTATTACTTTTCAGTTAAACTGAAAGAGATTGCTAAAATGCGGTCTGAAGGCATTGATATTCTGAATCTGGGTATCGGTAATCCGGATATGCCACCTTCGGATGAAACCATTGAAGCACTGCACAAAGCATCTTCAAAAGACGGAGATCATGGCTATCAGAGTTATATTGGTATTCCGGAGCTCAGAAAGGCTTTTGCTGAATGGTATAAAACATGGTACGGTGTTTTGCTTGATCCGAATTCAGAAATCCTGCCCCTGATAGGAAGTAAGGAAGGAATAACGCACATTTCACTGGCTTTCCTGAATCCGGGCGATGAAGTGCTGGTTCCTGATCCGGGTTATCCGACGTACAGCTCGGTGAGTGAACTGGTTGGAGCTAAAATCAGAACGTATGATCTGAAAGAAGAGAATGGGTGGTTTCCGGATCTGGATCAACTGGAGCAGGATGGAGTGGAAAAGGTTAAGATCATGTGGATCAACTATCCGAATATGCCTACCGGTACACCGGCTACAAAAGAATTGTTTAAAAGCATTGTTGCTTTTGCCAGAAGAAATAATATTCTGGTTGTAAATGATAATCCATACAGCTTTATCCTTAATGAGCATCCGATGAGTATTCTTGAAGTTGAGGGTGCTAAGGATGTATGTATTGAACTGAATTCGATGTCTAAAAGTCACAATATGGCCGGATGGCGTATAGGGATGGCGGCTGCAGATGCAAACATTATAAACTATATCATCAGGGTAAAAAGCAATGTGGATTCTGGCATGTATAAACCCCTGCAGCTGGCAGCAGCCGAAGCCTTAAAAGCACCTAGGTCATGGTACGACGCCAATAATGCCGCATACCAGGAACGTAAGAAGCTGACATTTGCTATTATGGACAGGCTGGAATGCAGTTATGATATGAAACAAACCGGGATGTTTGTATGGGCAAAAATTCCGGATCATATAGAATGTGTCGCTGATTTTTCGGATTCAATCCTTATGAAAGCAAATGTTTTTATAACACCAGGATTCATTTTTGGTGAAAACGGGAAAAGATTCATACGCATATCGTTATGCAGCTCAGAGAAAATGCTGAAAGAGGCATTAAGAAGAATAAATGAAAAAATGTAAACAGAAATAAAATGCTTGACTTAGAAAAATTCACATTACCGGGTCTGAATACGGAAAGACCGTTGGTTATTGCCGGGCCCTGCAGTGCCGAGACTGAAGATCAGGTTATGGCAACCGCAAAAGAACTTGCAGCAAGAGGGGTACAGATCTACCGTGCCGGAATCTGGAAACCAAGAACGCGTCCGAACATGTTTGAGGGTGTTGGGGAAAAAGGGCTGAAATGGTTGAGACATGTAAAAGAGGAAACCGGAATGTATGTGGCTACAGAGGTGGCAACAGCCAAACATGTTTACGAAGCTTTAAAGCAGGGAATCGACGTGCTTTGGGTTGGTGCCAGAACATCTGCAAACCCTTTTGCAGTGCAGGAAGTGGCCGATGCCCTGAGTGGAGTTGACATACCTGTACTGGTAAAGAACCCGGTAAATCCGGATGTGGAGTTATGGATCGGAGCCATGGAACGCATTAACCAGGCCGGTATTAAACGATTGGGAGCCATACATCGTGGATTCAGCTCATACGACAAACGCATCTACAGAAACCTTCCGCAATGGCATATCCCGATTGAACTGCGCCGTAAGGTGCGTGAACTGCCTATTATTTGTGACCCGAGTCATATTGGCGGTAAACGGGATCTGATTGCTCCGATATCACAGCAGGCCATGGACCTGAATTTTGACGGGCTTATTATTGAAAGTCATATCTGTCCGGAAAAGGCACTGAGTGATGCCGCTCAGCAGGTTACGCCTGAGGCTTTATTCGAAATTATTTCCAATTTGGTATTGCGTGATGCAACAAAAACCACAGAGGATCTGTCGATTCTACGCCGCAATATCGATGAACTGGATGATCAGTTACTGGAGGTGCTGGCTAAACGTATGCGGATATCAAGGGAAATAGGACAGTTTAAGAAAGAAAATAATATGACAATCCTGCAAACAACGCGTTATGATGAAATTCTTCAGAAAAGGGTAGAGCAGGGGAGTGAACTTGGCCTGAGCAGCGATTTTATGATTAAGATCTTAAAAGGGATTCACGAAGAATCCATCCGTCATCAGGTGGATGTGATGAATGCAAAGGACTAATCCGATAAAAAAACATTCAGCGATATGAAAATCCTTGTACTGGGTGCCGGGAAAATGGGCACATGGATCACCGATTGTCTTTGTTTCGATCACGAAGTGGCAATTTATGACCCGGATCATAGAAAACTACGTTTTGTATTCAATACAATCAGGATGACCAATCCTGAAGAGATTGAGGCTTTTAAACCGGAACTGGTGATAAACGCGGTAACCCTGAAGTATACCATTGAGGCGTTTGAGACAGTGATTCCGTATTTACCTGAAAATTGTATTCTTTCCGATATTGCATCTGTGAAGAACGGTTTGAAAGACTACTACAAAAACAAAGGTTTCAGGTTTGTTTCCACGCACCCGATGTTTGGACCAACATTTGCCAACATCCAGGATCTGTCTACACAGAATGCAGTAATCATTTCAGAATCAGATCATCTTGGTAAGGCCTTTTTCAAGGATTTTTATGGAAGTCTGCGCCTGAAAATTTACGAGTATACCTTTAAAGAGCATGATGAGATTACGGCATACTCCCTGTCAATACCATTTTCTTCAACGCTGGTTTTTGCTGCCTGTATGAAAAATATTGAGGCACCGGGAACCACATTTAAAAAACACATGGCTATTGCCCAGGGATTGCTTTCGGAGGATGATTATCTGTTATCCGAAATTCTGTTCAATGAGTATACCTATGAACAGGTTGAAAATATTCGCAAGGAGCTCAGGTATCTTCTTGACATTATAAAAGATAAGGATTCTGAAAAGATGAAAGCCTTCCTGTCAAAGGTTCGGAATAATATTAATCACAAAAAACCATCCGCCGGCTGACGGATGGTTTTTTGTATCAGAACAGTTTCTTTGTTTCCTGTCTCTTCATGACAAAAGCTATGCGTGATGGAATATATAAACGTAGCCAGTGTTTCTTTTCCAGTCTGGATGGCGCAGAAGTGTAATAGGTCATTTTATCATCAATCCTGTTAAAGCCACCAAATTCCGTCGAATCCGTGTTCAGAATTATTTTGTAGCGTCCCGGATCAATCTGTATCCCATAGTCCGTAAAGGATTGGTTAGGATTGAAGTTGAAGACAAAAATCAGGTCTTTGCGTTGAAATATCAGAACCTGATCTTTTTCATTGCTGCTGTGTACGCCAGTAAAGGCATTTGCAAAATCATCTTCTGATGACAGCAGCTGAATCATGGCCTTATCAAATGCGTTTAAGAATTTATACTTCAGATTTTCATTATCCACCAGACTCCATTGCCTGCGGGCATATTTAAATGACCAGTTATTTCCTTCACGCGGGAAATCGATCCATTCCGGATGGCCGAACTCGTTACCCATGAAGTTAAGATAACCGCCATTGATTGTTGATGCAGTAATCAGCCGGATCATCTTATGCAGGGTTAAACCACGGTCCACGGTCAGATTCTGGTCAAAAACCTGCATATGCCAGTACATCTCTTTATCGATAAGGCGGAATATAATGGTTTTGTCGCCTACGAGGGCCTGGTCATGTGATTCAGCATAGTTTATGGTCTGTTCTTCCGACCGGTGATTCGTCAGCTCATGAAAGATGCCACCAACATTCCAGTTTTCATCCTGAACCTCCTTAATGATCTTGATCCAGTAATCCGGAATTCCCATGGCCAGCCTGAAGTCAAACCCGATCCCGCCTTCGGTTGTTGTATATGCCAGGCCCGGCATACCACTCATTTCCTCTGCTACAGTTATAGCTTCCGGTTTCAGTTCATGGATCAGCTCATTGGCAAGAGCCAGATAAGTAATGGCGTCTTCATCCTGGCCTCCGTTGTAATAATCATCATATGAAGTAAATGCTTTTCCAAGACCATGATCGTAATAAAGCATACTGGTTACGCCATCGAACCGGAATCCATCGAAACCGATGGTCTCAATCCAGTAACGGCAGTTGGAAAGCAGGAAACGCATCGTATCTTCTTTACCGTAGTCGAAACAGAGAGAATCCCATGCCGGGTGTTCCCTGCGGTTTATATCTTCGTGAAAATAGAGTTTGCCTGAACCGTCAAGCTTGCCTATCCCTTCGTTTTCATTTTTAACCGCGTGACTGTGTACAATATCCATGATAACCAGGATGCCGTTTTCATGGCAGGCATCAATAAGCCGTCTCAGTTCCTCCGGTGTGCCAAAACGGCTGGAAACAGCAAAAAAGTTGCTGACATGGTATCCGAATGAACCATAATACGGATGCTCCTGGATGGCCATAAACTGTATCACGTTATATCCGAGATCAACAATACGGGGCAGTGTTTTTTCCCTGAATTCATTAAATGAACCAACCCGTTCCATTTCTGTTGCCATTCCGATGTGGCACTCATATATAAATGGCGATTTGCCGTTAAGAGAAGGCTGGGGAGCTGTAAATTCAAACCGGTCCTCCGGTTGCCATACCTGCGCACTGAAGATGTATGTATTTTCATCCTGAACCACACGTTTTGCAAAAGCAGGTAGTCGTTCAGCCTGTCCACCATCCCAGCTGACCAGCATTTTATATAAATCACCATGGTTTAGTTGATCTTTTTCAAGTATGATTTCCCAGATACCGTTTCCCACGTTTTTCATCTGGTATTCCTCCAGAGCCTGCCAGTTATTAAAGGTTCCGATAAGAAAGATACCGGTGGCATTAGGGGCATATTCCCTGAAAACCCAGCCGTCATTCATGGGATGAAGTCCCAGCAGGTTATGCCAGGCCGCACAGTTTTGAAGGCTTCCAAATTTCTGTATCAGTTCAAGCCGTTTTGATATGACCCGTTCATGACGTCTTACAATGGTATCGGTAAACGGTTCAAGCCACGGATCGAGTTTTAATAAGCCTGGTGTATGCATATTCGTGTTATTTTCTATAAAAATAGTGAGATTTTTTCACTTTAGTTGACTCATCCCGAAAAGATTTCAGGAATTGATTCCATCAGGAATTAACAGTACAGTTTACATTTATTTAGATTTTATACATATTAAAATCCCGTATCATAGATCAAAATTTTTTATTTTTGTGTGAATCATTAAAACAATAAAAAAATGAGTAAAGCACTGGTTAAAACCGACTATAATTTCCCCGGACAAAAGAGTGTCTATCATGGAAAAGTAAGAGACGTTTATGATATTAACGGAGAGTATCTTGTCATGATAGTTTCAGACAGAATATCGGCTTTTGATGTGGTACTCCCCAAGGGTATTCCCTATAAAGGTCAGGTTTTGAACCAGATCGCTGAGCGTTTCCTTGATGCAACTCAGGATATCGTGCCTAACTGGAAAATTGCTTCTCCCGATCCATCAGTAACTGTAGGGCATCGATGCGACCCGTTTAAGGTTGAGATGGTTATTCGTGGTTATCTTACAGGACATGCCTGGCGGGAATATCGTTCAGGAAAACGTTCACTTTGTGGCGTCCCGTTACCTGAAGGAATGGTTGAGAACCAGAAGTTCCCGGAGCCAATTGTTACGCCGACAACCAAAGCAGATGAAGGCCATGATGAAGACATCAGCCGCGAGGAAATTTTGGCACAGGGACTTGTTTCTGAGGCAGATTATGATTTACTGGAAAAATATACCAGGGCATTATTTCAGAGAGGGACAGAGCTGGCTGCTGAGAAGGGCCTGATCCTGGTAGATACCAAATATGAATTTGGTAAGAAGGATGGTACAATTTACCTGATTGATGAGATTCATACACCGGATTCATCACGTTATTTCTATGCCGAAGGGTATGAAGAACGTTTGAATAAGGGTGAGAAACAAAAACAGCTTTCAAAAGAGTTTGTGCGTCAATGGCTTATCGAGAATGGATTTCAGGGGCAGGAAGGTCAGAAGGTGCCGGAAATGAGCGAGGAATTCGTGAACCAGGTTTCAGATCGTTACATTGAACTTTACGAACATATTGTAGGTGAGCAGTTCAAAAAAGCAGAAGTGGAGGACGTGGCTGCACGTATTGAAAAGAACGTGACCGAATTCATTAAAGGAATGTGATCTTAATAGATCTCAGGAATTAAGACATTAGATAGAAAGCACGGATTACGGTTCGTGCTTTTTTTCTGTTATTTGGTAAGGAAAGAGAACGTCATATTAAATTCTATGTGATACGAGAATAAATCTGCGAAACTTAGCGCCGTCATCGGCGGGAAATATTTAAAATAAAACTATTTCCCCAAAACGTTTTTTGTAGAGACAGTTGCAACAAAGTTCTTCAGATAAAACGGTTCAAAATAAGCTACATCCTCAAACTGTTTTTCTTTAAATGCTTTTTCTGCAAGAACAGCAAGATATTTTGCCATGGGATGGATGCTGTCTTTAAATTTCAGCTGGGGTAAGGAAAGCACATTGATGCATTTTTCTGCACCATTCCCGAAAACATAGACCTCCCTATCTTTATATTCAAGCAACGACTCAGCATCTATAACTTCTGCCACGGTTGGTTTAATGCGGTTCAGAGCTTTATCAAAAACAGCGTAATAGACTTCCATCCGTCTTGCATCAATCATCGGGCAAAGCAGTGGATCACCCTTTATGTTCCATTCGGTGAGCAAGCCCTGGGTTAAAACGGTATGCGTGTCAACCGCAATTAAAGGAATCCCGTATCCGTAACATAATCCTTTGGCCAGCGAAACGCCAATCCGCAATCCGGTATAGGACCCTGGCCCGCTGCAAACAGCAACAGCATCCGGATTCAGTCCGGCTTTTTCAGCTTCATCCAGCACTTCATCAACAAATATTCCTGTTTTTACGGCATGTGAACGGTCTTCAAAACTCTCACGGTTAAACAGCACTTCCCCATCTTTACTGAACGCCACTGAACCAACCTCTGTCGATGTATCTATTGAAAGAATATTTGCCATGTTACTCTGTTAATGAACCTTTTTTTATTGGTAACGCGTAGGATACATATATGTTTGCTGACACGTTTACATTATTGCTGTATTTCCCGAATCCGGGAATCATATAAGGTGTTACATCTCTTGTGGATGTCTTTAGCATGCGTTTTCCCCTTACTGTCCATCCAAAGAACCAGTTTTTGGCGATCTCTGTTTTAACACCTACCGTAAGTTCGCCCCAAAAAGAGTGAAAATTCTGCCCCGGGAATTCAAAGTTCATATCTGTCCCCGTATTATTGAGGATTATGTTATCAGCATTTTGTGTAAGATTAGCGTAAGCCAGTCTTATCCCGACATAGAACATATCCCGATCGTCTTTGTCATTATATTTGAGAAAGTTATCATCCACACCCACCCTGAAAAACAGTCCGTTGGTTTGCAGATTATATGTAGGTTGGTCCAGTGATACAAATTCATGACCTAACTCAAATACGGGGAAAAAGCGTCCTTTTATTTCAGTGTCAATACTGGCTTCCATTCCACCTCGTGTGATGCCGTCGATAAAGGGATAAAGATACCGTGTAGGGTCCAGACTGATTCTCAAGTATTTCGTTCTGCCTTCAGGTATAACATATTTAGGACGCTCGTTTTGTTGTTCTTCCTCCGTATTTTCTGTCGTTACCTGCGAAAAGGCAGAAAATGAGAATGTAAGAAGCAAAATAAAACTAATATGTAATTTTAATATTCTCAACTTCAATATCTGTTGTAACATTTTTTGATAACCAGAATAATGAATCAATATTCTGCCCGGTATATTTTACACTGTCCAGCAAGAATTCGGGCACAAACCCACAGGCTTCGTCCAGAAAATCCACTTTCATGGAATGATAAAATACAATGATGTCTGTTGTTGTGTCGATAGAATCTGCTGCAATAAATAAAAATGCTGTTGTGTCTGATGAAAGGGATAACGGCAGTGTTTTTATGTATGCTGACGCTGCACCCGAGTTATAGAGGGTGTCATCCGGGTTTTCAAATGGACTGATGATAACACGGTTTACAATACTTGATGCGTTTTTTTGCAGAGCATAGTTTACACCTGCTATGGTGCTGTGATTGCATTCGTCGGTTTTATTGCACGCTAGCAACAGGGCAAAAATCCCGGCAACAAAAAATATGTGAGTCTTATTTTTCAACATCAGGTGTAAAGATAACCGTTCACTTTTCAGAGGCACCGGTGATTTTTATTTTTTGACCTTCGTACTCAATAATGTCTCCATCTCTCAGTTTGGCTCGTTTTCTGTATTCCGTTTGACCATTTAGCATCACTTCTCCGTCTTCGACAACTATCTTTGCATGGCCACCGGTTTGAACCAGTTGCATTACTTTCAACAGCTTGATTAATTCTATGTATTCTGTTTTTAACTGAAATGTAAGCATTTGAGTAAATTTGAAATGCAAAGATAATGCTTCTGCCAGATAGTTTAGATCAGAATTTTGTTAATCCTTTATAATTAATATAATATTCGCCGTTCACTACCGGCTGTGCCATTTCTTCATCACTGTCGCCGTTTGCATTGGCAATGCCTACACTTGCAAAATACATGGATGCATTATGCTTTGCAGCCAGTTCCCTTATTTGTGCTGCCGTATGAGGCTGCAGAACGCCCATATGCGGATAACGTGCCGTGCGAACGACAATCAGGGCTTTGTTACCATCAATTTCTGCCAGAATTTGTGGGTTGACATCCGGTTCTTTTCTCACATTAAGTACTTTAAGACCCTGATCTACCAGATCTTTGTAAACGACTTTTATGCCCAGGAAATGGAGTTCTTCCTCATTTAATTTTCTTTCGCTCATGCCGGCTGATTTTTTTCACCGGAAAATGCTCTTTTTTCCAGTTTCGGATTCCTTTTTTTAAATTATATATTGTGGTAAAGCCTTCCTTCGCCATTAGTTTGGTAGCCTGGTTCGATCTGAACCCAACTTCGCAGTAGACAAATACAGGAGCTTCCCTGTCCAGGGTGTCCATGGCATTGTACAAATCCTGTTTGTTAGCTGCATGAACCGAACCATTTAATTTGTATTTTTTGTAATGGGCATTGTCACGCACATCAATAATCACAGGGTCAGGAACCTCCTGCAGTCTTGCATAATACATATCAGGCAAAAGGGTGACAATAGCATTGGTGGTATCTTCTGCTGCATCCTGAGCCTGACACAAAGGAGGAAGCAAAACAAGCAAAACAATGAGTATTTTTACAACCTTCATAAATGCAAATATATAAGTTTAAAAAGTGCTTACACAAACATCAGATCCGACATAATATGATCAGAAATGAATATACCGCTTCTGTTCAGCCTTATGATATGATTATCAACATTTAAATTGCCCGATTGAATAAATTTTTGGGCATTTTTAACGAAGTAGTCATGTTTTTCGCGCCCGAATAATTCCAGGAGTTCGCTAAGATTACAACCTTTCATTGTCCGCATTCGCGTGATAATGTAATCATTATATTGTGTGTCGATATCCAGTATTTCTTCTTCAAAACAGGACTCATGGTTGTTTATGGCTTTAATATAAGCTGCATTGTCAGCTATGTTCCATTGCCGTGTTTTCCCATTATAAGAATGTGCTGAAGGCCCCACTCCCCTGTAGATACTGCCGTTCCAGTAGGATGAGTTATGTCGGCTTTCCCAGCCAGGGATGGAAAAATTACTGATTTCGTATTGTTGAAATCCTGCCTTATTTGTTGTATCAATTAATAAAGCAAACATTTCCAAAACAGATTCATCCGCCATTGGCTGCATCCTGTTGTTTTTAACCAGGTTGTAAAACAAAGTTCCTTTCTCATACATAAGACTGTAAGAGGACAAATGTTTAACCGGAAGTTTCAATGCCCTGTCAAGTGTGTATGCCCAACTCTTCATGGTCTGTGCCGGGATGCCATATATCAGGTCGATGGTCAGATTTTCAAATCCGCTATTATATGCATTTTCGATGGCATCAATAGCCTGCTGTGCATTGTGACGCCGGTTCATAAATTTCAGTTCCCCATCGATCAGTGACTGTACCCCCATACTTAATCTGTTGACAGGTAGTGACCTGAAAAATTTTATTTTATCAGATGTCAGATCATCAGGGTTGGCTTCAATTGTTATTTCAGCGGTATCACTGATATTGAATTCTGAATAAATTGTTTCAAATAGGTCGTTCAACAGATCATCCGGAAGCAGGGATGGTGTGCCACCACCCAAATAAACCGTATGCAGCATTTCGCTTTCAGAGAAATGAGATCTGGTTTTTATTTCTTTTATAATAGCAGAAACAAGCGGCCTCATCAGGTTCAGACCTGTTGAAGTATGAAAATCACAGTACCCGCAGCGGGTTTTGCAAAATGGGATATGAATGTACAATCCGGCCATTACAACTTAAAAGTGCGTGAAATTAAAAACTCCTGTTGAAAGATGAAACCAATTTGGTGAATGATTAAAGTATTTTAAGTAATATTTCCCGGTTGGCTTATGTCTTTACTTAGCCCTGGCTAATCAGGCTCCGGTAAACCACACGTTGTTGTTATAAGTTTATGTGTTTGACAGGAAAATCGGGACAATAAAAAAGGGCTAACCTCTCGATTAGCCCCAAGTCAAAAAGACCTCAATTTACCCCACTATTACTCACTTGCAATTATTGCAGGACTCTCCAACCTGCAATATTTTTAATATTATTTAGCTTCTTCAGCTTTTTTCTCTTTTTTAGATTCTTCTTTTTTCTTGTCACAACTTTTTTCTTTGTCGCAACACTTCTTTTCACATGCTTTCTTGTCAGCACTCTCTTTTTTCTCTTTCTTATCTTTTTCAGGAGCCTGAACAACTACTATTTCATCTCCATTGAGAACAGTTGCAGCTGCGTTCGCAGGAACCATAAGCATCATCGAAAGAACGAATGCGGCTAAAAATTTAATGATGTTTTTCATCGTATTGTTGTTATTTTTTGATTATGTCTATTGCAAATATAAAACATTTATTTAGACTTAGTCAATATAAACAACAAATTATTATGTTAAAATTCATCAAGCATGTTTAAATCTATATATGAAATCGAATAAGTAGGATATAAAATGCACACTGTAAGTGTAGTTATATTGACATAAGTCGTATATTAAATAAACAATAGAAAAGGATATTTTCATATTTGGTACTGCTTTTGCTGCAAATCCGTTTGAGTAAAATACCGGTTTTTTGCATTATGGTTGTTTTAATACCAAAAGGCATATCCGGCCGTTTTAATTTAAGAGATAAGGAAAATGAGAAATCCATTACAGGATATTAAAGTAAAACTTTTTCTTGGTTATTTTATTCTGGTTATTATTACCGGATTAACAGGATGGCTTGTTTATTCCGAACTGATACAGAACGGCAAGGAAAGTGTAAAAATAAATCCCGCCAATGAGAAGATAATCTACATAAACGGTATTCTTTCCAATCTATACACAGCAGAGGGGCTTGAACGCAATCTTTTACAAACCGGGGATTCTAAGTATTTTTCCAGTTATATTGAATTAATGGACAGTGTGGAATTACAGATTGATTCTTTAAACACACTGATTGAAAATCCGGGGCAGAAGAACTACACCGACACCATCCTGACATTGCTGGAAAACAAGAGGAAAAATATAACAGAGCTAAAGTATCTGAAAGAAAACTATTCAGCGAGTGCGCTTTACGAAAAAACACTGAAAGATCTCGAACTGAACCGGGATTCCATTATTCAGTATTTTACGGTCAGTCAAAAGCAGACCACTAAATATGATTCAACATATATTAAACGTGAAAAGCCAACTTTTTTCAACCGGCTGTTTGGATTGTTCAGTGATCAGACACCAAAAGATTCTGCACTTCAGGTTAAAATCAGCAAATATATTCAACGTGATAGTCTCTACAATAATATGAATCCTGCAGATTCCGTGGCTGCCCTTCTCAATTCCATCTCAAAAGAAATTAAAAACAGAAGTTTAAATGCAGAGAAGCGGATTCGGCTAAAAGAAAAAGAAATTCTGGAAAGTGATAAGACGATTACCCTGCAGCTTAAAGAGATATTGTCAGTTGTGGAAAATGAAGAATTGATGGCTTCATTTACAAAAGTCTACAAACAACAGGAGCACAATGAAGTCATCACCCGTTACATTGTATTGCTTGGTATCCTGGCACTGTTTACCATTCTGTTTTTTGCAGTTAATATCCTTCGGGATGTCACTAAAAGTCAGCACTACAGGCAGGGTCTTGAATCTGCAAAAAACGAAACAGAACTGGTTCTGAAAAGTAAAGAGCAGTTTATGTTAAGCCTGACACACGATCTGAAGTCGCCATTGAATGCTATTTCCGGTTTCACAAGTCTCATTGCAGCTGAAAAAACGACACCTACCGTAAAAAGGTATCTGAAAAATATTGAACAGTCATCAACGCATATTCTTAAACTGGTGAACAGCCTGCTTGACCTGGCCCGTCTACAGCAAGGTAAACTTAATATAAACCCTGTGCCGGTTAACCTCTGTTTGCTTATTAATGAGGTAACAGAAAATTACAGACCCGGTGCAATAAACAAAAAAGTTGACTTTAAACTCGACAATAAGATATTACCCGAACAGAACTATATTGGTGACCCCGTAAGGATCACCCAGATCCTGGTTAATCTCATTTCAAATGCCATAAAATTTACAAATACAGGCTCTGTTGAGGTCAGGGTTGCCCCTAAAAGCATAAACGATAAAACAGATGAAATCACACTCGAAGTTATTGATACCGGAATTGGCATAGATCGAGATGAGCTGCCCTATATTTTTGATGAATTTGCAAGAGGTAAGGCTGATAAAGGGTCATATGAAGGTACGGGACTGGGGCTGACCATAACAAAAAAGCTGGTGGATCTTTTGCAGGGGAATATAAGTGTTATCAGTTCACCCGGAAAGGGAAGCCATTTTACGCTTAAGTTTCCGCTGGATAAAACCGGGCAGAAAGCAGAGAATATTCCGGATATAAAATCTGAAAAGACAACTTCAGATCTTGCTGTTTTACGCGAAATGACAATCTGGGTTGTTGATGACGATGAACTGATGCTGGAAATGCTTGATGCCGTATTAACATCTTATGGAGCAACCGTTCGGGTTTTTAATGATCCATTGTTAGCTGCAAATGAGTTTGAAACCCGTAAAGCCGATTTAGTCATCACCGATGTTCAGATGCCCGGAATGGATGGTCCTGATTTACTGAAGAGGATAAAACAGAAATCAGGAGGAAGTTTTCCGGCTATTGCCATGTCAGGGCGGGATGAAAGTAGTGATCAGGAAATAGAAGATAACTTTATGGCATTTATACAGAAACCATTTGATCCCAATGATTTGCTTGATATTATCGTTTCCAGCCTTGAAAAAATAATAAATGGTAAGGTGGTAAACACGGAACAGGATTTAAGTTACAGCCTGGATAAAATAAAACGTTTTGTCGGAGAAGATCGCGAAGGACTAAAAAGTATATTGCGTTCATATGTTGAAACAAGCAAAGAGCATATTACCCTGCTTGAAACAAATCTTACCGACCGGAATTTTGATAACATTAGTGAGGTAGCCCATAAAATGTTGAATTTCCTCAGGCAGATGGAGGTCAGGGAGCTGATCGGTATTTTTTCTGACCTGGAGAATTACAGAACATCAGGGATGACGGAACAGCAATTAATAGAGCTAACCTTCAATGGTATCAGAAAAATGAACCGGTTGATTCACACGATAAAACAGAAGGAGAATATTTAGACCCCTTCAGTCAGTACCTTCTTTTCCATCGGAAAGCTCAATATTGTATAACCTGAGTTTATTGTACAGTGTTTTACGATCTATTTTCAGCAGTCTGGCAGCCTGGCTTTTATTATGACCTGTGGCGTCAAGAGCCTTAAGGATGAGTTCCTTTTCATTTTGACTGTTGTAAAGTGAGAATGCAGATTCACTATCGGGCTTTTCGTATAACTCTTCAGGAATATCGGCCCGGCTTATTTCATTTCCTTCGGTCAAAAGTGTTGCCCGTTTAACCACATTCAGCATTTCGCGAAGGTTTCCCGGCCAGTCATATTGCATAAAAACAGAAGTCACATCATTGTCAAAGCCATCCACGCTGCGGTTAAGAAATGCGTTAGCCTGATCCAGAAAATGTTCGGCGAACATCATTATATCTGCCTGCCTTTCTCTGAGGGCTGGAACTTCGATCATAAATTCATTTAACCGGTGAAACAGGTCCTCTCTGAAATCTCCTTTTTCACAGGCATCTCTCAGGTCTTCATTTGTTGCTGCAACAATGCGGACATCAATTTTCACCTCTTTTGTGCTGCCCACCGGCTTGATTACACGTTCCTGTATGGTTCTTAAAAGCTGAACCTGGGAATCATACGAAAGGTTGCCGATTTCATCCAGAAATAATGTTCCGCCGTTAGCTGCTTCAAACTGGCCCACTTTATCTGTAACCGCTCCGGTAAAGGATCCTTTTACATGTCCGAAAAATTCACTCGCCACAAGTTCTCTTGGTATAGCACCACAATCCACCGCAACAAAAGGTTTCTTTCTTCTGTCGCTCAGATTATGAATAGTACGTGCTACCAGCTCTTTCCCTGTTCCGCTTTCTCCGATAATTAAGACAGACATCGGCGTTGGAGCAACCAGTTCAATATACCGTTTTAACCGTTTTGACGCCGGACTCTTTCCTTCAACAAAATCCTTGTTTTCTTCCTTTTTGCCTGGTTTATGTTCATCGTCGCGTTTAGCAGTCTCAATGGCTTCCTCGATTAGTTTCAGCACTTCATCGGGCAAAAAAGGTTTGGGTATGTAATTAAAGGCACCTTCTTTGATGGATTGTATGGCCGTGTTATAATTGGCGTAGCTGGTCATCATGATTATCTGTGTTTTAGGCGTAATGCTCTTTATCAGACGGATGACGTCCATGCCATTTATATCAGGCAATCGAAGGTCAGTTAATACCACATCGAAAAAAGTTTTAGTGATCAGGTCTTTAACAGTTGCAGGAGAAAAAACTGAAGTTACTTTGTATTTATGCTTTTCCAGGTAGGTTTTAAGCATCATACAAAACGTTACATCATCATCAATTACCAGGATATTTGCCATACATATTACATCAAAAAAGAATTCCCCAATTTATGAATATTGCTTAAGAAGAACAATACAGATTTTTATTATGACATATTAAATTAAAAAAACCCCTGCCGGAGGGCTCCGGTCAGAGGTTATTGGATACCTGTTATCCTGATGATAATTAAGATGATTTGGGTACTTTTTATGAAGTTTACTCTTCTGATGGTGATTGTTCTTCAGCAGAACTATCCGCATTCAAATCTTCTTTCTTAAAAACAGTTCCTTCTTTATCGAAATAAAGGGCCCATTTTGTATCTTCCTTACTGACATCTACTTTGTACGTGCCATCACTTCCCAGGTAATACTTGTCTACTGTGAAGTTTGAGAATTTTTCACTTAAGGCTGTGGTAATCACTTCAGGAACATCATCTTTTGTGATCTCCTTATAGGTTACCTCATCCTGTTGCGCTGCTACTGCAGAATTTTCATGTACTGTGGCATTACTTATAGTTGGTACTGACAATCCAAGTGTCATCACTGCTGCTGTTAAAATCATTAATTTTTTCATAACTTATTTTTTTAATTAGTAATTGTTACGCTTTGATCTGTATATAAGAAAAGGATGTGCCACAAAATTTTTGGATGTGTAAGGGTTGAGTTAATGTATTAAATACCAGTAGAATAAAAATTGTTTTTATGCAGGGAATAAGTGAACGGACAATATCACATCAGCTGTGGATTCACCATGATGATGTAGATTAATTCTACAACAGAAACTACATATAAAGGAAGATTAAAAAAATAAGAGTGAAATGGCAATTCCGGTAAAAACAACGGCGGAGATCACATTCATATTACGCGAAAAATTATTATGCTCACGTAACATTTCGCCAAATGTGCCGGCAAAATATCCTGCAGAACCAAAAACAACAACCACCTGAAAGGCAAAAATTACGCCCAGAACAATAAACTGAAGCATAACCTTCCCCAGGTCAGGATCTACAAATCGTGGTAAGAATGCGATAAAAAATAAGGCGACTTTCGGATTCATAATGTTCATAAGAAAGCCCCGCCAGAACAGGTTATCTTTTTTTGTTACAGATCCGGAAATATTCAGACTGTCATTCCGGTGTTTAATGCTCATGTAAGCCAGATAAAACAGGTAAACAGCTCCTGCAATTTTCAGTATCCAGAATGCAACAGGCGATGTTTTAAAAAGGACCGACAAACCCAATGCAGCAGCAGAAGTATGCACCAGGTTACCGCTTGCCAGACCCATGGCAGTAGTAATACCGGCCCGCTTTCCGTTTGACAATCCCTGGGTAACGGTGAAAATAATATCAGGTCCCGGAGCAAGAATAATCAGTACGGAGGAGCCCAGAAAAAACAGCAGTGATGTGAGGTCAAACATTGGATCAGTTTTTTAATGCTTCCGGTTTTAATTCATTCGCGACCCAACTGTAACGGGGTTCAAAAATCAGAATCTCATCAAAAATACGAATGGCATTCGTTTTATAACCTTTCTTTAGTAAGGCTGTGCCATAATTTGTTTTAGCCATCAGGTAATACCAGCTGTTTTTCAGGTTCACACTATCAGATTCCAGCATGTGGATGGCTTTGTCATAGGTGCTGATGGCCAGGGTTTTGTCACCGCCAGCAAAGGCAGGAGCGTAGTATTTTCCATTGGCATATTCCATCAGTACATACGGATTATGATCATCCAGGGCCAACGCCTCGTTTATGTAACTGAAGCTGCGTGGGCCGAGAAATGGTGCTTTATAGGGTGATATGCCAATCTTAAAGCCGGTAAAAGCACATTTATAAGCCCAGTATCTTGCAACTTTATCGTTGCGTTTCATGAGCAAATCCAGATTTTTTTCTGCAACAATCAGAATCTTCCCGGCTTTATCATCCTGATCTTCACCAATTAAAAATCCAATCAGTCCATACTGAGCTTCAACGATGTTTTCCAGTAACTTAATGTCTGGTTTCGACTGGTAAAGTTTTTCCATATTGTTCAGGACCTGCTCCCATTTTTCCATATTGCCGGAGATATAAGCACTGTATATTTCTGCCTTAAAATCTTCAGCTTTAATAATGGAAGCCTTGAATACAAGCAGGAGTATGAAAACGTATGGTCTCATTTAAGTTTGTTAAGTGTTTCTTTATATACCTTTAAAGCTCTTTCCCTTGCCATCTTATGATCCACCACAGGCTGTACCATATGCAAATCATCCCCCAGCCATGTTTCGATGTATTTTCCATCGGGATCGAATTTTTTCGTTTGTGATTCCGGGTTAAAAATACGAAAATAGGGCGCAGCATCACAGCCTGTACCTGCTGCCCATTGCCAGCCGCCGTTATTGCTCGATAACTCGTAATCCGTCAGTTTTTCAGCGAAATAGGCTTCCCCCCATCGCCAGTCGATTAACAGATGTTTAGTCAGAAAACTGGCAACAATCATTCTTGCACGGTTGTGCATGTAGCCGGTTCGGTTAATCTGGTTCATCGCAGCATCAACAATTGGATAACCGGTCTTTCCATTGCACCAGATGTCAAACTCCTTTTCATTATTGCGCCATGGAATATGATTGTAAGCCGGTTTAAAAGCCCCGTCAACCACATATGGAAAATGCCAGAGGATCATCATGTAAAACTCGCGCCAGATGAGTTCATTCAAATAGGTTTTATTCATCCGGAAAGCTGTTCTGACCAGTTCCCTGATGCTTAATGTTCCAAACCGGAGATGAACCGACACCTTCGATGTGCCGTCCTGTGCCGGATAATCTCTCGTTTTGTCGTAATGCTGTATAATAGCTTCATCAATACGAACAGGAGAAACCATATGATCAGTCTCCCTGAATCCTATTCCGGAAAGCGAGGGCATAGGTGTAGGTTCAGTTTTTAAAAATGCATTTGTGTGCTCTTCAGAAGGGTAGGATTCCATATCTTTTTTACCCAGACCTGATAACCACTTTTTGCTGTAAGGTGTGAAAACGGTATAAGGGTTCCCATCATCCTTCAGAACCTCATCTTTTTCAAAAATAACCTGGTCCTTAAAGGAATAAACTTCTATGCCATTCATTAAGGCAAGCTCAGTCACAGCTTTATCCCGGTTTACGGCATCCGGTTCAAAATCGTGGTTGAACCAGACCGAAGTAATGGTAAATTCCCCGAACAGCTCCCTGTAAATTTCAACCGGTTTCCCGTGTTTCACAACCAGATCCGAGCCGGCCTCGTTCAGTTTTGTTTTGAGTTCTGTCACTTTTTCGTGAATAAAAGCAACGCGTCGATCGCACTTATTATCGAGTTTATTCAGAATGTCAGTATCGAAAATAAACAGTGGCAGAACCGGTAAGCCGGACGTGAGAGCTTTGTAAAGTCCGTGGTTGTCGTGTATGCGCAAATCTCTGCGAAACCAGAATACTGCGATATTTTGTTTTTTACTCATTAGATTTTAATTTTTCTACCCTTCCATGAATAGTTTTGCCGAAACCTGAAACTCAGAGCCCGGATGACAACGGTGATAAACATAAGCTGTCGTGGAATGATCAGAATCCAGGCTTTAAGCATGCTCTCCTGTGATAAGCGGCCAACAACAGCTTTGTAAACCAATACGCCAATAAGGTACATGGAAAGAAATCTGAAATCAGGCATTAATAACATGATTACAAGTCCTGATGTTGTAACAAGTACATGAAATAATGTAAAAGCAATGCTGTTGCCAAAAAAACGGATGACATTTTTTGCAAATCCATTGATGGCTTCAGTCCCGCTATTATACATTCGGCAGGAAATATCATCTCCTCCAAGCAGTGTGATACACCGGATATTAAATTTCTTGAACAACTGCATAATGGCGATGTCTTCTACCGCCTGATCTTTTTTCCACCAGTGGGGTTGATGTTCCATGTATACTGAGCGTTCAAACAGCATAAACTGACCATTAGCGCCACTAAAAACAGGCCGTCTGCTTTTTCTGACAAAAGCCAGCGGAAGCAAGGTTAACAGGATATCGTACATCAGAGATACGGTAAGCTGTTCGCCCATGGTTTTTTTAAACTGGTGTGGAAAAATGGACAACAGTCCTGCTTTTTTGTGCTGTAAATAACCGACAGCACTGGACGCCAGATGGGCTTCAGGACGAACATCAGCATCCATAAACATCAGATAATCACCATTAGAGGCTTTGGCCAGTTGATAGCAGGCATGATTTTTCCCCAGCCATCCCTCAGGTAGTTTTAGCCCTTTTACCAGTTTTACCCTCTCGTCATTTTCTGAAAAACGGGTCACTATTTCTGCTGTCCTGTCATCGCTTTGATCATCATACACCAGCACCTCCAGACGACGGTAAGTTTGTGAGCTTATTTGTTTCAGTAAGGACCCGATATTGTCTTCTTCATTTCTTGCAGGGATCAGAATGGAAATCAGAGGTTCATGTTCCGGTACCAGTTGAATAAGGTATGGCTGAATGGCAAAATTATACAGTACGACCACATTTCGGATCAGCAGATAAAATAATATGATTACAGCCAGGGCAATCATACATTAAGCGCGTTTAAACGGTTTCTGCATTCGGCCAGGAAGCTGTTGTAGGCATTTTCCATTTCACTGATATTTGTGAAGGATTTTGCTTCAATGCTTTTATAAAAAGAGTATAAGGTCGGTTTTTTATTTGAAAAATACTCTGTCAGGTTGACTACGAACATTAACTGAAGATTATCCGGCGCCCGATCTATGATGCGCATAATCCCTTTTTCAAAATGAACGGTTTCCTGGTTTTGTGGTCTGATTTCACCCTCAGGGAAAAAAAACAGAATATTATCCGGATTTTGCATCAGCCTGGAACAGTAATCCAACAATTTCAGGGTATTTCGACTGTTACGTTTGAGACCGGCAGCTCCTATTTTATTAAAATACATTCTGGATTTAAGTTGCTCATACAGCATAATGATATGGAATCTTTTACCAATGTTTATCCGGTTCAGATCATACATCCAGAATCCGTCCCACCAGCTGAAATGGTTCCCAATAGCCAATATAGCACTATTGACAGTGTTTTTTGAAACTTCATTAAAATTTAATTGATGAAAATTTCGCAAATTCAACCGGTGTATATACCAATTAAAGAAAGAAACATAGTGCTTATTATGTCTTGCTTCCAGCATAGTTCAGATAAACAGTATTACAATATTCAGTACCAGGAAAAATAGGAAAAGCATGAAGAAGAGCGGACCGCCCATTTCATTCATCAGTTTCACTTTTGAAATGGCCATAAGAGAGGAAAAAATCAGCGCTATTACGAACCATGCAATATAGTTTTGAAGGGGAACCTGAATGGCTTCCCAGCTCCAGAAGCCCAGTTTTATAGCGACCGGTTCAAGCACAATGTCGAATGCAGTAACCAGTATGGCAACAACGGGTACCTTAATCCATTCCGATGTATCCCAGTATTCTATCATAGCTCTGGCTGTATAAACCAGGAGCAACCAGTTAAGTCCTATGATAAGCGGTGTCCCCATAACCTTTGGACCTAAAACTTTTCCATACCGGTATGATCCGAAAATGATACCGGTTTTTACGCCCAATGCCTCAACACTAAATCCGGCCATAAAGATAAAAACTGATAAAATGACCATCTTTAAGTTGCGGTCACCATCGTGGTAATGGATAGAACCTAAAACTGCCAGCAGTATGACCAACGGTGTCATAGCCTGAAAAACCGGTCGTGATAGTGGTATGGCAAAACCTATTATGCCTACCAGCAAAACAGAAGACACAGAGCGGATCGCTTTGGACGGTTCCGGTCTTGGTATCGCAATTCGTTTTATATCCATGTTAAACTCTTATGTTAAAATTCACCCTTATTTATGTACGTTTTGACTTCATCAGCAACTATTCTGGCTGAAGCAATACACAGTGGTATTCCCCCGCCGGGATGCACACTGCCACCCGTAAACCACAGGTTTTTAAACTGTGAACTGAAGTTTGCATGCCGGTTAAATGCTGCAAATAAACTGTTTGAACTGTTTCCGTAGAGCGCTCCCCTGAATGAAGAGGTGTTACGTTCAATTGTCACAGGATCGGCAATATTTTCAGTTAGAATATGCTCCCTGATATTCACGTTCAGCAATTTATCAATTTTTTTCTGAATATACATCCTGGCATCATTTCTCAGTTTTTCCCAGTCATGATTATGATTGGCAGGCACATTCAACATGACAAACCAGTTTTCGCAACCTTCAGGGGCATCTGTTTTGACTACTTTTTTACTGATAAATATGTATATGGTTGGATCATGATACAGAATTTTGTCTTTAAAAATGGCTTTGAACTCTGACTGGTAGTCCTTAGCAAACAAAATATTGTGCACATCAAGACTACTGTTAAAATCAACACCCCAGTAAAAAATGAGGGCAGAGGAGGACAGTTCTTTATTGATGATGGATTTTGGTGGCCTGATCCCTTCAAAAAGGTTCATGTAAATGGTCCTGACATCTGCATCACTGATGATAATATCTGCATTCATTTCCTTACCGTCACATACAATACCCGTTACTTTATTACCGTCATGCAGAATTTTTTTAATAGAGCTGTTCGTTTTAATTTCTATCCCTTCTTCTATAGCCAGTTTTTCCATGGATAGCGCAATAGATCGTATCCCTTCGTCAGGGAAATAGGCGCCAAGATTATGTTCCAGGTGTGCTATCATGTTTAAAGTAGCAGGTGCTCTGAACGGATCTGATCCATTATACGTTGCATACCGGTCAAAAATCTGTACCATATGAGGGGACTGAAATGCTTTTTTATTGCGCCTGTGCATGGTGTAGAGGGAATCCAGCTCATGTAAATGAAAAAGCATTCCGCGAAATTCCTTTTTTGCAAAATTCTTCCAGCGCTGAAACGCATTGAACAGAAATACAGGAGATGCCGTCTGATAAAGTTTTCTGTAGCGCTTAAGGTACTTCTTCAGATTATTCTTTGGTTCACCCAAGACTTCATAAGCTTCATCCGAAAACCGGTCGATATCTGCCCAGGCATTGACAACTGTTCCATCATGAAAAAAATAACGGCAGGAATTATCAAGCTTCGTATAGGTGAAGTAATCACGTGGGTTTTTATCAAAAAGTTCAAAAAGCTCATCACTCAACTCAGGAAGAGTAAAAAGTGACGGTCCGGTATCGAAACGAAAACCCTTTGACCGGATTTCTCCCATTTTACCACCAATGGTTGGGTTCTTTTCAAAAAGCGTTACGTTCAGACCTGCTTTTTTAAGTCTGAGTGCCACAGCGAGGCCACCGATTCCGCCGCCAATGATGAGTGCTTTTTGCATAAGGTTATGATTGAGATCCAAATATAAAAAATTAACAACTGAAAGTTAAGGAAGTTTGTTTAAGCACTTCCAAACAATTTATAATAATATTGAAATGGTGGATTCATGCACGTCAGAAAACGGTATAGGTTTTAAATAGTAGTAATTACCCCTAAAAACAGATCAAATCCTAATTTTAGTTTGCAAATAAATGTTAATTTATTAAATTTAGGCTATAAACGACCGAAAATGAAAAAAATTAGAGCTCTTCTTGTTGATGATGAACATGATGCAATTGATGTGATGGATAATTTATTATCCGATATTGACTATATCGACGTTATCGACAGGATTTCGAATCCGTTAAAGGTGGAATGTAATGTAAGTAAATTTCAACCGGACGTTGTATTTCTGGATATTAATATGCCGGGAATAAATGGCATTCAGTTACTTGAGAATATAAGAGAGTATAATACGGAAGTATATGTTGTAATTGTCTCAGCTCACCGAAGTTATATCAGTGATGCCATATTACATAATGTTTTTGCTTTCCTTTTGAAGCCTGTCAACCGGCATCAGCTGAAAGACATTACAGATCGTATCTTAGATATTAAAAAAGAAGTGGAAATAAGAGATTATAAAGGTATGATTAAGTTACCGGTTAACGATGGATATGTTTATATAAATACAAACGATATCTTATTTCTGGAAGCTGAAGGGAATTATTCCAGAATAACCCTGATTAATAATCAGGCCTATATCTCTTCCTATAACATGGGGAGATTACATAAAAAATTACCCCAGAGTGATTTTTACAGAATCAATCGTTCGTGTGTTATGAATAAGCATTATTTATTCAAAATTGACAAGGCTAAGAAGAACTGTGTCGCAAGAATCGGAGATAATGAAATACAAAAAGAGATATCAGGTGTGTTTATGACCACCTTCAATAAAATACTTCAATAATCTGAAAAAACTTATTGCCCTTATAAGAGCCGCTGGCGGAGGACAGCTTACCTGGTTAAATCCGTTTATAATCGCAGTTTTTCCTGCTTTAATAATCCTGTTATTGCAACCTATTGATTTCAACAAATTCAAAATGAATTTTTTAACCAGAACTCCAAACAAGACAATTGGAGATACGCAATTTTATAAAGATATAAATGATGACGGAAATATTGAAAAATTTATGTTTGGGAATAATGCTGCAGGGAATCTGTTTTTTAATCTCTATAATGTAAATGATGAATTAATTGAACAAATAAATTGTGATCATCCCACAATAAGATCATATCGGTTTATACACCCAATGTTTATAGATAAAGCAAATGATAATTTTGCTGAATTAATTGTATTCACGCAAAACAAAGATACAATATTCCTTAACCGTTTTGATTTTAAAACCCTAACATGGCTTAAAAAAAATATTTTTGTGACTGTAGTTGGTAATGTGTTTTCAAAAGGAGAAAATTTTACCATAGAATGGATAACAGAAAAACCTGATCAATCAGATATTCTGTATTTTGTTATTAATTCAGGTTTCAGCATGTTTCCCAGACGCATATTTGGCTATAACTTTCAGAACGATAAAATCATTAAATCCTTAAACACAGGTTCTCAGCAAAGAGTACGGGCATTTTATAAGGAAGATGGCAGAATGTTTTTTCTTTCTCTTACGCATGCTGCCAATAATTGTTCCAGTGCATATCCCTTTCCTTATCATGATACATGTGTGTGGATTTTTTCTTATGACAATGACTTGAAGCTGAAGGGTAAGCCTAAATATCTTAGAGGTAAAGGATCGGGGAATGATATATACAGGATAGATGACAGTAGTTTTGTTTGTTCCTATTGGAATTACGGTTCGTTTGGACACCCTAGTGCCTTATTAAAACTGACAGAAAGTGGTGAAATAACGGATAGTCTGAATATACATTTTCTTTATGCCCCCAGACTGAACCGAATAAATATTAAGAAGAGAGATTATTTTGTTCTAATTGGTGAAAAAGATAAAATGACTAATTCGTATTTATTCAATCCTGAAACATTCGGGCTTAAAGATAATCCTTTTAAAAGACTTATTTTTTTTGATAAATCTCCGATGAATTGTGATGTGGATCACGATGGTCAAAGTGAATTGATATTAGTGAATCCCATCGAAAACAGCATAACTATACAAAGTAATAACCTGAAGCATAAGAACAAGTTGAAATTCCCGATTCAGGAAAGGTATGTTTCAAATATCAGTTCAAAATCTGAACAGAGATCAGGACATATATTACTCACTACAGATCAAAGTGTTTATGATATGCATTTTATTCAGAATCCGGTATATAAGCTTAAAATACCATTCTATGTCCTGGTATACATAGTTTGTTCTGCTTTTGTAATGGTGATCATGGTTAATTATAGAAAAAGAATTGAATATGCCCAGAAGATGGAGAGAAGAATTGCCGGTTTGCAGCTCCAAAACTTTAAGAACCAGCTGGATCCGCATTTTACATTTAATGCGCTGAATTCGGTTGCCAGTGCTATATACAAGGAGGATAAAAGAACAGCATACGATCTTTTTCAACGATTCAGTGAGATGGTCCGTTCATCGCTTCACACAGCAGATAAGGTTTTAATACCCCTGGGCGATGAATTACAATTCACCGAAGATTACCTGGAGTTTCAGAAAACGCGGTTTAAAGGCTTGTTCAGGTACGCCATTGAGATTAGAAATAATCCGGATGTGGGTCACATTGAAATTCCTAAGCTACTGCTTCAGGGAATTGTTGAGAATGCGGTAAAACATGCTTTTTACCGCATAGATTATGTTGGGGAAATCCTTATCCGTATCGATAACACGAATCACAAAACCATAATAACTATTGAGGATAACGGCATTGGAATTAATGCCTCAAAACATGAAGGTTCAACGAAAGGGAATGGTGTCGGTTTAAAATTGCTGAAAGAACAGCTGGTCAGAATAAACAAACTATTTCAAAAAAACTATACTTTAGCCATAACCGATTTATATGAATCCGGCGGTAAGGGTACGAAAGTCGAAATTAGTCTTGGTTAAAACAAAACATACAAAATATGTAAACTGAAACTATTTCAGATGAATTTTGAAACCTTAAATGGTAATTGATGTCTATGACTTAAGCGAATTTATAAAATCTTCTGCTATAAATTTTTCAGCATTAACCTCAGCAGTAATCCATTGTAGTTCCTTGTTCCAGTAACCATCGCAATTGGCTATTATATCACGACAATAGATGTAACTTATTTCACAGATTACGGGCTTTATGCCATCGTATATAAAGTCAAAAGCAATGGATTGTGAACCAATCTTTTCAGATATTTCAAAAGCAAGTTTCACACAATTCATATCAAATATTTCGGGACTGTTATCATAAAGACCGCTTCCGGATGCTCTGAAATCTCCGGGCCGACAATATCTTCTGGTTCCGAAACACCGGTCTCCAACCACAATTAATCGCGTATCATAGGTATTACCGGGAATAAAATCCTGAAACATCACATAACCAAGTTCTTTCCCGGACATTCGTTCTACTGATGTTGGAATGAATAAGCGTATAAAGCCTGACAAGACACCACGAAGAGCATGAAGGTTCTTATCTCTTTTCAACAACCAAAACCGGTCTTTAAACCTAACATAACGATTGATATGTTTATAGCCGCGTCTAAAGGATTTTTGAATAAGTTTTTTAGCTGCACCTCGGGTATTAACCTTAATAACGTTTACTCCACTGGCTCCACCTCTTAGTTTAAAAACTTTTGGATAGGAGGTTTGTGCAGACCAGTTCAGGGCGTCCTGCTTTGTATAATATATGTGAGTAGGCACATAGGGCGCCTGGATGGATTCCATCAGATATTTTTGTCCGAGTTTGTCATCAAAATGCCAAACTGTATTAATATCCGGAAACACCTTAATTCCTTTCTTTTGCAAAGATATGGTGAGCTGACGTGCAAAAAGAGGTGCTCTGTAATCGTTTTGATTCCAGTGCCACATTAAACCGTCACAATCCTCAAGCTTTTTTATAATATCCGTATCATAACAATTTACAAGCTTATAAGGAATATTCTTTTCCTCGCAGTATGCAATCCAGCCATCACTGAAACTGCCTTTTTGTTTGTGTATTGCAATTAACATAATCGTACAGGTAATTTAAATTTAATATTTAAAACTAATAATTTCTCTTTTTTATGCAAATGACTTTACTTACGTTTTATATGCGTAATTGTTCTAGCCCTGTAAACAGTCAAGAACCTAATATCAGTCTAACAAAAATATCCTTACAATTATAACTTCGACCAAGGAGGTAAAAGATCTCATATCTATCTTTTTGTACGGAATTTAAAAATCATATTTCTTTACCGTTTCAATAATCTTTTTAATTTCTTTCATGTTTTTGCTGTAGATTTTATCGACAGCTTCAATCAATTCTTTCTTATCACTCCAGTCATTAATTCTCATAAATCCTGATACCAGCATGGTATATTTTGATTCAGGTTTTTTTGCTCTGCTTTTTATGATGAAGCCATTCTTTTCCAGGAACCGGATAAACCTCTGTCTTTCTGATCCGTTTTCAAAAGGTCCAATTTCAATATGAAATCTTAACCTTGTATCATCTCTTTTTGAAATCCTGATTGCAATGGGATAAGGAACTCTCCAACCTAAATCCATTCCGGGTAATAATTTTGTTAACTCAACAGGAAGAAACCAGAAATCTCTATCGCTTAAGTAGTATTCTTTGATTTTATGTAGTGTCTTAAACGATAGGAACGCCTCTTTCAGAGATGTTTCATCATGTACAATTGTTTCATTTATTATATCGATGGCATCACGGTGTTCGTTATAAATTTTGAGACATAGTGCTTTTAACTGTTCATTCATTCCAAGTGTTTTTTCGAGTGTCCTTAAATAAAACCGTATAAAGTCTGATATCTCTTTCGAAAGATATTTCTCATTTGCTTTCAACGTGTCATGGATCAGTTTGTGCAGAATTTCATGACTCAGAATACCGCATTCGTTATTATTTTCAGGCTCATCTCCGGTAGTTGTTAAAAGGGCAGGTATTTTTATATAATCCGGGAATGCTGCATTAACAACATTTAGATAAGCTGACAACGGTTGTTTGCTGTCCCTTGAGTGAATTTTGTTTTTAATAATAAATAGTAAGCTGTTACTTTTTGACTTTAAGCAGATTGCATTGTTTTGTTCATCTGTTTTCAATACGGTATCTCCAAAATCAGCCATATGAATTTGTAATTGGGATATTCTATCACCTAAGATATCTTCATTCATTAAAACAACTTGAGATAACACGACCTTCAGAAAATAATCGCCCAGACCATGATTTTCATTCGGATTAAGCAACCAAGCCAAAACATTGGAATGTTTTATTTCATCCGTCTCAATTGCCAGAACCTTGAAGGGATTAAATGCCTTAATCTTTGTTTCTAACATTTCAAGATTATAATTATTTACAATGAAGTTATATAAAATCTCTTTTTCATTCATTTTTGCTACCTGCAGAGTTATGTTTATATGTTATACCGGATAGCTGCATATGTCAGTTTCACCATGAGTTATTCAGGAAAAGTGTTTGATTATTTACATATGTTAGAAGGATTTCTTGAATAAAAGAACTGGGAGATATAAACTACTGATCAGATTAAAACTGTACCCTGTAAAGCATCATCGGAAAGAAACCTTGTTGATACACAGCATATTCTTCATTTCTGTTGACATCATACTGTATTTGAAACACATTCCTGTAGTTGGTCAGGTTTTGCAGGTCAAGCCCCCATTCCATGGTCATTTTTTCACGATTATATTTGAAACCGATCCTTAAATCCGTTCTGAAGTAGTTGCCAAAGCGTTTTTCCCAGGCATGTTCCCAATCCAGAACTGCAGAATGGGTGGATGCAGAAGCTTCCTGATTATATGGTACATATCTGCGTCCTCCGGCATAAACTGTTTTAGAGTCAAATGTCAACATAGCTTTTTCATTCATTTGGATTTCATACCCTAGAAGCAGATTGCACACAAAATTGCCGTTAAACGCTGTATTACGCCATATACCATCCAGAGGTTTGTATTTTGATTCATACAAGGAAGTGGTCCATAAGAAATAGAACCCCCGGTCAAGAAATCTTTCCATTGTAAATTCTATCCCGTAATTTTCACCCGTAACATTATTGCTTAGAAAATTTTCAGCAGGAACAGTAAAGTAATCTCCGGCATTGATCATGGCAAACTGCCTGTCATAGGCAGAGTTTTGATATATTTTACCAGGTATGTCATATAGATACTGGTAATATAATTCTGTTTTGAATCTCAATATATGGGTAATCAATAGATTATAGCTTAAGACATAATGGTTGCTCCGTGACATTTTCAGATTTTCGTTAGTGGTGTAGGAGCTATCTGTTGATGAATCATAAAACTGGTGATAGTATATACTTTTAGCTTGTATCTGGCTGTGTTTCCCATAGCCGGCGGACAGGGTCTGAGACTGACTAATCTGCCAAACCATAGAAAGTCTCGGTTCCTGAATCCATTGTTCATTCAGGTCATAGTACTGACTGTAAAGTCCACAGTTGAGTGTCAGTTTGCTGCTGAATTTGTGCTGCCACTGGACATAACCTCTCCATAAGTTATTATTACCCTTGATATCAAGAATACGGACAAATCTTTCAAATTCAGGATAATGGACGCTGTCGGCATAGTTAATTATAAAATGGTCCCTTATAATTCCTAAGCTGTAATTATTCCGGCTGTTAATTTTATGTTTGTATTCTGTTGTTAATGAGAGTTTTGATTCATTCTGTGTGCTGCGATAGTATGGAATGATTCTTTCGGGGTTGGTATAAACAGAATCATAGCTGGTTTTTGAAATAGCATACTGTACCGACAGCGTGGATCTGATCCGGATGTTTTCATTGAAATAATACTGATGGGTTAATCCAACAAAACCCAACTCTGTTCCAAAATCGGTGGCCGTATTCCTGGACACATAGCCGGTTGTTATTCCACCATCTGTCCCCCTTCCCAGTTCAATCAGGCTATTCCCCCAAAGACCGATTAATTTGAATCGTCCGGCCTTATTCCCGGGAAAATCGATGACAAAAGTGAGATCTTTATACTGAGGAATGGTCATCCCTGCTCCCAGATCAAATCCCAGCTTATTAACCACATCAAGTGTGGAATACCTGTAATTTGCCATATATGAGGCATTCTGACCCCTTTGGGATCTGCCCAGAGGACCTTCGGCTCCCAACTCAAAGCCGTTAAATCCTACTTGTCCTACATACTCGCGTTTTTTGTTATTTCCTGACCGCATATTAAGATCAAAAACACCCGACAGGGCATTCCCAAATTCAGCAGGGAACGCTCCGGTCATAAAATCCGATTGGGTAAGAAGGTTGTTGTTCAGAATGCTTACCGGGCCACCTGTTGTGCCCATGGCTGCAAAATGGTTGGGGTTAGGAATTTCCATGCCTTCAAGTCGCCATAACAATCCCATAGGTGAGTTCCCACGTATGACAATATCATTCCGCATATCGTTCTGACCAACTACGCCTGCAAAATTAGCTACCATACGTGCAGGATCACCCAGACTGCCGGCAAAACGTTCCGTTTCCTCAATGGAAATGGAACGGGCACTTACGGCTGCCATAGGGTTAAGTGCACTTTCCCTCTGTTTCTTAGCTCTGACGGTCAGTTCATTTATAACTTTAATCTTTTCACGAAGTTCGATCTCCAGGTAAATTTCTTTAGCACTTGTAACCAGTATATTGCTGACCTTTGTTGTCTCATAACCCACGAAAGACACATCAACTGACTGTCTTCCCGGACTGACATGTTCAATTTCGAAATAGCCTTCAGTGTTTGTGGTTACTCCGATTAGGGGATCAGAGCCGGTAAGTGTTACAGTGGCTCCGGGTAAGGGATAGCCTGTTACTTCGTCAATGATCCTGCCCCGAATGGTCTGATGAAGGGGTTGAGCCAATATGACCGGAAACCATAGTACTAAAAATATGGAGAAGAGATATATATATTTCATTTTAATCAGTCCAAATGAGCATATGACCACTACAGTTAAACGCATTACATTGGAAGAAGAGGTTATCATCCCACCTTTATCATCCGGTAATATCAGTTAGGTTTAACCGGGTATGTTCAATCCCCGGCCATGAATTGCTGCCCTGAAAAGGCGATGTTAACTGTTCTCGATAACATGCCACCGGAAGAAGTACTCCTCCCGGTCCGGATAGGAATCAGGACCAGGAGGAGTGGGATAGGGATCTATATTCGTCATCACAGGGGTAGTATAATAGACAGTTTTAAGATGAACTACGCGGATGACGAAATATTTTAAGGGATAAGATTTTGTGTCTGTAATTCAGAAGGTCTTTCGAACCTAGATTCTAAGGTAGTAGAAATTGATGCTTGTGGCTCTCAGACACTTCTGACTATTAGTTTATATTTAAGTTTTAATGTTTTCTGCTGCTTTGAAGCTATAACTCCTCTATGTGACGGAAAACTGTGTTCGTCATTCCATTCGCAATGACGATTGACCGTGTAAACAATGCCGTGCAATAGTATACGTCATTATGATCCCGACGTTTACGTCGGGAGAAGTAATCTCAACCAATTGAGGTGTGTTCATTGGAGTATGAGTTTGCTACTTCTGATACTAAGGTCTGGATGGTTATAACGAATGGCTGAACGGACATTCAGGAAGAATCTTTGAAAAAATCAAATTCCCGCTTAAAGTTTACCGGTTACAAAAAGTTGATGAGCATATAGAAAAATTTTCATTATCCACTATTCTTTAAATTTTACCTGTGCATATAGCCATTCACTCGTCACGAAAATACTACATATCCACCACCACACCAATGCTGCTTGTCAGTATATGTTTGCTTTTCGGAGCCCTTATGCCGCTGTTGTTGCTTTTCCACCAGGATGTTCCATATCCTATACTGCCCACTATATGATAAAAATTGATAAACTTAATGTGGCGTGCAACTTTAAAATCAAACGCAATTTTTGTTGTTACCGAATAATCATATATGCCGTCCTTTCCTAAATTCATTTCCGGGTATTCCAGAACATTATGGCGTTGATAGCGGTAAACATCGCCAAAGTTAAGGTTATCTTCCATATTAGACAGATCGTTGGTGCCGTGTCTGATATACCTGGTGTCCCAGGATAAAACCAGGTCCCTGAATGCAAAATTGGTCAGGTTCAGGTTCCATTCGGCCGAATTGGGAGGCAGATAAAAACCAAGGTTACTTCCATCGTGTGTGTAGGTCATATCCAGAGGACGATCGTTACCGAAGGGATTAAAGTCCGTTTCCGGGTAATGGGTATAAACATAAGGTGTCAGACGTGTGTATCTTAGTTTTGCAGTGGTAAAAGGGATTATATGAGATAACAGATTAGTCTGCCAGCCCAACTGCCACCCGTAACGGTTACGGGGACGTAGAAATAATCGGCCATTACCTTCCCATCCAAATTCATCCACAAAAAACTCTCCCCATAGTTTTCCCATGTTGGACAGCCTCACAGCAGCATCAAAATAAAGGGTCAGGTTATCGTGATCGCCCACTTCAATCTGTGCCAGATGGGGAACCATGAAAGGGACCAGGTAGGCCATTTCAAACCGTTTGGACCAGATATTGCTGCCACCGGCTGCCAGGGTGGTGTTTTTCCACAGGATGAGTTCCAGCAAATGATTTGTGAAATTTTTTTGTACCTGCCCAATATCATAACCGTAAATGTTTTCAAGTGTATTACTTTGTGATTCATATGAAAACAGCGAGCCTGTAAGGTAGGAGTAACGCAACCAGGGGACTGGCTCAATTTTGAATTCAATTCCGGGAAAACTGCGTGCTGTTGATGAAAGTACAAGGTTTTGCTGATCAAAACCCCAGGCGCGTCTCCTGTTGTGAATATTGATCTGAAGGGTGTTGTTAAACCATGACATGTTGAGTTCTGTATGGTAGATAAGGGCTGCCGTAAGATTCTCATGGATAGGCGAGGTCTCTTTAAAATCAGGCACATTGACATGTGACCACATGGTGATGTAATCAAACTGGTAAGGCAAAGCGGCATATCCTACATTATCATAAGGAAAATAAACGTCTCCGTCTTTTGTATATGACCCTTCAAAGTAATCCGGCGCTAAATGTTCAAAAGCCGGACCACCGCTAAAAGAAAAGGAGATATGCTGGCCGAAATCTCCGCTGACAAACGGTTCCGCGATCAGGTTGGTTTGCCAGGTCCCTTCTTGACCAATTCCTGTCCCTATTTCGGTACGGGCACTAAATCCCAACACAGCATACCGGTCCTTGTTTTCGGTCTGATAGATACGTATGCTGTTGGAACCGTGGGTCAGATCTTCCAGATATGTTTGCACCAGTGATTGTTCTTTTGCTGTCAATCTTCCAGCTTGTAATGCGTCAGAAAGTAGTCTGACAACAGTAATCCGCGTATACGGTTTTGACATGGGGAGAAGGTTTACATGTTTGCCTGTTTCCAGGTAGTCCAGGAATTGATATACCGGGTCAGAAAGCGGAATAATTTTATGGTGCAAACGGATATTTCCTGTTTCAATGTACTTTAAATCCGCTTTAACAAAATCATGGGGCTGACTAAATAAAGTGGTTCCATAAAGCAGGATTATCAGTAGGGAGGGAATGGTTTTGAACATTATCTTCAGAATTGAATTGGAGACTTTAGTTGGTTACAGCTTGAAATTATTCATTAATATCTTTGGTAACTTTACTATATTTCAAAGAATGGCTAAAGAGCCATTTGAAAAGTTTATCATCTTTATAACAGGGCACTGCAGTATGACCCATATCTGAATATTCACTGTATTTGAACACAGGAAGACCGGCACGGTTAAGTGTTAGCGTGTTTCTTTCAAATCCCGTTAAGCTGTCTAAAAGTTTTGTTTCGGTGGCATTGTCGTTGCATGCATAGTTGCGCATGTATTCTAATGCCTTTCGTGCAACAGTTACCCGCGATTTTATATCGGACAGGCCGATGTGATACCATACTGCAGTATATTTGGCGATGTCGTTTCCCAGGTCAGGCTGGCTTTGTCCGGCTATACGTATTATGGCTGCGAAGTACATGTTTTCAGCGAACATTCCTTTTGCCAGTGGGTACGAACCGGATCCTCCCCAGGAAAATCCGGTTAAATATATGCGGTTCAGATCAATTCGATAGCCTGAATCTATGGCGCTTTTAATCCAGTACGCCAGGGCTTGACCATCTGCATCTGTTGTTTTCTGGTAGTCAATAACAAAAGCAGGGAAATCCCGTGCAACTTCCGTATAATATTTTTCTCCTTCACCCCATTTGCCGGAAACCAGCAGTGGATAAAGCCGTGATGCATTTTCTGGTTTGTTGTATCCCCAGGGACTCTGAAAGGTCAGGCCCTTATGTACAAGTTCAACCGGTGCATCTGTATCATTAAATAATTCCATTGGATTAAGTTCGCTTTGATCGTTTTGTGCCTTGGCGCAGGAAATGAAGGTTAGTGTAAACATGGTAAACATAAAAGATAGTATTCTTTTCATCTTATCGTAGTAAATTATTTTTAGAGATTTCCCAACAACGCAGTGACAGGTTTTAATGCTATCCCGGAAGTTTGTCTGGCATATATGTAGGGTTATAAAATCCTCAAAGACACATCTGGTCTGTTTAACAGGGACTTTATAGTGGTCAACTGCATAATTACTATTTTCATTCGGAGCTCTTATCTTTAGTTGCTTCTTTAGCCGCAATCATATTTTGCTTTGTAAATCGAATTCTTTCCGCTAAAATAGGCTTTACGCCTTATAAGATGTTATCGTCTGAAATATTAGTGATGATCAAACAGATAATTTAATGTAGTTTTTTCCGGGTTTGTTAATTCATAATCCTTTAGCTTTTAACATGACCTTTATACCTTTTAAAATAATAGAGATATCAATAAATAACAATTTGACCGGCGAGCTAAAGATGTAGTTATCAATGTATTTGTATTCATACACGGGTTTACCCATCTCAGGTGTTCCTTTATTAATATGTCCCATGCCCAGAAGGCCTCCTTTTATCAGGGCCCTGGTCACATTGCCCTGTTCCAGATCCCGCTCATAATGGTGTACCGCCAGTGGGCGCGGACCAATGATGGACATATCCCCTTTAAGGACACAGAAAAACTGGGGGAGCTCATCAAGATAAAATTTTTTGACAAAGCGGCCGAGATAGGTACGGGCTTCCGGCATCCACTCGTTTTGAAATGCATGCCAGTCGCCTTTGGCCTGAAGTTCCTTATCGATGTATTTCTGCTTGATGAGTCTGATTTTGTATTTCCGGAATACCTTTCCACGGCTAATGGCATTGTAATAAAAAATCAGGGGCCCCCGGTTTTCCGGAATAAGAAGACCCTCTATCAGATTAAAGAGGTAGAGAATTACAAAAACAGGAAAACTACCAATCAGTATCAGGATTGAAAAAACCTTATCGAACATTGTTTTTGAAAGCCTGCTTCTAAGTGCTCTTTTCAGTTCAAAGATATAGCTGTATTCACTTTTTACTTCCTCATCCGGTGGAATATAAACAAAGGCCTGTTGTGGTTCTTCATCAGCATTGACATAAATGGCATCTGCAAATTCTGTTTTTACCATACCAACCGGTGTTTCTACTGACGCTTTGGTGACATTTCTGTCACCAAAAAGTTTGTTCCAAATCATAATATGTCTGTTTTTTGGTTTTAAAAGAGATTTTGGTTTTTCAGACGCTGAATGTCTAAATAATCAATGAGAGAATTGATCACGGTTAAACCGGATCTAAGGTTCAGAACTGAAGATTCAGCTTTGGAAAGCGTGAATTACTCAAAATGATGTAACGACCCACTATTTTAATATAAACTGACAGGATAATTCAGTTCGGTTCAATTGTAGAATCTGAAGTTTCAGGAATACCCTGACTATTAAATGAAAAACTGGGGAATTTTTGATATATTCTTCGACAACAATACAAATACTGGAAAAGGCAGTTTATTGCTGCGCATAGCTCTAAAGTCTTCGGAAGATTTACGTATTATGTTTCTAAGGCCGTTATTGCTGGTTCCGCCTATCCGCATTTTAGTAATGATATTGGGTACATTGACGATTTTAAGGGAGGTGTCTTTAAACACGCGCAGGATAAATTCATAATCTGCCGATATCTTATAGTCCAGGTTAAACTGGCCGTGTTTATCATACACTTCGCGCTTCATAAATACGGTGGGATGGGCCGGCATCCAGCCACGCTGTAACTTGCCCGGATGAAAGGGTTCACTCTTCCACGTGCGGATGATGCGTTTTTCCTGATCTTTTGAAACATAAACCAGGCCACCATATATGACGTCTGCGCCACTTAATTTAAAGGTTTGATTGATCTGTTCAAGGGTTTTCTCATCCCATAATTCATCATCAGCGTGCAGAAAACCGATAACATTCCCTGTGGCATGACGAATACCTTTATTCAGTGCATCATATATGCCTCTATCCGGTTCAGAGATAACCCTGGATGCCCGGGTAGGTTGCCTGCGGATTAAATCCAGTGTACTGTCACTGGATGCACCGTCTATAATAATATGTTCCACTCTGGGATGACTTTGACTGTATACCGAATGCAGGCAATCTTTAACTGTATCCATGCAGTTATAGGTCGCTGTAATGATTGAAAATTTCATAATTTAAAATTTTAATGAATTCAAATGAGAGTATGATAACATTGCATGTTAAGAATGCGCTTTACCCCTCTTATATTTTGTGATATGAGAATTTTATGGCGTTTTTCGGAAGCAGGATAAGGAGCTCCATCCACAACTTAAACAGAGGAGGATGGAGCATTATAATTATTCCGGTTTACCAGACTTTACTGCTTTCAGGATGTTCATACCAGTCTGTATTGCTGGTTCCGCCGGATGTAGCCCAACCTTCAAACTCAGGAAAAGCCTGTAATACATTGATATATTCCAGTGGCCAGGTGATGTCTGCCCCCACATATATGGCCCATGGCAGGTTACTGCTGGTGATGTAGTAGGTATCCTCTGACGGAACAGAATAATCATCCCGGGTACCGAACAGGCTTGAATTCATCTTATCCGTTGGGGCCTGGTTTCTCAGGTGGATTTCAGTGGTCCGGTCCTGGTTTTTGGTCATGAAAAAGTTCATGGACTCGCAGTTTAAGCTGTTCACCTGGATGCTTGTCAGATCTTTAAACCAGAAATTCAGTTCAACCCGTTTCCCAATACCGTTATTCCCGTCACGCTTTGTATTAAAGGCCCAGTCACCCGCCGGATCCTCCTGTATGATCACATCGTCTATATTATCTATAGCCATTACAACTACTTTATCACCCTGACCTTCTTCTACAGGCAGGTTATCAGGATTGGGCACTTCCGGTAATACATAACTCCAGTCGCCATCGGGACATTCAACGATGGCTTTAGGCTCATATACAATTTTTTTTACGGTAGCCCCACTCAGATCATCCTTTGAAATTTCTGGCAGCCAGACACCAAAACCATTGTCGTAACCGGCACCGGCAGCTTTCACTCTTAACAGAAGCTTCATGAAGAATACCTTATTATTGCCTTTCGTGACATAAATCACACCCACCCGCATTACCAGATCGTTGAAGTCATAGTCACCTTTAACCGGCCAGTTATCTTCAAAAAGCAGGGTTCCATAACTTTTTCCATCCGGACTGAACGAGGTATAAGCCCCATTTTTATTATTAGGGTAGTCGTCCAGATCATCCGGCACACCGTCACCATCTGAATCGGTTATCTGCATTGTTATGCTTTTACTTTCAATGGCATTTTCATTAAAGGTAAAGGCTATTTCTGCATCAGAAATGGTAAATGTTTTTTCCATCCGGTTGCCTGAAGGGAACGTACACATCACGCTGAGTGAGGTTTGACCGGAGGCAATACTCAGTTTATCCACAAACATAATGTTGTTGCCGGCGCCACCGGATAAAATCTCATCCCCGTCTTCATTCCGGATGGCGATTTTAGAATAGAACCCGGGATTGTAGGAAACTGCGTCAAATGAGAAACTGACGACTTTTGTAGTCTTCCATGTGAACTCAGGGGAGATATCCAGGCTATCTAAAACCGAAGATGTTTCTGTCCCCCGTTCAACGGGAACGATTTCCTTGGATTGCGTCTCGCATGCAAGCAGGAGCGTCAAATAGACAAGCATTCCTGCCGGAACAATCATATTTCTGATTGTTGTAATGAACTTTTCTCGTTTCATGTCACTAAAGATTTAAATGATTTCTGTGGTTTTATAAATGATCTATTGATCAATGGTTGAATTATGGAGAGCTGTAAACAAATGCTCCCAGTGAGAGATGATGGTTGACCGGTCGAATACCTTAACTTTTTGCCTGGCTTTTGCTGCTACGCGGTCCAGTTGTTTGGTATCATTCATCAGGCCTGTTACCAGTTTTTTTGCTGTTTCTTTGTTATAGGGTTTCGGAATAATAACACCATCCTGTTGATGTTCAATAATATCGTATACAGCGGAGTAACTGCCATAAACCACCGGGACCACTCCAAAACTCATACCCTCGGTGATTACCAGACCAAAGCCTTCAAATTCGGAGGTTAAGAGAAGAAGTTTAGCCTTTTCGTAGTACGGTGAAGGATTCCGGTTGCCTGTAAATTCCACACGTTTTATCTGTCTGTTTTCAACATAGTGCTGCAGGTCTGCTTTCTCATTGCCATCCCCTGTGATGCTTAACCGCCAGTCAGGATAATCATTATAGATGTCCTCCCACAATTCAATAATCCGGTGAACCCGTTTCTGATAAAAATCCAGCCGGCCGACATAGAGGATCAGGTTTTCTTTTTCTATCGTTGTTTTGCCTGATGGCGTCAGTGTGTTGAGGTTGGGGATGAAGGATAGTTTTTCCGGATTTTTTATACCTGTAAATGCTTTAAACGATGATTTAAAACTCTCTGAAAGCAGCACGTACCGGTCGCTCCGGCGATACACATCACGCATGCTCCATTGAATGAAAGCCCGGGTTAACCAGCGCTTTGCAGGATAATAGGCCCTGTTTTTTATACTGTTTTGCTTTGATGATTGCATGGCCGCTTCAATGGATGCTATCCTCGCATTTTTATCCGGTGTATTGTGAAGCACTGAAATCAGCTTACACGGTTTACTTCCAATAGCGTTTTTACATAAGGTGGTCACGTAATATGGCAGACACCACTGGTTAATAATGATATCCATGGCCTTTGTGTCGATCAGCGATGAAAGCAGTTTGGTATTCCGGGATCTCCAGACCGGATATGATAAGGCGATCAATCTGACGGATGCGTCCAGTTTAAAATGCGCGTCCACGGTTTCCTGTTCAAAGGATGCAATCCAGACGTGATGCCCTTTACCCGTAAATTCATTGGCAAGCACCCTGGTCACACTTTCAACACCACCGTAGCCGGGGAAAACCCCAGTAAGAAAAAGGATGTTCATGTGGAGGGGACAGTTTTTTAGCTACCGACTTTATATTGCATTGGTCTTAAATGTTTGTCTTTCGTCATTACCAGGCGATGCACTGAGCCTGGTCGAAGTGAGCCTGAATGCTTTTAACTTATGTTATTGTTGTTTTACGACGAAGTAATCTTATTCAATTGGTTAGGTGTCCTTAAATATGGGATTGCTTCGCTACATTTTATTCCGCTCGCAATGACGATTAACCCGGTAAACAATAACGTACAATAGTATCCGTCATTACGAGGCATATGTAAGGATCTACAAATTGATTCTAATATGTTTTAATGCCGACGTAATCTTATTCCATTGGTTATGTATCCTTAAGTATGGGATTGCTTCGCTACATTTCATTCCGCTCGCAATGACGATTAACCGGTAAAACAATAACGTGCAATAGTATACGTCATTACGAGGTGTGCGTTTGGACTTACAAACTAAAGTGGGGTATTTTTTACGACGAAGTAATCACTTTAAATTTATCCATTTCATATATTCCCGACTTTCTGACCCTTCACGCCTTGTGACTTTATGACTTATTACTTATTTTTCTTGATTTTATAAATTTTGCAGGATTGCCAGCAACAACAGTCCAAGGATCTACATTTTTAAACACAACGGCTCTTGCACCAACTACGGCACCCTCTCCAACGGTTACACCAGGGCCTATAAATGCATCGGCAGCTACCCAAACATTATTTTCAATAGTAATTGGACGTGTAATCAATGCATGAGACTGTTTTGAAATATCATGCGATGCTGTACATAAAAATGCTCCTTGTGAGATCACACAATTATCTTTAATAATTACTTTCGCTTTGTTATATATTTGCGTGTGTGGACCTACACAACTTGCTTTCCCCATTTCTAAATTCCAGGGCGCAAATATTTTAGCAGATGGATAAACCAAAGAACGAATTGGTATTTTTGAACCAAACATCTTCAGTATAATATTTCTTGGATACCTTAATGTCGTTCCAATCATCATCCTGAATACTGTTGCGTTTATTACATACCAAAGCAGCCGTTTTAAATGCTTTGGTTTTGATTCCTTATAATTAGATAGATCCATTAATTTGTACCAATAGTCTTTTAACTCTATTATTTTCTCGAAGTCTTGTTGTAGGTACTTCAAAGAACTTATAAATAAGAATTGAACCAAAAATTGTTAATATCCAGTAAGTATTATATTTTAAGAAAACAATAATGTATATATTGTCATTTAAACCAGTCCAGGGAATCTTGTTAATTATATTAGTTTGAATAACTGATAAATTCAATAAGTACATTGAATATGAAATTAAACTTACTGTTGTAATTCCTTTATATATTATTCCAGTCCCAGATTTTAAATCACTTAAGTATGGAAGAAGAAAAGCTGTTGCAATTGAAGTGACTGAAAATGAAATAACACAACTGTAAAATCCTGTATATGTTATTACGTTTTGTAAAAATAAAGTTTTATTTATAATAAAAATTATTAAACCTGCAATGAATAGTTTTTTTTTGTTTTTTAACCATCTGATATTCATGTAATATTGAATATAAGCACTAATAACACCAAACATTAAACTGTCTAATCTTGTAAATACCTGCTTTCTAAATAATAAATCCCATTCATAATGTGATTTTATATCGACTGATGAATATTTTATGAATCTGAACAATAAAACCATAAAAAGAACTGAAATAGCTATAATAAGTATCGCATTCTTTGATTTAATATTAAAAAAATGCATTAAAGAAAAAATGCAGATAGGCGTTATTAAATAAAACCATTCTTCTATGCTTAAACTCCAGGCTTCAGGGAAAAAATGAGGATGTGGGTGAAATAAATTTTGCGCAAAAATAAAATATCTTTTTGTTTGCAAAATTGAAAATTCACTATCGAAAGCAAAACTAAAACCGATTAATAAAAACAATATCAGAAAATAATTTGGCAAAGTACGGAACCATCTCCTTATCCAAAAGTCTATAATTAATTTTTTAGTCGGTTTATTTTTATCGAGTAGTTTTATTAAAATACCACCAATTAAAAAGCCACTTAGAACAAAAAATATTGAAACTCCATCGAAAATGATTATGTTATGTATTGTTTTTAGTGATGGAGGGAGGATATATTGACCATGTTCAATAACTACGAATAGGATTGCAAGAGCCCTTAGAATGTCAAGTCCGTATAACCTATTTTTACTTAAGTTTATTGAAAAAAGTTGAATCATAATTCTACAATCTTTCTAGTGGTTAGTAATTAAACTCTTTCTGCGATTTTATTATTAATAAGACCCTAGTGACTATTTTAATATCTGAATTAACATATTTTTTCAAATATCGAAGAGTCGGAATTTTGTCTACATCACCATTTTAAAGCACTGTAATTTTAATACTCATATTATTGTCTGCCAATATCCTTTAACCAGATATTACCATGTAATCTCATTCAAGCTAAAGTTTAATTATTTAATGATGTTTTTTCATAGTTTTTACAGCCTCATTGTTTTAACCTACGGTTAAATCGCTAAAAAAAGGCATAGGCAATGTTAAACCCAACTACTGACAAAAGGTAATGATGAATGAAAATAATGACAATTACAAAAACGTTGTGCTAAATAAATAATTTCAATCTTTGTGAACTACAATCTTTTAAGGCTTTTAGACTCTTATGACTTTCTTGATCCTACCAACTGTGTGCCCCTAAACCCCTACCTCAATAACACAAACTCACAATCCCTATTTACCTTAATATCGTACGCTTTGCCGGGAATAAAGTTTCCAATGTTATTCACCCAGCCGCTGGTGCTATCATAATAAAGTCTGTTTGCCGCGTCATCCCTGACTTCCACCAGGCATCCCTTGTCTCTCAGCGCTTTTAAAACGGTCAGGGCATCCTGTGGGCTAAGTTTATTGTAGGGCAAAATATTCCAGCCTTCACTTAGGTTTACGCTTAAATTGCCTTCAACAGGCAGGCCCACTGTTGTAAAATCGCAGGTCTTGGCCACCTTAATTTTATAACCCTGGGTCACTGACAGTTCACCAATGTTATTGACCCAGCCTTCTTCGTCACTAAGGTATTCGATGGCATTGCCTTCCTGATCCATAATTTTAACCAGGTTATCATTGGTTAAGGTATCAAACACAAAGTTAAAATTCATGTTGCCCGGAACCACCCTGAAAGAGAAATAGTTCCAGCCCGGGTTAAAGCGCACAACAAAGGTATCTTTAGCGGGTGGAACATAGGCCGTTTCATACTCAATGGCTCCAATATCCGGTAACCCATCACGTACTTTTCCGAAAAAATCTCTTGTTAGCCCAATATCTGCCCCTGCATTAATAGCCGGAGAGCCTTGCTTAAGGCGGAAATTGTTGAAGAGTGTATCAATAAATAAGGGGTCTGCATAAATTGTATTATTTGTTATTGCTGCAAAATCTTCATAAGTCATTAAGGCACTATCAACATACCCAACATTTGTTGGGGTTTGAGAATAAATGATGTTATTATACAATTGAAGCGAATCATTGTGATATGCGTCCACAGCATATGATCCTTTATTTCCTGAAATAATGTTGTTTAGAAACTTATTTTTTCCTTTAGTTCCATCAACTACGGAATAACTACTTGAATTAAATAAAGTATTGTTGAAAAAAATATTACTACAATGTGTAACAGGATCACCCCCGCTCACACTATTTGAAACTATATGCGTTTTGTTGTCATAAAAAAGATTATTGTAAACCTTATTTCCATAATGACCGTCAGTAGTTCCACCAAACCTGAATGCACATACATCTGCATGACCAGAAAAGATGTTATTATAAAACAGATTGCTATCGCAATGATAATAATAAATGTCATTGTCTCCAAAAACATCTATTCCGGCATTTCCGTTGTTTTGAATTACATTATTGTAAAACTCACACCTCGAAGATGAAGCCCAGCCAACACCATAAGTTTCAAAATTTGTTTTGGTATTATTACTGAAAATATTATTGTAAATTTTAGAATCATAAACTCCCTGAATATAAAGACCTGCAGTATTGTGAGTTGATACATTGTTATAAATTTCAACATAGCGTATGGCTTGATGCCATTTATAGTTTGAATATAAAGAAATACCTGTTACTCCATTATCGTAAATGGTATTATTAAATATCCAAATGCTATCTCCAGCTCCCTCTCCGGGAGGCAAGTGATCGGTATCTAACTTTAACTCAAAAATAATAGGGTTTCTATTGTCCGTGAAATAATTATTGCTTATGCGCACATTTTTCCGATTAATTAAATAGATAGCTGCCCCTGAATTGTTGATAAAATCACAACTGTCAACTATAATATTCGAAGTAGTCGAAATCCATGGATCTTTTATGGCTCCACTTGTTGCCCCAGTGAATTTAATATAAGAAAAACTTAGATAGTCCATCCAGTTACCTAAATTAACAAGCATATCAACCGAATTATTTCCATCAAATACAGGTTTAGCGCCAAATCCATAAGCTGAAAAATTAAGACTGTCCCTTGGTATTTTTATTGATTCACCTACCCATGTATCACCTCGCTTAAAAAGTATTGAATCACCGCCATCAAACGAATAGCTATTTATTTTACTTAGCGTTTCCCAAGCCGTTTCGGGCGATAAGCCATCGTTGTTATTCGAGCCTCCCGAACTACTTATATAGTAGTTTGTGGCAAAGCTGTTTATTGTTAGAAAAAAAGTGAAAAGGCTAAGATATAATGTACGCTGCATGATATTGTTTTTAAGTTTGGCGAATAATGCATAGAGCTAATGTCTAACATGAGCTAGCATAAAGACATTTAATCCAATTGAATGTTGTATTTTTTTTTAAGGTATTTTTTGATTTTAATTTGATCAGTACCACACACCTTTTTAATTTCAAAGAGCTTGGCATCCACCAGGGTGCGGTACCACCAGCCTTGTAAAAAGTGCCATAAGAATCCTTCTTTGCCCTCAAGAAAACCCAGCTTAAGAATGTAGCGGTAGATAAAATAAGCAAAGGCTCGCCAGAAAAGCGGTTGTTTGGCGTATTTTAGTTTTTTATTGCGTTTGGCTTGCGCCTGCTCGCTTAATTCGCCAATAGCTTTTTTGTTTCCTAACAGGTTTAATTCAAGGTCCAGTAAATCAATGGCCTCACGAATGGCATAGCCATTGTGTTTCTGCGTCCACCACCCTAGAGAATTTAAGTTATGGTCGGCAAAGGGATGCTTAAATTTTACACTTTTCCCTTCTGATAATACAATATGTTCATCCATATTCCTTACTTCAGATCTTCCCTTTTTATACTTGAAAAGCCGCATTAACTCTATTCTTCCTGTTCCCCTTTTAATCTCTTTTTCCAGAAATATACGGCGCAATGGCATTATTATTCCATTGACGTCCTCGGGTAGCGGATACAATTTACTATTGATTTCATCGATCAATTCTTCAGATAAATACTCATCGGCATCCAGTCTGAAAATCCATTCATTATTAATTGGCAGGTTATCTAAGGCCCAATTAAATTGTATTGCCTGATTTAAAAATGGATTCTGGTACACTTTTGCTCCTAATGATTTAGCTATATAAATTGTATTATCTGTTGAGTAACTATCAATTACAAATACTTCCCGTGCAATTAACTTTATGGAACGAATGGCTCGTTCAATATGAATTTCTTCGTTATATGTTAGAATAATTGCGGAGATATTCTGCTTCATGATAATTTATCTTTAATAATCCTTTTCTTGATAAATTTAGCGGGATTTCCTCCAACCACAGTCCAGGGTTCAACATCTTTAAAAACTGCAGCACGTGCTCCAACAACGGCTCCTTCTCCAATGGTAACACCAGGGCCAATGAATGCATCTGCTGCAATCCAAGAAAAGTCTTTTATTATTATAGGGGCACTGATAAAGGGCTTATTAATATATGAGATATCATGTGATCCATTACATAAATAAGTACCTTGGGAAACTGTAACTTTTGAGCCAATATTAATTTTGTCGAGATGTAATGCTACATAAGGACCTAAAACTGAGTAATTATGCATCGTTAAATTCCACGGAGCAAGTATATTTACTGAAGAATATACCATTGATCCTTTCCCAATTTTGGCTCCAAACATTTTTAGCATCCATATCCTCCAGAAATTCAATAATCTAGAAGTAAATGGTTTGAAAAAAAAGAATGAGAAGAAAATCCAAATTTTACTTAATAGCTTTTGTTGGATAGAAATATTATCAATATATTTTGCAGCTTTCATCTTAATATATATGTAAAAAGTGTTCTAATGGATATCTTTTTGATAAAGCAATTTGAAATGAATCTGGAGGGATTCCGCAACTTATCATCATGATAAATACCTCTGAATTTTTAATACCACATAATTTTCGTAGTTCCCTATCTTTCTTAATTGAAAAATTACAATTTAGTGGACATGCAGCTATTTTCATGAAGTGAAGAGAATACAATAAATTCATTGCAAACATTCCACCATCTATCCACACCTGATGACGTTCGAAAACACCATGAGAAATACCTAGCTCAGCCGTTACAACAATTAATTTTTTGGCAAGATGACCAAAGCCCCTATTTCCTCCTTGTAATTTGAGTATTTGTTTAACTAAAGCTCTGTCAGAATATATGTACACTCTTGATCCTTGTCTGTTACAAGAAGATGGTGTATTTCTGCTTAAATCTACTGCTGCATTTATTGTCTCAATAGGTACTTCTTTGTCAGAATAGTTTCTTAAACTTTTTCGTGAAGAAGAAAAGATGTCAAATGAACTTCTATTATGTTTAAAGTATTCCTTTTGAGTTGATTGGATTTGTTTACTAACTTCTCTGATATGAGTTTTCTGTCTGAAAATATCAATTTTTTCAACTAATGTTTTATCTAATTTATAGGCGTTGTCTTCATGAAATTTCAGATATTCATTCACTACCGAAGCTGCATGCCTAAGCTGTATATCGTAAAAACCATACTTGGAGACAAATTCATTACAGTTTGAAAGAAGTGAAAGCAAATTATTTCTACCGAAGCCTAATCTGGTTTCTGGCATTGTGAGTCCTTTTTCAATAACATGATATTCTTCTGTGATTCTTGCAATTAATTTTGTCTTAGTTGAAGTTTTTAATACCCCTGAGTGCACGACATAATGCCAAAAATCATAACAATACTCTGGAATTAAAATGATTGGAATTAATATGGGTATGAATTTTTTTATAATAGTTTTTAGATTAAGCATAATTACTTTTAGTTAATTGATTCAAAAAGGAAATTAATAGATTGTTTTCTAAGTTCATTTAATTTTACAATGGATTTCGTAAAATCACAATCTGTTACGTGGATTTCGGAAAAATCCGAAGGTTTAGTTATTATCCTGTTTTCAAGCTTCAATGATTTCAATAAGCTTAATTGTCTGCTGTTGTTCATTTTCCTATTGTTGATGACAGTGTAAAATGGTCTTTCAAAATTAACTGAAAAGGCAGTTCCATGAAAGGAGTTAGTTATTACAAAAGAAGCATTCATAAACAATCCTAAAAATTCTGCCGGACCAGCATCAAGCACATTTTCAATTTTTTTAGAGTTATCCGGAGGTGCTGCTTCTTTACAAATTCTAATAATTTTATAACCTTTTAATTTTGCTATTTTCTCTGCAAGTTTTATTGCAATATCAGATTTTGATAGCATATAAAGTAACAAATAGTTGGGCTCAATTTTTTGCACTTTTGCATATAATAACCATCTTTCACGATCAAGTAATAATGTCGGATCCAAAACAACTCTTGCCTCTAAACCTAGCTGTTGCTCAATTATTCTTTTACCATCAATTTCTCTTACACCAATTGCTGAAAATTTTGATAAACTATTTTTAAATCTGTATATTGTTTCAGGCGGCAAGCATTTTACTCCAAAACTGGAAGCATAGGAAACAGTTATTGCATTTTTAGGTGCAAAATTTAGAACATAAGGATCCAGTGAGGTATATGATGTTGGATTCCAAACCTGATCACTTCCTACCATGAATACGTCGTAGTTCCATTTTTCTTTAAATAATTTATCGATTGAATTAAAACAACGGTTAGAAAAATGTGTGTGATTTTTGTGATATAAATCAAATTTTTTGTTTCTTTCCTTTGATGGTTTTAGATATTTTATTGTTTTAATTTTAATGATTAGGGGATAAATTAATTCCTGAATCTTTTTCTTTACTCCAAGTTTTATCCAAGGTTTTGAGAGGCTCGTCCTTTCATAATTTTTATGTTTATAATACAAAAAATCAATTAATTCGGCATTATAACCAAGATCATTAAGTTTTTGTTGCAATGCAAAGGCTTGTAACTCCGCACCGTAATTATTTACTTTGACAATTGTTATTATTCCAATTTTTTTCATTTTGAAAACTTAAAATATAAAATCTGGTTTATTGTTATTCCCAATTATCCATTTATACAATTGTAACATTTTATAAGCAACTGAGCCGATGGAATAATTTTCCTCAACCAATTTACGACCATTCTTTCCTATTAATTTTAAGTCCCTGTTATCTAAGGAAAGTACCTTTTCAAAACATTTTAATAAAGGCTCCAGTCCAATATCAATCCACCAGCCGGCATTGTGGGAATTTAATTCTTCCCATGGCGTGCCTTTTGTTGTAATTACAGGTACACCACAGGCAAGTGCTTCTGCTACCACAATCCCAAAATTTTCGCTATACGTAGGCAATACAAACAAATCAGCACGGTGATAAGTTTCCAATTTGGCCTTATCGAACTGAGGACCAATAATCTTTATCTCATCCCCCAAATGTTTGCTATCGATTCTTTCCTGCAAAGAATTAATATATTCCTGCTCTCCATTTCCAGCAATTTCAATTTGCCAGTCTTTTTTTAAGGCTGGTGTAAGCTGTTCCCAGGCATCAATAAGTATTTCTATCCCCTTTTTGGGATGAATGCGCGATAAAAAGAGTAAGGTACGTTTCTCCTTTTGCTCTTTTAATGCCGGTAAAGGAAAATCCCCTAAGTCTATTCCGTTGGGTATAATTGCAATGGGATTCTTATATCCCAAATTGCGAATGTTTTTGGCCTCGGATTTTGCTGTAGCGTGTAAACATGCAGCTCCTGTCAGGTCGGCATGTTGAAAAAGTGCCATGGCTATTCTCTTTTTCCATTTTCCGGCATTAATCGCCCAGGGCTCCAACATGCCATGAGGCGAAATAATATATGGGATGTTTCTGTTTTTTGCGGCTTGTGCCATTGCATGAACAGGATATTCCCATAGACCATTACCGTGAAAAATGTCTGTATCTGACTTTCCAAATACCTTTGAAAAATATTTTGAATATTTTTTTATAAGAGGAAATGATCCCTTTACATTATAGATGCTTACTTTAGGATTGAGGGGCAAGGGAGTAGGAGATTCCAGACAGACCACTTGCGATTTTAATTTAGCATCTAAATGGTTTACCAATAATTGCAGGTAGGTGGATGTTCCACCACCATTTTTATCGATGGATGATATGACGTGACTAATGTTCATATTCAGAATTATTTAACCAGGGTGCAAGAGGTCTTGATCCCGCTTTATGGTAATGAAATTTTATTATATCCAGAAAATAGTCAGCCACTTTTTCCCCTGTAAGTTTGTTACAAAACTCAAGAATAGTCTTTCTCTCAAAGTTGTTTATTTCTTCTATCTGAGTGTTTAATCCTTTTACAAGACTTTTAATATTTCCACTTTTAAAGGTCATTCCAATCTGTTGGTTAATTAACAAAACAGATGCTCCACAATGGTCGCTGCATAGCACCCGGGTTCCTGCCGCAATGGCCTCGTTTACCACAGCGCCCCAGCCATCAAACCTGCTGGGAAGTACTAAAGTATGGTAGTTTTGTAATGAACTTTGGAGTTCACTATTTTTCAATACGCCTTTAAAGCTTACCTTATCACTTACATCAAGTTTTGTGCTTAAGGTCTTGTATGTGTTCTCATCACTTCCTGTACCATAAATATCCAATATCCAGTTCTTGTGCGATATTTGTGCCAATGCCTTAAGGAGAAGATCAAGTCCTTTTCGTTTAATTAATTGCCCAACAAATACAAAACGAAGAATGTCCGTGGGTAAGTTTTCATCCAATCTTTCAGGAGTGTTTACCGTGTACATAAATGGATAAAAACAAGATGGTTTCAAGCCATTTTCTAGATACCATGTTTTTGTATTGCTACCGGAGCCCAGAACCAAATCATAATGTTTTAAATAGCGTCTTTCAATTAATAAAGCAGCCAGTCTTCGTGTTAAAGCTCTTTTCCCATACATATTGAGTGATTCGGTGAGCAGAATTCTTTTAACAGGATAATTCCGGCTTAAATTAAAGGCATTATATACCATCGGAAAGGCACGGATGCCGGAGAAAACGTGATAGCTATTTGTGATTTCTTTTTCTAATATGTGCTTGATTTGTTCAATATTAGGAGAGAAAATGATTTTGGGACCATGGCTTTTGCTCAATGTGTTCTCCCATCCATTTTTTATAAGCGACTCAGGCAGGTCTTCCTGAACTACCAGAATAAAGTCACTCACTTTTTTGTTGCGGGCCAATTCAATCCAATAGGGTAACTTATGCTGACTCACAATATTTTCCCAAAAAACTATTCTCATTTTAAAGTGTAACAATCGTCAATAAAATGTAAATCATTAATTACTTAGAGGATCACAATTTTTTAATTTTCGTATTAATTTAGCAGGTACGCCACCAATTAACGAATAAGCTCCAAATTCTCCTTTTACTACTGCCCCGGCAGCTACAATGCATTTTTCACCTAGTTTTGTGCCAGGAAGAATAATCGCACCGGCGCATATCCAGCAGCCATCTCCAATTTCAATGGGTAAACTTATGCCTTCTCCGGCTACTCTTTCTCCTTGCAAATCTATTTTATGAGTCCCGGTGCCAATAAATACATGTGGTGCAATGTCCACCGACTTACCAATTTTTAAACCCGAAGCAGATAAAATGGTTGATTTATGTCCTATCCATGTATTTGCGCCTATTTCAAGATTCCCGGATCCTAATACGAATGCGCTGGAACAAATTTTGCAGTTAGTTCCAATGGTTGCTCCTGTAAACCTATACAACTTACGTTTCGTATTAAAAAGCCTGGTTTCCGGAAAGAGTTTTATAAACAGCCTTACAATATACAATTTAGTAGAATTCATTTTTTAGAAAATTGTTTGTCTGTAAAAGATATTTATCGATTTTTTAAAATATTCGCATAAGGCCTGAAAAGTCTGTTGTAGCGTGAAAATACCAAATCAAAGCTTAAAGTTACCAATCTGCAAAACTTAAATTTTAATACTGTAAAAAAAGGTCGGGTATTTAAGTGTTCCACATCCGATGTTGTGGAAGAACCAAAGCTATCCTGATCTTGAATGATCAAGGGTGGATTTATTGCATAGATGTCAATAATTTTGTGTTTGTGTAATCTTTTCCAGCAATCAGCTACGTCATTAACAGGATAGAGAACTTTTAACAATGCTTTGGCAGCTAAATTATTTAGTATGTATGAAGAAGTATAGTACCCGCTTTTGTATCTCCCAATTGTAAATTTATTATTCAATTTAGCTAGAACTTTTTGTTTGGTTTTTGCCGGAGAAAGCAAAATTACCTGAGGGAGGCTCTGATCAATAAACTGTTCTATTTGAGATAATATAAGCTCAAAGTTTTCGGGAATTATAACATCGTCTTCCAAAATGCATGCAAGTGAAATATTTTCGTTGGCTATTTTCCTGTAAATATTTATATGACTTAAGGCGCAGCCTATTTCTGAGGGTCCCAAAGGACGGCATTGATGCCTTAGGGCCTTTCTGTTATTATAGTTTGTAGCTAATTTTTTAGTTGATAAAGAAGAACCTAAAACACCGGTTATAAAGTTAAAGGGCGTGTTTAGCTGACTAAGTTGCTGTTGCACAAATTGGCGCCTTTCTTTATCCTTTTCAAGGTTAACTATTAAAATTTGCATTTTGGTGTATTTATGATTTAATCAGGAAATATAAATTCCTATTTTATAGCCTGATAGATTTTTAGGAGCAGCCTCGTGCCTAATAATTTACGAAATAGAATAAGTGCAATAATTTCCAGGTGTATCCGGGGATTAAGTGAGCATTTAATCATCCATTTTTCAAAATCCTGCATTTTTAATTTCGTTGCAGTCGATAAATAATTGGCATAAAGTGTACGGCTAGCTTTTAAAATCCCCTTTTGGGAAGCTTTATCCCAAAGGTTCGCATCATTAAGGGTACGAACGATGGATTGTTGTGTTCTTATACCCGATTCAATTTGCTCTAGATTACCTTTAAATTCACTTAAGCGATCGGCCTTATGAACCCTCAGGAAAAACAAAGTTTCAGGAATAAAAACCATTTTGTTTATTTCAGAGACAACTCTCACATGGTATTCCAAATCATCGCCAAACCCAAGCTGGGTATTCCAGTTAACATTCTTTTCCAGAGCTGACTTTTTCCATAAAGGGGCAGAGGTTTGCATTACATGCACTCTACCGCTACATAATTCATGTAGTAAATCAAGCTTTGATTCAAATGCTTCACCAATTTTAAAACCTTTATGAATGGTTTCTCCCATTAATCCATAACAGGAACAACCATCTGCATTGGTTTCGTGTATTTTTTTTATTTGAAGCTCTAATTTTTCGTGCATTAACTGATCATCTGAATCCAGAAATTGAATATAATCCCCCTTTGCCTGTTTTAAGCCATGATTACGGGCAGCACTTGCGCCTGCATTATCCTGCTTTATATAACGGATGTTAAACCCTTGCCATGTGCTATTTAACTGTTGGGAAACCAAATTTTCAGTATCATCGCTTGAGCCATCATCTACAATAATAATTTCAATGTTTTTATAAGTCTGGTGCAAACAACTGTTTACTGCCGAAATTATAAGATTACTTCGATTATAAGTTGGGATGATTATACTGACCATTATAATGGAAATAAATTTATTGTTGGCATAATACTTTAATCATTTAGAACCAAAGCTTCCCTTGCCGCTTATTGGCTTTACGGTTTTTATTAATTTGCTTTTTATGAGTTAAAATAAACCTGTAGGCATCAAGCAAATTTTTAGTTTCACTAAAATTTAGGGTTATCAAAGATTTTATAAATAAAAAGCAGTTTTTTACATGTCGATTTCTAAGGGCTGTGTTTATTTGCTTTTTCGAAAGGTTAATATTTAAATAGTACTCCATTAAGGACCTTCTTTCAATGTTCTTTTTATACAAAGCAACATTTCCGGCGTTTTCGCGGTCGTGATTCATAAAGGCCTGAGTGCAAATACCTATTTTAAAGCCATGATAATTTACCCGCTGACAATAATGCAAGTCTTCACCATAGTGGTAAAAGAAGGGATCAAAGCCGCCTACCTTATTTAAAGTTGCGATGGGAAGTAGCCATCCTGCGGCATTTACGTATTTCCCTTCATAAACCGGTTTTTCTCTTTTTAATACCAAGTCCTCCAAATATTCAGGAATCGCTATACTTGAAACGTAGTGTTTAAAATGTACATCAAGTTTCGTTCCGTCCCCATTCAAATGCACCGGACTTAAAATACCGTAAGATTTAATATCCGGCACGTTGAGCATATTTTGAATACAATCGGGGAAAAGATATGCATCCTGATTGAGTAAATACACATAATCGGCACCCTTGGTTAAAGCATATTTTATACCTATGTTATTTGCTTTGCCAAAACCTTGGTTTGCACCTGTTTTAATAATTTCAATATCCAGGAAATTACTTTCAATATATTCGATGGTGTCATCTTCTGAATTGTTGTCTACTATTACAGCAGATAATGGATAAGTTGAATTGTTAATCGAATCCAAACACTTCTTAATCCATTTTTTACCATTGTATGTAACTACAATGACAAATATTTTTAGTTTTCTTGTCAAAACAAAAAGTTTTTAATGCATTTGAATTGCGGTAATTATGCTGTAAGTTTTATTTTTAAAGCAAACAACTGTGCTGCCAGATTAAACAGAAAAGAATTTGTTGAAAGTAGTCTAAATTTTATTTTTTCAATACTACCAATATCATCTACGGGCAGATTTCTTAATTCCTGAAAGTTTTGTGTAAATAATTTTTTGAGTTCGATATTTTGTTTTTCTGAGTAGTTTTTTTGGTTTTGAATTGCTTTTGCTTTCAGGTAAAATAACGAAATGAAATACTTACGATGAAACTTTTCAATTACTTTCTTCTCCAACTTAATTTCCCTCATTTTATGGAGTAAATGAAGATTGGTCTTAACTGTTGAATATTGATAGTAACCAAATGATTTCGTGATCGCATTCGGATTATCCTGTCTGTAATAAAAGCGTGCATCTGAAAAAACAACCTTGTTGCAGTTCAGAAACCATAAGCGTTGTGCCAGTTCATCACTGTTAAATGCATCCGTTTTAATGCCGATGCGTTTTATTAATGCTGTTTTCCATAAGGCAAAGCCCGAAATCTGCCAGTCCAGACTATATATAAACGCATCGCGACCTGGTAGCTCTACATCCAGCCTTCCATTTAATCCTCTACTAATAACATTCTGTTGGCTACTTTCAAAATAGTACTCAACTACCGGTACAACTGCATCTGCATCGGTTTCAATGGCCTTGTTATATTGTTTTGATAGAAAATCTGGCGCAAATATATCATCCTGAGAAAGGTAACACGTGTATTCCGACTTTATAAATGGAAAAACGTATTTCCATGAATAAGGAACTGAACCTTCATTGGGTTTCGAAAAAACTTTTATTCTCTCATTTGTTCTGGCAAATTCATTTAGTATTATTAAACTTTCATCTGATGAACCATCGTCAATGCATAAAACTTCAAATTCCTTAAAACTCTGTTTTAAGATTGATTCTAAAGTTTGTTGTAAATATTTCACACCATTGTAAACCGGAATGAAAACAGAAATTTTACTCATCTTTATTCAAAAGTTTAACTTTTTCGCTAATTAAATTCCAAATCTCGGAAAGTTCTTCGAACTTTAAAAAACGGGCAATGCCCAGATAGATTAAGCTACCCATTATTGCGCCTATAAGCAATTGATAAAGTGGATTATTTGTAAAAAAGCTTGGCACTAATGCAACAGCACCTGCAAGCACCGCAGTCATAAAACAAGGTGCCAATAATTTAAGTTGTTTAAAAGTGCTTAGATCTATATATTTCCCAGTAAAGTTTGTGATAATTAAAAAGCTTAAAATCGTTGATATCAATGTTCCTAAACACATTACAAATACGCCAAAGGGAGCAGAAACAAACAATACAATAACAATAAGAAATTTGCTAACAAATTCGAGTTTTAAAATTAGGTCAGACCTCCCTTTTACGGCTAACAGATTAAGATTGATAGAACTGAAGGGTTGGAACATGTAGCTGAAGCAAAGCACCTGCAATAAAACTACAGACGGTAGCCACTTTTCAGTAAGTAAGAGCTTAATCAGTGGTTCACCTAAAGCTCCCAATAAAACCATTAGGGGAAACATAATAAATGCAAGCATCTTTAAGAGCTTCTGATAGTTTTTTACAAGTCGAATATGATCGTTTTGTATCTCGCTTAAAACGGGAAAGGTCACCCGCTGTATTACTGCTGTTAAGCTACTTGAAGGCAAGCGTACAAGTCCTTTCGCACGGCTGTAAAAACCTAGTTCATTGGCAGAGTATAATTTACCGATAACAACCTCATAAATATTTTCAAAAATGGAGGTTAATAATTCAGTTCCCATGATTTTTGAACTAAAGCCAAAAAGTTCTTTAAATGAGTTTAGGGAAAAAACCCATTTTGGTTTCCAATTGGAAAAGTACCAGAGAAAAAATGTGGTGAGAAAGCTTGATGCCAGACCTTGATAGGCCAGAGCCCACACACCATAGCCTAAATAGGCTAAAGTAATCCCGATGCTTCCGGATATAATTAAAGAAAGGATTGTGATTTTTGTTTGTGCTTTAAAATTAATTTTTATAGTAAGTAAAGTTCTTTGTATTGTTCCAAATGCTCCAATGATAATTCCTAAACTAACAACCCGTGTAATTTTTAATAATTGTGGTGTATCATAAAAATTTGCAATAGAAGGCGCGGCCACATAAATACCAACATATATAATGATGCTGGCAACAATATTAAAATAAAAAACAGTAGAGATATCATCTTCGGTTCTGTCAGTTTTACGAATGAGCGCAACACCAAAGCCAGCACCTATGAACACTTCTGATAGCCCCAAAAATATGGCAATCATCCCAATCAGACCATAATCTGAGGGAGCTAATATTCTGGCGATTATCACCCCAATTATGAATCGCATGCCACTGGAGGAGAAGGAGTCAATCGCACTCCATGTAAGTCCGTTTACTGTTTTTGTTTTAAGGCTTGTCATGTCAATCTCTTACTATTGCTTCAGTAAGGTTTGCATTGGCTTAGAACTTGAGTAATGCTTAGTGCTAAAATCACTAATTAATCTGAAATTTACAAAGTTGTGTGAAGCTTCCTTTGTTTTTAATTGTATTGTATTTCCTATTAGCAACCAGAAGTAGAAGAATAAGCCATTGCCCGCAGCATGCAAATAGCCTTCAGCCATCATATGGGCGATAAAGAATAATAAAAGTGCACCATGTAGAGCGGCTTCATGTAAATCTTTTTTTTCTGTATATAGCATAAACAATGCATATGATAGTAGCAGTAATAAGGGAATAAAGCCTGCCAGTCCCATCATTGATAGGATGGCCAGCCAGGAAGATCCGGGCTCAATATTGCCATTATCTTTATTAAAATATGATCCGGTTAGTCTAATATTCATGGACGCAAAACCTACACCAATAAAGGGTGATGAATCAAACTCATATATTCGTGTTTGCCATAATGCAGCTCTTGATGATGTTAAATCGCCTTCGCGTTCTGCTGACTCCATTTTTGACATCATTTTTTCGGTATATTGTTCCCAAAGTGGAAAGGAGCTAAAGGCAAGCACCACTAAAATAATGATGATTTTAAAAAAGCGGGAAAGGCGGTTCTGGTTAATTTTAAAAATCATAAATAATAAACCTACAATTCCACCCATCAGTGCAGAGCGGGAACCTGCGGCGATAGCAGTAATTAAACTGGCACCTGTTAAGAACCAATAGATGTAGTATTGTTGCTTTTTAGAATGATTGCCCTGCAAGGCTTTGGAGGCTGCTAATATCATGGCAATAGACGCCAATGGGCCCAACATCATGGAATGGCTAAACAGGCCAATAATACCGGTCCAGTTTTTCATAAGCCCTAAACCTGTAACAACGCCTAAGAATGAAATGGCCACCATGATGATAATCGTCTGGCTAAGTACTTTAAATAATTGTTGCCTGTAATAATTTAACATGACACTTTGTATAAGTGGACTTAAAAGCAGGAGCATGATAATAAAGGATACATAACGCTGTTTAGCCCTGAAAAAGGGAGGTATGTTATTAAACAGAATGCTGGACAAAGCTGCAAGAACGAACCACAGCATTAGCGGATGTACGCGGTATTCTGTACTGTTGGGAATCAGCATTAAGGCAATAGCCAGAAATACCATGTAATAGGCAAAGCCTACGCCGGGAAGTATCCAGGACACTTGCGATATAAAGGTAATCACGGAAATCGCAATTAATAGTGCCATGATTTGCCGGCGGTGCCGGCCTTTTTCAACCGAATATACAATCATGAGCTCCGTTTTTTCCCCTTTTTATCGGATCCATAATACCCATAGCCATAGCCATATTGTTCCTGCGCCAGTTTATTGTCGTTGAGGATCAGGCCTACATTGTCAATTCCTTTTTGCTTCAGGTCTTTCAATACCACCCTTAATATCTTTTTCCGGGTAAATTTGTAGCGCGTTACCACGATGCACATGGACGCATAAGGAATCAGCATATAGGCATCGGTAATTTGTGCCATGGGCGTTGTGTCGAGTATTATACAGTCGTAGTTGGATTGCAGGTAGTTAAACAGCTCTTTTGTTTTACTGGAGGCCAGCAGTTCCATGGGGTTGGGCGGAATGCTGCCTGCCGGGATGTAGCTGAGATTGTCCATTTCACCATCCTGTATAATTTCTTCTATTGTATTGTAACCGGACAGATAGGTGCTCAGCCCTGTTTTTTTATCCCGTACCTTTTGCAAAGGGGTGGATTTCCGGATGTCGCAGTTCACCAGGATGGTTTTTTCGCCGAGGCTGGCATAGGAACCGGCCATATTGACAGCACTAAAGGATTTGCCTTCGCCTGATACCGATGAGGTCATCAGAATGCATTTGGGTTCATCCTTTTTCAGGTAAAAATTCAGGTTTGTTCTCAGAGTGCGGTACGATTCGGCAATATTGGATTGTGGATTGGTTTTAAAAATATTGGATTCTTTTTTATTCCGGTTATGCAGAATGGTGCCCAGTATCGGGGCATTGGTAATGTGCTCCAGGTCTTCCCGGGATTCAATTTTGGTTTTCAGGGCCATAATCAACAGCAAAATACCGAGCGGGAAACCGCTTCCCAGCACAAAAGCAATCAGATAGATCTTTCGCACGTTTGGACTGATGTAACCAGACAGTTTAGCCGGTTCAACCACCATGTTATCCGGCAGATTGGAGGCCTTGGTGATTTTGGCTTCGGCATGTTTCTGGAGCAGAAAGTTATAGATGGCATCGTGTACCTGGTACTTGCGTTCTATGCCACCGAGTTGCATGCGGGTTTTGGGTAATTTGCTGATCTCTGCTTCTGCCACTTTTATACGGCTTTGCAGTTCATTGATGGCAATGGAATTGGAATTCTGGGCCGAAGTAATATTTTCCCTGATCACGTTTTTCAGATTGTTAATCTGTATGGCCAGCCGTTTTACCATGGGATTATTGGCCTGGTTATTTTCGATGAGGTTGCTGCGGTTACTTTGTGCCGTGGAGAGGTCCACAATCAGTTTGTTGAGCAGAGGGTCATCCACGCCCATGGATGCGGGGGCAATAATCTGTGTCTCCTCATTATTCTCTTTCAGGTAATCGGCCACATAGCTAAAATACCGTTTCTGCGCCATTAGTTCTGCCTGTTGGTTGCGCAGTTCCATCAATTGTTCCGACATGCCTGTGGCCTGTTCCTCCACATTGATCAGCCGGTTTTCAGATAAAAACTGCTGCAGGCTGTCCTCTGTCATATTCAGGGATTTTGACACTTCCTCCAACTGGCTTTCAATGTAATTAATGGTCATATTAGCCATGTGGTTTTTTTCCTCCAGGTTGGCTGCGGAGTAGACTTTGATCAGTTCGTTGATGATGTCCCTGCCCAGCTCAACCGACTTGGTATCAAGACTGATTTCAACAATGGTGGCACTTTGATTGACCATGTTAAACTGCAGGGCATTTTTATAGTAGTCTGTCGTTGCTTCGTTTGTAGTCAGTTTAAAGGCATACTGTTTTTGAAAGGATAATTGTTCATCACTGGTAATGACAACCAGGAACTGGAAATCGGGTGTAGTCATAATTTCACCCACCTGCCCTTTCAAAGCAATCTCATAATCAGGTCTCATGCCTGTTACATGGTTTGTCAGATAATTGTAAGCCGGGGCATCCTGTTTTTCGGCGGATAAAACATAGGTGCCGTCATCCTCAAACTGTAAATTGAATATGGTATGAATCAACTGAGGATGCTCCTTGAAAAAGATGACTTTGAACGGCATGCTTTTATATGCATCGTGGTACTGGTAGTTTTTATACTGATAATAGAGCACTTCAAGGTCCAGGTTTTGTATGGTTTTTTCCACAATGGGATAGGACTTGAGGATCAGTAATTCGTTTTGCAGGTTTTGATTATTGCCAAAGAGGTTTCCGCCAAAGAGGTCTTCCATGCTGCCCGAAGCCGATTTGGATTGATCTTTAATGAGCACTGACGCAGCTACCCTGTAGGTTGGAATGGTGTAGCGGATGTACATGTAAGCAAGGCCAAAGGCCAGAATAAGAAAAATAATAAACAGCCACAGATTCCGCAGGACCGTTTTGAAGATCTTTTCGAAGTTGATGCCTTCAGGAGGTGGCGTTTGGGTTGTATGTCCGGTCATTTAATTAAAATTGAAAAGTAAAAAGGTAAAAGTAAAAAAATAGAAGTTATAAAGACCATAAGTGTTAAAAATGTTATAAAAGTTTAAAATATTCCAGGTGTCGAAATGTCAAAGTCCGGTCAATATTCAAGTATGTTAGTGGCTTCGTCCTTACGGGAATGAGTTACGTTATGCCCTTTTTTAAGTCATTTAGTGACGAATTAATTTTGCTGTGGATTTTTAATTCCATGTTGTTGAGATTGCTTCCCTATAAACCGGGACAGGTCTCCTGCCTTTGGCGGATCGCAATGACGTTTCATTTAGCTCGACATTACGAGCTTAGCGAAGTAATCTCTTATTCAATACCGCCTTGTAAGTCCAGATATTTTTCATTTACTAAATCCATCTCCAAACACCGAATACAGAAGCAGGGTAGTGGATATAATGGAGGTAATCTGTGCCAATGGGAACTGCCGCATGCCCCAGAACTTTTTGCGCAGGGGTTTTACGTACACAAGGTCATTGGGCCTGAGATAATAATATTCTGAGGCCATCAGTTCCGGATCGGTCAGATCCACTTCGATGCGTTTGTTTTCATTGCTCTCATTGCGCACCAGGATCACCTTTTTGCGGTTGCCATATTCGGTAACATCGCCGGCCAGCCCAAGTGCATCAAATATGGTCAGTTTTTGTTCGGAATACGAGTAGTAGCCAGGTACTGCAACCTCACCCAGTACGGAAACATATTTATTCACCAGCCGGACGATCACGGTTGGCTCGCTCAGAATGTATTGCATGGAATCCTCCAGCATGGAAGAAACTTCCAGCAGGGTTTTGTTTTCCACGTTAAGATACCCCAATACCGGCAGCTGGACAAACCCTTTTTTATCAATCAAATAGGAGGTTAATGATGCACTGTATGGCGACATTGCTCCACTACTCTGTCCGGATGACTTTTCAAAGATGTTGGTGGCCGGATCGTCCAGACTTTTAATCTGAATATACAATTCATCGTTGGGTTGCAGCTTATAATCATCTGTTGCCGGATCAGCATATACACTTAGCTCATCTTTAGATTTGAGATACTCCACGTTTCTTTGTGTGACGCAGGAAGCCAGAGTGCCTATAATTAAGAGTATGTAAATGATGTTTTTATACATTATTTTATGTTTTGGTCCTTTCCTGTAAATGTAGTTGAAAATATTGATTTATAAATGTCAAAAAAGTCAAAGTGTCGAAATATCAAAGTTCAGTTTTAACAGGTTTGCATCATTACAAGGAGCTGTAAAAATCAGACAGTGTTCTATTTTCATTTAGCGACGCAGTAATCTCATTTAAGGATGCTGTTTTTCTTTTTAAATATGAGATTGCTTCCAGATAAACCGGAACAGGTCTCCCGCCTTTGGCGGACCGCAATGACGTTTCATCGTCAGAGGATGTTTCCCGATGAATCGGGATAAATCACTTTGCCTGTCGTCTTTAAAAGTCAAAGTATCTCAACTTGTGAAATATCATTGCATCAATGTGCATGTACAATCTCATTTTTAAAGGTCTTACGATGTTGAAAATTTGTAACTGGTTCATATATAATAATTTTAAACGATAATTGTGTCATGTTGTTGGTGTAAATTGCAATAGTCTTTGTTAAGGTTTTCGTCATTACGAGGAGCTGTAAAAATCAGACAGTGTTCTATTTTCATTTAGCGACGCAGTAATCTCATTTAAGGATGCTGTTTTCTTTTTAAATATGAGATTGCTTTCCGATAAACCGGGACAGGTCTCCCGCCTTTGGTGGATCGTAATGGCGTTTCATGAACAGCGATTACTACATCAGACTGTATGTCTTTTCAGACCTTGTGACTTTAGCGTCTCTTGTGTGCCCCTTCAAGCTTATTATCCAGATACTCATAAATAATATTTGTTATCTTTTCTTTATTTCTTTTCAATAATATTGTTTCCATATGATCTCCTTCTACTTCATGCACAGTGACGGAATCGCAATATTTTTTCCATCCAAGATATGGATCACTTTTGGGATCATCCTTTTTAATCAAGACTATTTCACCATGAATTTTTTGGGGTTTGTATTTTCTTGCCAATTTTAAAATATTGTGTAAAACAAGTTCATTTGTTTGTTCCCCAGTTAGTTTCTGTTCAGGGTCCAATTCTCTTTTTGAAAAAATTCTTAAACCAAAGGCTAATAATTGGGACCACAAAACTTTGGGTAATTTAATAAAAGCACTGACAAAAATCGAATATATAAAGCCTTGTTGTTTTTTAAGTTGTTTAAAGCGGGTGCTTAAAGTGCTTCTTAAATCCAAAATAGATGTAGAATCAATTAACATTAGCAAAGCAACTTGTTTAGATTCTTTTTGCAGCATTGATGCTATTTCCATTGCAACCAAACCTCCAAAAGAAAATCCAACTAAAATAAAAGGGCCTGTGGGATTGATAATTTTAATTTCCTTCAGATACTTCTCCGCTATTTCTTCAACCGATTCCATTTCCAGTCTGTTTCCTTTCAAAAGAGGCCAGGAAAAACCATAAATTGGATGATTTGATTTGAGGAAACTATCTTCGGAAACAATGTTTTGAGAGTATATGGTAAAAACGGGTGGTTTATTTCCTTCTTCACAAAGACAGTATAAATGATCAAACTTTCCTGCTTCTGAGGTTTGTTTTGCCTCTTTCATTTGATGATCCCAAATTAAAAAGGACATCTTTCTTACAGAGTTATAATCACTTAAAAAGTCTCTAAACGACATGGTGCACTTATATTTCTTTTCAATCTCATTCACCAGATTCAATGCCAGTATGGAACTTCCGCCTATTTTGAAAAAATCATCATCCTTTTTAATATCATTAATGCCAAACAAAGTACACCACATTTCCCGAACTTCATCTTCAATAGCCTCTAAACTATCTTTTACATTTTTCTTTTGAGTGATAACTTCTCCAAGTTTAGACACATTGTTATAATGTGAGGAACTAACATCTGATATCTGAACATCGCCTGCCAATTTAAAATCGATCCAGTATCTGTTTTTTTCGAAGGCATACAGGGGCAGAGACACATGTTCCGGCATAGGATTATGAAATTTAGTAAAATCGGGTTCAATCCCTCTTATCCACAATTCACCCAGGGATTGATAAACCCGTTCCTGATCTGTTAATTCATTCAATTTTCCAAGAGAACATATTATTTTATCTTTCTGCAAGAGTGCATCATTCTGCATTACAAGTCCACGCAGGTGCGTGTTGGGGCCAAGCTCTATAAATAAGGGATTTTTTATACCTGATAATGTTTGAATGCCTTTAGAAAACAGAACCGAATTTCGGAGTTGAGACGACCAGTAGTCACCGCTGGTGGCTTGCTTATCTGTAATAAAATCACCTGTTAAGCAGGATACGAAAGGTTTTTGGGGCTTCTTTAAATGAAACGAGTTGACATAGGCTGTAAATTCTTTCATTATCGGTTCAAACGCCTTTGAATGAAACCCGTGGGAGGTATTTAGACGCACATATTTGTATTCATTTGAATCTAAAATTTGCAGTAATCTATCTTCATTTTCTCCCTGATAGGATATGGTAATCATTGAGGGGGAATTAATGGCTGCGATTTCAAACAGACCATTTTCATGTGCCCTGAGTTCCTTATCGGAGGCAAATACAGCCATCATGTTCCCACGGGGGGCACTAAACATGAGCTCTCCGCGTTTAATGACAATTTTTAAGGCTGTTTCCATGTCAAAAACACCGGCAACACACGCTGCTGTGTATTCTCCTATACTGTGCCCTAAACAATAATCGGGCTTTATTCCAAAGTGCATATAAAGTTGTGCCAGGGCATATTCAATGATAAACAGTGCCGGTTGGGTGTATCGTGTTTCAGCCAGTAGCTGATTATTTGCAGTGGAACCGGACTCAAATATGATTGGTTTAATATCAATACCTGTTATGGTTTGATAGATGGAAAAACAGCTATCCATAACCCGTTTGCAGACATCTTCGGTGTCATAAATGTTTTTTCCCATGCCTGCATATTGTGCCCCTTGTCCGGGGAACAGGAATACTATTTTATTCTCAGCTTCGTTAAAAACAAACGGTTTAAATCTTCCTGAAGTTGTTCCGGCTTCTTTACCGGAAAGGATATACGACCTGACCGGGAAATGGGCCCTGCGAAGCTGTAGTGATGCAGCAATCTGATGTTTATCGGTCTTCTTATTTGCATCTATAAAACTGATAAGGTTATTTTGCATTTGTGTCAGCGATTTTTCTGACTTTGCTGATAACACAAATAATGCAGGGTGTTTATGATTCTTACCTGCAGGTTTTTCTTGTTTTATCTGATAACCTGAAAGTAATACGTGTGCATTTGTTCCACCTACGCCAAGGGAGCTGATCCCTATGTTCATAGGCTTATTTTCAGTCCACTCTATATTTTTATCGACTACAAAAAATGGGGTATCTTTTATATTCAGTAAGGGATTGGGTGCTTTAAAATGCAGTGTTGCAGGAATAACCTTGTTATAAGCTGACAAAGCTGCTTTTATCAACCCTGCAACACCTGCGGCCGCATCCAGGTGCCCAATGTTGCTTTTTACTGATCCTATTCCGCAAAACTGTTTTTTACTGGTCGTCTCGCTGAAAGCCTGGGTTAAGGCTTTTACTTCAATGGGATCACCTAAGGGGGTCGCGGTACCATGTGCTTCTATATAACAAATTTCATCTGCCCTTATTCCGGCAAACGAATAGGCAGCCGAAATAACCTCCCGTTGGCCTTCAATACCCGGTGCAGTAAACCCAATTTTAGCATGTCCATCGTTGTTAACTGCCCATCCCCGTAATACGGCATAGACTCGATCATTATCTTTCACGGCATCTTCAAGCCTTTTTAAAACAACCGTGCCGACACCATTAGCAAAAACAGTTCCCTTACTGTCTTTATCAAAGGGCCTGCAATGGCCATCCGGAGATTGTATCGCTCCCTCCTGATATATATAGCCGGTTTCCTGCGGTACAGTAACGGTAACACCTCCGGCGACACAAACGTCTGATTCATGCGAAAAAAGGCTGTTACAGGCCTGTGCTACAGCTACCAGCGAGGTAGAGCAGGCAGTTTGTAAGGATATGGCAGGCCCCCTGAGATTGTAAAAATAGGCTGTTCGGGTAGCCAGAAACATGGGCTCATTATCAATATATGTTTGAAATATTGCCGGCGTTCTTGTCCTGAGATAAAGTTCATATTTTTCCGGATCACGTAATACATTATTTAATAAATAGGTATTGGCAACCGAACCTGCATAAACGCCTATTTTCCCTTCGTAATTAAAAGGATTAATGCCGGCATCCTCAAAGGCGTGCCATGTATTACTAAGCCATAATCTGTGCTGGGGATCTAAAATCCTGGCATCATAGGGGGTCCTGCCGAAAAAATTAGCATCCCATTTATCTATGTCTTCAATAATGCCTCTGGCTCGCACATAGCTTGTTTCATCCTTTATTCTTTCAAAATCGTATTCAAAATTTTTCAGTTCCTCGTCAGAAAAAAAATGAATCGCTTCTTTATTCTGAACAAGATTATCCCAGAATTTTTCCAGAGAATTTGCCCCTGGAAATCTACATGACATGCCTATAATAGCTATACCATCATTATATTGTTCCATTATTATTTCCTTTTCGCTTTTTAGCCAGATTTTTTAGGTTTTCGGACAAATTAATTCCGGCATTGTTACTTACTCTTATTTCCTGTGACTGAATTAATGTACTTATTGATTTGATGGTGGTGTGAGTAAAAAAGTCGATTATATCAATTTTATATTCAGTGAGTTCATTAATATCTTTGGCAACCTCTAATAAGGTTAAAGAGCTTCCCCCAAGATCAAAAAAATTATCATTTAGTCCCATCTTTTCCACATCAATATACTTTCCCCAAATTTGTTTAATAACCTTTTCGATACTTGAAAAAGTATCGCCTGTATTATCAGTGGTTTCATCAAAGAGTTTTAACTCTTTTTGTCCTTTTATAAGCTTGTTTCTGTCGGTTTTGCCATTTGGTGTTCTTGGAAATTCATCTACCAGATGATAAGAAGATGGAACCATATATTCTGGAAGTTCTTTTCTTAATGTGTTTAATATTGATGATTTTGTTTCATTAAATTCAGAATTTGCATTAATAAAAGCTACCAGACGTGTATCAGTATCGGATATTTTTTGAAGTTTTACAACAGATTCCACTACACCTCCCATTTTATTTATAATGGTTTCAATTTCATTGGGCTCAACCCTGTATCCGCGAATTTTAATTTGATTATCTATTCGTCCAAACAGTTCAAGGTTCAAATCAGAACGTATCCTTCCTCTATCTCCGGTTTTATATATTATATTACCTGATGAATCGGATATAAATTTGTCTTTTGTCAGATTAAGTCTTTTATGGTAACCCAAGGCGACACCTATACCTCCAATGCATACTTCTCCAATAAAACCAGCTGGTAATTCAACATTTTCTTCAGACAGGATTTTTATATAGGTATTATCAATTGGTTTTCCAACAAGAACGGGTAAATCAATTGATTCAATCTTTTTGCATGTTGACCATATTGTGGTCTCAGTAGGACCATACATATTCCATAATTCCTTAACCTTAGGTAATAATTTCTTAATAAGTTGTACCGGTAGAACCTCACCTCCGACTAAGGCTTTTAAATTCATTTTACCTTTCCAACCAGTTTGCAAAAGTATATTCCATCTTCCGGGTGTGGCCTGAAAACAAGTTACATTATGTTTATCGATTAATTCAATTAGTTTTTTACCGTTTAAAACATCCTTTGATTCGGCAATTACTACTGATCCACCTTTTATTAATGGCAAAAACAGTTCAAGGAAAGCAATGTCAAAAGATATTGTGGTGACTGCCAGTAATACATCCTTTTCCCTAAAACCAGGAACTATTGACATACTTAAAAGGAAATTCAGAAATGCTTCGTGATGTATTTTCACTCCTTTTGGTTTACCCGTTGAACCAGATGTATATAACATATAGGCACCAGATTGCATGTCACTAACAGGATGGGTAAACGATTTATTCTGTTCTGTAAAGTCTTTGTATGCAGAGGAGTAAAAGATGCATGTTGTGTTGTTTTCAGTAAACTTGTCTTTTAAATGTTCTTGTGTTAATACCAGTTTTGTAACAGAATCATTAAGCATATAGCTTAGGCGGTCAGAAGGAAATTCCGGATCAAGAGGTAGAAATGTGGCTCCTATTTTTAAAAGAGAGAGCATGCAAATCACCATATCAACTGAACGATCCATACAAACACCGATAGTGTCATTTTCCCCAATATCTTTTGCAGTTAAAAAATTAGCCAATTGGTTTACATTGATTTCAAGTTCCTGATAATTAATTTTCTTTTCCCCACATATTATGGCTGTTTTCTGTGGAAGTGCATTTTTATGATCAGTAATATATTCTGTTATTAATCGATCTGGTAACGGTACTTTTGTATTATTATATTCATCAATAAGTCTTTTGCCTGAATCCGGGATCAATGAAAGAGATGATATTTTTTTATTTTCAATAAAACTTAAATTCTGACAAATAATTGCTATAGTTTCGTTTAGAGTCTTAATGGTTTCAACAGAGTAGTTTGACTCATTGAATTCCCAAAATCCGCCATAGGTCCTTTCGTTACGCCACATCGTCATAAAAAGTTCCATTTGAGCACCATCCCGGTTAAGCACTATCTGATCGGAATGTTGATTGCCTAATGTAAGAGGAACTTTATCTTCGAAGGTAAATCCTACATCAAAAATATTACCATCGTTATTATCCTGCTTTGTTTCATGTAATTCTAAAAAGGGAAGTTCCTGTATGCGATGAATACGTAACAGTGAGCCCCTGATTTGATTTATAAGGTCTGAAACCGTTGTTTCTTTGTCAATGGAGACAGAAACAGGAAGGATATTAATGAAACAGCCAAAGGTATCTGCATATTCCTGTTTTCTCCGGTTTGTAAAAGGTACACCTACATATATCTTTTGTTGACCCGAAAATTTATGGAGTGTTATGGCATAGGCAGCCATAAATACTACGAATGGTTTTAAAGCATTTTCAGCAGAATAAGAATTTATTCCATCAGAAGTATTAGGATCAATTTCAAAAAAGAACCTTTTGCCTTTGATAAAAATTTTAGGATAGTTGTGTACTTTGTCTGCTGGAAGTTTTATCGGGTTCAAATTTCCCTTTAGTTCTTTCTGCCATATTATCCTTTGTTGGTTTGCATTTGAAGAGATAAGCCATTCACTCTGCCATTCACAATAGTTAAAATAATCATTGGATAAGCCAGTAGATGCATATTCTTCAGATTTTTTTTGTGCAGGAAAGGAATTGTAGTACTCTTCTAAATCCCTGCAAAAGATCCTTTTGGAATGTAAGTCGATTAGAATATGATGAAATACCAGAGATAAGTATGATACATTTTTATACCTATGCAATTTAACCCGCCATGCCAATTCTGTGTTTAAATTAAACGGACGATGCACAAACGGTAGCGCTTCATTATACTCAAAATCTGAAGGAGCGTCACCATTAAAATTCTCTATCTGTAAGATATCATCTAACTGAACATTCTCATGGGAATATTGAAAAGGCTGGCCTTTTATATGGGTAAATTTAGTACGCAACAAAACGTGTTTTTTTGATAACTGAGAAATAGCAAATTTTAAAGCTGCTACATTAACAAAGTGGAACTTATATAACAAAGGAATATGTAAGGCAGCATTATGAGAATTAATATTATGCTGCAACCAAAAATGTTCCTGATTTCTCGTTAACTGATACATGCAAATTTTATTTTAACATCTCATCGTCAATTTTAAACTCCTGCTTTGCAAATTCTATCTGATCTTTGGGCTGATCAAATAGTTTTTCAAGTCCTTCTTCTCTACTCAATAATTCTTTGCGTATTAAATGACTTAATTCCAGTTCATAAGGGCTGTATCCATGCCGTTTAATGTGTACATAATTATTAAAAGCATTTAGAGTGCAATTTGTGGAACAACCGTCTACATCTTTGGGTTTCTGCCAACCAAGTGGTAAAATTTGCTCTACTATCTCATTTTCAGTGATTTTTTCAAGGCTTAATATATTTATGGTGTATGGATAGTTATTATTCTGTAAGGATTCAGGTAATTCCAGATATCGTCTGACATTTTCGCCTATTGTATTCTTTAATTTATCCAGTACCGGCTTTCTGCTGTCCAGAAGAAATTCGTAATTATTTTTGTAATATATTGTATTTGCCGGTATCTGTCCAAGAGTAAACCCTGCCAGTATAAACGGTATGTTTTTTTCCAGCGCTGTTTTTAACGCCACCATATTTACTATTGAGATGCAGGAGTTACAATTGGCCGATATGCGGGTTAAGGATTGTTTGGTATACAGGGTTTCCAATGAACTTACACGGTATAAGCCTTTCATAAAGTTGTAGGATGGTCTGTACGTAAAATGATCTACTCCCAGCTTACTGACAACTTTTTCAATATTCCTGAATGCGGTGGGTGAAATGAAGCCATTATCGAGGGTGAAGGAAAGTACCCGGAGTTTATATTTCTCAATAGCCAGTTTTAATGTATAGGTACTGTCTTTTCCTCCGCTGTAGCAAACGATAGCATCATAGTCAGATGCTTGCTTATCAATGTTGCGGAATAACGCATCGATCTCTACTTGTGCTATTTTAATATTATCGTCTTCTGTCGTATACAAAAGCTGATTATTACAAAAGTTACACACTCCGCTATCATCAAATTTTATCCGTGGAAAATTTTCTGAAAGGATGCATTTTGTACACCTCTGAACATGTGCATAATCTTTATTCATTTCTGGAGGAGATATTGGTATGAATAAAATCAACAATCTTTATCACGGAACCAAAATTGTCACGGTTCATTTGCTCCTGTGTCACCTTAAATCCATGGGATTTCTGGATATAAGAGGAAATTTCAATCAGTCCCATAGAATCTATAATACCGGTATCAACCAAACTTTTGTCTGTTTCAATGTCTTCATAATCAACGAAGAACTGCCTGCACAGGAAATCCATCAGTTCATCCTGAATGGCTTGTTTTGAAATTATTTCTGTATTCATATCCTGAAGTTATTTGAATTATCTTTTGATTGCTTCAACAAAAAAGGCAACGTCATTCCAGTTGTCAAAGTAGCGATTATTTTTCAGTACTGCTGCAGAGCTTTGATGTGGAATAGTAAAATATACTTCATTAAATCCCGCTGTGTGCAGCTTTGCTTTTATTTTTTGATGCGTCCACCAGTTAATATGATTATTACGATGCTGCTTTTGTATTTCCAATGAACATCTTGTGGTACAAAATTCGAAAAGTTCATCTTTTGAAAGCTTAGCGGCCATTTCCCTTAATTCATGGTCTGTTATTTGATTGGGATTGCCACCGCCATGCCATATGGAGGCATTGGCCGCAAAATGTGAGATAAACAGTTGCTCCAGGGATGCTGTCACCATGTTGTCTGTAAATCCCATATTTTTGTTGTAATAATGTGCCCACCAATAAAAATCCCTATTATTGTTCATTAATGCTAAATAGTCCAGATCGGAGTTCGGCGTTATCAGTTTCAGAATGCCGTTCTCTTTCAGTGACCGATGTGCCTCCCGGAAAAAGATTTCTGCACTGGCATCGGAAACATGCTCGATTGAATATTGAGATAAAATAATTTCCGCACTATCAGATTCAATGGGAAGTTTTTCATTTTTTAACATGTCATATTCAAAATCTTTTTGAGGATCAAACTGTTGCAGGTGTTTGGCGACAGGACGCTTAATATCAAGATTTCGCCAAAGTGGATGATTAATTATATTCCCAAAACCAAAATGACCTCCGGCGCTTACATTGTAAAACCGTTTGTTGTAGACACTGTCTGAACCATAGGTGCTTAGATATAAATCAGTATCATCTTTTTGGCCCTGTTTTACCAATCTGTATCCCAGGTTATCAAGCTTTTTTAAAATAAATTGTTTCATTCTTTTCCGGGTAATTTAATATTTTATTATTCTTGTGATCAGGATTTTTCAGCCCATGTAATCAACTATTTCTACACTGCATAAGTCTTCCGGTAATTCATACGTTCTAGGGTGTTTGGCCCAGTATTGTGCTATTTGAGCTGATAATATAAAGGTGATAATCATATTGTCCCTGTATCCGATATTTTCAGGCACTCCGTTTTCAAATTTTTTCAGGAAACGGGTCACCCATTTGGGATTAAAGATCTGATAATCTTTAATCAGGATATCATTCATGAAAAATGCCGCATTGTCGGTTAATTTTCCATTTCTGATAAATGACTTTAAATCGGGCGACATGTAAGGACGCTTGGGGCGGTTTAAAATGGATTCAGGAATTTTTGAAGCAAATGCTTTTTTTAGCAAATATTTCTGATTAAACCCTTTAAGTTTAAACCCTTCATTCAGAGTAAACAGCATATCTATTACTCTATGATCCAGAAATGGATATCGGCCTTCAACACTATGCGCCAGGGACATCCGGTCACCTTGTGAGGATAATAAATATCCGGTTAACAATGATCTGATTTCAAGGTATTGGTTTTTTTGTAAGCTTGAAAAACGTGTAAAGTTGGTAGGACAGCCCTGCATATAGTCAGCAATGACGTCACCCTTATCAAATTTCTGATTCAGTGATTTATTAAAATAGTTTTGCAGTATTTTGTTGTTGTGTACCCGGATATTACCTGATGCCAGCTCGTTTCCTATATCGCCAATAAAGTCTTCATAAAACATACGCATCATTCCATATTGATTCTCATCGCTGTAATGATTTAAATGCGGGTAGAGTTTTTTGATTAACAAAGGGCGCATTTTAGAATCCGGAAATCTTGACCAGAATTCCAGCAATTTAACCTCTTTGAAAGAATCGTAACCCCATAATATTTCATCTGCACCCTCGCCTGTTAAAACGACCTTAATATGCTCTTTATTTACTTTTTCGGACAATAAAAATAAAGGAGTTGGTGCCGTTCGAAAAACGGGTCTTTCTGTATGATATATCGACTCAGGAAATGCCTTGTCAACTTTATCATAAGTGATACTTATCGCATGATGCTCAGTATTGATCCTGGCAGCCATCTCCAACTGATAAGGGGATTCATCGTATTCCTTATCTTCAAAGGCAATGGAGAAGGTTTTATAACTGTTTTTCGTTTGATCGCTAATGAGGCTTAATATGGCTGAACTGTCAATCCCTCCACTTAAATAGGCACCCACGGGAACATCACTGCGTAAACGAATTTTTACTGCATCTGTTAACAGGGCCATAAAGCTTTCTTCTGCTTCTTTATAAGTCAAATTATCCTGATGGTATGAACGACCTAATTCGTAATATTGATTCTCAAAATTCAATTCTCCGTTTTCAAAAACTGCAAAAGAGCCTCCCGGTAATGATTTAATGTTTTGATATACCGTTTGATTTCCTGATGTATTCCATAACAAGCCGTGCATAAAAAGTTGTTGTGGATTGTAACTGCGATAGAATCCTGGAATCTGATCAAAGGCTTTCATCTCTGATGTAAAATAGTACGTTCCTTCAAAATTTAGGTAATACAGCGGTCTTATGCCGAATCTGTCCCGGGCAATGGTCAACTGCCTTTTTTGTTTGTCCCAGATAAGAACAGCAAACTGGCCATTTAATTTTTCAAAACACCGGGTACCAAATTTAATGAAAGCCCTAAGGAGTACTTCAGTATCACTTGAGGTATGAAACGTTACACCGAGGCTCTCTAACTCTTTCTTAAGCTCAATGTAATTATAGATTTCTCCATTGAATGATATAACATGGTCGTCAATCAGCATGGGTTGGTGACCTGCGGATATATCAACAATTGACAGGCGGGTATGTCCGAGAATTGTTTGGTTTGATGCATAATAGCCCCAGTTATCGGGTCCCCGGTGCAACAAGACAGAAATCATCTTTTTTATTTGAGTAACCTGCTCAGGAATATCAAGATGCTTACTGTGAATACCAGTTATACCACACATATTCAGATTATACTAAGGGTTTTATACTTTTTATGTGATCGGCGAGTGATTGTACTGTGGAAAATTGAAATACGGTCAGTACATCCATATCAATTTGCAACATTTCCTTTAATAAAAGCGTAAACTGAACAAGCAATATTGAGTTCGCCCCTAAATCAAAAAAATTAGTATTCAGTGATATCGTATCTACATTTAAAAGGTTTTTCCAGATTTCGATAATCTGCTGGTCAATATTATTTCCAGGGTTTTTGACTGGTTGTATATCTGAAAGTTTTTGTTCGAAAGCAGATGATAGTTTTTTTCTGTCAATTTTACCACTGCTGGTTCGCGGCATATCCTTAAGATCAATAAACTTTGAAGGTATCATAAACGGAGGTAATTTTTCTCCAATTTGCTTTTTGAAATCCCGCTTTTGGTAATTGCCTGGTGAAGATGAATAAAAACAAATAATCTGCGCATGGCTTGTTCCTTTTTTATCGACAATGCAGGCGCACTCATTAATTCCATCGATTTCAGCAATATTATTTTCAATTTCTCCCAACTCAATCCGATATCCTCTTATTTTAACCTGGTTGTCACACCGGCCCTTATATATAATGTTACCGTTATCATCAATATAGGCTCTGTCCCCTGATTTGTAAGCCCGAACCTTTTGTTGGTCAACCTCAATAGTAATAAATTTCTCATTCGTTAATTCGGTTCTGTTTAAATAGCCTCTTGCCAGATTTACGCCACATATTACCAATTCGCCTTCAACTTCAGGCGGAAGGATCCGGTTGTTTTCATCCACGATGTAGATTTGGGTATTGTCAATGGCTTTACCTATGGGGATAGTGGTTGGGACATCAACCGGACAGGTATAATAAGTTACATCCACGGTTGCCTCTGTTGGTCCGTATAAGTTTGTCAGTATTGTTTTATTTTTCAGGTTCAAGTTGCTTAATGCATAAAAGTCTTTCACTGAATTGGATGATAAGGCTTCACCACTGCAGAATAACCACTTTAATGTTTGGGTTTTATTATCAGGATATACCGATTTCAAGTAGCTTAAGCTTGCATTAAACATTGAAGGAACGAAGTGCACTACAGTAATTTTTTCCTTTTCAATGCAGTCAAAGAGCCTGGCAGGATTTTTTTCATGCGTATTGGGAAGAAGCACAACACTGGCTCCGGTAAAGCTCCACCAGAATAATTCCCAGATAGAAACGTCGAATGTTATGGTTGTTTTTTGCAACAGAGTATCTGATGAATTGATCGGATACTCTTTTTGCATCCATGCAATACGATTGATTACAGAACGATGTTCAATCAAGACTCCCTTTGGTTTACCGGTAGAACCCGACGTAAAAATGCAATATGCCAGATTGTATGGTTTGACATTCACCTCAGGCTGTGTAAAAAACAGCTCATTTCCCCTTTCAAGAAATGAGTCGATGCTAATGATTTCAGGTCCTTCAGGAATATTAGAACGGTATTTTTCTTCGGTAATAATGATTCTGGCTTTTGTATCTTGTAGAATATCCAGCAGGCGTTGTTTGGGATAATCCCCGGATACCGGCACATAAACACCACCTGTTTTTAATATGCCGAAGATGGATATGATCAGCTCCAGTCGTCTGTTCATGTAGACAAGTACAAAATCTTCAATTTGTACATGCTTCTCAATCAATCTATTGGCCAGTGCATTGGCGTAATTGTTTAATTGCCCGTAATTCAGGGATGCGCCTAAATAACGGACCGCAATATGCTCTGGCGTTTTTGCTGCCTGAGTTTCCAGTACATGATGTATGCAAATATCTAAAGGCATTGCTTTATTTATCAGGGATCAACGAAAATCCAGTGAATGGTTAAAAAGCCATGGGAAAAGAGTCTGGTCTAAAAAACAAGGTATCGAAGTATGTCCCATGCCTGTATATTCACTGTAAACAAACATAGAATAGATGTTACGGGTTAAAATTATTGTATTTCTTTCATATCCGGTTATGTTGTCTGAGGTTGTGGATTCAACAACGCTATTATTACACGGATAGTTATTCATGTATTCCAATGCATCTCGCGCAACCTGTACTCTGATTGGTTCATCATTAAGACCAATATGGTACCATACAGCTGTTTGTTGAGCAATATCGTTTCCCAAATCGGACTGACTCTGGCCGGCCATACGAATAATGGCTGCAAAGAACATATTTTCAGCAAACATGCCTTTTGCCAGTGGGTATGAGCTTGAACCTCCATAAGAAAATCCGATATAATATATCCGATTAACATCTATGTGATAGCCAGCTTGAAGAGCACTTTTGATCCACTGGCCCAGGATCTGACCGTCCGTTTCACTGGGTTTTTGGTAATCAATCACAAAAGCAGGAAAATCTTTTGCTACCGCCTGGTAATTTCTCTCTCCATCTCCCCACATTCCAGAAACAAGGATAGGGTAAAGCCTGGATGCATTTTCAGGCTTGTTGTAACCCCATGGACTTTTAAAAGCTCTGCCCTCATGCACAAATGTTTCAGGTGCGTCAGCCTCTTCAAATGTTTCATGAGGATTAATATCAAAGGTAAATGTCCAGATTTCGCTGGAGACCAAATTCCCGTTACTATCTTTTGCAATAATTTTCCAAAAGTACGTGGTATTTAAAAGTAAACTGCCTGTACTCCATGTTGTATCGTTTTGATTTTCAGATACCAAGGTGCTTGCATCAGCATCATCAAAATACACATCATAACTTAGATCATCGCCTTCCGGATCAGAACAACGCCATTTCAGATCTAACGCATTTATTCCTGTTGTACTATTATTGGCAGGTGCGAGCAATTCAGGTTGTTCAGGTGCCAGATTAGCAAGAGTTGTAAAGCTCCAAACCTCACTTGAAACCAGATTTCCGTTATTGTCATTGGCTATCACTTTCCAGTAATAAGTTGTATTAAAGTTTAAACTACCGGTTGTCCATGTTGTATCGGAATGATCTTCGGTTACCAAGGTGCTTGCATCAGCATCATCAAAATACACATCATAGCTTAGATCATCTCCATCAGGATCAGAACAACGCCATTTCAGATCTAACGCATTTATTCCTGTTGTACTATTATTGGCAGGTGCGAGCAATTCAGGTTGTTCAGGTGCCAGATTAGCAAGAGTTGTAAAGCTCCAAACCTCACTTGAAACCAGATTTCCGTTATTGTCATTGGCTATCACTTTCCAGTAATAAGTTGTATTAAAGTTTAAACTACCGGTTGTCCATGTTGTATCGGAATGATCTTCGGTTACCAAGGTGCTTGCATCAGCATCATCAAAATACACATCATAGCTTAGATCATCTCCATCAGGATCAGAACATTTCCACTTTAACGTTAAGAACAGACCCTGGTCACTACTATTGTTCACCGGATATAACAATTCAGGAATCCAGGGTTGAGAGTTGGTTAAAACGATAATCTTGGCTATTTCAGAAATAAATGGTTCGCATGATCCTACCGTAACAAAAGCTCTGAAATATGCAGTTTGATCAGCAATAAACATGAAGGTGTCAGAATTATTTTCGCTAATGCTGATCCAGTTTACGCTATCTACTGATTTTTGCCAATTTACAGATCCTGTAAAGGAATCCAGTTTGAATAAAACCGAATCATTTAATTGTACACGTTTTGTGATTAAATTAATCGTTTGAGCATTGACGAATAATACAGATCCTAAAAAAAGAGATATTATCACATACAGTCTTATCATTTTCTATAATTTTTGATTACCTGAGAATGATTTTTGACCTGTAGAATTTTGAATCTGAACTTAAGCTTAAAATATATATTCCTGGTGAATATCTGTTTAAGCTAATCAGCTTTTCAGTTTTTTCATCCGTTATCATAAGTATTTCTGTGAAGATGGTTTTCCCGTAAATATCATAAACAGCCATTAACAAATTGCTTTCATCGCAGAACTTATTTATACTGATAGTAAATTGACCCGTTGTACTTTCTGTGCGTATTGAAATAGTTTCTGAGGGTAAATCAGATTCCATTACTGCCGAATATAAGCAATCTTCCAGACCTGGTTGTTTTATGCTTAATTCTATATAGGTGATCTGGGAATATCCAAAGTCTGTGAAAAATGAAAGAATGATGACAAATAGAAATGACTTGTATGAATATTTCATAATTTTACAATTTAGTTCTGTCTATAATTCAGGTTATAGATGTCGGTATTTTGTTTTTGATACATAAGCTTTAAAAAACATTTTTATCAGGAATAAATATTATTTATATGGATTTTGAATTGAATGATGCTATTTCCCCTGTTTTTAAATCAAAGACATCAATTGAAATAACATGTGGTAATGCACTTAATTTCCCCCAAAATTATTCATCACTTTTATCTGTTCTTTCCGATATCGAAGTAAAGCATGCTAATCAGTTCATTCCTCAAATTGTAAAACATACCTATGTAGTTTCTCATGCCTTATTAAGAATTTCACTTTCGGATAAATTGGGGATTGATCCATCTCAACTAAGACTTTTTCAGGAAGATTTTGTTAAACCCAGACTTGAAAATGCACCGTATGATTTTAATCTGACGCATTCCGGTGAATACTTTGCCTTTGTTATATCCGACTACGAGAAATTAAAGGTGGGTATTGATATAGAAAAATTGGATGCTTTAAAAGATTTTAATTCAATATGTGATGCTTACTTTCATGAACAGGAAAGGGCATATTTTTATCAGCATGATATTTCAAAAAAGGAAAGAGAAGTACGTTTCTTTGAAATCTGGACACGAAAAGAGGCCTATCTTAAAATGACAGGAGAGGGATTAATTAATGATCTGAACAGAATCAATATTCTGAGTTATAACACTCAGGGAGAAGCATCTTCAGATAATAAAACCGTAATATTTACCTTTCGAAATCAACATCTTGTACTAAGTGTTTCCATGACCGATGATATGAATATAAACATAAAAACTGCAAGTGAACAGAACCTAAACCTTTAAAAATTCTTTTTGCGACACAGAGCTGATTTTATGAGTTTAATTAATAGATTACTATAATTCAGGCACAAAGCTATCGCTACAGTGAGTCACATATTCTCTTTCGGTTCAAAGAAGAAAGTATATATGCAGCACCTGCATTTGATCAACATCAAATGTCAGAGGTCCATATATATGCCTGCAATCCTTGTGTATAAGTATTGATTTTGGGGGAAATACAGGCATCGTTCGTATGGTCCAACTGGCGTTGATATTAATATGTTGCAGAGGGACAGATTAAAACAGGTTTTGAATACAGGTAACCAGTATCATCATTAATTATTCGTTCGTTCAACGATTGAGAGTGTTATTACCTTATAAAAATAAGTCCACCCGTTTAAAACTGTCTGTTACAAATATAGAGCAACACTGTTAGCAGAATGATAACAGTAACCATTTTTTATTAAGTGCTTTTTTTATTCAATTAGATAGGTAAATTATCAATAACGTAACATAGTTAAGGGATGCTAAAAACTCGCCTGTACAAACAAAATAATATATATATTATTAATACGTGACAAAAAGATTGATTATATGGCTGATGAATTTCAAAATGAAACTATAAGGTGCGTTTTTTTAACTTGCATTACAAATCAAAATATAGAGTATGGAATGCAGCATTATATTCCAGACATACTATACTTAGAAGTTCAGAGGAAGTGCATGTAGCCTACCACTTAATAATGAAAATAATGAACTTGTGGATGAAAAGAGGAGGCAGGGTACGAAGAATGAGTTTATTCTCACAGTATGACGGATCAGTAATTAATTCTAATTAGTAGAAATTTTAAGTCGCACGTATTAGCTGAAATTCTTATTAAAAAATGTGATAAAAGTGTTGGAAAGTTTCACTTCCCTGCTGTTGCCATTTACATGTACAACTCCAATGTTATTTTTTTTGTCAATTTTTCTCAGGTAGGCAGAGTTCAGGATACAGTTTCGGTTGATCCGGAAAAACTGCCTGGCATCCAGTTTTTTATAAAGCCGTCCCATATTATAGGAAGACATAAATTCATCGTTTAAAGTCGTCACGATGCGGGTGTAATTGCCCTCAGCTTCCAGGAGCAGAATTTCACTGTGATCGAGAAATAAAAAGCCGTTCTTTACGGGAAGTTTTATTTTTTCATTTGTATCAGCAATATCCAGATGCTGATAGAGTTTTTTAACTACATGTTCAACATCATCCGCCCCGAATGGAATGGAAAGTTTAGAGAAAATCTGATAATTGATGACCTCTTCAAGGTTATCTTCTTCCTGAGTCAGCAGAACGATGGAAATATCAACATTATATTCCCTTAGATTTTTAAGCCACGAAAAGCCCAGGTGATCCTGCATGGCGAAATTCATAAACAAAACATCAGGTTCCAGAACTTTGATCGAAGAGTCCAGTTTTTTTATTTCATTAACTGATCCGGTAACCTGAACGAAATCACTCTCTTTAAGAAACCCGGTCAGTAGTCGCAGTGTATCCGGGTTATGGTCAGCCAGTAGTGCTTTGATCTTATTCATAACGTTAATTCAAGTCAAACAAAACAGAACTTTCTTGATGTGGCAATTTATTTAAGAGTGGTTTATATATTGTAAATATAGCAATTCTTCAGTTGAAATCAAGAATTGTTCGTGTAAGAGCTCCAGATTCAAAATCAAATAAAAACCAATTTAAATATCTTATATACAGTGTTATGAGCCCTTTTATTTAATGTATTGGGGCACAACTGCCGGCTAGAAGCGGAGAAAAATTTATTTAGGTTCTTGTATTGTTGATAAAGGACTTAAAATTTCAGTAAGATAGGTTCAGTAATTGGCGTAAAGATGATTGATTATTGCGTTTTAGCTACATTTACAGGACAAACTTGAATCGTCCTAAAGCAACAGCCAGATGTATAATCGAACAATATGGATCTTTTTCCCAATACAAATAAACATGGAAGATGGCTGAGACGAGTAGTTTGTTTAAGCGATTCCAAACAATTTATAATTGTTGTAAAACATGATTGTTATTTCATAAATATTTGGTTTATTGTTTCTTGCAATTTAACAAACTTATACATATGACTGTTTCTATTAGCAGCAAAACCTTAAGATGAGTAAGAAAGTATTAATTGTTGGTAGTGGTTTGGCAGGTCTGGCTTCAGCGCTTAGGCTTGCAAGTAAGGGATACGATGTTCGGATCCTGGAAAAAAACAGTCGTGCAGGTGGTCGCTTAAACCGTCTGGAAGTTGATGGTTTCAGGTTCGACACCGGGCCAACATTTTTTAGTATGAGTTACGTTTTGAGAGAGTTTGAAAAAGATACCGGTGTTCAGCTTGATGTTGAACTTTTTCCTCTGGATCCGCTTTATACAGTGCGGTTCAGAAATGAAAAGGCTGTATATAAACTCTACAGGGATCCGCAAAAGATGATTGATTCCATTGGACATCTGGAGCCTGACTTTGAAAAGAAATATATTAAATACCTAGAGGATACCGGAGAACTGTTCCACGATACCTTCGATATTATTGTTAAAAAGAATTTCAATTCATTCTTAGCTTACGCCATAGGACTCCTACGTGTTCCACCTAAGCATTTGCCAAAACTGAGGCGCAGTTTCTGGGAAGAGGTGGACCGGCGATTCGAGTCGAAGGAGATTAAGCAGATATTTTCACTTGTAGCTTTTTTCCTTGGCGGTACACCTTTTGATACCCCGGCATTGTATTCCATATTATCTTATTCCGAGTTTAAACATGATGGATATTTTGGGATCAAAGGCGGCATGTATGCTTTGGTGGAGGCCATTGAGAAAGCGCTTGAAAAATTCAAGGTGGATATTGTTTATGATTCGGAAATTGTGGGTTATAAAGCAAACGGGAACAGGCATCTTCATGGGTTTGTGGATCAGAAGGGGAAGGTATGGGAAGCGGACCTGATGATTGTAAATTCCGACGCAGCAGCCTTCAGGGGTCAGGTCTTTAAACGACCCGGATTTTCTGAAGAAAAACTGGTAAAGAAGCAATGGACTATGGCTCCGTTTACGATCTATATTGGAATTGAAGGTGAGGTTCCCGGGCTTGAAAAACACAATTACTTTTTAGGGCAGGATTTCAGGGATTATGCTGATACGGTATTTACATCGGCATTCAACGGAGAGCAGCCCTACTACTATGTCAACGTGCCTTCAATGAGTGATCCTACAGCGGCACCTGAAGGGCATCAGGCGCTGTTCTTTTTATGTCCTGTTCCCGATTTACGGTTTAAGAACGACTGGACCGATGAAGAACAGTTCGCGGACCGGATTATTGAGGATTTTGAGAAACAGACCGGGTATGCTATCCGGCCACATATAAAAACAAGGACCATCTACTCACCTGAGGAGTGGGAGAAGCAGTTCAATCTGTTCAGAGGGAGTGGCCTTGGCCTTGGACATAAGATAAGCCAGATGGCCTGGATGCGTCCCGCCAACAGGGATGAGAAATTCAGGAATGTGTTTTATACCGGTGCATCAACCATTCCGGGTACCGGATTGCCAATGACTTTGATCAGCTCCGCGCTAACCGTTGAACAAATTGACAAACGCTATGGATCTTTATCTTAAAAACGCACTGGATTGCAGCCGGAAAACGACGCTCAATTACAGCACATCGTTTTCTTTAGGTGTCAGGTCACTTGACTATGAAACACAAAAGGCTATTTATGCCATTTATGGCTTTGTACGTTTCGCCGATGAAATTGTGGATACCTTTTTCGAACAGGATCAGGAGGCCGTATTCAGGGAATTTGTACAACAGACTGATGAGGCTATTGCAACTTCATTCAGTACCAATCCGATTTTACACAGTTTTCAGTGGGTGGTTCATACCTATGATATTGCACAGGAGTACATCGATGCCTTTTTGAAAAGCATGGAAATGGACCTTAAACTGACCGTTCATGATCAGAAATCTTTCGATACCTATGTCTATGGTTCTGCTGAGGCTGTTGGCCTGATGTGTTTGTGTGTATTCTGTGCAGGTGATCGCGAAAAATTCAACAGGCTGGTTAATCCTGCCCGAAAACTCGGATCTGCCTTTCAGAAGATTAACTTTTTACGTGACCTGAAAGATGACTTTAAAGACAGGGGACGCAACTATTTCCCCGGAGTTGATTTTGACCATTTTGATGATGCGCTAAAACATCAGCTTGAGGATGAAATTCAAGCGGAATTTGACGAAGCGTTTGAAGGCATTAAAGCACTGCAGCCCTCAGTACGGCTTGGTGTTTTACTGGCGTATACCTATTATAAGGAGTTGCTGTTTAAAATCAGGAGGACGCCGGCAGAATCCATTATGAACAAGCGTTGTCGCATTTCGGATCAGTACAAAATGTGGCTGTTGTTTAAGGTGGTGGTAAAGAATCAGATTTACAGCATCTGATGCAGCTCTGGTAAAGATCGTTTTGTTACAGTTAAGCCTCACTCATCAGAACATGAGTATGACATTGAAGATACTGCAGCTAAAGGTCAACCCCGGTATGTATAAAAACCGTTACTCCTTATTAAAGATAGCATTTACCCTTTCATAGCTGTCAAGATCTCCAATGTCATATCGTGATCCTGACATTTGCCAGGCATACACATCTGTTTGTGTGCTGAGCCATCCGGCGAGGTTCCCCGGAGCATCAGGTTTACAGCCATGTTCAATGGCTCTCTTAATCGTTGAAAAATCCTTTTTCATATACACATAAAATGGCGGAACAGCCCAGTGAGATGGCGGATTTTCGGGTTTCTCATGCAGTTTGATAACTTTAAAATCAGGATTGGCTTCCAGAACACCCGTTTTTTGCAGAGCCGGAACTGACGGTTCATGGTGACAACAAATGCAGCTGCTGTTTTTTGAAAGCGCAAACCGAATGAATTCACCGAAGGAAAAATCCACCACATTATCTCCGGCAAGCACCAGAAGGTCAGAGTTCAATTGTAGTTTATTTATGGTGAACAGTATATCTTTTACGGCTCCGAGACGGTTATCGTTGTTGGTTGTCCCGTCGTTCAGTAATATGATTTCTTTTGGGGATCCGGATTTGGTTTTCCAGTCCACAAAATGCGGATAAAACGTATCATTTGACACTACAATAATCCGGTCAATTTCCGGTAGCTGGTCCAGATCGTCAACCAGCCGGTCCAGAATGCTTCGTTGTCCAACCTTAAGCAGAGGTTTAGGGAAGTTTTGAGTCAGTGGGTAGAGCCTGGTGGCATAACCCGCAGCCAGTATCAGTGCATCCATATTATTTTATTCTTCTGGCACCGTCTGCCGTTTTACATACATGAACCGAATACTTTCCGGTCAGTTCAGGAAATTTCTCAAGGTAACGTTTTGAAACGGATTCAGTGATCTCATCACGCTTAGCAGGATCACCAATGGCTATACAGCAGCCTTTAAAACCTGCTCCACTGAACCTGCCGCCAAAAATGCCGGGCGTTGATTTCATAATATTATACAGCTCAATGGTCTCTTCGCAGCCGGATTCCCACTGGGTAATGGAACTCCATCCCGATTCAAACATTATTTTACCCAGTTTTTCTACATCGCCTTCCTGATATGCTCTGACGGCATCGTCCACCCGGTCGTGTTCCGACATGAAATGTGCCGCACGTTTAGCCAGGGGTTCCGGTAATTTGTCTTTCCATTTCTCAAATACCGTTTTATGTACCATGCGCAGCCGCATGTCTTTCACTACGGTATAAGGCAGACCTTCGTAGGCATAGAGACTGAAAGCTGCTACTTTACATTCATCTGTACGTGTATTGTAACCCGTATTGACAAGTGTTCGCGTTAGCCCGCTGAAAAAAATGAAAAGGTCAAATTCCGGCATATTTTCCGGCGATGGTACCAGTTTGTAGGAATTGTCGCGTGTATCCAGGTACAGCAGGTTATCTTTCCGGCACAGCACTTCACAACTGTGGTCCAGTGTTCCCAGGTTCAATCCGATATATTCTTTTTCTGCTTCAAAGGCCGTCTGAATCAACTCCTTTTCTCCAAGTGTGATATGGTTTACATCTGCAAGTGCCATAATGTAGCACAGCAACACCGCAGCAGAAGAGGATAGTCCTCCTACCGGTAGTGATCCGGAAATCAGTCCCTGAATGCCATTCTCCAGTTCATATTTCTTTGAGAGGGAGTATATGGCCGCTTTAACGTAACGCCCCCATGTGGTTGGTCGTTCGCCCAGATCGTCAATGGTAAACAGCACCTGTCCCTCAAAATCGCGGCTGAACAGGTTTATAATGCCGTTTTTTGTTGGTATATAAAGCAGATCAACACCGTGATCGAGGGCAAAGCCGGTGACGTGGCCATGTTGATGGTCTACATGAGCACCGACCGGGCATATCCGGTATGGACTGTAAACGTGACGAATAATTGCTTCATCTGTATCAGGGAATAATGACTGAAATGTTTTTCTCATAACGTTATCTGTTAAACAGGTCACTGCAAATAAAACAAAAAAGTGGTTCTTTTTATCATTTTAGCGCCGGAGTATTTTCCGAATATGTTTTTAATGGTACTTATAAAGCCAGATTTTAAACTACTTACATATGCTTCATCCAACTCTGAATTCCGGGTCTTGTCATATCAATTTAACACCGTTTTAACTTGTCTATAATTCCTAACCCATAATTTGCATATAAAATTACAGCTATGGACGGATTAAACAGAATTTGGAGCAACGAAGAGCAGGTTAAACTGTTTTCTGATGCTGACTTAATGACTTCAGTTGAAAGGCTGGAGGAAGAAGTGAAAGAAGTATGTATGGTTAAAGGTAGTATAGGAACAGAGGTTTTGAATTTTTCGGGTGTGGCTTCACTGGCAATTGAGTCACTTATCACCTCCTGTACTTCATTTGATCAGAGCCTTGCCATTGTAAATAATTCTTCACGGGGAACCTTTATAAAAGAAATTGCAGCCATAAATAAAGTACACTTTGCCGAGTTGTATTCTGCTGAATACCAGATTCCGGAAATAAAGGATTTGGAAAGGTTTCTGGCGGCCAATAAAAATATCCGGTATATTGTACTGCCTCTCATAAGTCTCAACGGTCTGGAAAAAAAATTATTACAGTTCTCCGATGTATTGAGCGAATACAACATTGGTTTGCTGGTGGATTATTATGGCAAGCTGGAAGGATTAAAGATTAAACTTCTGAAGTACAATATCCTGTGTATTTCAATCACACCATCTGATTATAAATTTGGCCCTGTTTCTTCATCTGTGTTAGTCGCTCAGCGAAGATTTCTGGTCTCCTGTGAAGGGAATGCGAGGACCTATTCACTTGATCTCTATGCCTCATGGCAAAAGAAAATGTGGAATAACAACAATATGGTGGTTTGAGCAACAGCGGTAAACTTAATTAATCCGGTGTTCTTTATAACAAATCTTAATTAAACCTGTACCTGTCGAAAAGTTGTTATCTTTGTTCTTTCAAACAAAGCGGTATGTTAAAGGACAAAGTAGAGTATTATAACGACCTTCTTAAAGATAAGACTCCCCAGGATGTATTATCTTTTTTTTATAACGAATTTAATGACAAAATCGCATTGTCTTCCAGCCTTGGAGCTGAAGATCAGGTGCTGACGGATATGATTGCGAAGCATGCCCGAGGAATGCGGATTTTTACCCTGGATACCGGCAGACTGTTTCCTGAGACGTACAGTCTCATCTCAAGAACAAACGATAAATACGGCATTAAAATTCATATCATGTTTCCGGATTATAAATCTGTTGAAAAGATGGTGAAGGATAAGGGGATCAACCTTTTTTACGAAAGTGTGGAAAACCGGAAACTATGTTGCCATATCCGTAAAATTGAACCATTAAAAAGAGCCTTTAAAGATCTTGATGTATGGGTTTGCGGACTAAGAGCATCGCAATCAGTCACCAGGCAGAATGTGCATATCGTGGAGTGGGATGAACCCAATGCTTTAATAAAAATAAATCCCCTGGCAAACTGGAGTGAAGATGATGTCTGGGATTACATTAAAAAGAATGGTGTCCCTTATAATGCATTGCATAACAAAGGGTTTCCGAGTATTGGTTGTCAGCCTTGTACACGGGCAATTGCTGATGGCGAAGATATTCGTGCCGGCAGATGGTGGTGGGAAAATCCCGAAACAAAAGAATGTGGTTTGCATAAACGGTAATCCTGTATGTTTATTACGATCCTGATCCTTATCTCAAGTTTGGCCCTCTTAATCTTTAGCGGACACGGACTGGTTCGTGGCAGTGTGAGTATTGCCTCAAAATTTCACATATCCTCACTGGTCATCGGCATGACAGTGGTCGCATTCGGAACATCTGCACCCGAACTTATCGTATCTTTAAGGGCTGCCATGGAAGGACATCCGGATATAGCAGTGGGAAATGTGGTCGGTTCGAACATTGCAAATGTGGCACTTGTATTGGGATTGACCGCCATGGTGATTGCACTGCCTGTTGTATCAAAACGGTTATTTTACGACTGGTTCTTTATGATGATCAGCTATTTCTTTCTTTGGTTGTTTTTCCAGAATGGAGTAATTGACCGCTATCAGGGTGTATTAATGGTTGTAGCTATTGTACTGTTTACCTGGAGAGCAATTAAAACATCCATGGCCAGAGAGACAAGTGACAAGGATGAGGTTTCTAAAACATATCCGGTCTGGCTGGCCATTATCATAATACTGGCATCCTGCGCGGGACTGGCCTGGGGGGCTGACCTGCTTGTTAACTCAGCATCGGAAATAGCACTGGCCTTTGGTGTCAGTGAGCGGGTAATTTCGGTAACCATTGTGGCATTCGGGACGAGTGTGCCTGAGTTGACCGCTTCACTGGTCGCTGCATTTAAAAAGGAAACAGAGATTTCTGTCGGTAATATTGTAGGGTCAAATCTGTTTAATATACTGGTGGTACTTGGTGTAACATCGGTGATACATCCGATACCGGTGAATTATATTGCATTCAGAACCGATCTTTTATGGATGGCAGTGCTGGGGATTCTACTTATGCTGGTTATTTACCCGTTCAGAGTAAATCTTGCAACCTGGAAGTCGAACAGGCAGATTAAGATATTGACAGACCTGCGAAACGGCAGACTAACATTTTGGGGTGGGTTAATACTGTTTGTGCTTTACATCGTTTATATTGCAATGCTTTTTTAAGAGACATAAGACACAGGATGAAAATATCTTGATTCCGGTGTCCTGATACTTGATTCTAAAAATAACATGAAAGATAAAAAACAGGAACTACTGGACCGGAGATACCTCAGAATGGCGGGTATCTGGGCAGAAAATTCATATTGTGAGAGAAGACAGGTCGGCGCCTTGCTGGTAAAGGAAAAGATGATCATCTCCGATGGATATAACGGAACACCTTCGGGTTTTGAAAACAAATGTGAAGATGAAAACAATACCACAAAGCCTTATGTTCTACATGCAGAAGCCAATGCTATAACAAAAGTGGCAAGATCGAATAACAGCAGTGAGGGTGCTACGCTTTATGTTACATCTTCGCCCTGTATTGAGTGTGCCAAACTTATCATACAGGCGGGCATCACCAGGGTAATTTATTCTGAAAAATACCGTTTGGAAGATGGCATAAACCTGCTGAAAAGAGCAGCAATTGAAGTGAAATATATAGATTTACAGGATAATGAATAAAACATTGAAAAATCTCTGGCCAATTTACATTGCTGTTGCCATTGTAATTGGAATTATTTTGGGTAACCGTATGGCCAGAAATTCCGAAAACAGACCGGCATCACTGATAAATATTTCTCAGGGAAATAAGTTAAGCAACCTGATTGAAATGATAGACAAACAGTATGTTGACACGGTGGATAAGGAAAAAATTGTTGAAGATGTTATACCCGATATTCTGAGCGAGCTTGATCCGCATTCCGTATATATTCCTGCAAAGGATCTGCAGTCGGTAAATGAAGAGCTGAATGGCAGCTTTGGCGGTATTGGTGTGCAATTCAATATTCAGGATGATACCGTTATGGTTATTCAGGTGGTTTCCGGTGGGCCATCCGAAAAAATTGGCATAATGCCCGGTGACCGGATCGTGATGGTAAATGATACCTCGTTTACGGGTGATAAGATCAACAATCAGAAGGTGATGAATACACTCCGGGGAGAGAAAGGAACGAAGGTTAAAATAGGGGTGGTCCGGCCGGGAATGGACGGCATAATAGATTTTGAGATCACCCGTGGTGATATTCCAACCTATAGCGTGGATGTTTCGTACATGATTAATAAAACCACCGGATATATTAAGGTAAGCCGTAACTTCGGACGAAATACCTATGAAGAGTTTTTAAATGCACTGGCTAAGGTCCAGTATGCCGGTTGTACCTCTTTAATTGTTGATTTACGTGGAAATCAGGGTGGCTACCTTGAAGTGGTGAACCGCATGGTGGATGAATTTCTACAGCGTGGCGAACTGATCGTATACACTGAAGGGAAAGCTTATCCGAGAACGGATTACAGGGCTGACGGCAGGGGAAGTATGAAGGGTGTTCGCATGGCAGTACTGATAGATGAGTGGTCTGCTTCTGCCAGTGAAATTTTTGCCGGAGCCATACAGGACAACGACAGAGGTATTATTGTTGGCAGAAGATCGTTTGGTAAAGGTTTGGTTCAGACACAAATGGGCCTTGGAGACGGTTCTGCTGTCCGTCTGACCATATCCCGTTATTATACACCATCAGGACGCTGTATTCAGAAAAGCTATAAAAATGGCAACGAAGATTATTATAAGGACATCATGGAACGTTACCAGAAAGGTGAAATGAACAGTGAAGACAGCATCCATCTGGATAAAACGGAAAAGTTTAAAACGGTGAACGGTCGCACAGTCTATGGTGGTGGCGGCATTATGCCGGATGTATTTGTGCCTGTTGACACAACCGGTATCACTCCACTGTTTGAGAAGCTTGTTCGTAAGGGACTGATTTATAAGTTTGCCTTTAGATTCACGGATGAGCATCGTCAGGAACTGAACAAGCTGGCCGATGTGGATGCACTGCTGGATTATTACAAAGATCACCCGGTGATGGATGATTTTCTCAATATGGCTAAGAAAGAGTGGGGAATGAAAGTTGATCCTAAGGATCTGGATGTGTCTTATCGACTGATCGATACACAGATTAAAGCATACATTGCCAGAAATATTTTTGACAACGACGGCTTTTATCCTATTTTCAATACGCTGGACGCTACTATCGATACGGCCGTTGCCATATTGAATGAACCAGAGGTTGAATACGGTGCGATATTAACAGCCAAATAATTCGGTTTATGCCGGTTGACGATAACATAACTGCTCCGCTTTATCATTCCGACTGGATGACTGTGGTGTTATTGTTATCCGGATTTTTTATCTGGAGTGTCTGGCGTAATGCCGGCAGTTTTCTTGAACAAAAGTCGTTTGAGGTATTGCACGGACATAACCGGAAAAGTCTTTTTGCAAGCAACACCGTAAGTGAATTCCGTATGGGCATCGTGCTCAGTATTGTCCATATTTTAATTACCGGACTTTTTTTACATCAGATAGCAGTCTATTTTAATATTGGGGGAGGATTTCTTTTTTACCTGGAGCTTTGCCTGCTGGTTTTACTTTATCATACCCTGAAAATTGGCATCGTAAAATACTGGAATTACCTGCTGGGAGCGGGTGAGAAAACATCAGAATGGATTAAAAGTTACCAGGTTTTTAATATGATACTCGGGCTTTTGTTACTTCCGGTAGTTGTGGTCATAACCTATACCTACCGGGGCACTGAAACAGGTCTGAATATAGGCCTGTTCCTGCTGGTCATCTACCTTGTCGCTCTGTTGGTCAGGAGTGTTAATATTTTTTTTAGCAATTTAAGTTCATTTATCTATGTGATTTTGTATTTTTGTGTCCTCGAAATTTTGCCATTAATGCTAGCTGTAAAGGTAGCCTTAAACAGTGGGTGAAGATGTCTAATATAAAGGAATAAAGTCTTGAAGATCAAAAAGGTATTAGTTTCACAGCCAGAGCCAACAACGGGCAAATCGCCCTACTACGATTTAGCCGATAAGACCGGAGTTAAAATAGATTTTCGTCCTTTTATTCAGGTTGAACCTGTCTCAGCAAAGGATTTCAGAAGTCAGAAAGTGTCAATTCTTGACCATACAGCTGTAGTTTTTACAAGCCGCACAGCCATTGATAATTATTTTAGAATTGCCCAGGAAATGCGTCTGACCATTCCGGATACCATGAAATATTTCTGTATTTCGGAAGCGGCAGCATTTTATCTTCAGAAATATATTGTTTACAGAAAACGAAAAATATTTAACAGCACCGGAAAATTTCCGGATCTGGTAGAGGTCATGCAAAAGCACAAAGATGAAAAGTTTCTGGTTCCGTTATCAGATATTCATAAGCCTCAGATACCTGAGCTGCTTAATGCCAACGGGTTTAATTATACCAAAGCCATCATGTACAAGACTGTTAGCAGTGACCTGTCTGATCTGGCTGATGTCAACTATGATATCCTTGTATTCTTCAGCCCGTCAGGAATTGCTTCTCTGCTGAAGAATTTCCCGGAATTTAAGCAGAATGAAACAAAAATCGCCAGCTTCGGTGCGTCAACAGCCAAGGCTGTGCAGGAAGCAGGCCTCAGGCTTGATATTCAGGTTCCGAATCCGCAGGCTCCTTCAATGGCAATGGCACTCGACCAGTTTATTACTGAATACAATAAAAAGAAATAGACTGAGGTTAAACTCAGATCAGATGTCAGATAAAACATTTAAAAAGGAAGAACGACTTTCCGGTAAATTGGCTGTAAGCAAATTATTTACTTCCGGGAAGTCGTTCTTTTTACATCCCTTTCTTGTTTATTACACTTCGCGGGAAAGTGGTGCAGATCATTCGCGGCTTCTCATCTCAGTTTCTAAAAAGAACTATAAACGGGCTGTACACAGAAATCTTGTAAAACGCCGGATAAGGGAGGCATACCGACAGTCTAAACCTGAAATACTGCCCTTGCCCGGTAACGAACATTATGACATCGCTCTCGTTTATATATCCAAAGAGATACATCCTTTTCAGTTCATAAAATCAAAGATGAACCGGATTTTTAAGAAAATAAGTGAAGGGAATGACAAAAATTCTTGACATACCTAAAAAAATTCTGACAGGATTCCTGTTGGTGCTGGTTAAATTCTATCAGTATGTTATCTCTCCATTAACTCCTGCAGCCTGCCGATACACACCCACATGTTCGGAATATTCCATACAGGCTTTGAAGAAATACGGGCCATTTAAAGGTCTTTGGCTCTCTGTGAAGCGAATTTTGCGTTGCAATCCCTGGGGTGGTTCCGGATATGATCCTGTACCATAATAAATAAAAAGTTAACATAAATTTTGGTGATATTCACTTTTTGTTTAAATTTGTGTTTACATAAGTTTAAATAATTTAAGTCTATTGTTAAATTTTAACTTATAAAAATTGAATAGAGCCATTAAATATGGTGTGTTTTTTATCTCCATCCTGATACTTTCCCTTTCTGTACAGGCCCAGGAATGTAATGTTTTATCCAAAGCAAACGATATTACACCCGATAAATACTGTGCGCCGGTTCATGTAGACTGGAAGATAACCTACAGGGGTGTGATGGGGGTAGCTGATCCTACAACGGTAACATTTGATGTGGACTGGGGTGATGGAACAGTCGTGAATATTCCCTATGGTGCAGGACCCGGTATGGTTCAGAATATTGGAGGTGACGATTATCAGGCGACCATTGAGCATATTTATCCTGATGCGGTGGACGGATCCTGTAACTATCAACCCAGGGTGTGGTTGCGCATAGACGGCCGTCTGTGTAGCAGTAGTGTTCAGGAGCAGAATGTAACCGTATGGGATGTGGATAATGCCAATGGTGGTGAACTCAATATTGAGGAACGCATCATTTATGTTTGTGTTGGCGAGGATACTACCGTGGTATTCAGAGACGTGAGTGACTGGAACTGTGTGCCACCTGAGGAAGAAGATAATATCAATAATCAAAGCCGCTGGATTCAGTGGGAATATGGTACAGGGGCAACTACCCTTACAGATGTTTTTATTGATGGTGTGCCCTATGCCGGCACATTTTCTGATGCAGTTAATAAACTGCCCGGTCCGGTAACGGAACCGCAGTTGCCTTATAGCAGGTCGCGCACCATTTATGTGCCACCTACCGATGCAAGCGATGTGGGTAAGGAATTTGAGGTCACCCTGAATAACTGGAACTACTGTAACCAGTATCCGGGTAATGATCCTGTATCGCAGACAGCCAGAATAATCGTGGTAGATATTCCTACCGCGTCTATTACATTCAATACTCCTGCAGACACAGATGTATGTCTTGGCGCAACCGTACGTGTGACCGGACATCCGGGAGGCGGAGTGTGGAGTTCGCCTTCAGGCGGTTTTTCTAATCCCAATGTGGGAAATTTCAATACCAATATTTCCGGTCCCGGTGTACATGAGATGGTTTATACCTATGTGGGAACGGGAGATTGTATTGCAGAGGCAAGGGCATTTGTAACAGTTTATCCGAATCCATCCATTTTTGTGGCAACGGGTGATCCGACCTATTTGTGTCCGGGCACCAGTTTTACTTTTAATAACACCGTGATGGGTGGAACGGCACCCTATACATATACCTGGGAGAATGATACTGATCCCTTATCGGCTACAGATATTTTAAATCCGCAGTTCACAACCAATATTCCGGATACATACAGCTTGCGTCTGAGGGTACGGGATAATAATCAGTGTTCAGCTGTGCGAAACAGAAATATCGTGGTCTCGGATGTGGATATAGATTTTGATATTAATGAACTGACCCTTTGCGAGGGTGAGAGCAGTGAATTGAATACCAATGTCAATGGCGGATCGGGATCGTATACCTATGTGTGGTCAGGTGATATTGCCTATTTGAGCGGACCGGATTCAAAACCGCTGTTTACAGCTTCCGATACAGGTTCCTTTAAACTTTACTGCCGGGTTATTGATGATAATGGTTGCGATATGAACGATTCCGTGATCATCCGTGTAAATGAAAAGCCTGATCCGGTAATTGTTGGCGGTGACCGCATAGTTTGTGGTTTGACAACCGACGTGGAAACGGTTTCAGGTGGTGGGACAATAGACTGGACAAAAGTCAGCGGGCCGGGAAATGTTCATTTCACTGACCTGGGCGGCAATATGACAGAAGTAAGGGTAAACAAGGAAGGCCTGTATAAATTCAGGTTCAGCGAAGAGAAAAATGGATGTAGCGGATATGACGAAGTTGAAATCGATTTTACAAAAAATCCTGAGCCGTTTGCCGGAAATGATGCCGCGGTATGCGATAATAAAATAATACTGGATGCCCAGCCAAGCGTAGGAACGGGAAGCTGGATGATAGCCAGCGGTCCCGGGGCACTGACTTTCGATGATCAGTTTGATGAAGAAACAGAAGTAACGGTGGGTACCTATGGTACATATAAATTGGTTTGGCGTGAAGATAATAACAGTTGTATTGCTACAGATACGGTAAATATTACATTCAATAAAGTTCCGGAACCAGATTTTACGATGGTCCACAACGGAAGCTGTTCGCCTCTGGATGTACACTTTGACAATAATTCAGCAGGTGGATCAACTTATCTTTGGCATTTCCAGGGTGCATCATATTCAAATGAGCTTGAACCGGATTACAGTTTTGACTTACCGGATGATAAGGATACGACATTTGTGATCGAACTGGAGGTAACTTCCGTTGCCGGTTGCAAGGCATCTGTAAGCAAACCTTTGCTTGTTAACCCTAATCCGTTGGCTAAAATTAATACGGCTTACAAACCAGCGTGTAGTCCAGTGGATATTACACTGGAAAACGGATCTGTCGGTGGCGTGAAATACACATGGGAATATGGGGATGGAGATTCTGAAGTATTATTTGATAAATCGGATGTGACCCACAATTTTGTCAACTCTTCAGTCACCAACCAGGTGGAAAGTTTTCTGGTTAACCTGGTGGCCGAAAACAGCTATGGCTGTACAGATACCGCTTCTACATACATGATGGTTTATCCCGAGGCTCATTTTGAATTTAACTTTTCCGGTAATCCGGTTTGTGAAAGTTCAAATGTATTGATCTACGCCGATGGGGGAGCCAAGGAATATAAGTGGGATTTTGGAAACGGAACACTGGCATCTGGTGCCAATCCTACAGTATATGCGGAATATTATAACAATGGCATCGCCGATACGGCCTTTCTGGTTAATCTTGATGCAACTTCTTATTATGGATGTAAAAGCACTTATCAGGATAGCCTGATTGTTCATCCGGTAGTGATAGCCGGTTTTATTGACGATCAGGTTCAGGTAGCAGGTAAGCTCAACCTTACGCTTACCGATGATAGCAAAAACGGTAAATATGTATATATTAAATGGGGCGACGGGGATGTTGATTCCGTTGAGATCGGAGTTGATTTTCCGGTGTCTCACTTATATGAGAATAAGGATTTCTTTCCCAAGCTGTTTAACCTGACTTATATTGTGGAATCTGAAATGGGCTGTTTCGATTCTACCGGCATGCAGCTAAGGGTGTATCCTGAATTTTTTGTTGATTTCAACATGCCGGCAAATGGTTGTTCGCCGGTTGAGGTTCAGTTTGAGAATACATCAACGCCTGCCGGAACGTTTGAATGGGATTTTGGTGACGGTTCGCCGGTTGAAACCCGGTTATTTCCCATTCATAATTTTGTCAATACTAAATTAAACGGTGAACCGGATACCTTTACGGTACGCTTAACCGGAACCTCCATGTGGGGATTTACAGATACGATATATAAAGATATTGTCATCTTTCCGGTGCCGGAAGCTGCATGGAATATTACGGCTACAAGCAATCCGGATGATACAGTCTATGTTGAAAATGTTACTTCAGGTGGAGATGTTTACTACTGGGATATGGATGACGGTGATCTGGATACAACCTTTGTACTTTCAACTAAAATAAAATGGTTCGGCAATATTAATCCGGAACAGGTGATCAAAAACATCAGCCTGAAAGCTGTGAACAGTTATGGTTGCAGGGATTCTGTTTATGATAATGTTACAGTTAATCCGGTTATCGTAGCTGATTTTGTCATCGATTCCGTGTCTTGCTCTCCAATGAGTACTGTGGCTACAAGTACTTCAACAGGTGCCGTATTTTATGAATGGTCACTTGATGGTGGTCCGTTTGTACGCGGAGACGTCCATTATCCGGTTGAAATTGAAAATAATACAGGTGCAGTACAGGTGCACCAGTTAACCCTTAAAGCCAGGTCAGTTTATGGCGATCAGGATCAGATAACAAAAGATCTGACCGTTTATCCTGTCCCGATTGCACGAATGGCCGGCATTGATCAGGATAAGTCACCGTTGAATTTAACGCTGGAAAACCAGTCGGTAAATGGTGATACATATACATGGGTATTCGGAGGTGTGGATTCTGTTCTGATGAATACGGAAGATGATGTTAACTATACCTTTATCAACAGTACACAGTTCCCGGTAACACACGCAGTAGATTTAAAAGCAGAAAACAGCTATGGATGCGTGGATTCCACTTCCGAAATGGTGATTGTGTATCCGGAAGTGAAAGCAGATTTCGATTGCCCGCTGGAAGGCTGCCCGCCTTTCCAGGTTTCATTTAAAGATCAGTCAGTTGGTGGCTTGTTTTATGAATGGACGATTGAAGGTGTCAATACATTCTATGGTAAAATCCTGAACTACGAATTTAAAAACGAAACACTGGCAGATAAGTTTTACAATGTACGTTTAAGTATTGAATCTGCATACGGATTCAGGGATACCATGATTAAAACCATCCGGATTAAACCGATGGTGAAATCTGTATTTGATGCTACTTCAGGCGGGATGTCGCCATTTACATCTGTTCTGACCAATAATTCAGTAAATGCACTTGAATCACACTGGAGTTTTGGGGATAGCAGTCCGGATGAAATACTTGCCGGATCTCAGAGCACTACACATAATTATCTGGCTGTGCTTGCACCTGAAGCCTATGATGTTTCACTCGGCATTATATCACCGGAGGGCTGTGAGGATTCATCCTTGTCAACCGTGATGGTTTATCCGGCACTGAAGGTTGATTTTGAGTGCGATACGGTCGGTTGTTCTCCTTTTGATGTAGACTTTCACAATTTGTCAGACGGTGCAGACCTGTTTATATGGACGTTCGGTGATGGAAGCGGAAAATGGATGAGCAGGAATGCTTTCCACAGGTTCGAAAATATTACGAAGGTTCCGGTTCAGTATGAAGTACAACTGATAGGGCAATCCAAATATGGTTTTATTGATACCGTTAAAAAGGTGATAACCGTTAATCCTTCACCTTACGCGTTGTTTGATATCACACCGGAAGGCGGTTCTCCGCTGGAAGCTCTGGTGAAAGATCAAAGCGAAGATGCAGTAAGTGTGGTGTGGAATATGGGTGACGGGGATATCTTACATGATCCGGGGCTTAATTTTACACATACTTATATTAATAATACCGGTGCACCCTTAAGTCATAACGTGGTTCAGCGTGTGCAGAATGTGTATGGTTGTTTTGATTCAATGAGCCAGACAGTTAATGTATTTCCGCCAATCAAAGCTGGCTTCGATTGTGACAGTGTTGGCTGTACGCCGCTGACTGTAGCTTTCAGGAATACCTCCATGGGAGCACTCAGATACAGGTGGGATTTCGGTGATGGTTCAGATGTGCTGGAAAGCTCTATACCTGTTCATGTCTTTGAAAATCCTTATCCTGACACCGTGCTGGTTTACCGTGTAATGATGGTGGCTTTATCGCAGTTTGGCTATTCCGATACAGCATACAGGGATATTACGGTTTATCCTGTGCCGGTTTCGGATTTTGCGCTGGATTTAAATAAAGGATGTGCTCCGTTAACGGTTGAATTTGAAAACAGGTCTGCAGGGCAGGATGAGTCGGTCTGGACTATTGGCGATAACAGTTTTAATACTGCTGCTTCACAATTTTCACAGATCATGGAAAATTCTTCCTTCCTTCCTAAATACTTTGAGATCAGGCTGGATGTAGCAAACAGTTACGGATGTTCTTCGTATTCCACGGATATTATAGAAGTATTTCCGCAGGTTAAAGCTGATTTCGGGGGTGATACAGTAGGTTGTAGTCCACTGACGGCAATCTATATGAATAAATCCAGGAATGCCAACGATTTTGTATGGTATATTGATGGAACTGCAGATTACCGGCAGAATCCGGTTCTGCCATTCGAAAATCTGTCAGAAGATATTGACGCACATTCGATAAAGCTCGTCGCAGAATCGGCCTACGGATGTTCTGATTCAATAGAAAAGACCTTACAGGTTTCACCCGAACCGGTTGTTGATTTTGAGGTGCTGCCTGCAGAAGGATTCTCTCCGCTTAATGTAATGATTAAAAATTATTCGGATCATGCAGATACATATACATGGAATCTTGGTGAAGGTGACCCGGTTGTGAAAAATGATAACTCCGACCTTGAACATACCTATATCAATGAAACACTGGCACCTTCTGTCAGAAAGGTAAATTTACTGGCGGAAAACAGGTTTGGTTGTAAGGGTGAGATGAATAAGTCGGTGGATGTGTATCCTTTGGTCAAAGCTGATTTCGAATATACCGGTAATGGTTGTTCTCCACTGACCGTCGATTTTAAGAATCTGTCGCAGGGTGCAACTCATTTTGAATGGGATTTCGGAGATGAAACGCCGGTTTCGGTCGCAACGAATCCGACACATACATTTGAAAATAAGTCACTCAGCGAAGTGAGACGGTTTACGGTGAAGTTGTTGTCGTATTCTCAGTATGGTATGGCGGATACCGCTGTTAAAGTTATTGAAGTTTATCCGACACCGGTTTCAGGTTTTAAAGCAAACATCATTTCAGGTTGTTCGCCTGTTAACCTCGTCATTACAAATCAATGTAAGGGAGATGGCATCATGCAGTGGGAGCTGGGAGACGGTAACGTTTTTGAAGGTGGAGATTCCGTATTTACCAGGACATTTGAGAATATGACGACCATGCCGGAATATCATAATCTTTCGGTGAAGATCGCAAATGCTTACGGGTGTTCAAGCAGAACACAAAAAGCCCTCGAGGTATTGCCGGGTGTGGAGGCAAAATTCGACTGTGATACGGCCGGTTGCAGCCCGTTTACAGTTGCTTACAGAAATAAATCGGTAAATGCATCGGAATACTACTGGGATCTGGCAGATGGAACGACTACGATGGACGCCATGCCGGTAAAACAATACGTGAATAAGACTTCTGAGGATTTCCGGGAGTATGTGGTGCTGGTGGCTAAAACAAGCTACGGGTGTGCCGATACATTTAAAAAGCGCATTGCGGTGTATCCCGAACCGGATTTCACGTTCGAAATTCTGCCACCCGAAGTAACGCTGCCATCTGCTGAAGTCACCATTAATGCTTCCATTAAGAATGAAGGTCCGTGGCGTTTTGTATGGGACTTTGGTGACGGCACAGTTTCCGACAGTCTGAGTCCGGGCATACATTCATATGATAAATGGGGTAATTATAATGTTAAAGTGGATATTACGGATGACCGCTGTTCTGATCTGCAGGTTAAAGGGGTGGTGGTAAATCCGTCTGTTCCCATTGCGGAATTCACGGGTCCCACTGTTGGTTGTACACCGGTTACAATGGCCTTTGTAAACCATTCACAGGGTATTGTGGCCAGTTTGTGGGATTTCGGGGACGGAACTTTGTCGTCAGACGAAAATCCAAGTCATACCTACTATCGTCCCGGTGCTTACGATGTTAAACTGACCGTGTTTAATGATGTGGGGCATGCCGATACGCTGGTTCGCCGGGTAAATGTTTACGAAGGTGTTAAAGCTGACTTTTTAATGACGCCACATGTGGTACATTCATTCTCACAGGAAATATCGTTCAGCAACTTCTCTCAAAACGGATATGATTATATCTGGGAGTTTGGTGATGGCGATGTGTCTCATGAGTTTGAGCCTAAAAAAAGATATTCACATGAAGGAATTTATGATATATCACTTATTGCTATTTCCAGGGAGGGATGCCGGGATACCATGCTGCAGAAAAGTTCCCTGGAGGTATCTGATGTGTATAATGTAAGATATCCGAATGTATTTATGCCGATCAAATCGGGGCCCCAGGGGGGCGTTTATACAGACGGGGACACCCATATTTTCTATCCGCTGGTGGATAAATCCATGTTGAAAACCTACAGACTTACAGTTTTTGACCGTTGGGGTCTGATGGTATTCGAAACGCGTGATGCCAATGTTGGCTGGGATGGATATTATAACGGTAAGCTTTGTCAGCAGGGTGTTTACGTCTGGAAGGTACATGCAGAATTTGAAGATGGAAATGAAGTGGTTAAAACTGGTGATGTTACGTTGTTGAAATAATCTATATTTTTTAGTCTGGAAAAACCTGCCCGGTATTTTGATGCCCGGCAGGTTTTTTATTTTTCAATCTTTATCTTAATGTAAAATATTTTTATGTGTGTGATGACATATACGCTAAAAACAACGGGTTTAAAGGCTGTTTTTAACGCTTGATGCTTCGTTTTATTATCTCAATTGTAAATAAATTATCACAATAATGTTTGAAAACATTAAATAAAGCCCAATAATATGTTAACTAAATTTGTCTAAATGTAAAATAAACATTAAATTTGAAGTGTGTTAAGGTGTGTTCAAGTTTCGAAACCATTATTTAATGCAATAATGCGAACCCCCTTAATCAATTGATCTTCGAAGGCAAGCAGGATGAAAAAGTTAACATTTGTTATATTAATGTTATTAGCCGGATACCAGGTTTGGTGTCAGGATCCTCATTTTTCACAATACTATGCTACAACCACTTATCTAAGTCCTTCTCTTGCAGGTTCCAGTGGTGAACCCCGAATGACCCTTAATTACAGAAATCAATGGCCCGGAATCGGTACAGTGTATGAAACGATGCTTGCATCATACGACATGTACTTTGACGATTATAACAGTGGTCTTGGATTCATGGTTTTAAAAGACAGGGCCGGTTCAACGGACCTCGCACAGACCAATTTCTCGGTTCAGTATTCCTACCGTTTACAGATGAATTCAAAGTGGCAGATCATTCCAGGTTTGCAAGCCGCTTATTGTCAGAACAGCATTGACTTTTCAAAATTTGAGTTCGCAGATGCCTTGCTGAATGATTATGTGTCAAACACATCGGCCCGTACTTCAGAACTTTACATGAATGGACTGCAGAACAAAAACTATTTCGATTTCGGAGCCTCTGCTTTTTTGTATTCCACTGATATGTGGTTTGGCCTTACGCTGGATCATATCAGTCAGCCTAATCAATCTTTTGCCAACGAGGAATCCCGGTTGCCGATGAAGATGGTTGCCTTTGGCGGTATGAATGTATGGAAGACGGCTGATCGCAACCGTGGGCCTGTACGTTCTATCGATGCCGATTTTCGTTACATGCATCAGGGTGGTTTCGATCAGATTGATATAGGGGCTTATATTTACAATACAACCCTTGATTTTGGTTTATGGCTGCGTGCAGTTCCCAATTTCAGTGATGAGATAAGTGCGAAGCTGAACCGGGATGCCCTGGTATTTATTTTAAAATACAAAGTCAATGGACTGCAGATCGGTTACAGTTATGATATTACCATTTCCAATCTTGCCTCACATGCATATGGTAGTCATGAGGTTTCTCTGACTTACGAATTAAGCAATATCGGCTTATTCAAAAAACTTGGTAAAAATCCGGTGGCATGTTTCCCGAAAGGAAGCGACGGAAGATATTCAACACGGGTGCGTAAACGTACGCGCTTCTAGGAAATTAATTTTATTTGTTTGCCTTCCATCACAATATCGCCGTTGTCTGTCATGAACCGGATAGCCTCCAGAACCTTTTCTTTATTGTACGCCAGGTTTTTAATCACATCGTTGATATCCGTTGTCCCGGTGGTCTCAAGTTTATTCAATACGGCTTTTTGAATTGACCCAAACAGGTCATTCTGTTCATTGCCGGAATCACAGATGTCACACACACCGCACGGTTTGCTTTTTTTCTCTCCAAAATAGGCAAGCAGTATCCTGCTCCTGCAAATCATATCAGAGCTGATATAATACAACATGGCATCCACCCGTCCTTTCATCCTCTCCTGCTGGTCTTCGTAAATGGTTTTGGAAATAACGATAACATTCTCAGGAACACGATCCCTGAGCAGGGTAATCGTCGGGGTCTTTTTTTGAGGGATATATTTTACCAATCCGGCCTTGTCAAGATTGACAAGATACTGGTAAACCTGTTCGTTGTTCAGACCTGTTCTGCCGGCAATGGTTTGCTCACTGATGTATACAAATGAGCTGAATAATCCGGAATAGGATCTCAAAATAGTCTTGATCAGTTCTTCGTATTCCTGTCTCTGATTCTGAAATCCAAACAGTTCTTCCTTGCCGGCCAGGAAATAGAGTCTGGAATTATTTTCCCTTGTATCGGTATTTTGGATCAGGCCGGAACGCTCCAGGATGTTCAGTGCATTATTTGTCTGCACAACATTAAGCGCATACGCCTTACAGAATTTTCCGAGTTCAAAGTCAAAGGTTCTGCCAATTCCGTCTTCTACTGCTACCTGGAAAAAGTTCATCAGGTGATTGTAGATCGTCCGTATGAAAGGTTTGTCCGGGAAGGCATTGGTAAAACTTTTTTTCAGATTAGTTACGTCTGTTTTGGAATAGAGCAGACAGGCTTTGGCAGGTTTTCCGTCTCTTCCGGCCCGTCCAGCTTCCTGAAAATATGCTTCCGGTGAATCAGGAATATCGAAATGGACCACAAGGCGAACATCCGGTTTATCAATACCCATGCCGAATGCATTGGTCGAAACCATAATCCTTGTCTGGTTTTCGGTCCACTGTTTCTGTCGTTTATCTTTGGCGAAACTGTCGAGTCCTGCGTGATAAAAGGATGCCGAAATGTTATGCCGGTTCAGAAATTCAGATAATTCTTTAGTCATCTTGCGGTTTCTGACATAAACGATGCCTGAGCCCTGGTGTTGTTCAATTAATTCCGCAAGTCGGTTGAATTTATTTTCAGAGTATTCCACAACATAGGCCAGGTTTTCGCGACGGAAACTTTTTTTAAAGATATTTTTTCTTCTGAAGCCAAGTTTTTCCTGTATGTCATTCACAACCTGCGGTGTGGCCGTGGCCGTGAGAGCGAGTACGGGACAATCGGGTTTCAGCGCTCTGATATTCCCAACATTAAGATAAGACGGACGAAAATCATAACCCCACTGTGAAATACAATGTGCTTCATCCACTGTAATAAAGGAGACATTCAGATGTTCCAGCTTTGAGAGAAACAGTTCTGTCTGAAGACGCTCCGGACTCAGGTACAGGAATTTATAGTTTCCGTATATGCAGTTATCAAGTGTTATTGCAATCTCCTCACGCCGCATACCCGAATAGATAGCCGCAGCCTTGATGCCTTTTTTCAGCAGATTATGTACCTGATCTTTCATCAGGGCTATTAACGGTGTTACCACAAGGCAGATGCCATCCATGGCCAGGGCCGGAACCTGAAAAGTAATGGATTTACCACCACCGGTTGGCATTAATCCAAGTGTATCCTTCCGGAGATAAACCGATTCAATGATGTCTTCCTGAAGGTCTCTGAATGAAGTGTATCCCCAGTACTGCTGTAAGATAGCCTTAAACGGATATGCCATATTGCAAATATAGGCGATAAATTCTTTTCCTGTTTAATTCCTGTACTTATCGCTTTGTTGCTTCAATTCTATTAATGATTGTAAACACTTTTTAATTTGGTATTTCAACATATTTTGTACTTTTGCTCAGATAAAAAAAATTGGCCTCTTGGCTTTATTTTTAGCGTATCATACGATTTTTTAAGCATCATCGTTTTTTGATAACTGTAAGTTAAACATTGATATTAATAATTAGAATTATGAAGAAATTCCTTTTAGTATTATTTACCTGTGGTTTGTTGTTCAATAGCTATGCACAGTCGGATGAAGTTTTAATGACGATTGGTGATCAGGACATTACCAAAGGGGAATTTGAATATTTGTTTTACAAGAACAATGATAAGGAAGACATTACCTATAAGGATGTGAAGGATTACCTGGATCTCTTTGTAAAGTTTAAGCTTAAAGTAATTGAAGCAGAAAACAGGGGAATGGATCAAAAAGAAGATTTTATTAAAGAACTCGGTGGTTACAGGGCACAGCTTGCAAAACCTTATCTTACTGACCGTTCTGTAGATGAGTTTTATATCAAACAGGCTTACGACAGATTGAATGAAGAAGTGGAAGCGAGCCATATTCTTATTGAGGTTAAAAACGGCAAAACACCGGCGGATACACTGGAAGCCTACAATAAAGCGCTGGATATCATTGATCAGCTTAAAAACGGAGCTGATTTTGCGGAACTGGCCAGAAAATACAGTGCAGATCCTTCAGCGCAACAGAATGGAGGTTATCTGGGATATTTTAAAGGTTTTCAAATGATATATCCGTTTGAGGATGCAGCATATAAAACCCCGGTAGGTGAAATTAGTCAGCCGGTCAGAACCACATACGGATATCACATTATAAAGGTGCTCGATAAAAGACCATCTCCAGGGGAAGTTTTGGTGGAACACATAATGAAAGTGGCCAGAGATGATGATCCGGCGGATGTAAAAGCACAGAAGAAAGAGGAAATTGATAAGATTTATCAGCAATTGCTTGATGGAAAGAACTTTGAAGATCTGGCAAAAAAGAATTCAGATGATTATTCTACTGCCAGCAATGGAGGGCGTCTGAACTGGTTTTCAACCGGACAGCTTGTAAAACCATTCGAAACAGCTGCGTTTGCTTTGGAAAAACCGGGCGATATCAGTGAACCGATCCGTACACAGTTTGGCTGGCATATCATTAAGCTGATCGATAAAAGGGATGTGCAACCTTTTAATGAAATCAAGGATAAAATCAGTGCACGTCTGCTGAAAGATGACAGAGGGAATAAAGCACATGAAAGCTTTATCAATAAACTGAAAAATGAATACAACATTGAGCAGTATAATGTCAACATTGAACCTTTTGCAGAGCTTTCACACAAGTACGCCTATACTGACAGCTTATTTAAAGCCGATACAAGAAATATGAATAAACCTGTGCTTAAAATAGAAGACAGTGTTTACACACAAAAAGATTTTGCAGATTACCTGATTGCAAACCCAAGAGGTGAAAATCCTGGTGTTGCAGACAGGGTAAGAATGAAATGGTCAGCGTTCAAGGATCAAAAACTGGTTGACTACGAAGACAGCCAACTGGAGAGAAAATATCCTGAATTCCGCTATCTGATGAAAGAATACCATGACGGCATATTACTTTTCGATATCAGTTCTCAGGAAGTATGGGATAAAGCATCACAGGATACCACAGGACTGGAAAAATTTTATGCCAAACATAAAAAGGATTATAAATGGGATGAACCGCATTTTAGTGGCAATATAATTTATTGTCAGACCGATACGGTAATGGATTCTGTTAAACTTTTACTGGCTGAAAATATGCCGATTCGCGATGTGTTTAAAAAACTGAATACTACAAAACTCAACTTTAAATACGATACCGGTTCATTCACAAAAGGACAGAATAAAATTGTGGATCAGATGATCTGGGATGGTGAGGTAGTTGAGCCGGATAAAAAATTCCCGGTTGTTTTCCTTGATGGTCAGACCTATCCTGAAGGGGAAGTTAAAAAACTGAATGAATGTCGCGGGGCAGTCACTTCTGATTATCAGAATGAACTCGAAGATAAGTGGGTTAAAGCACTGAAAAAGAAATATAAGGTTAAAGTGAATAAAAGTGTATTAAAAGAAGTAGCCGGTGACAAATAGAACCCTTGTCAGTCATATCGTTACATGGTTTGGCGGGTTTATTTTAGCTACAGCATTTTTTGCCTGCAATAACCAACCTGAAGCATCCGGGGATGTTATTGTAAAAGTGTATGATAAAGTGCTCAGAAAGTCGGATGTGGCATTGTTGGTGCCACAGAATACACGTTCAGCAGACAGTGCGGATATTGTGGACCGCTATATTCAGGAATGGGTTAACAAAGAATTGATTCTCCAGAAGGCCAGACTGAACATCGGAACAAATCCTTCCATTGAGAAAATGGTGGAGGATTACAGAAATTCATTGATCGTAAGCAAGTACATGGAACTGCTGGTAGATCAGAAGGCCGGTACTGAGATTAGTGAGAAGGAGATCGCTGATTTTTACAATAATAATCCGGAAAATTTTACCCTGAATGAGGAAATCATAAACGGTATTTTTATCCAGATTCCGGAGGATGCACCAAGACGCGATGATTTAAGCTTGTGGATGAAGAACAGAAGTGAAGAGGATATGTTGAATCTGGAAGATTACTGTTTTCAAAATGCCACTAAGTATGAGGATTTTTCTGAAAAATGGTTGCCCGCTTCTGTCGTTGAGAAGTATCTGCCTGAACCGCTGGATAAAAAGGCGTTAAAAAAAGGTGTAACAATTGAGCAGGCTGATTCGTTATCGGGGTACTATGTGGTGGTATTTGATGAAAAAGATGCAGGTGAGGTTGCACCGTTGATTTACGTTAAACCACAGATAGTTAAGGTGCTGCAGCACAAAAAACGACTTGAATATATTGCTGATTTTAAGAAGGATATTCTGAATGAGGCAATTGAAAATAAGAAAGTAATATATTATGAAGATAAATAAGCTCTTTATTACCCTGGGATTGCTCTTTGGCCTGATGACACTTCAGGCGCAGGATAATGTGATTGATGAAGTTATTGCAGTGGTTGGTGCTGATCCGATATTAAAGTCCGACATTGAAGAACAGTTTAAACGGCTTCAGGCGCAGGGCGTGTCGTATTCTGGCGATTTGAAATGTAAGCTGCTTGAAGACAGAATGATTCAGAAACTGTTGTTAAATCAGGCCAAACTGGACAGTCTTGAAGTCAGTGAATCTGCAATAATAGAGCGGGTTGATGCACAGGTAAATTACTATATCTCACAAATCGGTTCAAAGGAAAAACTGGAGGAGTATTTTGATAAATCTACTATTCAGATTAAGGAAGACCTGCGTGATGTGATGCGTGAAGAGGACCTGACCCGTCAGATGCAGTCCAAATTGACGGAGAACATTACCACAACGCCATCCGAAATTCGACGCTATTTCAATAACCTTCCCGAAGACAGCATTCCTATCATTCCGGCTCAGTATGAAATTGAAAAAATTGAGGTAAAGCCTAAGATTGAGAAGGAAGAAATAGAAAGAGTTAAGGCTCAGTTAAGGGAGTTTCGTGATCGTGTAAACAACGGTTTTGACTTCAGTACACTGGCAATCTTATATTCTCAGGATAAAATGAGTGCAAGAAGAGGTGGTGAACTTGGTTTACTCGGAAGAGGGCAGCTGGTTCCTGAGTTTGCCAATGTAGCATTTAACCTTCGTGATCCGAAAAAAGTATCAAAAGTGGTAGAGACAGAGTATGGATTTCATATCATGCAGTTGATAGAACGTACAGGAAACCGTGTAAATGTGAGGCATATATTGCTGAAACCACAAATTTCTGATTCAGCAAGGCAAAATTCGATTCTACGTCTGGATAGTATTACAGATTTTATTCATGAAGGTAAATTCAATTTTGAAAAAGCCGCGTTGTATTATTCAGAAGATGATGCAACAAGAAGTAATGGTGGACTAATGGCAAATCCGGCTACAGGCGCATCAAAATTTGAAATAACCCAGCTTCCACAGGAAATAGCTAAAACGGTTCAGACACTTCAGGTAGACAGCATTTCGCAGCCTTTTAAGATGATTATTGAGAAAACGGGAGAGGAAGTTTACCTGATCATCAAACTTAAATCCAGAATTGACGCACACAAGGCCAACTTAAAAGATGATTACCAGGTGCTTAAGGAACAGGTCTTAGCCAGTAAGAAAGAGGAGAAGCTGAAGGAATGGGTCCTGGAACAACAGCTTGATACGTATATCTCCATCGATGAAAAATGGAGAAACTGTGAGTTTGAATACCCCGGCTGGGTAAAATAATCCGGACAAACCAATGAGGTTCAGGCATACACTTACTTTTTTTATGCTGTTTGTTTCTTTTATCTCTTTTGCACAGAAAGATGGTAAAAGCAAGATGGTTACATTGAAGTATTGTGACCGTTGGGTTGAAGATAAGATCAACAATCCCGGCGTGAGAGACCTTATTGGGAACGTGTTGTTCGAGGATGGCAATACAGCCATGTATTGCGACAGTGCCAGGCAGTTTACCGATAAGAATGCTTTTAATGCCTATGGAAATGTGCATATTATAAAGGCAGACAGCATTCATATTTACGGAGATGAGTTGTTGTATGATGGCAATACAAAACTGGCCAAGCTGCGGCGGCATGTAAAAATGATCAATACAAACAGCACGCTTACCATCGAAACAGAAAAACTGGACTACGACCTGAATACTGATATTGGTTTTTATTTTGACGGGGGTACCGTTACAGATACAGCTTTTGTTCTGAACAGCATAAAAGGCTATTATTTTGTCAACACCGGAATGGTGAATTTTAAAAACGAGGTTAAAGTGAAGACCTCGGGGTCGGATATTTTTACGGATACCTTGCTTTACGATACAAATACAGAAATAATCTCCATTCTTGGTCCAACGAATATTTATACCGATAGTGTTCATTTGTATTCTGAAGATGGATGGCATGATCCCAAAAACAATTATTCCGAGCTAAAGCATAACTCCTCCATTCAAAAAGGAGCGCAGATAATTGAAGGCGAGCACCTTATTTACGATGGCATGGCAAAAAACGGTGAAGCCTTTAAATGGGTTGAGATTACCGACACACTGCAGCAAATAAAAATAAAAGGCAAGCGGGGCAAGTTCAGCGAGGCAACCGATTATGCATATGTAACAGACTCAGCTCTTTTTATACAGTATGCGGGTTTCGACTCGCTGTATCTGCATGCCGATACCCTTTCGTTTGAACCGGACACCAACGACTTTAAACTGATGAAAGCCTACCATAATGTAAAATTTTTCAGGTTTGATGTACAGGGCAAATGTGACTCAATTGTATATTCCACGTACGATTCAGTAATTAATATGTACAATGATCCGGTAATGTGGTCTCTTAATAACCAGATGACCGGTGACGAAATACATGTTATCAGTAAAAACAATCATGTGGAACAGATAGATATGATTGGTAATGCTTTTTTAATCTCGCGTGTGGATTCTATCCGGTTCAACCAGATAAAAGGGAAAAAGATCAGTGGATATATTGAGAAAAACATGCTCCGTAAAATTTTTGTGGATGGTAATACCGAAAGTTTATATTACCTGATTGACGGTCCGTATATTGTAGGAATTAACAAAGCAGAAAGCCCGTATCTCACTATTTTTATGCATGGTAACAGGATAGAGAAAGTGATAATGTCTCCAAAACCGGTTGGTAAAATACTGGATCCTACCAAGGTGACTCCCGGACAGTTGATACTGGAGAATTTCAGCTGGCGTTTAAATGAACGTCCTTTTACACCCTGGGAAATATTTAAATCAAAGAAACAGGTACCCGCTTCTCCTGTGGTTGAAAACGCACTCTAATGGTGCGCTCTTATGTGCGTTATCTCTGAATATTTGATTGTTATAACACAGGCTTTTACACTGTAAGATCCTTATGCCCGTTCTGTGCTGATGCCTCTAATTTACAGTTCCGATAATCTTTAAAATAACAGTGGAATGGTTTGGTGCATTTGTAATTATCGTAACCGTTTTATACTGTCTTCCTGATTTTCCTCTGGAGTCAAATTCAATTTTGATAGACGATCTCTCCCCCGGTGCAATCACTGATTTTTCAGGTTTTATGGCCGTACAGCCACAAGAAGCTTTAACCTTCCGCAGGATCAGGTTTGATTTTCCTGTATTCACAAACGGAAATTCATATTCTACTTTCTGTCCCTGTTTGATGGTGCCAAAATTAAAGGTTGTATTCTCAAACACGATATCCGGTGCCTGTGCACGTTCCTGTGGCGACATTTTAGTGAAATCATCTTCAATGGTCACACTAACAGAAAGTTTATGATTGTAATCTACCTGTCCATTCTGCTTCATGAACATACCGCTTAGAATAAATCCCCAGTCATCCACTTTGGATGCATCATACGTTATGTTGATTACGCCTGCCTGACCCGGTTGTAAAATCTGTGGTTCTGTTTGAACTGTAATAAATTCAGGAACACGTATGAATTCTATTTTTACCGGTTTATTCTCAGAAGTGTTAATGATGTTTACCCTGGATTCCTTAACCTCGTTTTTGTTCATTTTTAAAAATGATACATGAGATTTATTTAAACGGACGTCACCGAAACTGTAGGGATACTTGTCGATTATGGTTGGTGCCTTTTTTTCTACATTACCGGTCAAGGTAAGGATAACAGGTTCAGGACTGGCATTTGTATAAACGGTAATATGCTTTAATACCTTACCGGGTCTGTTAATAGGATCAAAAACCGCTCTTATCTGACCGCTCTTACCCGGAAGGATCGGTTCTTTGGAGTAGGTCGGTGTGGTACAACCACAGGATGAACTCACATTTTTTATCATCAGTGGCTCCTGACCAAGGTTACGGAATTCAAATACGGTCTCTACTTTTCCACCATCTTCCTTTATATTTCCCAGATCATGTTCCGTTTCTGAGAATGCTATTTTAGGACTGAGTGTTTGTGCAAATAATGATGAGGTAAATACGATGAGAGTCAATAAAATTGAAGTACGTCTGAATCTTTTCATATCCTGCATTGCTTTCTGTTAGGAGATCAAAATTAACTGAAAATATGTAAATTTCTCAGTGATTTAAAGATTTTTTAACGTATGTAGCCTAAATTCCAGGTTCTGGGATGTAAAAGTCCACTTATAACGCAGTAAACAAGCCGCAGAAAGTTCAGAACAGGTGCTTTATCAGCCGGTTCACTTAATTTAGCTTAACGAAACAGGTTTGATTCTGATTTATAAATAATCTTGACTATTTTTGCACAAAATTCAGTATGAGGATGTCAGAACTTCTAATATTACTCGCTATTGGATTGCTTGCAGGCATTTTAAGTGGAACCCTCGGTGTGGGAGGTGGAGTGTTGATTGTTCCCGCACTGGTTTTTATTCTGGGGTATTCACAGCATGAAGCACAGGGTACTAGTCTGGCCATCATGATTCCTCCAATTGGAATCCTTGCCGCCCTGAAATATTCAAGAATGGGATATGTAAACTGGAAAAATGCGTTGATCCTCAGTCTGATTTTTGTGGCAGGAGCCTATCTGGGATCATTAATTTCAGTAAGCCTGCCCGATAAGGTATTAAGAAAGTTATTCGGTATTTTTATGCTGGTTGCAGCACTTAAAATGATATTCAGTAAATAATTAATAAATGGCACAAAAACCTTCAATTCCTAAGGGAACCAGAGACTTTATTCCTGAAGAGATGGTTCGCAGGAACTATATTTTTGATTCAATTCGGTCTGTTTTTCAGCGTTATGGTTATTTACCCATTGAAACTCCGGCTATGGAGAACCTTTCAACCTTGCTAGGGAAATACGGAGAAGAGGGTGATAAACTGCTGTTTCGTATTTTAAACTCAGGGGACTTTTTAACTAAAGTTGATTCTGATATACAAAATGGTGATGATTCGCTGGCTCTGGCCAATGCTGTTACAGAGAAAGGTTTGCGCTATGATCTTACCGTGCCGTTTGCCCGGTTTGTGGTACAGCATCAGAGTGAAATTTCGTTTCCGTTTAAACGCTATCAGATTCAGCCTGTTTGGCGTGCTGACAGACCACAGAAGGGACGTTACCGTGAATTTTATCAGTGTGATGTGGATGTGGTCGGTTCAGAATCGCTGCTGAACGAAGTTGAACTGATACAGATCATCAGCGATGTGTTTTCTGCCCTTGGCGTCAATGTAACTGTAAAACTGAATAACCGTAAAATTTTGTCAGGCATTGCCGAGGTCATTGGTGAAGCGGATAAAATTGTTGATATCACGGTGGCCATTGATAAACTTGACAAGATAGGACTGGAGAATGTGAATAAGGAGTTGCAGTTGAAAGGGGTTTCAAACGAAGCCATTGATAAACTACAGCCGATTATAATGTTATCCGGTTCTGCAGACGAAAAAATAAATACGTTGCGACAGGTTTTGTCCGCTTCGGAAACTGCCATGAAAGGGGTTGATGAAGTTGAAGAGATTTTTAACTGGATAGATGGTTTAAACCTGAACCTACCGGTAGAACTGGATTTAACTCTGGCCCGTGGTTTAAATTATTATACCGGAGCCATTTTTGAGGTAAAAGCCAGTGATGTGGAGATTGGCTCTATCTGTGGCGGTGGACGCTACGATAACCTTACCGGAATATTCGGATTACCGGGAGTCTCGGGCGTTGGTATCTCCTTTGGTGCCGATCGTATTTATGATGTACTGAATCAACTAGACGCCTATCCGAAAGAAAGTCCGGCATCCACAAAAGTATTGTTTATTAATTTTGGACCCAAAGAGACAGCATATTGTTTAAATGGCCTGAGAAAGCTGAGACTGGCAGGTGTAAACTGTGAACTTTATCCGGATAATGCCAAGATGAAAAAACAGATGACTTACGCCAACCGCAAGTCAATACCATTTGTCGTGCTTGCCGGTGATTCTGAAATGGAAGCCGGAAAGTTTACCCTGAAAGATATGACATCCGGTGAACAGAATCTGGTGACCCCCGAAGAATTAATCGTGAAACTTAAAGAGGTGATTGATTAAGGGTTACGTTCATATTTTGTGAATAAGCAGGGCGTTTTTTATTAGTCAGTGAAATGGGAATTTAATAAGTTTGGAACAGATATGGACCGTAAGCGCGAAATGTTAAAAAGAAAGCACCGGATCTCCTTCATGCTAAACGAGGAGGAGATGAAGTCTTTCGCCCGCTTTTGTACCGATTACGGTGTAAGGAACAAATCAAGTTTCATTCGTGAATCTATATTTTCAAAACTGATCTACAAGTTCGAACTGGACTATCCTACGCTTTTTGATGAGGAAGAGATGGATCGCATGATTGTTAAACGCTGATTCCATGGCCGAACTTTTTTCCGATGAATATTTTATGCAGAAAGCGCTGGCCGAAGCCAAACGGGCTTTGTATGCGGAGGAGGTACCGGTGGGTGCAGTGATCGTAATGAATAACCGGATTATAGCCCGTGGATTCAATCATACCGAAACACTGAATGATGTAACAGCACACGCCGAGATGGAAGCCATTACTGCAGCAGCAAATTTTCTGGGCGGCAAATACCTGACAGGTTGTACCATTTATGTTACGCTTGAACCCTGCGTGATGTGTGCCGGAGCTTTATCCTGGGCACAGATTTCAAGAGTCGTTTTTGGCGCTTACGACGAAAAACGCGGATTTACAAAAACAGGGACCCAACTGCTTCATCCTAAAACCGAACTTAAAGGTGGCATACTTGAAAATGAGTGTGCCAATTTACTGATAGATTTTTTTAAAGGGAAGCGGTAAGACATTATTTGATTAGAAACCTAATACAAACTGTACTGTTGTTAATCCTGCAAATATTCACTTAATTTAGAAGCTTTTTGATCGAATATCTTTATCAGTTTTTCCTTAACATCAGCAGTATATTTATTCAATACTATTTTTTTAGGCACATTAAAATAATAGAATTCTATGGCGTCTTCAGTAATTGTTGTTTGATAAATTCTGTAAAACTTAAATGTTTTTCCATGAATAATAATGTATTTTTCGTGACATATGATTTCATAACGGTCTAAATATTTTGCTCCCAGAATAATATAAAAATATGACAGTAAAATATTTATCCTTAAATAAATTGTATCTAAATATCCTTTATTTGTAAGTGTTAGTATTAAAAACAAAAGGGCCATAAAAAAATATAGCACGGTTTGAGTTGTTATGAAAAAGCCTTTCTTCCCAATAGCGACTTCTCCTTTTGCAAGCGACTTTTTGTTGATTAAAGTAATATAAAGCAAAAATGTAATTTCTATAAAAATAGTCCAAAAGAAATACTTCGAATATTCCTTAAATACCATCATTGCAATTATGGTAAGAATAATTAATAAAGCCAGTGCGATAGAACTCTTATTCGTTTTTAGTAATTTCATTTTTGTTTAGATTAGGTTTCTAATTATTGAAATCCTTAAATAAAATACTCACATCTAATAATTTATAGAAATAAAACTATAATTTCAATTCGAATAACAGCAGTTCTTCATCATCATTAGGAATTTCGGTTGTGCCGATATATTTCAAACCCAGTTTCTCAATGAGCTTTTGTGAGGCATAATTGTCTTTCGTAGTAATGGCACACACAATTGGCAGATTGAAGTCATAAAAAGCAGCATGCATTATTTTCTGAGCCGCTTCTAATGCATAGCCCCGGCCTTCATATTCGGGTAAAAAGGCAAAGCCGATATCCACTGCGTTCAAACCTTCCCGATCGAACAATCCGACAGTTCCGATTCTTTTATGATCAGCTTTGCTGTATACCACATAATTCCCGAATCCAAGCCTTTCAAGCTGGGCTAACATTTTATCCCTGATGTATTGTTCTGCATCTTCAATGCTTCTTACATGTCTGTCACCAATGTATTGAATGAATTTCTCCGTATTCAGTAATTCCAGTATAAAATCCGCATCCTCAAGCTGAACAGGCCTGATCACTAAGCGATCTGTATCAAAATTTTTGTATGTGTTTTGTAAGACAGTCATTTCTCTTTATGGCTTTTTCAGTTTTGCATTTAGCCGTTACAAAATACAAAAGAATTTTTAGATAATATTGAGCCGGATAAGTTTCTGTTTTAAGTCTGTTCACGCTGTTATTGTAGGGTTGTCATTTCTTTTTATGAATAGATTTTCTCTGTTTGTGCTGATGACATATGTATTTTTTTTCGATGTGATAGCAAACGGACAAATAAGTTCGGATAAACTCTCCCTTATTACTCATCTGATTATAAAAAACGGTAATCAGTTTAAGCACTCGCATATTATAGGTTTAATTCAATTAATACTATTATTTTATGAAAGCTATATGTAAATACCTGTTAATTATCGTGTTATTTTCCAATCTTATTATCAGTTGTTCCGGAGATAAAGGCAAGTCAGCAGATTCAAAAGAAACTGCTGTGGATATTACAGTGGATTTGCCCGGTGGATCAACCGTAAACTTAACGCGTGCTACACTGTTCAGTTTGAGTTCAACCAGTGATTTAAACAGTAAAATGACCGGTAATCTGCCAGCCAATAAAGGCAGTTATGAACTGGCATGTCTGCTGGATGAAAATGATAATGTCATGCTTGCGGGCTTTATCGGTGAGAATCAAACATCCATAAATGTGGAAACCACAACCGAGGTCATGCTCTATTATGCCCTGGATTACTATCTTTTGCCGGATAATGCCAAAGCCGTATTTTTAGAAAATGTCAGAATGATTCCCGGTTTTTCTGATCTAGTGAAATCAATCGGAGATCTGTTTAATGCTGATCCTCTAATGTATTCCAAAGGAACCTATCTTCCGCTTATCAATGCTAAAATCAATGAACTTTCGACAAAAAGCACAGGCCTCGATCTCAAACGGATTTTAATAGATGGTGAAGATTCAAAAAGTGGTATTACGGTCGTAAATCTTGATTCTGTGCACATCAAGATGCAGAATGCCTTTCCCCGAAGAACAAAAGTTTTTATATATAAGAAATCGTATTATGACCGGAACGGAAATCTAAGCCATATCACCAACTACCTGGATAATCCTGTTGAAGAATTCAATTTTGAACCCGGAAAACAGATGGACATCAAAACACTGGATGTCGGCACCAATATTGCCCAGATCAATGCTCAGAATGCCTCAGTTGACAATCTTTCTGAGACGGGGCCCATTGAACTGCCTGTGAATACATCCCTGGAATTTCTGGCTACATATGAAGTTGTGGTTATTGGTTCCGGATCTCTTAATTCTATCGATCGCGATTTAAGCGCGAGAGAACAAAAAGCTTATGAGGAACTGAATATGAAGACCTATGCGCTTGATTTTTTCCTGCCGGCTCTTCTCGATATCGGGGGTAATAAAGGGTTATTGCCTCCTTACGGAGATAGCAGGGAAACGGATCTTTACAATGCAGTTCTTCCGGTTCTGCAATCTGATCCCGATGTGCTTGATGATATCCAACATAATGATTTTAAATCTGCATCAGAAATCCTGTTTCCTCAACTGTATGGCAATGTAAGGCTTTCGGATGATCTGCGAACAGTTTTGAAGAATGTCTACAACGTTCTTTCAGAAAACGGATCAATGCCCAACACTTTTATTCAAAGTCAGGAACTTATAGAAACCGGATATCCACGTACAAAGTATGTCCTTGAGACGATGAGTAAAAACATGAGCTTTAATGATAAATTCAGAACAAAGGCCAGGTCGGTGGAACAATGGTCTGTAAATTCAATTGATGCAGAAGTCAATCTGATACCGAAAGAGGTTAAAGTCTGCCTTGGTGATGCAACACAAATTAAAGTTTCCTATATGACGTTTACTGATCCGGAAGTGGAGGACCTTGAGTTTCATTGGGAAACCAGTAATAAGTTTGGAGGCAGAGTGCAGGACATCAATGATAACCCCAATAATTTTGGCGTTTCTATCGTCACTTCCTCAAATACTGTTTCATATATCTCTACGGCCACTGAATCACAGCTTGGTTCCGGTGATAATTACGAAACAGTTTCTGTTGTCATTTACGCTAAAAACAAGACAACCGGAAAACTGACTGAAGTTGGTAAGGATAACATGAAGGTGAATAATAAAAAAGGCTGTGTGTCATTCTTTGTGTCCTTCACAAAAGAAGTGCTTATTAACTCGTTTTCAAGTATCGGGTGTACCGGTGGAATGGAATATTCACTGGGCCATCCAACCTTTGTGGCAGAATTTAAAGCCGTTGAGGGTGCAACATCTTACAAAGGCAGAGTACTGAGAAAAGATGGAACCTACGCCGGAGAATTTACGCTGCCCGATCTGGAGGATTCCGGAGATGGCATGGTTAAGTTTAAAATGGGGGTAGGTCCGATTTATGTGTACCTGACCTGCAGTGAAGATAAGGCTAAGGAAGAACAGCAAAGACGTCTGGATTATCTTGATGAGGTAGGACATCAGGGCATAGAGATAACACCGGTATTTTAAACTAAAAGTGATAGTTCCGGGGTGGTGAGTTTTGTAGCTTATGAATGTTCACCCTGATTCTATATGGTTAATATTTCGTTTTATCCGTTTTAGTTGTCCACTGTTCAAATAGAGAGCGTGCTGCTTCCGGAAGAATTTTTATAAACCTGATCTTTCTCTTGGAGATTGGTTTACTGAATTCATCGTAGATAAATCCGTCATCGAATCCGATTTTTGCTGCGTCGGTTTTAGAGGCAGCATAATACACCACATCGGGCCTTGCCCAGTAAATGGCACCCATACACATGGGACAGGGTTCACAGGAAGTATAAATTTTACAGCCTTCCAGCTGATAAGTGTTCAGCTTACGGCAGGCTTCTCTTATGGCAACAATCTCAGCATGTGCAGTGGGATCATTGGCAGAAGTCACCCTGTTGTGACTCTCAGCAATTATTTCACCGTCTTTTACGATGACACAGCCAAACGGACCACCGGCATTAGCATCCATACCTTCTTTCGCTTTTTGTATAGCTCTTTGCATAAACCGCTCGTCAGTTTTATTCATGGTTATATTCCGGCTTTCAAGTTTCTAATTTCGAAGTTACGAAAATAATAGTCACCGGTTAATATTTTCGGTCAGTGAAAGATTTGTCTGGCAAAACTATACGAAAACAGGCTCCCAACGGAAGCCTGTTTTTATTGGATTTATAAGGAATTATAATTCGTAATTCCACATTCGTAATTCGTAATTCCTTATTGTTTATCTGGTCAGCCAGCTGTGATGTTTGGAGTAATTCAACATCTGTGCTGCATAATCATCGGGATAGCTTACTTCAACGTCCGTAATACTGCCATCTTTTTCAATAAGTTTATAAGATGGATTAATAAAACCGCCGTAAGGTGCGAGGTCAAGTTTTGCATAACGTTCTTTTACCTCTTTAAGCAAATCCTGATTTACAATAACGCCATATGTTTCCACCAGGTTTTTTGCAGCTGCATAATCACCTGTTGATTTAATCTTCTGTATCAGAGCCAGCAATTGGCCCAGCAGCTTATGCATTTTTTCATAGTCATTAATCTTAAAATATGTTTTGCCGTCTCGGACAATCTCCTCAATTACGTTTTCATCTTTCCCATGTTCAAATGTCCACTCTGCAATCAGCTGACGGTTTCGCATGTGCGATTCTTCTATGTTATCTCCCGGCTCAATACGGGTGAGCTGAGTCATCAGCCCGTTCCGGATATAAGAATCGTATTCGGCTTTAAATGCTTCTTTGTTTGGCAGTAATCCCAGTTCAACAAGCTTAGGATCAGCCATATAATAGAGGCCAAATAAATCGGCCCGGGCTTCTTCAATGGTTGCTCCGTATGCTTTCAATTCATCGCCGGCCACACCGGGCAATAACTGACCCGAACCGTGTCCGAGGCATTCGTGCAGGTCTGTGTGAAGGTTTCCGGTCATGAAACCGTATTTTTCCACCCGGTCAATTTCCGCCTGATCATAAGCGAATTCCTGCAAAAAGCCGTTTCCTTTAGCTGACTGGTCGTAAGCATAAGTGATATTCTCGAGTGTAACGGATTTTGAACCATATTCCTTTCTTATCCAGTCCGCATTCGGAAGGTTGATACCAATTGGCGTTGCTGGGTAGCAGTCACCACCAAGCATAGCAGCAGTGATCACTTTTGCAGAAACGCCTTTTACTTTTTTCTTTTTGAACCTGTCATCCACGGGAGAATGATCTTCAAACCACTGTGCATTGCTGCTGATGATTTCCGTGCGGTGTGTGGCTTCCAGATCTTTAAAATCCACAATGCTTTCCCAACTGGCTTTCAGTCCGAGCGGATCGCCGTAGGTTTCAATAAAACCGTTTACAAAATCCACGCGTGAAGCCTGATCCTGCAGCCAGGCTACGTTGTATTTATCGAAGGTTCTCAGATCGCCTGTATTATAAAATTCAATCAGCAGATTGATCACGGTTTTCTGATTATCGTTTTCAGCTACCTCAGCTGCTTTTTCAAGCCAATAGACTATATGCTTAATAGCCGGACCGTATTTGCCATCTGTCTTCCATACCTCTTCACTAATTTTACCGTCTTTCTTAACCAGTGTTGAGTTTAAACCATACGATATCGGTTCGTTATCATCAGGAACTTTCATCTGAGCATAAAACTCCTCAACATCGTCCTGCGATAAATCACCTTCGTAGTAATTATTGGCTGATGCTTTTATCAGGTCCTTTCCTTCGGCAAGGCTGACCCGTTTTTTTGCTATTTCAGGATCAAAAATGACCGGAACCAGGGTCTTCAGTAAGTCTGCCTTAACCATGGGAAGTTTTTCTTCCGGCACCTTATTAACCTCTGTCACAAAGAAGTTCTGGCTGAAGCCGGGTTTAAACTTATCCATGGAGTAGTGGTGGTGTATGCCATTAGAGAACCAAACCCGTTTAAGGTAGATCACAAAATTTTTATAATCGGCATTTTCTTTGTCCCCGTTGTAGTTTTCGTAAATGGCTTCCAGCGTCTGACGGATCGGCAGGTTGTATTTGTAGTTCTGATCAAAAATAATATCCCTTCCTTCTATGGCTGCCTGGCTCAGATAATAAATCAGCTCTTTCTGCTTCAGGCTCAGATCTTCAAATCCGGGAACTTTGTAGCGTATAATCTTCAGGTCAGCAAACTTTTCGACATTGTAGTTAAAGGTGTCGTTTTTCACTTCATTTACTTTTTTATCTGTACATCCATTCATGATAAACACAGTTAAAAGTGTTGTTAATACTAAATATTTCATATACGTGTGTGTTTGTGTTAGTCATTTTTATTTCTCGGATCCAGCATCTCTTCAAACTCCCATTTTCCTCTTTTAAACTTAAAACCGTCGTAGGTAAAGTCTGAACCATAATACTGATACTGACCTTCCAGTTCTGGTGAAGCAGGGCTAAGATGGTCGAAAATGATTCGCTTATAATCAGGATCATACACCAGAACCATAGATCCGGTGGCAGAAAACCGGAAAACCACACGTTTCTGCGTTCCTCTGTCCATTTTAAAAACAGATGCCCCCAAAACAGGTTCATGTTCCGGTTTAAAAATTAAAACATCAATTATTTTTCTGGCAACGATATTATTATAACCGTCCCATCCCAGCAGCGTATAATATGTTTTTTTACGTTTTGTTTTTACAACAATGGCATAGTAAAGACAGCCATACCATTCAGCGGCTTTCAGAACCTCGGTTTCAGGAATATTATTACGTGAATCTTTTAAAACGGTTATTTCCATCCTTCCCTCACCGGTTTTATGTTGTATGACACAGCCGTATTTATAGAGCATCTCGTCGCCCTGATAGTTCCACGAATAAATGTTGAGTTTGTCATCGGCAGAAGATACTTTACCCAAATGGTCAACCATGGGTTTTACATGAAACGATCCGGGCTGCTTTAAGTAGGAAGACAGCAGTAATCCGACGGAATCGCTGGCCGCTTTTTTTGCAGTTTCAGGTAAACCGGACCCTAAAACGGCAAACTGCCTGTTCAAGGCTTCGTCTATAGGAGACTGCGCTGATATAATGTGAAATAAGAAAAATATTACGGCTGTTTGGGTCAACCGTAAAACTTTATAAAATGTCATGCCTGTTATTCTATTGCGTAGGGCTCGTATTTATCGAATTCCACGATAAATGACTTGTCATAGCCCATTTTCTTATACTTTTCAAGAGCAACCTCTGCTTCATCCTGACTGAGATATTTTCCGATACAATACCTGAAAAGTTTATCTTCCAACTGAAATTCCATAATCCCGGTAAGGGGGGCAAAAAAGTCTTTGTAAACGGGGTACTTAAAGGCCGAAAGCTGGATGGTATAAACCACAACTTCACCCTTTATGACGTTACTTTTATTGACTTTTGGTTCAGCCGTTTTTTCTTTTGGTTTTTCTTCCACTACATTCTGCCATACCTTGTTTTTAATTATTTTGCGGGAGGAGACCACAAAGGCATCGGGATATCCTTTTTTCCTGACATCTTCTATGGCTGTTCTTGCTGCCTGATAATTAGGATATCTCCCGTAGTAATACTTATACAGGCCATCTTCATTCTTCTTTGACCATACACCTTCCAGCCCCTTGAAAAATGAGGTTGGAACTTCTTTCGATAATGCTTTGATCTGAATGGTGAAGAATTCTGCATCAACAGGCTTCTGCACCTTGTCCTGCGCGGTAATCAACACGGTACACGACAGTATGGCTGAAAGAATAAGTATAAAAATTCCTGTTCTTTTCATTTCAATTTTTTTGAGGGTTCTACTAGTCAACAATTACAATAATTTCAATGCGTCGGTTTACCTCATGTTCTGCATCAGTACAGTCAACGCCATCCTTACAATGGTTCAGGATGTAACGTTCTCCATACCCCCTGGCTACAATCCGGTTTGGATTAATGCCCCGTTGAACAAGATAAGCCTTCGCGTTATCTGCACGTTTTTGTGATAATGCAAGGTTGTAATCCAGATCTCCCTGTGAATCGGTATGTGCATTTAACCTCAACCTGATATTGGGTTTTGATTTGAGGTACTCATACCAACGTTCCAGTATCTTTTTTGCATCATACGACAGTTCGTAACTGTTCAATGCAAATTTAAGTTTATTTTGGGGAATAGTAATGGTCTGTGTTTCTTCAATAATCGGAATGATATTAATGTCGGTATATGCCGAGTTAAGATTAATAAAATCCTCTCCTTTGAGTGTACGTTCATAGGGTTCAAATTTGCCCTGTGCCCTTGCCGAAACATGAATGTCGGTGGTTGGATCTATTAAAGCTTTCTCAACTTTAAATCCTGTTTTACCAAGCTGGTCAGTTGTACCTTCAAACAGTAGTGAGTTGTCTGTTTCGTCAGTCAATGCCACAAGAACATCGGCTATCGGAACACCGGAAAGGGCATTCGAGACCTGAATATCCATATCTACAAACGGATTTTCTTCTACTGCCGGAACCGTATCAACCGGTTCTGTTTTAGCGGTGTCTTCAACAATCTCCTTTGGTTCTTCGAAGGCAATTCTGTAAATATTGTCGTATCTGCCACCTGTTGTGCGGTTGGATGACAGATAACCTTCTTTTGTGTTTTCAGGATTTAGGATATAGGCAAAATCATCGAATCGACTGTTAATGCCGTATTTCATATTCGTAATTTCTTTGTCTTTCGATTTCAGGTCAACTTTAAATACATCAAGGCCACCGTAGCCCGGATAACCGTTTGATGCGAAATAAAAAATATTGTCGGATGATACAAACGGGAAAAGTTCATCACCGGCAGAGTTGACAGCGGTCAGGTTCTGGGGAGCCAGCCAGTAAGACCCCGATCTTCTGGAAAAATAGATGTCTTTACCGCCTTTCCCTCCCGGTTTATCCGATACAAAGTATAGGGTGTCACCGGTAATGCTCAATGCCGGATGGGCACAGTTATATGTATTATCGTTGTTAAATGGCAATGGTCCAATCTGACGCCACATGCCCGATTTGTATTCTGCCTTGTAAATTTTCAGTACTGTTTGCTCCTGTGGAAGTTTTATCACCTTGGTATAGTACATGGTTTTGTAGTCCGGAGAAAAAGTTACTGCACCGATATGATAATCCGATTTTAGGTTCTCAGAAAACAGAACAGGTCTGCCTAATTCCCCGTTGTTGATGACAGGTGAATAATACAGGTTAAGAAATTCCAGTCCTTTAAGGTCAACTTCTTTTTCTGAGTTCAAATTGGAATGATAATCCAGTACGTTTGCATTGCTGGAAGATGAAGAAAAAACAATGCCACCCTGGTAATACTGAACTCCGAAAGACTGGCCAAAAGTATTGATATCTGTTTTTTTTACGGTGTAGGAAGAGGTGTCGTTTGTCCTGTTTTTCATCCAGTTAACCTGTTCGGTGTAATGATCAGGAACATCTGTTTCGCTGTCTGTACGGAAAAATGTTAATGCCTTGTCGTAATCGCCTTGCAGAAAGAGCAGTTTGCCATAGGTAATACGATCTTCTCCTTTAAGATTTGTTTCACCGGCAAGTTCATAGTTTTTCTTTGCTTTTTCAAAATCATTCAGGAAATAATAGCAGTTTGCCATGCGGATAGAAGTTTCAGGATCAACACGCTGACCTTCCTCTTCGGACTTATATTTTTCATATAAAATGACAGCCTTACTGTAATTCTGTTGCTTATAAGCTTTGTCAGCCTGCTTAAGGTCTTTGTTTCCAAAAAGAAAGCTGAATGAGATTAAAAATATATATATCAGTGAGCCTGTCTTCATTTTTGTCGTATTATACTAACATGTAAATATACCATTTTTAGAAATATCTGATACTCTTAACCCCCTGAGAAGCCGGTGTTTTACCGATATGAAGATCTTCGAGATCTATTCTCAGGCTTATTTCATGTGATCCGTATGAAACCTTGCTCAGCTTGGTTATGGGGTAGTCGAAAGAGTAACCCACGTAGAGCTGCTCCCAGACTCTTACCTCTGTTGCAATAATAACATCTGAACCGGTTCTGAATATCAGCCCCAGGGAGCCCCAGTCCTTATAAAAACCATGCACTCCCAAATCAAACGTGAGGGGTGCACCATATATTGTTTTCATTAAAACGGTAGGCTTTACCTTATAATCATTATCCAAATCTATCACATACCCCCCATATAAAAACATGTGCATGGTTTTAAAGCTGAAGGATGTCTTTATGGATTCGGTATTGGCTTCCGGTGAATGGGTGAGCATTTTAGGCATGGAAAAACCGGCGAAATACTTCTCACTGTATAAAAAAGCGCCAACACCAACATTAGGTCTGAAGTAGCTGTTGGCATATTTTTCATATACCGGGTCATTCGCAGAATTAAGATTCAGCGATGCCGCATCAAACTGCAGGGAACTAAAACCCAGCTGAAGTCCCATGGAGAGTTTCAGATCGCGGGTGATGTTGACAGCGTAAGCGGATGCAACAGCCAGATCCACATTTGAATTTAAACCGATACTCTCTGACATCACAACAAGACCGGCGGATAGGTTATCAACCGGGACGGGACCGTGAAAATTGAAGCCTAAGGTTTTAGGACTTGCAGCAAATCCGGTCCATTGATTGCGGTAGTTCATAAGGCCGCTGTATGTGCCTCTGCTCCCAGTATAACCGGGATTTATGAGCCCCTGCATATTCACATACTGTGTATATTGTTGGAAATCCTGTGCAAAGGTCAGGCCGGCAATCAGCCCGAACAACATAACAACAAGGACCCGTTTAAATGGTCTGCGCATTTTAATATCTTGATTACCACTCATGTTCAGCAATAATTTGTATACTTTACCTTTTATTTACAACACTAAAATACATCTTTTCTGTTAGTTGTATTCTGTTGAAACGGGTAAAATGTTTTAATTTCCGTTGATGATTATGTGACGATACTTTTCGTTAAAAATATCTGTTATTTAAATTTATAAGGCAAACCCTGTACAGTATCAAAAGAAAACTTCTCAGAAAACACTGTTGTAATTGTTTGATATTGAGGTGTTTTTGTGATAGTTGTCAGCCGTAATATTTAAGATAATGTACAAGTAGATTAAGTTTAAATGTTATCATATCATTAAGCAATGGGCTTAATAATGTAACAAATGTACTAATTTGTTATAAATATCTTTAAATATAACGTTAAAAAAAGTTTGATTTTTTAACTTATCCGGTCAGTATTCTGAATCATTTCATAAATTTCACCAGTAAACTCATCTTCAATCAGAAGATCTTCAACAGGAATATGCATTCTGTAACGCCAGTAATGTCTGGAATATTCAGGTTTATTAATCCGTTCAGCATGCGGGTCGGGATATCTTAACCGTTCATTTATTGACAGCCAGTCCTGTAAGGGAAGAATGGTAAGTGCAGATCCGGCCTGCAGGTTAACATCGATAATTTTTTTACATAACCATCCCGGACAATCTGCAAAAGTCTGCACATCTTCGTGACACAGCGTGTTGACCATTCGTTTTCCTTTATCCGGATCATATTTCCATACGCCCCGCAAGGTCGGGGTGTCGTGAGTGGAGGTTGTACAAACCGACAGGTATTTGAACCATCTTGGATCGGAAAACTCGATGGTATTTATTTTTGGCATATTCTGGATATCCAGAGTCAGGATATTCAGCTGATTCATGACTTCGGGTACATTATCAGGAATCATCCCCAGGTCCTCGCCACAAACGAGCATATTCGTGGTATGGATTAGTTTGGGAAGTTTTTCGAGTGCTTTATCCTTCCAGAACTGATTGTGCCGTTTATAGAAAAAGTCATTGTAAAGTACCATCAGGTTATGTTTTACATCGTCAGCTAAACGATGAAATTTCCTGGTGCGTTGTAATTCAATCCGTGGAAAATAATATCCTTTTTGCCGTTCATCTTCCATAAACAGAACATCACATATAACATCCCTCAACTTGTAAATAATGTTTTCATCTGCAATCCCCAGTTTATGGCATTTTGCAGACAGCTGTCTTGTTTCGTTAAATTCGTCCTTTATGTAATACAGATCGCCTGCAGGTTCAAAGAAGTGTTCAAGGATGAGTTCTGTATAATCCCCAAAAATGTACGATTCATACTTATAAACATGCGGCGTACACCACCATTTAGGGTCAAAGGGCAGATGATTTGCCCAAAGATCTTCCCTGGTATAAGGCAGTGCGGGACTGAAATGGCCCATTAAACCTTCCTGAAATTTAAACGGTATTTCCCATATCCTGAAGAATCCAAGGATGTGGTCAATGCGATAAGCATCAAAATAGTCCGCCATCTTTCTGAACCGGTTTTGCCACCATTCAAAACCATCCTTTTTCATCTGATCCCAGTTGTAGGTAGGGAAGCCCCAGTTTTGTCCCACCGTGGAAAAATAATCCGGTGGCGCTCCGGTTTGCTGATTAAAGTTAAACAGTTCCGGTGAGGCCCATGCATCAACACTTTCACGGTTGATACCAATAGGGATGTCACCCTTCAGAGCAATGCCATTATTATGCAGGTAGTCTACAGCAGAAGAGAGTTGCTTGTCGAGATGATACTGCACAAAAATGTAAAACCTGGCATCGCATAAGGCTGTGTCATCTGAATCGCAACATTTTTCCAGCATCTCTTCAGAGTATTCTGCGAATTCCCCCCATTTGCTGAAATCCGTCGTCTTATGTTTGTCTCTGAGACAACAGAACAAAGCATATGCTTTTACCCAAAAGCCGTTTCTTTCAATAAAGTGCTGATAATCCGGATCCTCATCCAGATTCTCCTTATGGAAATTGTAAGCTTTGCGTAAATATTCCAGCTTCAGATTAAGAACAGCTTCGAAATCAATTTCCGTTAGCGCATTGAGTTCGCGTTTTTTCTTCTGAAGAAAAGTTAATGTGGAATTATCGTGTTTAAATAAATCATCGAGATGAATATAGATAGGGTTTAATGCATATACTGATATGGCATTATAGGGATATGAATCTGTCCAGTCAAATTTTGAAAGTGTGTCATTAATGGGTAAAATCTGAATCAGGTTCATTCCGGTTTTGGCAACCCAGTCTCCGAAAGTTTTTAAATCAGTGAACTCTCCTATGCCTAGTCCCTCCTTTGTACGAATAGAAAACACAGGGATTGCAATTCCGCTTCCCTTCCATGGTGATGAAAATCTGAATGTGGAATCTCCACAAAGGATACTGCTATGATTTTTCACGGTCAGTTTCCTGTTGTCACCTGCTTCCCATTCACTTATGCGTTTATTTTTTTCATCATAAACGGCATATTTGTATTCAATTTTCTTGGTTTTGGGAACAGAACCGATACCTCCGAACCAGTTGGCAAATTCAGTGCTCTCAAGAATAAGTGGATTATACTGATCCCAGTTTCCCAGTTCACCGATATTACCGGTTACGCATATTTTATAACCTTTTTTTACCCGGGGGACACTGATCTGGAAATAGATTCCTTCAGCCAGATTATTGTCTGCAGGAAGGCTGAAGTCGTCCCTTTTGAAAATTGCATTTTTCGAGATGGAACGATACAGTATGCTTTCATCTGTATCCGGACTCAGCCATTGGTCGTAAATGTAAATGTCACTCTTACCTGTAGCTGTAAATCCTCTTGAAACAGGCTCTGACTTTTCTGTCCCGTCCGCATTGAGCAAAACATATTTATAGGTAATTCTTATGTTCTGTTTGACTGTTGTATTTAGTGCCCACAAGCCATTGGGATTATAGTTCAGCGGTAATCTTTCGATCTTATCCGAACCATTAAAATTCCCTTCTACGACAATTTTTTCACCCCATTGAGTATTATAGTGGATTGCAATAAATACATTTAGCATAAACAATTAATTTAATTACCTTTTTTTGTTTTTCGCGTTCTGACGAATCTGCGCCTGCTGTTGTTTTTGCATTCTGTCCAGTCTTTCCTGGAATTTCGATTTTTTGGCCGGTTTCTTTTTATTGGCTTCCAGCTTTGCCAGAAGTGCATCTTCGTCAACGAACCGCCTCATAATGTAAGTCTGGCCTACTGTTATCAATGTTGATAAGAAATAATAGTAGCTCAAACCAGCAGAATAATTATTAAAAAAGAACAGGAACATAACCGGCATCAGATACATCATGGTTTTCATACCAGGCATCTGGTTTGTTGATGCGGTCATTTCCGAGTTTATTCTCGTGTAAAACACATTCACAATAGCCATTAGCAGGGTAAATAAGCTGACGTGGTTACCGTAAATATTGGACAGGACAGGAATATATTTATCCCACGATAAAATTGAGTCGTATGACGCAAGGTCCTTTGCCCAGAGAAAACTTTCCTGACGTAATTCAATAGAAGCAGGAAAGAAGTAAAACATTGCCACTAATATAGGAAATTGAAAGACCATTGGCAAACATCCGCCCATCGGACTTACGCCAACTTTACGGTAAAGTGCCATGGTTGCCTGCTGGCGTTCCATAGCTTTGTCCTTTGGAATCTTTTTATTTATCTCATCAATCTGTGGTTTCAGTACCCGCATCTTCGCTGTTGAAATGTAAGATTTAAAGGTGAACGGGAAAATAATCAGTTTAATGAAAACGGTAAGGATCAGAATAATAATACCATAATTGGCGATGTGGTTATTCAGGATATTAAATACGTTAATGACAACATATTTATTAAACCAGCTTACAACAGGCCAGCCGAGGTTTACAACCTTTTGCAGATCATATCCGGTCTTTTGTAAGGTTTTATAATGGTTCGGCCCAAAATAGTATTTAAAGTTAATATCCTGATCAACAGGAATGGAAAGATCCGACGTCATATTGAAAAGATAGCCCTCTACATTCTCAAGTTTTTCGAGATTTACATTGGCTGATGTAAAGAAATTATCTGCTATTAAAACAGAAGAGAAAAACTGGTCCTTGTAACCCACCCATTTTACACGGGTTGTCAGAGTTTCTTCTGATGATTTGTTTCCTGAGATATGTTCCACATCATCCTGATAATATTTGTAATATAATCCGGAATATCTGCGTTCAAAATCGGCACCTTTTTCATTCTGACGCATGAACACCTGCCAGTGCAGATCAAAACTACTGACAGAACGGGGTAGAATTTTATCTACACCGTTGACTTTGAAATTGTAGTTGACAAGATAATCATCAGGTGCCAGAGTGTAGATATTGCTTATGGTACGGCCATCACCCAGATCGGCGGTTAAAACTATTTTTTGGGTTCCATCAGTGGATGTATTGTTTTCAGCAACCTTAAAATATATATCTTTTGTTGAGATTTGCCGGTTAGACTGCGTAAAAAAGCTGAATCCGAATTCTGAATCATCACCGTCGAATAAAACAAGTGGCTTTTTGTCGTAGGTCAGGTAGTCTTTCAGAACAACAGAGTATACACGTCCACCTAATGTAGACAGCTTGATATCGAGGTATTTGTTTTCGAGTGTGATAAATTCTTCTTCACCTTTCATCACAGGCGCAAATTCTCCGTACATTTCTGAAGTGCTTGCCTGGGGATGATTTTCGTCAAGTGAATCTTTTTGTTCCGGAAAAACAGCTTCAGAAGTAGTATTCAAACGTTGCTGTTCCTGCTGTACCTGGGCGATTGAATCACGCTGCTGCTGTATCCTGTCCAGTTCCTCCTGCGATGGCTTATTATAAAAGTAAAATGCAACTAATATTAATCCAATTAAACTGAATCCAATTAAATTATTTCTATCCATGATTTTTGATTATTCTTCTTTGATTGCTGCTTTAATAAAACCTTTGAAAAGCGGGTGCGGGTTGACAACCGTGCTACGGTATTCCGGGTGGAACTGTACCCCGACAAACCATTTATGTTCGGGTAATTCAACAATTTCCACCAGGTCAGTATCCGGGTTGATCCCAACTGCTTTCATGCCATTGTTCTCAAAAGCTTCAAGAAATTCGCTGTTAAATTCGTATCTGTGTCTGTGTCTTTCATAAATTGTGGATTCACCGTAAACTTCATGAACCTTACTGCCGTGAAGCAGGCTGCATTCATAAGCGCCCAAGCGCATGGTACCTCCCATTTCAGAAACCCCTTTTTGTTCTTCCATCAGGTCAATAACCGCATGCTTGGTGTTGTAATCCATTTCGGTGGAATTGGCGTCCTCATACTTCAGTACGTTGCGGGCAAATTCAATGACGGCACATTGCATCCCGAGACAAATACCAAGGAACGGGATATTGTTTTCACGGGCATACTTACAGGCCATAATTTTACCTTCTATGCCTCTGTGTCCGAAACCAGGTGCTACCAGGATACCATCCATACCTTTCAGCATTTCATCCAGGTTACTGTCGTTCAGCTTTTCCGAATGGATGAGTTCCAGTTTTAATTTGCGATCGTTGTACGCTGCGGCATGAATCAGTGATTCAATAATGGATTTGTAGGCATCTGCCAGTTCAACATATTTACCTACCAGTCCTATTTTAACTGTTTTCTGTGCTTTTTTAAGCTTGGTTAAAAACGCTTTCCATTCTTTAAGTTTTGCGACTCCTTCTGAAGGCAGACCCAGTTTCTCGAGTACTGTTGTATCAAGTCCCTCTTCCTGCATTTTTACCGGAACCTCATAAATGGTAGGTACATCAATGCTCTGAATGACCGATTTCTGATCGACATTACAAAACAGGGAAACCTTACGTCTGATGTCCGGTGTCAGTTCATGTTCTGTGCGCAATACCAGAATATCGGGTTGAACCCCTTCTTCCAGCAACGCTTTTACAGAATGCTGGGTTGGTTTTGTTTTTAACTCTCCGGATGCTGCCAGGTAAGGAACATAAGTCAGATGGATTACCAGGCTGTTTTTTCCCAGCTCCCAACGCAACTGACGGACAGATTCTATATATGGAAGAGACTCTATATCACCTACTGTTCCTCCGATTTCTGTGATGACAAAATCAAATTGCTTTTTACTTCCGAGTAACTTGATATTGCGTTTTATTTCATCCGTGATATGCGGAATGATTTGTACTGTTTTGCCCAGAAAATCTCCGCGGCGTTCTTTGTTGATGACATTCTGATAAACCCGACCTGTGGTAATATTATTTGCCTGCGTGGTCGATACATTTAAAAAGCGTTCGTAATGTCCCAGATCGAGATCGGTTTCAGCCCCATCAACCGTAACATAACATTCTCCGTGCTCATAAGGATTCAATGTTCCCGGATCAACATTTATATATGGATCCAGTTTTTGAATGGTAACTTTATACCCTCTTGCCTGTAATAATTTACCTAATGATGCAGAAATAATGCCCTTGCCGAGTGAAGAAGTAACACCCCCTGTGACAAAAATGTATTTTGTATCCACTTTAAACTTATGTTTCTTGTTAAAATTCGTTTCGTTTTAAAGTGCACAAAAATAGTAATAAAAACCGAATTAAGCGGTTGGATTTTTTAGTATTACATATCGGGATTAATTTATATTGATTTTAACCTTTTTCTCTGTCTGCTATTGGAGGGACTTCAGACTTCCGGTAGTGGAATCTGTCAGATAAAGTAAAAAATATGAAAACGTTTTCATATCTTTAAAGATGTTATTAAATTTGCATCTGTATCAATTTACAGATTGATAGTTAAGGTTTTAAAATTGATGTAAAAATCCACAACTGCTAACTGATATTCCATGGAAATCCGATATAAAAAACTATTTTTCATATTTAGTCTGACCTTCTGGTTTTGCCTGTCTGCAATGGGTTCGGTGAAAACACAGGAACTGCGATGTGAATTGCTTAAAAATCCACTTGGAATAGATACTCCGAATCCACGTTTAAGCTGGAAGATTCAGTCGGATGAACATGGGGTTTTTCAGAAATCGTATCACATACTGGTTGCCTCGTCAATTGAAAACCTTGATAATAATATTGGTGATCTTTGGGATTCCGGTGAAGTGGATTCAGATCAGTCACACCTGGTGCCTTACGGGGGCAAAGAATTAAAAAGCAGGACGGATTGTTTCTGGAAAGTGAAAACGGTAACCAGTAATGGGGAGTCAGGCTGGAGTGAGACAGCATACTGGAGCATGGGCTTTTTATACTATAAAGACTGGTATGGAAGATGGATCGGATTCGACCGTACCTTCCCCTGGGATGACGACACCTTTCATTCCCGTTTATCAGCCCGTTATTTGCGCAAAGAATTTAAAGCAGACAAAACTGTGAAAAAGGCCAGGGCTTATCTGATGGGACTTGGCTTGTATGAACTTTATATAAACGGAGACAAAATAGGGGATTGTGTATTGGCTCCTGTTCCAACGGATTATCATCAGAATATAAAATACAATGTGTATGATGTTACATCGGCATTGAAAAAGGGAGATAATGCTCTGGGAGTAATTCTGGGTAATGGCCGCTATCATACCATGCGTCAACACTATAAGCCGTATAAAATAAAGAATTTCGGTTTTCCGAAGCTTTTAATGCAACTTGAGATTGAATTCACCGACGGGTCAAAACAAATTATTAAGACTGACAACTCATGGAAAGGCACAGCAAACGGGCCCTTACTGACAAATAATGAATATGACGGGGAGGAGTATGATGCCCGGATGGAAATGCCCGGATGGAATACTGTGGGTTTTGAAGACAGTAGTTGGTTACAGGTGGAATATGTGGATCAGCCGGATGGAAGATACGAGGCACAGATGACTCCGAATATGAAAGTAATGGAGTACATCAAACCTGTTGGGATGCATAAAATATCAGATGAAACCTATGTACTGGATATGGGTCAGAACATGGTGGGATGGCTCAGGTTAAAGGTCCGTGGAAAAGCCGGTGATAAGGTGAAAATGCGTTTTTCGGAAATTCTGAACAGTGACGGTGGAATTGCCACGGAGAATCTTCGCGATGCTCAGGCTACAGATGTATATACCCTGAAAGGTGAAGGCACAGAAGAATGGTCGCCTCGATTTATCTATCATGGGTTCAGGTATGTAGAGATTACCGGTTATCCCGGAATTCCAACAACAGATGATTTTACAGGTGAAGTTGTGTATGATAATATGGCAGTGTCGGGAACATTTGAAACCTCCAATCCGCTGATTAACCGGATTTATGAAAATGCAACCTGGAGCATAAAGGGAAATTACAAAGGTATGCCGGTTGACTGCCCGCAACGGAACGAGCGTCAGCCATGGCTTGGAGACCGTTCAACGGGTTGTTATGGTGAAAGTTTTGTATATGATAACGCAACACTGTATTCAAAATGGGTGGATGATATTGCTTATGCTCAGAAAGGAGAAGGCACAATTCCTGATGTGGCACCTGCCTTTTGGCGTTATTACAGTGATAATATGACCTGGCCCGGAACATATCTGATGGTAGCTGAAATGCTGTACAGGCAGTATGGTGATATCCAACCTTTGAAGACACATTATGCTTCAATGAAAAAATGGATGGACTACATGCAGGACCGTTACATGACCGAAGACTTTATAATGACTAAAGACAGTTATGGCGATTGGTGTGCACCACCTGCAACCATTGAAGAGGGCAGAGGTAAAAGTGCCAATGTGAAACATCCGAGTGAACTGATTTCAACAGCGTACTTATATTATTATGCCGGATTAATGCGAAAATTTGCAGAACAAACCGGATGCAACACAGATGCGGATTATTATGCAGCACTTTCCGAAAAGGTTAAGGTTGGATTTAACAAAAAGTTCTTTAACCCGCTACAAAAGGGTTATGGTGATAATACCTTAACCTGTAATCTGCTTGCCTTGCAATTTGGCTTGGTTCCTGAACCTGATAAAGAAGCTGTTTTAGGTACGGTTGTCGATATCATCGTAAAAAAGAATAATGGCCATTTAAGTACAGGTTTAATAGGAACACAATGGTTGATGCGGACATTGACGGAAAATGGTGAAATAGATCTGGCTTACCGGATTGCGACGGCCAAATCGTATCCCGGTTGGGGATATATGGTGGAAAACGGGGCAACAACAATATGGGAATTATGGAATGGTAATACTGCAGCACCCAATATGAATTCCTATAATCACGTAATGATGCTGGGTGATCTGATTATCTGGTATTATGAGAATCTGGCTGGAATAAAGTCCGATCCTGAAAATCCGGGTTTTAAGCACATTATTATGAAGCCGGAAATTCCGGTAGGACTGGACCATGTAAAAGCAGCTTACGAATCACCATATGGCAGTATAGAAAGTAGCTGGGAGAAAAGTAAGCATCGCTTTTCCTGGCAAATTTCAATACCTGCAAACACTATGGCAAAAGTATGTGTGCCGGCTAAATCACTTGGTTCGGTTAAAGAAAGTGGTGTAAAGGTTACGGAATCAGAATACATTAAAGTACTTGAATTCGAAAATGGCCGGGCTTTACTTGAGCTTGGTTCAGGATCCTATGTTTTTAGCTCTTCGCTGTAATTTGATAATAAAACTGAAATAGAATATGATACCAAATTTTAAGATTCCGTTGCGGGGTATTGTTCCCCCATTGGTTACCCCCCTTCTCGATAATAATACGCTGGATGTTGAGGGTTTGGAGCGGCTTGTGGAACGGGTTATTGCTGGCGGAGTACATGGCGTTTTTATTCTTGGAACCACAGGTGAATTCGCAAGCTTATCGTATAAATTAAGGGAAGATTTAATTAAGCTGACATGCCACTTTGTTAATGGCAGAATTCCTGTTCTTGTGGGGATTTCAGATTCTGCTTTTACCGAAAGCCTGAATCTGGCAAAAAAAGCAGCTCAGTATGGTGCAGATGCCGTGGTTATTACACCTCCCTATTATTTTGAAGCAAGCCAACCGGAACTTCTGGAATATCTGGAGCGGATAATGAAGCAGATGCCACTTCCGTTGTTTATTTACAATATGCCGGTTCATACCAAGGTAATGTTTGCACCACAGACCGTGCGTTCAGCGGCAGATATTCCCGGAATCATCGGAATGAAGGACAGTTCAGCTAACCTGGCTTATTTTAATCAGATTAACTTTTTACTGAAAGACAGGCCTGATTTTACATTTATGGTTGGCCCTGAAGAGTTGACATCGCAGTTTGTACTGCTAGGAGGACATGGAGGTGTGAATGGTGGCGCCAACATGTTTCCGAAACTTTATGTGGATATTTACAATGCTTCTGTTGAAAAAGACTTTGACAGGATTTTATTATTGCAGGAGAAAGTTATGCGGATCAGTACATCGGTTTACAGCGTTGGCAAATACGGTTCAAGTTACCTTAAGGGATTAAAATGTGCCCTGAATGTATTGGGCGTTTGCAGTGATTTTATGGCTGAACCTTTCCATCGTTTTAAAGCACCGGAACGCGAGAGAATTATTTTGGCTCTTGAGGAGCTGAATTACAAAACATTGGTGTAAACGATGTGGTAATAAGGGAGGTATTATGAGTAAATTAGATGTTTTCATTTTTATAGCCTATTTATTGGGTATTGTCTTATTTGGTCTGTCTTTTTACCGCAAAAACAAAACGTCATCATCATTTACACTTGGAAATAACAACCTGCCATCCTGGGTCATCTCTCTGTCAATTTTTGCAACATTTGTCAGCAGTATCAGTTACCTGGCCTTGCCGGGACAGGCTTTTCTCAGCAACTGGAATGCATTTGCATTCAGTCTCTCTATACCCTTTGCCTCGTTTATGGCAGTAAAGTTTTTTGTTCCGCTCTACCGGTCTGTTAACAGTCCTTCTGCTTATACATATCTGGAACAACGTTTTGGCCCCTGGGCAAAAACATACGTTTCGGTCATGTATCTGTTGACCCAATTGATGCGGGCCGGCACCATCCTGTTTTTACTTGGTATATTATTGCATACACTCCTGGACTGGAATATATCAACCATAATAATTGTTACAGGTTTTAGTGTGATGATTTATTCTCTGCTGGGAGGAATACAGGCTGTTGTCTGGACAGATGCCATTCAGGCCATCATATTAATAGCCGGAGCTGTGGTGACTGTAATTACCATCATGGTAAAAATGCCTGAAGGGCCATGGCAGATCTTCGAAATAGCATCTTTACATGATAAATTCAGCCTGGGAAGTTTTGGGTTAAGCCTTAAAGACTCTACGTTCTGGGTTGTATTGATTTATGGTATTTTTATAAATCTGCAGAATTACGGGATTGATCAGAATTATATACAACGCTATATGACATCCGGTTCCGATAAAGCAGCAAAAAAATCAGCGTTGTTTGGCGGTTTATTATATGTGCCGGTATCTGCGCTTTTCTTTTTTATCGGAACGGCTCTTTTTGCCTTTTACAAGGCCAGTCCCGGCTTACTTCCGGAAGGTATCCAGGCAGATAAGGTATTCCCGAATTTTATTGTGAACCAGTTGCCTGTTGGGTTGACAGGATTTCTGATTGCTTCTGTTTTTGCAGCAGGAATGAGTACGATCTCAACCAGTATAAACAGTTCGGCCACAGTGATACTGACAGATTTCTTTAATATTTCAGAGGATAAATCTGAGCATAATAAAAAATCCATGAGGGTATTGTATCTCTCTTCTCTTGTTTTCAGTGTGCTGGGTATTGGTGTAGCGGTTGCAATGATAAATGTACAAAGTGCCCTTGAGGCCTGGTGGAAGCTGGCATCCATTTTCAGCGGAGGTATGCTGGGATTGTTCCTCTTGGGCTTTATGTCGAAACGGGTGACAAATTCAACCGCCATTATTGGTGTTATTGCAGGTGTTGTTATTATTGCCTGGATGAGTCTTTCTCCCATAATCTTTCCCGGAACGGGTCTGGAATCTTTAATCAGTCCTTTCCATAGTTATCTGTCCATTGTCTTTGGAACAATCGTCATTTTTATTACCGGATTTATGTTTAGTATTCTTCGTTTTACGGCCAGAAAACAGAAGATGCAGTGATGTGATTGAAGTCATTTACATGGCATATTTGTGAAAACGATATCATTTGAAGCAGTAAAACTTATTTTTTAAAGAGGCCGTATAAACTGTGTTTTCAGAAAATTCCTGCCGTATTAAAAATATGTTTTGTAATATATTATTGTCGAATAATTTATATTTTAAGTTTCCGTTTTTTATCCGAATTTAAAGTTTCTTAACATTATAATAGTCAATAAATCAGAATTATAGGCTTATTGTGTGGTGTTGAATATATTAAATTGCTGAGCATCATAATATAATGGTAATGTAAAGTAAATATTGCAGGTGCTGAATAGCAGGGTATAAATTTGTTTTTTTTTATGGAAACGTTTACATTTGAAAAGTTTTTCCTTTGGTAAAACGTGTAAATCCAATTGATGACATCAGGTTTTTTGTGAAGGTATTGAGCTTGCTGAAATATTCTAAAAAATTAATAAAGAGGAGATTAAAGGAAAAGATAAATGTGAAACAGGCTGCATTTTAGCAGGTTGTTCAATTGATGTGGTAAACAAGAAGATTAAAATCCCGAATAATAATTGCTAATATATTATTGATTAATCCAATTTCTAACTAAAATTTAGTGCATATGAAGAAAATCGACATCAAATTGTATGTTATGGCTTGTATGCTTCTGGTATCAAGCCTGGGTTTTGGTCAGTTAAAATTTGGAGATAAATCAACAGTTGGACAAACCCTTACGCTGGATAATGCGTTAGGTGTTGCTACACTTGATTTAACTTTTAATACTGACAAATCCCTGAGTTCAATAGTTTTAAATGCAGACAGCGCTGCTGTTGGTAAAGACTATTACAACATTAGCATTTCAAAATGCCAGAATAATAAAGGCTTTGGGGTTGATGTTTATGATGAAAGTGATCAGGCTATTGTAAATGATGATTTTCGTTGTCGTCTGGGACGCATGTCAACGTCAAACGAAAATCCGGTTCGTGTTGCCAGCATTGATTCTCTGGTATCTATATTGGATGCCTATGCTGTAAATGATGCTGCTACATCAACTTCTAGACAAAAGCCGGCACATTGCTTATTTGATCTGGCGGATGATAATCAGGCCTTTGGCGCCTGGCCCGGCAAGTACAAAAAGGTAAAGTATGGATTCAATGTAAAATTCAGTGGTCAGTCACTTGATACTGATATTACATTTAGCATCGATACCTATGATGAAGGAAATACCGGTTCAACAGCGTCCTATTCACTTACCGTGCTAATTGCCGGAGTGGACACTGTTACAATTGACGATTATTATGTTACAGGCACAGGAGTGAAAAATGTATCGCTCGCAGCTGATGCTGGTTTTGGCCCTGGTGATTTTACAGGACAAAATGTATTCTGGTATCTGGAAACAACTGGTACTGGAACACCTGTTGCAGATGATTCTTTTGATCCTGTAATTGTATTTGATAATTTGAAAATTGTATATAATTCTCCTGCATGGATTCAGCCAGCTGCCGGAATTGAGGTAAATTCATTCCAGAATTCTCTTTTAAGGGGTGAAGCCGGCGTAGAAACTACGTTTGCTGTTCCGATTCAGACAAAAAACAGAATGGCTGCTTTAACCATTGTGAACGATCTTTATCTTAACGGAGATGGTCTTGAGCGTCCATATACGCTGGTAGATCCGGGCGCATTGAAGGCCAATGATGGCAGTGGTAACTACACAGTAGATGTAGATTATACGCTTGAACCTTCAACTTTTGATGCTGGATCAGGAAAATGGAGTGATGCAAAAATTACAGTTGCGGCACCTCCCTCAGGCGTGGTAAACGATGATATGATGTTATTCTTCAAGGCAACACCTGTTGCAGGAGAAGAGCTGATATCCAGATTTGAGCTGGATAACGGAACACGTATTTTCTACGATGTCAGTGTTATTGAGAAAACCTTTGCGTTAATGCATTCTTATACTTTTGAAGATGCAGACACCGTAATCGACGTTGTTGGTGATCTGAATGGAACTTTACATGGCAGCAAAATTACTGTCGCCGATGGTAAAGCTACTGTTTCAGGAGCAACAGCAAGTACAGATGGTTATATCTCACTGGATGCTGATGCACTCGATTTAAAATCCTACAGTGCGGTAACACTTGAAGCTTACCTGGAAACAGGAGAAGCATTGAACGGTTCTTATTCTATGTTGGCTTACTTCGGTAATAATACAGGAGGTAACAAATGTTTCTGGATTCAGCCTACAAGAAACGGAAATGAAACCCGTATTGAAACAAATAATGGTAGTACCACAGCAACGGCTGCATTGAGTGGTTATGAACTTGATGATGGGAAAATGCATCATGTTGTTGCATCTTTGTCAGCTACAGCTTTAAAATACTATATTGATGGGGATTTAGTTGCCTCGGCAGCCTTAGATGCGGATTATGTATCGACACTGGATACCGTAATCGCTAATATTTTCAAAGGTCCTAATGGTTGGGGTGATCCAAACTATAATGTATCTCTGGATGAATTTAATATTTATGATGGTGTAATGGACGATGCTTTAATATCAAGCAGAGCTCTTGAGTATATTGCTGCTTCCAATTCACAATTGTCTGGATTAACTGTAGATGCTGGTGCTATTGCTCCGTCATTTAATCCGATGGTTCATTCATATTATCTTGCCTTACCTGACGGTACAACTACACTTAATGTTGATGCAGTTGCTAAAGCTTCCGGTTCAACCGTTACAGGTACCGGTTCGGCCGATGTATCCTCAGGAAGTGGTGTAATTGAGATTCAGGTGGTTTCCGAAGATGAAAATGATACAACTGTATACAGTATTGTTTACGGACAGCTGGAACTGATGCATGCATACAACTTTGAGAATCCTGATTCAGTAATGGATGTTGTAGGTACTTTAGGTGGAACAAGAGAAGGAAATGCAACTATTGAAAACGGACAGCTGGTATTAGATGAAGCTGGTGACTGGGTATCATTCGATGGTGCTGCCCTGGATCTTAACAGCTATCCGGCTATTACCATGGAATACGTGTACACTTCTGCTGTTGGTGCCAATGATGACCACTGGAACTGGTCTGCTTATTTCGGTGGTAATGGTGGCTCTAATTGTACGATGACTGCATTTAATACCTGGGGTCAAATCAGATTCTGGAAAGATAACAGCAGTGCCAGAGGCGTTGTAACAAATCAACTGGATGATGGTAAACCTCACCATGTGGTAACAGTGGTAAGCAATAATATCGTCAAACTATATGTTGACGGTGCATTAATCGGTACAAAAGAAGGTGTTGGTAACCTTGTAATTGGTACTGAAAATGCGATGCTTGGTAGAGCTTACTGGAATGATCCTACATGGATGGGAACCATCGATGAATTCAATATCTATTCCGGAATGATGGATGATGCTATGGTAGCTGAGCAGGCTAAGTTTGCACTGAATACAACTGTAGCATATGTAACCGAGGATAAGGTTATGGATGCAACAGCAACGCAACCGGACAACGATCCTATTATTCAGATGTTGAAAAATGATCCGAATGTATGGGTTGATGTGATGACAGTTGCTAATGATGCAGTTCTTGACCTGTCAAGATATGATGTGGTTGTTGGTCAGGAACCATTTGGTTCATCATCAGCAATCTGGAAAAGAGGTGGTACTTTAGGTATGGGTAGTCTTACTGTGCCTCATATCATAAATAAAGTCTACACAATGAAGGATGGCCGAGGATTCCAGGATGGAGCTGCCGGTAGTGGTGGTGAACAGGCTGGTGATTATTACCTGCATGTTGATCCTGCAAAACAGTCCAGTCCATTGTTTAACGGTTTGACCTTCGAAGGTGATTCTGTTCAGATTTTCCTGAATGGATACAAAGATGATGGTGGAGCTGATGATGCTTATCATAAAGGTCTACAATACGCTGTGGATGTTGTACTGAGTCCTGATACTACATTAATGGCTCTTTCAACAATGGCTCCCGCCAATGCTACTGTAGGTATCAATTACCTTGGCGTTGGTGATGTAATTGGTTCAGAAACAATGCAGGCACCGATGATTACAATGGGTATGAACTTTGGTGCAATAAGTGCTGCCGGTGGTGATAACATAACTGAAGCAGGTCTCACTTTGTGGAGAAATGCAATATATATGTTAGCAGGTCTTGAAGTTCCTGCTGAAGCTGTAAGCAAGAGCATTGAAGTTGAAGTTGATGTTGCAGCGGCTGTAATGAAGGGCTCAGATGGTAATGCATATCAGTTTACTGTACCTTCAGGAACTACTGCTATTGACTTAGACGTGAACGTTGTTAATGGTAAGGATGCTGTTATCCCAACAATTAGTGGATTAAGCGACGGACAGGATGCAGAATACGAATTGAAAGTATTTGCACCGGTTGGAACAGATTCTATGGTTTACAAAGTTTATGTTCATGTTCAGTCCGAAGGTGAAATACTGTATTGTTCAGCATCAAACGGAGTATATGCAACAGCAAAAGCCTACGATACTAATGTATATGATGCATTGGTTGAAGGCGGTTATTCTGTGACATTTGCTAAAAAAGGTTCTATATTCGAATGGACACCGGATGGTATCAACGCATTCGATTATACACCTTACGCAGGAATGGTTATCGGCGGTGGCGAAAGTTCATCTAATGTGAACGATTATGCTAAGCGTAATTATCCGATTCCTTGTGTAAGCATGCAGAACGACGGACCTAAGAATAACAAGTGGGGCTGGGTAAATGATAAGAAAGCTGAAGAGTTTGCCAAGTTCAGTGATTTCACTGTTGAAACAGCTCAAATGAAGATCCTTAATAACACGCATCCTATTACTGCAGGTTATGATATGGATCAGCTGATAACCTGGTCTGATGGTACACCTGATTCAGCAGACTGGCCAAAAGAGGTTAAGTCATATAATCTGATGGACAGCGTTCCGGATGCAATACCTCTGGCAACATTTAATGAAGAATCACTTTATCCTACAATGTGGGCTGTTCCTAAGGGATCAGAGGTTCGTTCAATGAATGGTGACTATGACACATATGAACATGTAACAACTGCAAGTAATGTAGTCTTGCTGTATGCATTCAACGATGGATTATTGTATATGACGGATGAATTCAAGCCATTGTTGCTGAATTCCCTGGATTGGGCAATTAACTCTATCCCTCTTACACTGAAACATTCATATCCATTTGATGATGGTACCGCAGTTGATGTAATTGCCGGAGCTGATGGTGTTTTACAGGGTGATGCTACAGTTGCTGACGGTGTGGTAACACTTTCAGGAACAGGTTTTGTTTCATTACCGGGTAAAGAAATCAATGTACCGGAATACGGACAACTTTCTGTTGAAGCAGTCTTCACACAGGCAGCCGGACTTGATGGCTTTACAGTTCTTTACAACTTCGGTGAAACAAGTGGTACAATTGGTGCTAACTATTTCATCTGTCAGCCAACAAGAAATGATGGTGATCAGAGCAGGGCATCTGTTTCCTGTCTGAATACAACAGATCCATGGCTCACAGAGAATGGTGTTATGGGTAATGAGATCAAGGATGCAGAAACACATCATGTTGTAACTATACTGACGCATTCAGCGATTAAATATTATCTTGATGGTGTATTGGTTGGTACTGATGCATTAACAGGCAATAACTCACTCGCGAATATCAGTTCTGATACAGCCTACATTGGTAAGTCGGTTTATTCCGGAGATCCACTGTGGCAGGGTTCAGTTGATATTGTAAACATCTATCAGGGTGAAATGGATGCAGCTAAGGTAGCAGAAAGAGCCGCTGAATTATTGCCAGGTCCGAAGAAGGTAGCTTATGTTACTGAATCGAAAACTATGGCAGAAACAGCAACTCAGCCAGATAATGATCCAATTGTTACCATGTTAATGAAAGATGATAACTTCGTGGTTGATACATGGCTTGTTGCCAACGATTCTGTATTTGACCTGTCAGGATACGATGTGGTAATTGGTCAGGAACCATTTGGTTCTTCATCAGCCATCTGGAAACGTGATGGATCATTAGGAATGGGAAGCCTTACTGTACCTCATATCATCAATAAGGTTTATGCTATGAAAGCAGGCAGAGGATTTGCAACCGGTGCATCTGGCAGTGGTGGTGAGCAGGCCAGCGATTTCTATCTGCATGTTGACCCGGCAAATCAGGCTAATGATCTGTTCAAAGGTCTTACATTTGTTGGTGATTCTATCCGCATCTTCCTTGAAGGATTTGCAGATGATGGTAGTGCCGATGGCGAACATTTCAAAGGCTTACAGTATGCAACAGATGTCATGTTTAACCCGGCCAATTCAGCACTGGCTATGTCAACAAAAGCACCGGCTAATGCAACAGTCGGAATCAACTACCTGGCAACAGGCGATTCTATTGGTTCTGAAGAGATGCAGGCACCGATGATTACCATGGCAATGAATTATGGTGCAATTTGTGGTAACAGTGGTAAAAACATTACAGCTGCAGGTTTAACGATCTGGAGAAATGCAGTATATATGCTTGCCGGATTACCGGTACCTGAAGAAGCATATACATCTGTTTCAAAAGTTAGAAATGATGCTGTATCTGTGTCAGTTTATCCTAACCCTGCACGCGATGTTGTAAACATCAGCTTCGGTCTTGACCGGAAAGCAGCAGTTAGCTTATCTGTATACTCCGTTTCAGGACAGTTGGTAGAATTGAGAGATGATAAACTCTACGAAAGTGGAGAACACAAACTCACAGTTAATACATCTGAAATGAAAGCCGGTTTATATATCTATAAACTGAATATTGGTGAAGAATCCGCAACCGGAATCTTAAGTATTACTAAATAAATTTTAACTAAATGGGGGACGCTCTGCGTTCCCCATTTTTAAACATTTTCTTTAAAAGTTTTATTTCTTTACTCTTTAATTGAATTTTACCTCTGCAAAAGGATGTTTTGGTTCATTGCAGGTTTAAAAAATAAAATAATGACGCATAAGGAATTTTAATTCAGTAAGATATACAGTCATATTATACTTTTCAAACATGCATAACAGAAACCAGGGAGATATTTTTAGTTTGGAGTAAAAAATAAAATCCTGTAAATTGAAAGAAAAGACCAATACTTATAAGAGAGATATAACATTTCATATTAACTAAAAAGTAGAAGATTATGAGAAAAAGAATTTTTACACTTATTGCTTTAGCCGCATTGGGTTGTGGGTTAGGTTTATACGCCCAGGATACCGGTACAGGTACCGGATGGGAAACGTTGAATCCCGGATCTCCAAAGGTTTTAGATGAAGATTTTTCAGGGTTTGACTTTTATGGTAACTGGGATTTGATGGGTAACAGAGGAACAGATAGTAAACCAGTGACAGATGACGAAACACTGGAAACAATACCCGCAAATATAGGGGGAAGCAAAACAGTTAAATATCTGAACTCAGATCTCGAAGTGATTTATACCTGGGATTCCTGTGCCTTTGCTCCGGAGTGGGGTGTTGCAGCTTCTATGGAGGCAGATGGCACACCTATTGAACCAGATCCAACTACGCCGGGAGTGTCAAATGGATTTGTTGAGATAGCGCGTCTGGGCTATGGCAATAAAAGGGGTGAGTTCTATATTGACCTCAGGGCAATGGAGTTTGTAGAAGCCATACAATATTCGCATTCAAGCTGTGGTGGTCAAAGAAGAGGATTTATGGTTCTTTTTAGCCTGGATGATGGTGCAAACTGGGATACGTTGCGGTATCAACCCGGTGATGCTGCCTGGGCTTCAAGTTTTACAAAAGATCCGTTTACACTGGAAAAAACGGAAAGTACTTTTAACTGTACCCCATCAGCCAAAGGGATGTTGTGGGAGGATGCAATTTATGCTGAAAATGTGATGTTACAAATCCGTCCTGCGGATCCGGTTCAGCAGGCTGTTCGTATTCATGACTTTAAAGTCTATGGTGATTTGCCATCAGCAAACCAGGATATTCAGAATGATCTGATCAAAGTATTTAGCTATAAAAACACGGTAAAACTGAATAAGGTGGCTGATATTGAAGTATTCAAACTGAACGGTCAGCTGGTTAAGTCAGAAAAGCAAACCAATCTGGTTACTTTGGATGATGCCCCTTCGGGCATATATTTGGTTAGGGTTCAATCCGGAAGCTACACCAAAACATCCAAGTTAGTACTATATAAATAGTATAATTCACTTAATTGTTTTATTGGAGGAACAGCTTTTGCTGTTCTTCCAATTTTAATTAGATATAGCAGGTGAAGCATTTGAATTTATTTGATAATTTAAAATCTAATTCTAATATTAATGAAAAATTCCACATTTTTTAAATTAAAGGATATCTGGACTGATCTATTTCCCTATCAATTATCAAAAATGTTTGTCGCATTTTTCTTACTTTTTGTTGTAGGATTTGCTTCATTTGCTCAGCAAACTGGACAGATAAGTATTTCAGGTGATATAACTGATGAAGATGGAGAACCTTTAATCGGGGTAAATATTTTAATCCTGAATAAAGCAAGAGGTGCGATAACAGATTTCAACGGTCATTATTCAATTCAAGCTAATGCAAGTGATACATTGCAGGTTACATTTATTGGTTATGTTAAGAAGGTAGTGCCTGTAAATGGAAGAACAGTTATTGATATCACCTTAGAAAATGATAACGTAAATCTCCAGGAGGTAGAAGTTGTTGTTGGTTATGGAACAGTTAAAAGGGCAAACTTAGTTGGAGCCGTTTCTAGTATGACTACAGCAGAAATTGAAGATATTCCTGCAACAAGTTTAACAAACTTATTAGAAGGTAGAATGGCTGGTGTATTCGTATCTCCCGCTCAACCAACAGGTAATCCTGGGGCTCAAACTAGAGTCAGAATTAGAGCAGAAACAACTTTCGGAACTTCCGGCGGGGGAGCAAAAGATCCATCCCCTCTTTATATTGTAGACGGATTCGAAATGTCGCAGGAAGCATTTGATATGCTTGATCCATCTGAAATTCAAAGTATTTCAGTTCTTAAAGATGCTTCTGCAGCAGTGTATGGTAGCAAAGGAGCGAATGGTGTGGTTTTAGTAAAAACAAAAAGAGGACGTAAAGGTAAATTGAAAGTAAATTATTCAGGAAGTCAGGGAATAATGGACGCTACTCAATTGACAGAAATGTTAAGTACATATGATTTATTCAAATCTGTAGATGCTATTCAAAGTGTTAGAAATCCCGGATCATGGGTTCCAATATCTGATGAGGAGTTGAGTGCTTTAAGTTCTATAAATTATGATTGGCTTGGAGGCGTATGGCAACCATCATCAATATCCAGACATACTATTAACATATCAGGAGGGAACGATGTTTTCACCTATTATGCTGGTGGTACCTATGTATATACTGAAGGTAATTTCCCAGATCTGGGTGTTGGGAAGTATACTTATCGTATTGGTTTAGATGCTAATATTACAGATAATTTAACGGCCTCAGTTACATTGGCTCTTGATAACAGAGATTTTAAAAGACCTTATTTGTCAGGAGTTGGTAATAATACAATGGAGGGATTATTTTTGGAACTCCTTCAGGCACCACCTTGGATGCCTCCCTATATGGATGGAAAACCAGTTAATAATAACCTTGATTTTAATCCATATGCTTTGTTTGATACTAAAAGTTTTAAGGAAGACGTAGATAAGGGAAATACACTTAATTTGAGGTTAGAATATAAGTTTAAAAAACTTGATGGGCTTGTAGCAACAGCAACCTATAGTAGAAGAGAAAACCACAGTTATTCAAAACAATATAGCGTTCCATATACCTTATATGAATTTCAGGTATTAGATGGAAGATATATGCTAAGTGATGTTGTTTTGGATGAGAAAACTATAACAAATAATGACAGAATTTCTGAATCCTATAGTTTTGGACAGAATTACCAGTTTAATTTTAGTTTAAACTATAAGAAGAAATTTGGGCTTCATGATATAACATCTTTTTTCACCTATGAGCAAACAGAGGGCAGTGTATATGGATTTAGTGCTGTAGCACAGGGACTTCAGTTTTATGGTGTTGAAACACAGAGAGCATTTAACAGACTCGCTGCTGTTAGTGATGGTAATATGGGAGAAAGTGGGGATCTTGGTGCCGTTTTTAGATTAAACTATTCTTATGCAAACAAATATTTATTTGAATCAACCTTAAGATATGATGTAAGTACATTATTTGCACCTGGTGAACGTGCCGGACTGTTTCCCGCGTTTGCGGTTGGTTGGGTACTTTCTGAAGAAGATTTTATTAAAACCAAATTGAGATTTGTAGATTTTCTAAAAATTAGATATTCATATGGTTTAACAGGTTATCCTTCGGTTGGTCCATATGAATATAAATTAAGCTATGGGCCATCTGGCAGTTATTTATTTGGTAGTGGCACTGCTATAGCCGGAATGGATGTTGCAGGTAAAACAGATGTTATAAGTTCAGGTGTTTCGTGGGAAAAATCCCAGATGCAGAACGTCGGCATTGATTTGAAGTTTTTAAACAATAGATTAAGTATCACTGCTGATGGTTATTATACTTATCAGTATGATATTCTTGATCAGACTACAACTACCCTGCCTGAAACAAGTGGAATTGGAGATATGCCAAGCCAAAACCTGGGCCGTCTGGAAGCGTGGGGTTATGATATGTCAATTGGTTACAGAGGGAGAGTTGGAGCTGATTTTAGTTGGAATATTAACGCAATATTTTCATTTAATTCAAACCGTATTTTAGAGAGACCTACACAATATGCTTCAAATGACTTTAGGTATCCAATTGGTCAGGCAACATTTGCAGCAGGAAGAGAAGAAGGTTTCTTAAATAATGGAATCATTCGAACCCAGGAGCAAATGGATGCTATAAACGCTGAGTGGAATGCAAAATGGGGACATGATTATTATGGGATGAATGGGACACCTGGTTCTCCGAGTTCAGGTTTAGGAAGCTTTTATTTTCAGGATATAGGTCGCCCCGGTGATCCCTCTTTAGGGGAACCTCAGATTGTATATGAACCAGACGGTTGGATAAATGAGGCATATGACAGAACCTATGTGGAACGTGTAAACGATCATTTTGTCCTTAAAAATTTGCTTCCAACATTTGTTACCATGGGGGCCGGATGGAGGCAACTTAAAATGAGCATGAATTGGGGATTGGCATATGGTATAACAAATAAAGTAGTTGATAAGGCAGCCAGAAAAGCCCCGACTTCACCCTATGAGAATGCACCATCTTTCTGGAAAGATATTTGGACTCCGGATAATATTAGTGCAGAGTATCCAAATCCGGCATATGATTCAGAAAATAGCCTTGTATCAACATTCTGGATGAAAGACGTTTATCAATTAAGACTGAAAACATTGAATATATCTTATGAGATGCCAAAGAAATTGGCTGATAAGTACAAAATACCTCAGTTTAGGGTGTTTTTTGTTGGTACCAATTTATGGACTCCGGTATCAACATTTAGTTATAAAGAAGACGCTATCGCCAGATTTAACACATATCCTTATTTAAAGAAATTTAATCTAGGATTAAGTTTTAGTTTTTAAATGATCAAGACAGGATTTTAAAAAACATAAAAATGAATCAAATGAAAATATCAACCAATATAATAGCTCTATTTTTACTGGTTTTACTTGCTTCTTGTGAAAAAGTATTAGATAAAAGAGATTTAAACGTTATTGATGATAATATTTGGGAAAGTGCTGATCAGTCAACGCTATATGTTAATAATTTATATGAAGACAATATGCCTGGTATGTCGCTAGGAACAAATAGTCCACTTAGTGACGAAACTTTTTCGAGCTCTGATTCTTATACAGATCTCCTTTATGGAGGTATAGGCATAAATGATATAAATGCAGTACAAATTATACATCGCAATAAATATCAATTAATCAGACGTATTAATATTTGCATCGATGGTCTGAAATCCTCTTCTCTAAGTGAGGATGTTAAGAACCCCATTCTAGCTCAGGCTCTTTTTTTCAGAGCCTGGAGATATTGGGAAATGGTAAGAGCCAATGGTGGTGTGCCTATGGTTCTAAGTACTCAGGATCCATTCTTTGACGATTTGAATGTTCCACGAAGTAAAACATCTGTTTCAATTGATTTAATTATGGCAGATCTGGATAGTGCCATTTCATGGTTGCCAATTGACTGGGAAAGGACTGAAGACAAAGGTAGAATTACAAGTGGTGCAGCGGCTGCATTTAAAGGACGCATTCTTTTAACATGGGCAAGTCCTTTGTTTAATAGAAATAATGATCAAAGTAGATGGCAGGGCGCATATGATGCAAATAAGGAAGCTATTAATATCTTATCGCAGATGAGCACACCAAGAAACTTGTACCCTGATTTTAGCAAAGTTTTCACAACAAATGTTCTTGAAAATGTTGAGGCAGTCATATATAAAAGGTTTGATGTAAATGCAGGAACTGATTATACCAGTGATTGGGAGGGCAAAGTTCGGCCTCCATCAGGCGGTGGGGATGGAAGTTATGCTCCTACCTGGAATCTTGTTAAAGCATTTCCAATGGAGAATGGAAAACGGATAGAGGAAGCTGGTTCAGGTTATGATTCAACCGTTTTCTGGAAGAATCGTGATCCTCGGTTTTACGCGACAATAGGATATAATGGGTGCGAATGGGTAATGAATGGTAGGGATGATCAAATTCAATGGACATACTATTTAAATATGCAGGAAAATAAAAGAAGCCCTGCAACAGGTTTTTATTGTAAAAAAGCAACAGATCCATTAATTGCTGAAGAAAATACAGGACAAACAAGTACAACTTGGCATGAGTTAAGATATGCTGAAGTTTTATTAAATTTCGCAGAAAGTGCTAATGAGATAGGTAAAATAGACGAAGCACTTACTGAAATCAGGAGGATTCGGAATAGAGCAGGCATTGAGTCTGGTGATGGTGATTATGGTATTCCAAACTCCGTTTCAAAAGAAGAACTGCGACAATTGATTATGAAAGAAAGACAAGTAGAATTTGCATTTGAAAACAAACGCTATTGGGATTTACGCCGTCGTTTAATGTTTAGAGAAGATTTAGGAAGTTTTACTCCAAAACTAAACGGAACACAACGATTAGGATTCGATATTAGGGCTAAGTCTCCATGGAATAGGAGAATAAGTGATCGGAATTCACCATATTTTGGATGGAACAGAATAGATACTGCAACTATGGGAGGTTATGTTGATTTAAATGATCCAAGTAATTATAATTCATATTTTACAACCGATATACGAATAATGGAGAGTATTGTAGGTGGTGAAGTTAAATCCATAAACTACCTTCCATTGTACGATTTTTTTGCTGTAAGTTCCTCAATGTTGTCTAAAAGCCCCGCAGTCGAGCAGACTCTGGGATGGGTTAACGGAACATTTGATCCGTTGGCAGAATAAATACGTTTTAGTTTAAAAAAGATTTAAGGTATAATGAGGTTATTTAGAAAGGTTTTGGTTGGAGCAGGGATATTACTTTTGTCAGTTTCATCTGTAGCACAGGAGCTTCTGGCATTTCCCTCAGCGGAAGGGTATGGAAAATATGCAAAAGGTGCAAGAGCTGCAGGTTTAAGAACAAGCTATGGTATTGTTGTACAGGTAACAAATCTTGAAGATGATATGAATAATCCTCCGGAAGGAAGTTTTCGTTGGGCTGTTAGACAGGGGATTGAAGACATTACCGTTAATGGCACCGTTATTCCTGATTTTCAAAGGCCATTGTATATTGTGTTCCGGGTAGGAGGTGTTATTAACCTGAAGGGAGAACTTAGGGTAGACAGGAGTTATATGACCATTGCCGGTGAAACGGCACCCGGGGACGGGATCTGTTTCAGAGGTGCAACACTTAATTTTTCCGGTTCTGAAAATGTAATTGTCCGATATATCAGGTCAAGACCCGGCGATGAACTGGGAGAGGAAACTTCAGCATTCAGGATTGAAAATGGTGGTAATTTTATAATTGACCATTGTTCGTTCAGCTGGGCTATAGAAGAAACAACACATTTCTCCAGTAACGACAATACAACCGTACAGTGGTGTATTATCAGTGAATCACTCTACAACTCTATCCATAAAAAAGGAGCTCGGGGATATGGAACCCAATGGGGAGGTGAATATGCTTCATATCATCATAATCTTCTGGCTCATCATAATTCCAGAATGCCACGTATTAATGGTTCAAATAAGAATGATGTGTATGCATTGGTGGATTACCGGAATAATGTGAACTTCAACTGGGGATCATCCGGTGCATTTTATGGCGGCGAGTGGGAAGGTGAAAATTGTAATGGTTACAGCCATGTAAATGTGGTGAATAACTATTTTAAACCCGGTCCGGCAACCAGTGGGACAACCATTGCAGCGCCTTCTCTCAACCGGACTGATGTTCCATTATGTGGTTATGCAAAATGGTATGTCAACGGAAACTACATGAATGGTAACCAGTCGGTAACTGATAATAACTGGCAGGGAATAAGCTTTTCACCTAAGGATAGTATCAAATCAGGCATTGAACATGTAAAGTCAGATGGTGTTTTGGAGGATTACAACGACTATACCCAAACTGCCGAGGAAAGCTATGTATCAGTACTTGATAATGTTGGGGCAACCTTACCTAAACGTGATCCCATTGACGATCGTGTTATAAAGGAAGTGAAGGGTGAGATAGGGATTGTAAGATATGAATATGTGGTGAATGATCAGCTTACCCCAATTAAAGGTGTAAATTCAGGTTTAATTGACACACAGCAGAACCTTGTACCCAACGATGCTCCTGAAGGAACAACAGCGTGGGATGTGTATCAGGAAACATCATCTGATGAAGCACCTGCTGACAGGGACAAAGATGGGATGCCCGATGCATGGGAAGAAGCTAATGGTCTAAACCCTGATAACGGGGAGGATTTCAGAGATATTACCGAAAGTGGATATTCCAATCTTGAGTTATACCTCTTTTCTTTAACCGGAGAAGAAGTTAAAACTTCGACAACAAACATAACTTCGAAGCCTCTTTTTAATGTGTATCCGAATCCGGTGGATGATAAATTCAGGGTTAGTTGCAGTGAGTCAATCAGTAATTTGTGGTTGTTTGATGCTACAGGCAGGGCGGTAATGAGTTTAAATGATGGTTATAATGAGAATTCAGAAATTACTGTTCATTTAAATAGCGGATGTTATATTGTTAAGGCAGCAACTCAATCAGGAGATGTTTTGGTCTCTAAGCTTATCAAGAATTGAAATGATCAGATCTATATTAATTATACTAATTTTTCAGATTGGTCTTGCTGCATCTGTGGCCCAGGTATTTGACATTGTTGTAGATCCGGAGGGAGCCGGTGATTTTACCAGTATTACTGATGCGCTCAATGCTGTTCCTGATAATGCTTCACAACGCACATTCATATTTGTAAAAAGCGGTGTTTATCATGAGAAAATCTGGTTAACATCTGCAAAAATAAATGTGAGTTTAATTGGAGAAAACGTGGAATCCGTCATACTGGATTGGGATGATTACCAGGGAAGGGTAGTAAACGGTGCTTCTATTTCAGGTGCAGATAGTTATACATTTCTGGCTGAAGGAACCGACTTGTACATGGAAAATATCACCATTCAAAACTCAGCAGGTCCTGTGGGACAGGCTGTCGCCATCCGTACAATTGGTGACAGAACCGCATTTAAAAACTGCCGTTTTTTAGGGAATCAGGATACCTATTATGCACATAAACGCCGACAGTACAATTATAAATGTACCGTGCAAGGAAATACCGATTATATTTATGGCGATGCAACCACGGTTTTCGACAGTTGTACCATCAGAAGTATTCCGGGAGGGAGTTATATTACGGCTCCGGCAGATGCCAAGTTGATTACCCATTTTGCATCCGGAAATTTTTACCATGGCTTGCTTTTTCGGTATTGCGATGTTACTGCCGCTTCCGGAGTAGCAGATCATTCAGTTTATCTGGGACGACCATGGCAACCCAATGCTTCGTCGGTTTACATAGAATGTACTTTGGGGAGTCATATAAAACCAGAAGGATGGAGTACCTGGTCTGACGATAATCACCTTTCCAGTTATTTTGCTGAATACCAGAATGTAACTACAGAAGGGAATCTTGTTGATGTGTCTCAAAGGGTATCATGGAGCTATCAGTTAAGCGAAACGCAATTAAACCGGTATGCACTTAAATTCTTTCTGCACAACAGCGATAATATACAGGAATACTGGGATCCGGTACCTGCAGTTACACCACTGTATGATCCACAGAATGTTCAGCTTTCGGGAAATCAGCTAACATGGGATCTGGTGCCTGAGGCTGTTGGTTACGTCATATATTTCCAGGGAAACGTAATTGGTTTTGCTGAAGAAAACACGTTTTCTGTCACTGAAGGTATAAGTATTCCGGAAGATTTTAAGGTTGTTTCAGTAGATGATTATGGTGCCTTAAGTGATGGTTCTGTGTCTGTAAATACGGCACTGCATCATGTTATAAAAAATAAACCGGATTACAGTTTTATCAATAAAAAGTTTGAACTGCCATATCCTGTAGATATTGATGTATTTGATATGAATGGAAGAAAATGGACTTCCGTGAAACACAAAAAAAGTTGCGATTTTTCCGGATTCCCATCCGGTATTTATATGATTAGGGTTGAGGAAGCATCAGGAAGAATCAACAATGTGAAAATTCTGAATAATTAAATTCGCGGGTTGTTTAAAACCAGCGTGATTTCAGAATCTATATCCGAAATATAAAACAACAACAATGAGTATTAAAAAGGTTCAAACCGGCATTGCAGCTATTTTCATGCTGAATTTATCTGTTAATCTGCTTGCTCAGTATCCTGATATGAGTAAAGTACAGTCAACAGTGGATTCCTTAAATCAGGTATGGGACAAACTGGATCAGAAAGCCTGGGAGAAAGCCTGGCCAGTGATATATAACGATATGCAACATTATAAAGTTTACAACCAGTGGGCACGTCGTTCAGATGATTTGCCTCAGGCAGACATTCCGGCTTTCCCGGGAGCTGAGGGTGGCGGTATGTACAGCTTCGGTGGTCGTGGTGGTAAGGTTTATGTGGTTACCAGTCTCGAAGACAGTGGTCCGGGAACACTACGGGAGGCCTGTGATCAGGGTGGAGCACGGATTGTTGTTTTCAATGTTGCAGGAATTATAAAACTCGAGCGGCCAATAAATGTTAATGCACCCTATATCACAATAGCCGGTCAGACTGCACCGGGAGACGGAATCTGTATTGCCGGAGAATCTTTCCTGGTCAATACACATGATGTGGTGATTAGGCATATGCGATTCAGGAGAGGAGATACGTGGGTTGGAAGGAGAGATGACGCTATTGGTGGAAATCCCGTTGGAAACATTATGATTGATCATGTGTCAGCATCCTGGGGGCTGGATGAAAATATGACCCTGTATCGACATATGTTTACTGATGCACCCAATAACCCCAAAGCAACAAGACATAAGTATTCAACCATTAATATTACCATACAGAACAGCATTTTTTCTGAAGCGCTTGATACATATGGGCATGCGTTTGGGAGTACTCTGGGAGGACAGAACTGTATGTTCTCCAGGAATCTCTGGGCAAATAATACCGCCAGAAATCCTTCAGTTGGTATGAACGGGACGTTTAATCTTGTGAATAATGTGATTTATAACTGGGATCATCGAACAGTTGATGGCGGCGATTACAGTTCGAGATACAATATTATCAATAACTATTACAAACCCGGACCGGCAACGCCTGAAAATTCGCCGGTAGGGCACAGGTTAATCAAACCGGAATCCCGATATGTGGTGGAAGGAACAAAAATATATGGAAAAGTGTGGGTGGAAGGTAACATCATGGAAGGTTATCCTGATATTACCAACGACAACTGGAAGGGTATTCAGATTGAAGGGATGGACGATGCAGGAGAATTTTTACCGCAGATCAGGTGGAAGAAACGCTTTGATATGCCGCACATAAGTCTTTTATCAGCAAAGGAAGCCTACGATGTGGTATTAAGTAATGCAGGAGCTACGCTTCCCAGAAGAGATCCTGTGGATCTGCGTATTGTAAAACAGGTGCAGGAAAACAAAGTTGATCTGGAAAATTACACGGTTATTGATTCCCTCTATCAGTTTAAACACAGACGCCTTGGACCTGATTCTTACAAACATGGTATCATTACGGATATAAGACAGGTTGGAGGCTATCCTGAATATAAAGGTAAACCACGGAAAGATACAGATATGGATGGTATGCCTGATAGTTATGAAAAAAAATATGGTTTGAATCCCAAAGATGCATCTGATGCTAACGGGGACATGAATGGCGATGGCTATTCCAATATTGAGGGCTATATCAATGGTATTGATCCAAACACAAAAACAGACTGGACAGATTTGAAGAATAATTACGATACGTTGGCTGAAAAAGGCGGAGTAGATTTGAAGTAAATAAGTCCCGGTCGGAAAAGTATTAAAAGGCTATTTGCAGAAATAAAATTGATAAAAATATACAACATGAAAAAACGCAGTTTAATACTTGCCATGTTATTAATTGGCTTGGCAGGTGTAAAAGCACAATACCCGGATATCCCGGATGATGTAAAAAAGAAATCAGTTGAATTAATTCAAAAGACATACGAATTATCAGATAAAGCATGGGAAAAAGCTTTACCGATCGTAGAAAAGGAAGCAGCCGAAGGCAGACCTTATATTCCATGGGCAGGTAGACCGAGTGATCTGCCTCAGGCAAAAATACCGGCATTTCCGGGAGCTGAAGGAGGAGGAATGTACACATATGGTGGACGGGGCGGTAAGGTGATTACGGTTACAAGCCTGAAAGATCATGGTCCCGGAACCTTGCGAGAGGCCTGTGAGACCGGTGGTGCTAGAATTATCGTTTTCAATGTTGCAGGAATCATTCATCTTGAGCGTCCTATCATTGTTCGTGCACCCTATGTTACCATTGCCGGTCAGACTGCACCCGGAGATGGAGTTTGCCTTGCAGGTGAAAGTTTCTGGATTGATACACATGATGTGATCATTCGTCATATGCGGTTCAGAAGAGGTGAAACCTGGGTTGGTAGACGTGATGATGCCATTGGGGGTAATCCTGTTGGAAATATTATGATTGATCACGTATCAGCAAGCTGGGGACTGGATGAAAATATGTCCATCTACCGTCATATGTATGATGACAAAACAGGTAGAAAAGCTGAAAAACTGCCAACGGTGAATATTACCATCCAGAATTCCATCTTTTCTGAAGGACTGGATACCTGGAATCATGCGTTTGGAAGTACTTTGGGAGGAGAGAATTGTTCCTTTATGCGGAACCTGTGGGCTAACAATACCGGAAGAAACCCATCCATTGGCTGGAACGGAACTTTCAATTTTGTAAATAACGTGCTTTTTAACTGGGTCCACCGGTCTGTAGATGGCGGAGATTATACCGCGAAATTCAACATCATCAATAATTACTACAAGCCCGGACCGGCAACTCCGGTCGATAAACCGGTTGGCCACCGGATATTAAAACCTGAATCAGGAAGAAGTACGCTTACCCATCGTGTTTATGGTAAAGCATTTGTGGATGGTAATATCGTAGAGGGGGATGAGAAGGTTACCATGGACAACTGGGCTGGCGGTATACAGATGGAAGATATTCCCGATAAGGATAATCCTTACCAGGAAGTGTTGTTGTCGGATGATATCTCAAAATATAAAGATATGGTCTATTGGAACAGGCCATGGAATATGCCATATATGACCATTATGCCGGCCTCCGAAGCATTTAATTACGTTCTGAAAAATGCAGGAGCTACACTTCCCAGACGCGATCCCGTGGATCAGCGGATATCAAGGGTGGTGAGAACGGGTAAGATAGAATACGCAGATAACGTAAGCCTTGAAGGTGTACCGCAGTTTAAACACCGCCGTCTGGCTCCTGATAGTTATAAGATTGGGATCATAACAGATATATCACAGGTTGGTGGTTATCCTGAGTATAAGGGTGATGCTTACAAGGATTCAGATAAGGACGGTATGCCGGATTGCTGGGAAGAAAAATACGCCGATTTGGGATTGGATCCGAATGATCCAATGGATGCCAACAAGGACTGTAATGGCGATGGTTATACCAATATTGAAAAATATATAAACGGAATTAATCCGAGGTATAAAATTGACTGGAGAGACCTCAGGTACAATTACGACACTTTGGGTGCCAAAGGTGGTGTGATGGGAAAGGATGAATAGATTGAATATTTGGGAATTCCATTTTTATCTGCAATTGTATAATAATGGGTCACCATTAACGCGTCATGAAAAAGAAAAAAATGAAAACTGTTGTAGCCATACATACCGCAACCACTATGGTTGAACCAACCAAAGCCCTGTTCGCGGAATATCTTCCTGATGTCCGCCTGATTAATATTGCTGATGATAGTCTGATTCAGGATGTGATTCGTGCAAATGAAGTTCCGACAGCAGTTAAGAAACGTCTGGTCAGTTATTATAATGCTGCACTGGATGCAGGTGCTGATGTGATTTTTAATACCTGTTCATCGGTTGGGGATGTGGCCATTCTGGCTCGTGATCTGCTCCCTGTTCCATTGGTGAAAATTGATGATGCCATGGCTGAGAAAGCCGTTCGAAAGTATAATAAAATTGGTGTGCTGGCCACGCTTCCAACTACGCTGGCTCCAACTGCGAGACTTTTGCAAAAGTTTTCAGATGAACTGGGTAAGCCGGTTCAGATTGAAAAAGGCTTAGCCGAAGGGGCATTTCAGCAACTAATGGAAGGAAATGTTGACGCACATAATGCAAAGATTCTGGAGACTGCTGTTGCATTGGCAGAAAAGGTGGATGCTTTTGTTCTGGCACAGGGATCTATGGCCAAAATGCAGGATGAGATTATCAAACAAACCGGTAAGGACGTGCTTTCAAGTCCTTTACTGGGAACCCTTCAGGTGAAGTCTGTCATCGATAGCCTTACATAACCCCACAACATGAAGAAGCGCAATTACGTTCTGCTTTTACTGGTTCTGATCGGTATAATTACCTTTCTGGATCGCATTAATATCAGTGTGGCAGGCGTAAGCATAATGCAGGATCTTAATCTCAACGAACAACAATGGGGTTGGACACTGAGCGCTTTTATTCTTTCCTATGGCCTGTTTCAGGTGCCATTGGGTTGGTGGGGTGATAATGCCGGTCAGCGAAAAGTTCTGTCTGTCATTGTGATCTGGTGGTCGCTGTTTACCATTTTTACCGGTATGGCCGGTGGATTTGCTTCACTGATCATCATCCGTTTTATGTTTGGCATTGGTGAAGCCGGTGCATATCCCTGCATGACGGGTACCATCGGACGATGGTTTCCTAAAAAAGAAACGGCTAAAGCTCAGGGTTTTATCTGGGCGGCCAGTCGGGTAGGTGGCGCACTGACTCCTTTTATCGTTATTCCCGTTATTATTGGTTTGGGATGGCGAACCGCATTTTATATCCTCGGTTCTCTCGGTTTTATATGGGTCGCTGTATGGTATTTCTGGTACAGGGATAATCCTGCAAAAATGAAGGGAATAGCAAAAGAGGAATTAAGAGAGATAGACATAATTCCATTCGAAACAGAAAAAGCTAAAACACCCTGGAAAGAGATATTGAGCAAAAGACAGTTCTGGATCTTACTGGCTATGTATTGGTTTTATGCCTGGGGAAGCTGGTTTTTTTTCTCCTGGTTCCCGACTTTTATGGAAGCCGGCAGGGGTTTTGCAAAAAGTGAACTGACTTATGCTGTGGCCGCACCATTTTTTATGAGTATGCTGGGTAATATTTTTGGCGGTTATCTGAGTGACCGTTTTTCCGTTAAGTATGGTTTAAAAACCGGGCGAAGAATACTGGGTGTTGGGGCCCTGCTGGCCTCTTCCGTATTTATGTTTCTGGCCGGATTTATACCGGGAAAGCTACAGGTGTTTATATTTCTTTCACTTTGTTTTGGGGTCATCGACCTGATGCTGCCTGGTGCCTGGGCTATCTGTATTGATATGGGGAAGAAATTCGGCGGTACTGTTTCCGCTGCCATGAATACTGCCGGTAACCTTGGTGGTTTTGTTTGCGCCATTGTATTCGGCAGTCTGGTAAAATCTACAGGTGATTATAATCTGCCGCTTTTTGTCATCTCAGCCATGTTATTAATCAGTGCTCTGCTCTTCTCGCGTATTGATGCCTCAAAACCGCTGGTAAACTCATAAGAAATACATATTTGTCATATCGGTTATATACCTGGGACAAGATTAAACTTATCTCAACTTCAGATAAAGGTCCTTCAGGGCATATGCATCGCCCACATTTCCCGGGAAAATAATAACAGGCAGATTGGGGAAACGATGTGTTGATGCAGTTCTGACAGTTGGAACACCGGTCAGAATTTGTCCGGCGACCTCTGCCGATTCTATTTCCAGACCTTTGGTGAGCACATCATGTGAGGTAATTCCACCTTTTGTTACAACATATGAAGGTTGGATTTCCAGGTCTTTAATTAGCGTAAACAGAAATTCAGATATTTTTTGTCCCAGGTTAAGCCGTTCCGTTTTATTATTCAGTCTTATTTCAAGACGTGAAGTATACAAAACCGGCGTAAATCCTTTTAATATTGCTTCATTCAACTTTTCCTTAATTTCAGCAAGGTAGGAGCCAAATGAATAAAGTGTTTTTTCAACATCAACCTCAACAGCGAACAACAGGTCACATTTCATGAGTTCATGGAGTTGCTGTGTTGTTTTTTTTACATGTGAACCCACAATAAAAATGCCTGTTCCACTGGTGATGTTTAAATCAGCTTTGGTAAGTAGGGGTATATTCTCTTTACCGCTTATAGCCTTCGGAAGCGATGATGATGTGCGCATAACCAAAGCTGTATTGTCTGGAAATACTGTTAAGAGTGCCAGCGAAAACTTCTGAAGATCGAAATACCCTGTGGCATTTACTGCAATGTACTTTTTTTCAGTAAGGGCAGTGATATTTTCAGAAATTGTTTCTATAGCCTGGTTTTGTAATGCACTTGCTGAAAGGAACCCAATATCATGAATAGAAACTGATCCATCTGTTTTTTCAATAATATATTCTCCCAGATGAGAATTCCTGTAACCGAATACATTATCTTTTGCAAATTCGCTTTCAGAAACAGGGAGTGCATTATTATGCTCTTTTAAGTAATGTATGTTATTTAAGGTGAACCGACCTGCTTCAAAAAAGGAGGGGATAAAAAATACAGGGAAAGGAGTTTTAATGTTTTTATTACGAAGGGTTTTATGGATGGCTGCGTGTTCAACCGGGAAATGACCACGTAGGGTAGAATCGCTGCGGCTGACAAATATGAGCCTGAATTTATATCTTACGTTCAGATCACATACTGCAGAAACAATTTCATTGTTTACTTTTTCTGCAAAACCTGCATCGGTTGAGCGGGAATTTGTCAGTACATAAAAAACGGAGGAATCATTTTGCATGGCAAAATCCAGACTGTCGTTGTCCCATTTGGTCAGGAACAGGCATCCGTGCATGGTTTGAATGCCGGTAGGATCATCATCAATAACAACGATTTTGATCCGGTTATCACTTATAATTCCGGCAATTTCAGTTCTTAATATCGGATCTTCATCCAGCCGAAAGTCATTTATTAGGGTTGAGTATTGTTGCACATTCTGTGATTTTAATTACGACAGGCCTAACATCCGGCGTGCTTCAGCTGGTGTGGCAATATCATACCCAAGACGCGTGATTGTCTCAACCAGTTTTTCAACCAGTACAACATTACTTTTCGCAATTTTACCCGGTGCATAATATGCTGTGTCTTCAAACCCGATCCGTAAAACCTGAGCTCCCATAGCCAGTGCTGCCCCAGCCAGCGAGAAATCGGGCATGCCATCGTAAGTCAATCCCCAGTGAGAATTGCTTGTGTTCAACAGTGAACTCATATAGCCTATGTTTCTTGCATTGGCCGATAAAGCACCTTTTGTATTCATGCAGAAATTAAAGTGAAGTGGGGCTTTGAGAACGCCTTCCTCAAGCATGATATAGCAATTCTCAATCATACCCAGATCAAAGCATTCCAGTTCGGGCAGTACATTTGTTTCCTCCATTCGTTTAGCCCAGTAACGGATATCCGGGAATGTATTAATATAAACTCCTTCACCAAAATTTACGGAACCCATATTCAGAGAAGCAACCTCAACCCTTGGGTCATTAAGGCATACACAGCGTTCATCCAGTGTAAAATCAGCCAGTCCACCTGTAGATCCCTGTATGACAATATCGGTTTTAGCTGTAAAAATATCCAGCGTCTTACTAAAGGTATCAAGTTCAAAAGTCTGCTCACCCGTATTATCTCTAACATGTAAATGAACCATACTTGCACCGGCTTTCGCGCAATCAATCACTTCATTGCCAACTTCCAGTGCAGTAGTCGGATTTTTGCACACCGTTGGAATAGGTTTGCCCACATGATTTACTGGCGCTACTGTAATGATGATTTTTCGGCTTTTCATATATATTGGATTCTGTATTTTTAAGTTGTTGATGAGTTTTATATTCTCAATTCCGGGGTAAGAATTTTAATCATTACAAATCTATGAGATTTATCTTACAATTACAATGAAACGTTTTCATAATTATATATTATTTTGTATTATTAAAGCCTAGTATTGAGGCAATATACGTTGTGAAAACGTTATCATTAATTAGCTAAAAATTAAAAGTTTACGACACCTTAAATTTTAGGGAATCACCGTAAATTTTAATATATTTATCCTTGTCTGTCGATTTTCTGACGTTTTGGAGTTAAAACCTCAATGTCTTTAAGATCTGAAAGCACTGAAAGCCTCAAAATTTTGATGTATTTATTTTTTGAATTGAATCAGGAAATAAGGAAGAAAACCTCGATGAAACAGATCATTATTATCATACTGTCTTTGGCTTTTTTGGGGGCATGTAATGGACATGAACCAAAGATCCGGATTGTAAAAACAGAGTGCAATCATTTTGATAAACCTCTTGGAGTCGATAATCAACATCCTGAATTCAGCTGGATGGTAGAGTCAGATACAATTAACAATCGACAGGCTTCCTATCAGATACTGGTTGCGGATGTTGTTGGTCTGATAAAAAAGGATAGTGGGAACATCTGGAACTCAGGGAAAGTAAACTCCACTGAGTCTGAAAACATCATATATTCAGGGAAAGAACTTTTATCGGGGAGGAAATATTACTGGAAGGTGAAAGTATGGGATATCTACGGCAATGAATCGGACTGGAGTGAGATGGGTTCATGGCAAATGGGATTGTTGAAAGCGCAGGACTGGAGTGGTGCAGAATGGATAGGATATGAAGAGTTGCCCGAATCAGACAGGGTAGTTGAAGGGATTACCGGCTACGGCGATATCTCGCTGCAAAAGGTTGAAAAGCGATCTGTTGTTCCAATGTTCAGGAACGGTTTTAAGCTGAAAGATGAGGTCGGATCAGCAACGTTGTACATTAGTGGTTTAGGACAATATGAAGCAACCATAAATGGTGAAAAAGTTGGCGACGCTTTTCTCACACCGGGCTGGACACATTACGATAAAACCGTTTTATATAACACTTATGATGTGACAGAAATGTTACGCAGAGGAGATAATGCTATTGGAGTAATTGTTGGCAACGGGTTTTATTATAATAACAGGGAACGGTATCGCAAGCTAATTATCGCCTATGGATTCCCTGAATTACTTTGCAAACTGCAGGTGCAGTACAAAAACGGTGAAAGTGAAACGATTGTATCTGATTCTGGCTGGAAAATGCATCAGTCACCCATAACTTACTCCGGAATTTATGGTGGGGAAGACTATGATGCACGGAGAGAAGAAAAGGGTTGGAACAAAGCCGGTTTTAATGCTGATTCATGGCTGAAAGCAAAACAGGTTTCCGGGCCCTCCGGAACTTTAAGATCAGATCAGAATTATCCGGTAAAAGTCATGCAGACCTTTGATCCGGTTTCTGTGACTCCGATTAATGATTCCGTAGTTGTATATGATTTCGGACAGAATGCATCAGGTATTGTTTCGCTTAAGATCAGGGGTAAGGCCGGGCAAGAAGTACAGTTGTGGCCGGGAGAGTTGTTGAAGGATGATGGCACCGTAAACCAAAGGGGCTCAGGTTCGCCCTATTATTACACTTACATCTGTAGCGGTGAAGACAAAGAAAAATGGCAACCCCGGTTCAGTTATTACGGATTCAGATATGTTCAGGTCAATGGTGCTCAGCCGGATGCTGCGGAAAGGGGAACAGATCTTCCTGAAATTATTGAATTAAAGGCTTTGCATACCCGAAGCGCAACACCTCAGGTTGGTACGTTTGAATGTTCCAGTGAGCGGTTTAACAGGATTTTCGATCTGATACGGTGGAGCATAAGAAGTAATATTCAGAGCGTAATGACCGACTGTCCTACACGCGAAAAGCTGGGATGGCTGGAGCAAACGCATCTGATGGGGGAAAGTGTACATTTTAATTATGACATGTACCACCTATATTTAAAGTTGACAAATGATATGATGGATGCTCAGACCAAACAGGGCCTGGTGCCATCCATTGTCCCTGAATACATTAATTTTGAGTACTATGATTCTGCTTTCAGGGATTCACCGGAATGGGGCAGTGCATCCATAACCATGCCCTGGATGGTATATAAATGGTATGGTGATCCATCAGTCATACAAAAAGCATGGCCAATGATGAAAGCATATATGGATTATCTGGCCGGAAAGTCTGAAGATTATATTTTATCACATGGTCTGGGTGACTGGTATGATATTGGGCCTAATACTCCGGGTTATGCACAACTTACTCCTGTGCCATTGGTCGCAACAGCAACCTATTATTACGATGCCGTCCTTATGTCTGAAATTGCCGCTGAATTACAGAAAGGTGCCGAAGAACAATCGTTTAAGAAACTGGCTAAAGATATAAATGCAGCATTCAACAACCGGTTTTACAATGCTAAGTCTAAATTATACGCAACCGCAAGTCAGACAGCACTGGCCATGCCCTTAAGTCTTGGACTGGTTCCTGAAGGAGATGAACAGGCGGTGTTCGAAAATTTACTTTTAACGATTCATAAAGATAATAACAGCCTGACAGCCGGCGATATCGGATTTCATTACCTGGTGGATGCCTTAACCCGATACGGGGCATCTGATCTGCTGTTTGCGATGAATAATCGGGATGATGTTCCGGGTTATGCCTATCAGCTGAAAAAAGGAGCAACGGCTTTAACTGAATCATGGCAGGCCCTTGATTCAAAATCCAACAACCATTTAATGCTTGGCCATCTCATGGAGTGGTTCTTTCAGGGATTAGGAGGAATTGGCCAGGAAAGTTCATCGGTTGGGTATAAGGCGATTGTGATAAAACCCGATGTAATTGACAGTATATCGTATGTTAAAACAAGTTATGAATCCCCATACGGAACCATAAAAAGTGAATGGCAACAGGATAAAGGCAGTTTTGAATTAACCATAGAAATTCCGTTTAATACTACAGCAACAGTTGTATTACCATTTAACGGAGAGGTTTTGTCCGAACCTGAAAACTGCCGTGTGGTTAATACGAATAATTTGTTTAAAGATAAGCCTGTATACAAAACCGGATCAGGCAGATATACATTTAAAATAAGAAAATAAGTATGAAGAGAATAGCAGTTTTGTATGTATTTGTAATAATTGCTTTTGCAGCTTGTAAGGTACCTGAAAAAAAAGCGGATTTACCCAGGATTGTGACTCCTGCCAAAATGCAGAAAATATATGAAATCGTTAAAACTCCCTATAAATATGGTTTGATCCTGGTACCGGACAGCAATAAATATAAAATGGACTGCCCTACCATTTTCAGACATGATGGAAAATGGGTGATGACGTATATTGTGTTTGACGGCCGTGGTTATGAAACGCATCTGGCAACCGGTGACGACCTCATTCACTGGGATCGTAAAGGAAAAATTCTTGAGTTCTCAGATTCAACAGACTGGGATTACAACCAGAAAGCAGGCTATCCGTCGCTGATTGATTATGAGTGGGGTGGCGATTATGCCATTCAAAAATATGACGGAAAATACTGGATGAGCTACTTTGGTGGTGACTCAGAAGGTTATGAAAGCGGCTTGCTCTCCATCAGCATGGCGTATACTGAAAAGGACCCTGCAATTCCGCATATCTGGCAGACCCTGGGGAAACCGGTCCTTATGCCAAACGATAAAGATGCGCGATGGTACGATAACAGTACCATGTACAAAAGTTTTGTGATTGAAGATAAGCAAAAGCTGACCGGCCATCAGTTTCTCATGTATTATAATGCAAGAGGTGACAGTGTTAATCCGGGCCGTGGAGCAGAACGCATCAGCATGGCTGTATCCGATGATATGATTAACTGGAAACGGTTTGGTACACAACCCATGATGAACCATCATAAAGGCATCACCGGCGATGCCGTATTTCAGAAAATCGATGATATTTATGTAATGTTTTATTTCAGAGCTTACTGGCCTGAAGGGCAAACAGTGGTATACAATAGCTTTGCCTGCTCATACGACCTGGTAAACTGGACAGACTGGAACGGACCACACCTGATTGAGCCCTCTGAAAATTATGATAATCTCTTTGCCCATAAAGCGTATGTAATAAAGCACGATGGCATTGTTTATCACTTTTATAATGCGGTGGATAAACTTGGCAACCGCGGCATAGCACTTGCTACTTCAAAAGATATTGGTAAAAGTAATCTTCAGTTTAAGTCGAAGGAAGAATCAAAAATAAAATAACCGTTTTATATGCAGACAGCCTTGAAATATATTGTCGTCGTTCTTTCGGTAGTTTTGTGTATTTCCTGCAAAACAATCAACATCCCTGAACGAATGCCCTTTAATAAGGACTGGAGATTCTTTTCGGGGGATGATACACTGGCTGCTTATCCGGGATTTGATGACAGTAATTGGCGAATATTAAACCTTCCTCACGACTGGAGCATTGAAGGAAATTTCAGTATCGATAATCCTGCCGGACCTGAAGGGGGGGCATTGCCGACAGGCATCGCTTGGTATCGAAAAACGTTTGTTTTGGATGAACCTGGTTCTGATCGCTATTATATAGACTTCGATGGTGTAATGAGCAACAGCGAGGTCTGGATCAATGGACATTACCTTGGCAAGAGACCCTATGGATACAGCTCATTCCGGTACGAACTCACACCATATCTGCATCGGAACGATTCAGTGAATGTGATAGCTGTTAAAGTGGACAACTCTGATCAGCCGGCTTCTCGCTGGTACACCGGTTCGGGGATCTACCGGAATGTGTGGCTGGTTCCTGAGAATAATATGCATATTGCGCACTGGGGAACATTTGTAAGCACCCCGACCGTGACTGCAAATCATGCCAAGGTTCGGTATCAAATTGACCTGATAAATCTGACGGGTTCAAAGCATAAAGTGAAAATCAAATCGGTGATTTATAATGCCGATGGATTAAAAGTGGCAGAGCAAAAGTCTGGGAGTTCAATTGAGGAAGAGAAACAAATATTTCAGGAATTTAATATTGATGATCCCGATTTGTGGTCCCCCGAAAATCCCGTCTTGTATCGTGTGGTTACTGAAATTTATAAGGGAAATAAATTGTATGATAGGGTTGAAACGCCATTTGGTATCCGTAATTTTAAATTTACACCGCTTGAAGGTTTTTTTCTAAACGGAAAAGTTTTGAAGATTCACGGGGTGAACCAGCATCATGATCTGGGTGCTTTGGGTGCTGCATTTAATGAAAGAGCTGCCGAACGACAACTGGAAATTCTGAAAGCCATGGGATGCAATGCTATCCGTATGGCACATAATCCACCGGCGCCTGAATTGCTGGATTTGTGCGATCAGATGGGATTTCTGGTCATAGATGAAGCCTTTGATGAATGGAAACGCACCAAGGTAAAAAGAGGGTATCATCTGTATTGGGATGAGTGGCATAAACGCGACCTTCAGGATATGGTACTGCGGGACAGAAACCATCCGTCCATTATTGCATGGAGCATTGGTAATGAAATACCGGAACAGTTTGATTCCGGCGGGATCACGATAGCCAGGGAACTGGTGGAAATTGTTAAGGAGCTGGATACTACACGTTATGTTACCAGCGCATTGACGGAGACTGATCCCGAGAAGAACAACATTTATAAATCCGGAGCACTGGACTTGCTTTCGTTTAACTATAAACATAAGGAATACCTGAAGTTTCCGGATCGTTATCCCGGTGAATGCCTGCTGCCATCAGAAAATAACTCGGCGCTGGCAACCCGGGGTCATTATGACCTGCCTTCTGACAGCGTACGCATCTGGCCACCGGCTTACAATAAACCTTTCGACGGAAATGCTGATTTTACGGCATCTTCGTATGATAATGCCATTGCCTACTGGGGATCAACGCATGAAGCTACCTGGGCTGTGGTGAAAAATAATACGTTTATTCCCGGCATGTTTGTCTGGTCAGGGTTTGATTACCTGGGTGAACCAATTCCTTATCCATATCCGGCCAGAAGTTCGTATCTTGGAATCATCGATTTATGTGGTTTCCCCAAAGATCCCTACTACATGTACCAAAGCGAATGGTCGGATGAAACCATGTTACATCTGTTTCCCCACTGGAACTGGAAATCCGGACAATTGGTGGATGTATGGGTTTATTACAATAATGCCGATGAAGTAGAACTGTTTTTGAACGGCGAATCACAGGGTGTTAAACATAAGTCTGATGACCAGTTTCACGTGATGTGGCGCATTCCTTTTGAATCCGGTACTATAAAAGCTGTATCACGTAAAAACGGGGAAGTGGTTTTGGAAAAGGAAATAAGTACAGCTGGGGAACCATATAAAATTGAACTATCAGCAGATCGCAGTAAAATTTATGCTGACGGAAAGGATCTTTCTTTTGTCACCGTCAGAGTATTGGATCGGGATGGAAACCTTGTGCCACATGCCAATAATTTGATTAACTTCGAAGTTGCCGGAACCGGATTTATCGCAGGTGTGGACAATGGTTACCAGGCCAGCCTTGAACCATTCAGGGCAGACCATCGCAAAGCCTATAATGGCATGTGTCTGCTCATCGTTCAGGCGATAAAAACAGCAGGAGAAATCAATGTTACTGCCACATCGGATCAACTTGAAGCGGATTCGCTGGTGATCACAACCGAATAAGAAGATGCTATGAAAAAAACAAAACGAGATACATTATATGGAATTCTGACTGGTGTCATTTTAAGCCTTTTCCCCATTTGGGGTGTAACAGGCCAGACCATTGCCGGTGATCCTGCCGGTATACCGCCGGTTCCGCATGTTTATAATACTGTGCCCTGGGAAAACCCACAGGTTTGCGAAATAAACAGAGACCGTTCAAGGGCATCGGCTTATTCATATCCGACTGTTCAGGCTGCGATAGCAGATGACCGCGAATCATCCGGACGTTTTAAATCTCTGAACGGTACATGGGACTTTTATTTTGCGATCAAACCAGCCGATGCACCAAAAGATTTCTATAAAAGCCGGGTACATGGATGGGATAAGATAGAGGTGCCCTCCAATTGGGAGCTGAAAGGCTATGATGTACCCATTTATAAAAGTTCCATCTATCCGTTCCGTCCCATAAATCCACCTTACGTGCCGCGCGATTACAATGGTGTTGGATCGTATCAGCGTACCTTCACCGTGCCGGATGCATGGAAGGACATGAACATTACGCTTCATTTTGGAGGTGTGAAATCGGCTTTTACAGTTTGGGTCAACGGAGAATTCCTGGGATATGGCGAGGATGGCTGTCTGCCTTCGGAATTTAATGTGACAGCCTATCTCAAAGATGGGGAAAATACTGTTTCCGTGCAGGCCATCCGGTGGAGCGATGCCTCTTATCTGGAGGATCAGGATCACTGGCGTTTAAGTGGTATACAAAGGGAAGTATTCCTCATGGCTGAACCAAAACTACGCATAGCCGACCTGCACTACCAGGCCAAACTGGACAAGGATTATAATGAGGCAGTTTTGAGTATTCGTCCCAGACTGGATAATCTGACTGGTGATACAGTGAAGGGATATACCGTGGAAGCACAGTTATTTGATGCGGCTCAAAACCCGGTTTTTGAGGAACCCCTCAGTAAAAGTGCAGCGGATATTATCAACGAATCTTATCCACGGCTTGATAATGTAAAGTTTGGTGTGTTTGAAACAACCGTAAAAAATCCGTTGAAATGGAGCGCCGAAGAGCCCAACCTGTATACTCTGGTTTTAACGCTTAAAGATAGTCATGGGAACGTGGCAGAGGCTAAAAGTTGCAAGGTTGGATTCCGCGATATCCGGTTTGCAAAGGATAACAGTAAACTGCTCATCAATGGGAAGGTGACTTACCTGTATGGGGTTAACCGGCACGACCATGATCCCGTTAAAGGGAAAGCACTCTCACGCGAAGACATCAGAAGAGACATCGTGCAGATTAAACAGTTTAACTTCAATTGCATTCGTACCTCACATTATCCCAACGATCCTTATTTATATGATCTTTGCGATGAATACGGCATTTATGTGATTGATGAAGCCAACCACGAAACGCATGGTATAGGTGGCAAGCTCGCTAACGATCCGGAGTGGACCAATGCCATGATGCAAAGGGTTCAGCGCATGGTTGAACGCGATAAAAACCACCCGTCCGTTATTTTCTGGAGTCTTGGAAATGAGGCAGGACGTGGTCCGAATACAGCTGCTATGGCAGGTTGGGTGCACGATTTTGATATAACGCGCCCTGTGCATTATGAACCGGCTATGGGGGATCAGCACGCTGAAGGTTATATTCCCTTTGGTGATCCGGGTTATCCCAAAGATCATTCTCACCGCATTCAGACACCTCTGGATGAACCCTATGTGGATATCATCAGCAGGATGTATCCTGCATTGTATACAGGCCCGCTTCTTGTTTACCAGGATAACGGTGACAAGCGGCCAATCTTTTGGTGTGAATATTCGCATTCCATGGGTAATTCTACCGGTAACCTGGCAGAATTCTGGGATCAGATTCGCACCCTGCCGCGTATGATTGGAGGTTGTATCTGGGATTTCAAAGACCAGGGCTTACTGAAGAAAGATTCAAACGGGAATGAATTTTTTGCATACGGTGGTGATTTTGGTGCCAGGTTGAACGACAATAATTTTTGTATCAATGGAATTGTAGCTTCAGACGGACGACCAAAACCAGCCATTTTTGAATGCAAACATGTGTTTCAGCCGGTGGAATGTAAGATGCTGGATGCTGAGAAAGGTTTGGTTCAAATTAAAAACCGGCAAAGTGTAAAAACGCTTGCAGATTATACAATTACGGTTGATTTCAGGGAAGACGGACGTGTGATCAAAACAATTGAATTAAATAATGTTTCATTGGCAGCCGGCAGAGATACAGTCATTGATATTTCAAAAGACTATCCGAAGTTTAAGAAAGGGATGGAATACCTGGCCGATATCCACTTTACACTTTCAGAAGCAACGCCCTGGGTTGATGCCGGTTTCGAAGTGGCATCCAATCAGTTTGAACTGACAGGTCTGCCAAAACCGGCAACAAATACAGGATCAGACAAAGAACTGAAAATTAAGGAAGCCGTAGATGGCTATGAAGTTTCCGGAAATGGTTTCGGTATGCTCTTTGACCATGAAACGGGTGCTTTAAGTTCGTATAAACTAAAGAATGAAGAACAAATATATCAACCATTACTGCCGCATTTTACGCGCCCATTGACAGATAATGATGAGCGCGGCTGGAAACCACAGCAGCAGCTTAAAGTCTGGTATGTCAACAAACCTGTGCTTGAAAATATGTCTGTGGATGCCCTGGACAAAACCAATATTAAGATTACCAGTGTGTATTCTTTCATTAAAAACAAGGCAGATATTGAAGTTATATACAGTATTAATGGTGATGGTGTGGTGAAAGTTGATTTCACTCTGAATGCGGACACGGCTCTGCCAAATATCCCTAAGGTGGGAATGCAGTGCGGGATCAATCTTACTTACGATGATATTGAATGGTATGGCCGCGGGCCTCAGGAAAACTACATCGATCGCAGACAGGGTGCTCCTGTTGCTGTGTATGACATGCCGATAGAAGAATTTATGGAACCCTATGTGATGCCGCAGGAGAATGGAAATCGTACGGATGTAAGATGGATGTATCTGAATGACGGTAAAAATGACGGGCTTCTGGTCGTGGCAGACAGCCTGTTAAGCATGAGCGCATGGCCTTATACAGAGGAAAACATTAATGAAGCAAAGCATACCAACGAACTGGAAGATGCCGGTTTCATCACACTGAATATCGATCTCATTCAGATGGGCGTTGGAGGTAACGACAGCTGGTCGCCGGTAGCAGCACCAATTAAAAAATACCAGGTTTCTGCTAAAATATGGAAATACAGCTATTATTTATTCCCGGTAATAAATTTAAGAAGTGATCCCGATAAAACGGCCCGAAATATCAGATTTTAAGCAGTCAATTCCATGAAGATCAGATACACGCACATATCATTCACGTTTTCAGTTATCATTTTAGTGACTTTAATGTTGTGTGTTGGATGTGAGAATCAGGGATCAAAAAAATCAGAGCGCATATTGAATGAAGCGGATGAGGCAAATGCTAAGCCATGGATCTTCTGGTACTGGATGCACGGTGCCGTTTCGCGAGAAGCCATCACAGCCGACCTTGAAGCCATGCATCAGGTTGGTATAGCTGGAGCCATGCTGATGCCAATTAAGGAGGTGCTGGATTCATCATTTTATTATCCGTCTTATGAAACCATGACACCGGAATGGTGGGATCTGGTTCAGTATGCCATGGAAGAAGCCAAACGGCTTGGCCTGCAAATCGGCATGAACGCCTGCGATGGGTTTACCTGTGCCGGTGGTCCATGGATTACACCGGAAATGTCTATGCAAAAAGTGGTGTGGGCCGATACTCTGGTTACCGGCGGACAGACGTTTAAAGGGAACCTGCCACAACCGGAAATCGTCAAAGGGTATTACGACGATATTGCCACATTTGCTTATCCGGCTTATTCGGGAACGGGTATCAGCTCTTATGATCTGAATCCCAAAGTGACCACGAGTTTAAAGGATGAAAACCTGCAATACCTGGCGCAAAAACATAATACAAGACAATTTTCAACACGCCAGCCATGCTGGATTCAGTATGCCTTTAAACAGCCGTTTACCTGTCGCTCTGTGATGCTTAAAACAGGTTGGAATAATTACCAGGCTAACCGTTTAATTATTGAAATCAGTGATGATGGTGTGCATTTTACTAAACATACACGCCTTGTTCCCCCACGCTCCGGCTGGCTTGATCTGGATGCCGATAACACGCAGTCCATTCCACCGGTAACAGCAAAGTATTTTCGTTTTGTGTTTGATCCTGAGGGTTCTGAACCGGGAGCAGAAGATATTGACGATGCCAAATGGAGTCCGCGCTTAAGAACCTACGGCATTGAACTTTCCGGTGATCCGAAGATCAGTCAGTTCGAAGGCAAGTCCGGTATGATCTGGCGGATTGCAAAAGAAACAACAGATAAAGAGATTTCGTCAGATATGTGCGTTCCGGAGGATCAACTCATTAATATATCAGAGCAGGTAGGTGATAAAGGTGAATTGGAGTGGGATATTCCGGAAGGGAAATGGATTATTCTTAGAATAGGACACACCTCAACAGGACATGAAAATTATGTTGGTGGAGGAGGTAAAGGTCTGGAATGTGATAAGTTTGATCCGGAAGTGATTCGTTTTCAGTTCGATCAGTGGTTCGGCGAAGCCTTTCGGCAGGTCGGACCTGGTTTGGCAGGTGATGTATTAAAGCGGTTTCATATCGACAGCTGGGAGTGCGGAAGTCAGAACTGGTCGCATGTCTTCCCCGAAGAATTTAAGAAACGCAGAGGCTATGACCTGATGCCATATCTGCCGGTCATGGCTGGTGTTCCGCTGAAAGACACCGAGTTTTCGGAAAAGGTTTTAAAAGATATACGGACTACCGTATCCGATTTGTTCACCGACGTATTTTACAGGACACTGGCTGAGGAAGCCCATAAAAAAAAGACCTTGTTCAGTGCTGAGTGTATCGCCCCGGTTGGCGTCTCTGATGGCATGTTGCACTATAAAGAGGTGGATTTGCCCATGGGTGAATTCTGGTACAACAGTCCGTCGCACGATAAGCCAAACGATATGCTCGATGCGATTTCTGCAGCGCACATTTATGGTAAAAGAATTATACAGGCCGAAGCCCTGACCGAAATCCGTCTGGACTGGGATGAGTATCCCGGCATATTAAAACCGGTGGTGGATCGAAATTTTGCTTTGGGTGCCAATCGAATGGTTCCACATGTGTTTGTGTTGAATCCTTGGATGGACCGTAAACCTGGAATGACGCTTGGCATGAATGGAAACTTTTTCCAGCGGGATCAGACCTGGTGGAAACCCGGGAAGGCTTTCTTTGAATACCTTACCAATTGTCAACGGATATTGCAAAAAGGTGATCCGGTGGTGGATATTGCAGTATTCACCGGTGAAGAGATACCGAGAAGGGCCATTTTACCCGACAGACTGGTGGATGTACTGCCCGGAATCTTTGGGAGGGATAAGATTGAACTGGAAAGAAAAAGACTTGAAAATGCAGGTATCCCGACAAGAGATATTCCGAAAGGCGTAAGAACGCAGTCGAACATGGCGGACCCGGATAACTGGATTGATCTGTTAAACGGCTATGCATACGATTCGTTCAACAAAGATGCCCTGTTAAGATTAACAACTGTTGAAGATGGCAGAATCGTATTGCCGGGTGGCGCATCCTATGGCGTGCTGGTCATTCCCGGAAACCGGAAAATGGCGCCGGATGGAGGAAAAGAAATGAGTCTTGAAGTGGCAGAAAAACTGTTGAGCCTTGTAAAGGATGGCGCCACAGTTCTTATGATGGATAAGCCGGATAAAACGCCCGGATGGCAGTCCGGATCAAATGCAGATCAGCAATTGAAGAAAACTATAGCTGAGTTCTTTAACGGAGATAAGGTTAGCATTGAGGACGGGAAAGGGCATAAGCAAATGATGTGGAATATTGGAAAAGGGAAGGTTATTCAGGGACCGTGGATCCTTGATTCTTTTGACCCGATACACATACAACAGGATGTCCAGGGTTTCGATGGCGAAGGTGAAAAAACCGATATCGCCTGGAATCATCGGACTGAAAAAGGGAAAGAAATTTATTTTATTTCCAACCAACAGAATGAGGCAAGAAATATTACCCTGTCGTTTCGTGTAGACGCCAAGGAACCTGTGTTGTACGATCCGGTAAGAAATACGCAATACAGATTACCTGCCTGGCAGCAGCATAATGCCAGAACAGAATTGAAATACCGCTTTGAACCTTACCAGTCTGTTTTTGTGATTTTTGAGGATAATGATCCCAAATCCTTAAAGTCTGCAGGTAAAAACTGGTTAGAAACGAAACCGGTTCAAAGGATAACTGGTCCTTGGAATGTGAAGTTTGATCCCGAATTCGGTGGGCCGGAAGAAGCGGTAAGGTTTAATAAACTGACTGACTGGAGCAAAAATGCAGATACGAAAATTAAATATTATTCCGGTACAGCTGTGTATAGCACGTCATTTAAATTTTCTGATGAATTAAAAGAGAATCAACCGCTATGGCTTGATTTGGGTGAAATTGCAAATATTGCAGAGGTGACACTGAATGGTAAGTCATGTGGCATCGTCTGGACAGCACCCTACCGACTCAGAATTGACGGAGCCTTAAAGACCGGGAATAATGAATTACAGATAGCTGTCACCAATACCTGGGCAAACCGGTTAATTGGTGATCATCAGTTGCAGGAGGACCAAAGGATCACATGGACAACAGCGCCATACAGATTGGAGGGTAAGCCGCTGGGAAAGGCAGGATTACTGGGACCGGTTAGTATAAATTATGTCCCGATAGCTATCGGGATACGAATTAATGATCCTTCGCATTAAGCTACGGATCACAAAGGAATTAGGAATTGCAGTGGTTGCTAAGTGAAACGCAGTTTTGTACCGAAGCAACCGTAATTTTGGAAACTGGATAAAAGGAATTAAAAATTTTAGAAATAAATTATTAATCATGTTAAGATTGAAGATATTAAGATTAGTTGTTTTGATGCTGGCTGTTTTTATGGGATCAGCACGTTCTGAAATCAAACTTCCGGCACTGTTTACAGATCATGTGGTTCTGCAGCAGCAAAGTGATGTGGCGGTCTGGGGTTGGACTGATGCGAAAGAAAACGTTGTTGTTAAACCATCGTGGAGTGATGAAGTTTATTCCACAAAGGCAGATAAAAGCGGGAAATGGAAACTGAACATTAAAACACCTGTTGCCGGTGGACCATTCGAATTGTCAGTCAGTGATGGCACTGAGGTTGTATTGCATGATATCATGATCGGAGAGGTTTGGTTGTGCTCAGGCCAATCAAACATGGAGATGCCCATGAAAGGCTTTCCGGGTCAACCTGTTGAAGGATCAAACATGGACATCCTGAAATCGAAAAACAACAATATCCGTCTGATTACAGTACCCCGTGGAAAAACGCCTGTCATTAAGGATGATTTTAATGGGAAATGGGTAACGGCATCACCGGAGAGCGTAGCAGAATTCAGTGCAACAGGGTATTATTTTGGTCGTCTGCTGAATGAGATGCTGGATGTTCCGGTTGGATTAATTGATGTGACATATGGTGGATCATGCATACAGGCCTGGATGAGTGAAGAAACCAGTGTGCCATTTAATGGTACGCCCTTACCTGAAATGGATGACATTCCCAAAGTCCCAAATCGTACGCCAACAGTTCTGTTTAACAGCATGTTGAATCCGGTCATCGGGTTTGGAATGAAGGGCTGTATCTGGTACCAGGGAGAAACCAACTACGAAAGTCCGGATCAGTATGAAAAGCTGTTCCCTGAAATGGTGACAGAATGGCGTAAGTTATGGAATATCGGCGAATTTCCGTTTTACTACATGCAAATAGCACCCTTTGACTATTCCATGTTTCAGCATGATACCATCAATCCGAAATTTAACTCAGCTTACCTGCGCGATGCACAGCGCAAATCCATGAATACTATCTCTAACAGTGGTATGGCCGTGATTATGGATATTGGAGAAAAGACCTGTATTCATCCCAAAAAGAAAAAAGTTGGAGGTGAACGTCTGGCCTTATGGGCTTTGGGTGATGCCTATGGGATAAAAGGGTTCGGTTTTAAGAGCCCATCATTTAATGCCATAGAGATCAAAGGTAGCACAGTGGTGGTTTCTTTTAATGATGTGGGAGAAGGCTTAACCACGTTTGGACAGGATCTTACCGGTTTTGAGATTGCCGGCGAGAATAAGCTATTCTTTCCCGCACAGGTCTATTTAAGAAGAAAATCGGTGGTTGTATCATCACCTCATGTGGAAAAACCGGTTGCTGTGCGCTATGCATTCGATGATTTTGTAATAGGAACCTTATTCGGTACAAACGGATTACCGGTGTCCTCGTTCCGAAGTGATGAATGGTAGTTGGAGATATAAGACGTAAGATATAAGACGTAAGACATAAGATTTAAGATAAAAGATATAAGACACAAGATACAAGACTAAAGATTTAAATGAATAAGATTCCATCTAAAATATTGCTCTTTTTATGTTTTGTTTTGGTTGAACCGAACGCAAAACCGCAGCCGGCTGCATTGGATGCTTATAATGTGGTTTGGACAACGCAAAGCAAAAATGCTTCTGAAACCATGCCATGTGGAGGTGGGGATATCGGTTTGAATGTCTGGGTTGAAAACGGAGACATTCTTTTTTACATGGCTAAAAGCGGCACGTTTGATGAGAATAACTCCATGTTGAAATTAGGCCGCGTGCGTGTGCAGCTGAATCCAAATCCGTTTGAGGGAAAAGCATTCAGGCAGGAGTTGAAATTGAGTGATGGTTCGGTTCACATTTTCGGATCCGATGGCGATTTAAATGCTGATGTAAAAATATGGGTGGATGTGTATAGTCCGGTCATTCATGTGGCTGTGTCTTCCAGTCAGAAAACAACGCTAAAAACGACTTACGAAAGCTGGCGGTATCAGGACAGGTTACTGCGAAAATGGGAAAACTTTCAGAATTCGTATAAGTGGATCAACCTGGAGGGCCTGAAAACTTATGCTGATTCTATCCAGTTCGATAATAATGCAGTCAGATTTTATCATCAGAATCGTCAGGAAACTGTATTTGATGTCACCGTTGAAAGGGAACAGATGGAACAAGTCAAAGATCAACTTATCAATCCTTTGGCAGGTCTGACCTTTGGCGGTATGATGTTTGGCGACAACCTTGAGCCGGCCGGCACAACCACCGGTAATTACCTGAGTACAGATTTTAAGGGCTGGCATCTGAAAAGCAAAAAGCCTTCAAAAACGCATGAAGTTGCGATAGTACTGAATACGGCTAATGGTAAAACTTCATGGCAGGAGGGCATAGAGAACTATGTTGAGGGATATCATAAACATAAAAATTCATCGTTGAATCTGACACTTAAGTGGTGGCAGGATTACTGGTCCCGGAGTTTTGTATTTATTAATCCTGAACAGAAAGCAGAAACTTCAGAAGTGTGGCAGGTTGGCCGAAACTATACGCTGTTTCGTTACATGCTGGGCTGTAATGCTTTTGGTGATTATCCCACTAAATTTAACGGTGGTTTGTTTACAGTTGACCCGGTTTTTACAGATTCAACCCGTGCGTTTACACCTGATTTCAGAAACTGGAGTGGCGGAACCTTTACGGCTCAGAACCAACGGCTGGTTTATTTCCCGATGCTTAAGAGCGGTGATTTTGAGCTCATGAAACCACAGTTTGATTTCTATCTGCGGATTTTACATAATGCAGAATTACGCAGTAAGGTTTATTGGGGACACGATGGCGCCTGTTTTACCGAGCAGATAGAAAACTACGGCTTACCGAATCCAGTGGAATATGGCTGGGACCGGCCTGATGATTATGATCCCGGGAGACAGTACAACGCCTGGTTGGAGTACCAGTATGATACATCGCTGGAGTTTTGTTTTATGATTCTGGAAATGGCTAAATACAATGGATCAGACATTTCGGAATACTTACCATTGATTGAAAGTTGCCTCACCTTTTTTGATGAACATTATCAGTACCTGGCAGCTCAGCGCGGAGTGAAAAAACTGGATGAAAACGGTCACCTGGTCCTTTATCCCGGATCAGCCTGTGAAACATATAAAATGGCGTATAATGCCACATCAACCATAGCAGCCTTAAAAACAGTTCTCGAGGAAGTGATCGGTTTGCCGGAAAAATACAATGAAAAAATTAACAAGATTCACTGGCAGGAGATGCTGGACCGGATTCCACCAATTTCGTTTACTGAATACAATAGACACAAAACAATTGCACCGGCAAAGCTGTGGGAGCGGGTCAATAATACAGAAGTACCGCAGCTGTATCCTGTTTTTCCATGGGGCATGTATGGCATCGGGCATCCGGATCTGGATGTGGCATTAAACACATGGAAGTATGATCCTGATGCCATAAAATTCAGAAGTCATATGGGATGGAAACAGGATGTAATTTGGGCTGCGCGCCTGGGATTAACCGAAGAGGCTGCTGCCTTGTGCCTGAAAAAAATGAAGGATTCCGGCAGGCGCTTTCCGGCGTTCTGGGGACCGGGTTTTGACTGGGTTCCGGATCATAACTGGGGCGGTTCAGGAATGATTGGCGTACAGGAGATGCTGCTGCAAACCGTTGGCGATAAGATCTATCTTTTTCCGGCATGGCCAAAAGAATGGAATGTACATTTCAAACTGCATGCACCGGGGAACACAACCGTAGAGGCTGAACTGAAAGACGGAGAAATTAAAATTTTAAATGTATTTCCTGAGAACAGGAAAAAGGATATTATAAATTGCTATTAACCTGGTTACAATTACAGAATGGTAAAATAAACACTAAAGAATGCCTGAACATAAAACAGAATATGATCAAATACTGGAAGAGTTGATTAATCTTGTAGAAAGAACAAAGATACAAGTTGTTAAACAGGCTAATAGTGCATTAAATATTTTATTCTGGCACATAGGTAAACGTATTTTGGATGAGGTTCTTCTTTATAAACGGGCTGTTTACGGTAAACAAATTGTCGATTCATTGTCGCGAGAATTGGTAAAAAGGTTTGGACGAAATTTTGAAGAGAAAAATTTACGGCGCATGATTCAATTTGCTGAAACATATCCCGATATTGAAAAAGTCGTTACATTGTCACGACAATTATCATGGTCTCATTTTCTCGTGCTCATACCGGTTAAAGAATCTGTTGCCAGAGAGTTTTACGGGAATCTGGTTTTTGAAAGAGCATTAAGTGTCAGAGAATTAAGAAAACAGATAGCAAAAAAAGCTTTTGAAAGAACTGAAAAAGCAGATATAAGATTGATTGAAAGTAATATTCAAAAGGGAATCTTTAAAGATCCATATTTGCTTGATTTTCTTGAACTAAAAAGGGGTTATCTGGAGAATGAGTTGGAGTCCGCAATTTTAAAGGAACTGGAATTATTTATTCTCGAGTTGGGATATGGTTTTTCATTTATTGAAAGACAAAAAAGAATGATTATTGATGGTGATGATTATTATCTGGATCTGCTTTTTTATCACCGTAAGTTAAAAAGATTGGTAGCTGTTGAATTAAAGATCGATAAGTTTAAGGCTAAATATAAAGGCCAGATGGAACTATATCTTAAGTGGCTTGATAAATATGAAAAGCATGAAGGAGAACAGTCACCCATTGGTCTGATATTATGTGCTGAAGCAAGTAATGAACAGATAGAATTACTTCAAATGCAAAAGGATGGTATTATGGTTGCTGAATATTGGACCGATTTACCTCCTAAAAAAATATTAGAAGCAAAATTACATAATGCCTTACAGGAAGCCAGAGAGCAACTGGAAAGGAATAAATTGTGACAACCTGATTTTATAAATAAATCACTACAGGAATGAAAATGACCCACAAAGATCGCTTTTATGCCACCATTAATTATCAGCCGGTGGATCGTCCTGCCTCATGGCTAGGTTTACCGGTTCCCGAAGCAGAAAAGGCGTTGACCGCTCACTTCGGCGTAAAAAGTGTGGATGAGATCCGTAAGATCATTGACGATGATATTTATCCGATAGAAGTTCCGTATAATTATGCGCCAGCCAACCATATTGCCTGTGCATTCAGGTTTGCCAAAGTGGACCATCTGGATAAACCGGATGAGCGAACCCTTACAGCGCCTGGTTTTTTTGAAGATTATACCGATCCGGCGGATGTGGATAAGTTCGACTGGCCGGATCCGGCAAGGTATCTTGATCGTGCAGAAGCACTGAGAAGAGCAAAGGCAGTGGATGATAAGTCGGTGCGGATGGGTGTGATGTGGAGTGCGCATTTTCAGGATGCCTGTTCGGCTTTCGGTATGGAACAGGCCTTAATGACCATGCTGATGAACCCGGAGATGTTTCAGGCTGTAATCGATAGAATTACGGAATTTTATCTGAAAGCCAACGAAATTTTTTATGAATCCACCAAAGGTCATCTGGATGCCGTATTGATCGGCAATGATTTTGGCAGTCAGACCGGTTTAATGGTTGATCCTGAATTATTGCGGGCTCATGTTTTTCAGGGCACCAAACAACTGATTGATCAGGCAAAAAGTTATGATCTGACTGTGATTCATCACTCCTGTGGTTCTGTGTTTCCGCTGATTGACGATTTTATTGAACTGGGGGTGGATGTGATCCATCCTATTCAGGCCCTGGCTGCAGATATGGATGCTTCAAATCTGAAAAAGCACCATTATGGGAAAGCGGCTTTTTGCGGTGGGGTGGATGCCCAGTATCTTTTGGTAAAAGGTGATGCTCAATCTGTGGCCGATAAGGTAGATGAGTTGAAGGAACTGTTTCCGACGGGACTGGTAATTTCGCCAAGCCATGAAGCTATTTTGCCCGATATACCGCCGGCAAATATTGAAGCGATGTTTAAAGCTATTAATAACGTAAAATAACAACATAGAAATTGAGATAATCTTGTGTCTTGTTTCTTATGTATTATGTCTCAAGATAATGAAAAGATTTGGACAAATGATCCGGCTCAAACCGGAAGGTGCTGTTGAATATATTCAACAACATGCTGATGTGTGGCCGGGAGTACTGGCGAAAATTAAGGAATGTAACCTCGTTAATTATTCCATTTTTTACAGGGATAATATCCTCTTTGCCTACTTTGAATATACCGGATCTGATTTTGATGCCGATATGGCAAAAATGGCTGATCACGAGGAGACACAGCGCTGGTGGGATGTGGTTAAACCATTGATGGAACCACTTGAGAACAGAAAACCGGGAGAATTCTGGAGCGATATGGAAGAGATTTTTCATCTGGATTAATAACTATCTTATAACTTATAATCTTACTATGATCCCCTCAAGTCCCATCATCGGAACCCTGTTACATGCTGTCGGCGGCGTATCAGCTTCGTCTTGCTATGTGCCGTATCAAAAGACCAGACAATGGTCATGGAGCACATTCTGGTTGGTTCAGGCCATGTTTGCCTGGATACTGATGCCACTTATAATTGGTGCCATTACAGTTCCTGATTTCTTTTACATCCTTGCTCATGCGCCGTCAAAAGCCATTTGGATGGCATTCATTCTTGGGGCGGTTTACGGTTTCGGAAGTATGTCGTTCGGTGTATCAATCCGATATATTGGTTATTCGCTGACCTATACCCTGGCTATTGGTATATCAGCAATTGTAGGGACTGTTTTGCCTTTGATAATATTTGGTGGTTTGACACAACATTTTCAGGCGCCCGGTGGTAACATCGTATTGTTTGGAATGATCGTTTCTGTGGTCGGTGTCGGACTTTGTGGATGGGCAGGTTTCAAAAGGGAACACGAGGTTAATCCAAAACAGGATGGTCTGAAAAGGTCGAATATGTTTATAGGTTTGATCCTTACCATCATTGCCGGTGTACTTTCAGGTGTGTTTAATATATCGCTTGAATTTGGACAGCCCATAGCCGATATGGCAGCAGAACATGGTGCCGGTCAGTTTGAAGGAAATGCCAAGATGATAGTTTCTACAGCCGGTTGTTGGGTTGTTAACATGGTTTGGTTCATGGTCGTCGCTGTAAAAAACAAAAGCCTGAAGGAGTTTTCTGTAAAAAGCGGTTTGCCCCGTAAGCTGATCTTCAAAAACTTCTCATGGTCAGCTTTGGCGGGCACAATGTGGTTTTTACAGTTTTTCTTTTACGGAATGGGGCATGTCAATATGGGCAAATTTCAGTATGCCAGCTGGGTGCTGCACATGTCAATGCTGATTTTTTTCAGTTACATCATTGGCGTCATCATGAAGGAATGGAAAAATGTATCAGGCAGAACCTATGCCTTACTGATTATGGCCCTGCTGATTTTGGTTTCATCTTTTGTGATCATAGCTTATGGTGGAATGCAGGAATAAGGTGAAGCTATAATTACAAGGTCAAAAGAAGAATTATAGAAACGAATTTTATAAGATATTAAATCATAAAGAATACCTCAACATTAATAAGTTTTATATGAAGGAACAGAAAAAAATGTCGGATACTGAGTTGAAAAAAGATCCGGATATGGATAAAATATCAAGGGAGCAATGGAAAGCTTCAGCGTTGGCAGGAATGGCTTCTTATCTTGATGCTGGTTCAATTGTGGCTTTAGGTGCCGGATTGTCATTGTTTCAATCGTACATGAATTTATCAAACAATGCTATCGGCTTGCTGGCTGCTATCGGTCCGAATGCAGTAGGATGTGCAGTTGGCGCATTTATTGGCGGTAGACTTGGAGATAAACTGGGGCGCAAACGGATCTACCAGATAGATCTTCTGGTGTATGCTTTTGGAATTTTACTGATTGCTTTTGCATTGAATCCGGTCATGTTGTTTGCAGGAACCTTTATTATTGGTGTGGCAGTAGGTGCCGATGTTCCAACATCTCTGGCTTATGTGGGAGAAGCTGCGCCGGATAAAGCCCGTGGAAAATTGCTTGGTTTTACCCAGGTGGCCTGGAGTTTTGGTCCGGTTGTTGTACTCTGGATGGCCATGTTCCTGGCGCATCTGGACATTCTCGGAATTCGCATTGTTTTCCTTCATCTTTTTGTGGTAGCTATGGTGACCTGGTACCTGCGTCGTAGTCTGGCTGAATCTTCCAGATGGAAAGTTGCGGCTACAACGGCAAAAGTTAATTTAAGGACCCTTTTTTCCGGTTCCAACTTAAAAGGATTGGTATACACCGCTGTAATTTATTTATTCTGGAACCTGGCAGCAGGGACAGCAGGAATTTTTAATCCATATATCATTAAAACCTTGAATGCCGGTAGTCAGGCAATGAGTGTGGGCTTGTCGAGTGCAGGTTTTATTATATTTATTATTGTGACCCTGATTGTTTTTATGCCACACTCGGACAGGAACTTTAAAACACGAAGAACCATTTGGGCAGTAGGAGCCATTATGCAGGTAGTTGCCTATGGAATGCTACTGTTTTTGCCGTTTACCATACCGGTTATAATTGCAAATATTCTGATGTTTTCTTCAGGTGCAGCTTTAGCAGGTGAAGCATTTTACAAAGTGTTCAGTCAGGAACTGTTTCCAACCATTTTCAGGGGTACTGCCCAGGGGCTAACGTTTGGAATAAGCCGGACGTTGCTTGGTGTATGGAGCTTCTTTGTTCCGGCTTTGGCAAATGTAGGGATAGAACCGGTAGCCGGCTTACTCACGTTCTTTCTGATCATCAGTGGTGCGGTTGGCTTCTTTTTTATGCCGGACACCTCAGGTAAATCACTGGAACAGATTGCAAAGGAACGGGCCTGATGGGTATTCCTGGAATATAATTGAATTAAAGCAACAGGTGAATAAAAAAGTAAACGAAATCTGCGAAAATCTGCGTCATTAGCGGGAAACAAAAATAGTATGTTAAGAATTACAGATTTAAAAACAGAATATAAAACGAACCCGGTTGGATTAAAACCATGTCAACCGAGGTTAAGTTGGATGATCTCTGATGATCGGACGAATGTAGTTCAGGCAGCTTACAGAATTCTCTGTGCATCATCTGAATCAGATTTGAGAAATGAACATGACCTGATCTGGGATTCCGGTAAGGTTGAATCGGAACAGTCTGTGCAAGTGGTATACGGCGGAGAGGAGCTTACATCAGGACAAAGGGTATACTGGGAAGTGAAAGCCTGGAGCAACTATGGCGATGAATCAGCTTGGAGTGAAACGGCTTTCTTTGAAATGGGGCTATTTGACTTGTCTGACTGGAAAGCACAATGGATAGAACCTTGCATCAAGGAAGATTCATCAGACTCAACACCTTCTCCCTTTTTAAGAAAGGAATTCAGTACGGATAAAAATATCACTAAAGCAACAGCCTATATCACTGCCCATGGTTTATATGAGTTGCACATGAATGGTCGTAAAGTCAGTGAGGACCTGTTCACTCCCGGCTGGACCAGTTATAACCACCGTTTACAGTATCAGGTGTACGATGTGACCCGGGATATTCAGGCAGGTGCTAATGCTATCGGTGTAATTCTTGGTGATGGCTGGTATCGTGGTTATCTGGTCTGGCAGGGCAACAAAAACCTGTATGGCGATAAACTGGCTTTGTTATGTCAGATAATAGTGCAATACGATGATGGATCAGAGGAGTGGATCATAACGGATGAGTCATGGCAATCATCCACCGGACCAATTCTGAAATCCGATATTTACAACGGTGAGACCTACGATGCCCGTCTGGAAATGGAGAACTGGAATAAGGCAGGATTTGATGCGTCCGACTGGGGTTCAGTCCTCATAAAAAACTATGGCTTTGATAAGCTCGTGGCGTCTGAAGGTGTTCCTGTAAAAATAACAGAAACACTGAAACCGGTCACGAAATTTGTCACACCCAAGGGTGAACTGGTGTTCGACATGGGCCAGAACATGGTGGGCTGGGTCCGGTTCAGACTGAAAGGCGAAAAAGGACAAATAATCACCTTGAACCATGCCGAAGTTCTGGATCAGGACGGCAATGTGTACCTCGATAATCTCAGGTCTGCCAGAGCTGAAGATGTCTATATTTTTAAAGGCAACGGCATTGAAGAGTATGAACCACGATTTACATTTCACGGTTTTCGCTATGTACGTGTTTCAGACTACGATGGGGAAATTTCGTTGGATGACATTGATGGCCGGGTTATGCATTCGGATATGGCTCAGACCGGAACCTTTGAATGTGGTGAATCCCTGATTAACAGGTTGCAGCAGAATATTGACTGGGGTTTACGCGGGAATTTTCTGGATGTACCGACCGATTGTCCGCAACGCGATGAACGTTTGGGATGGACCGGAGATGCTCAGGTATTTGCACCAACCGCATGCTTTAACCGCGATACAGCTGCTTTTTACACCAAATGGATGAAGGATTTTATTCCGGACCAGAAGGCGGATGGGAGTGTGCCATGGGTGGTACCTAACGTCATTGAAAACGGAGCCGGAACAGGATGGTCTGATGGGTTTGGTGCGACCGGCTGGGCCGATGCGGTAGTTGTAATTCCCTGGACGGTTTACCGGAAATTTGGCGATAAACGTATTCTGGAGGAACAGTATGCTTCCATGAAAGGATGGGAAGAGTACATGATTCGTGAATCGGGTGAAGATCTGATATTTAATGCAGGTTTTCATTTTGGCGACTGGTTGTCGTTTGCTGAATATTATTCTTTGTTTTACAATGCACCGGATTACGGTTATGCAGGGGCACATACGGATAAAGATCTGATTGCGACAGCCTATTTTTATTACACAACCGGTTTGATGCAGAAGATTGCAGGTTTACTGGGGAAAGTTGATGATGAACAACGTTATGCAACGTTGCGCCCAAAAATTAAGGATGCTTTCAATACTGAGTTTCTGACGAAAACCGGCAGGCTGACATCCAATACACAGACGGCTTATGCGTTGGCTCTGGCTTTTGGTTTGGTTCCGGATGAGTTGAAAGTACATGCAGCCAAACGGCTGGTGGCCGATGTTAACCATTTTGGTCATTTAACAACCGGTTTTCTGGGAACACCCTTGCTGTGCCAGGCCCTGACAGAAAGCGGTTATCCTGATATTGCCTATAAATTACTCTTTAACAAAAAATATCCGTCATGGCTCTATCCGGTAACGCAGGGAGCAACCACCATTTGGGAACGCTGGGACGGAATTAAGCCGGATGGCTCCTTTCAGACTGTGGGAATGAATTCGTTTAACCATTATGCTTACGGGGCTGTTGGTGACTGGTTGTACTCCTATGTGGCCGGCATAACACAGGATGAGGAAACACCGGGTTATAAAAAGATTATAATAAAACCTTATCCCACAAAGGAACTTGGTTTTGCAAAAGCAAAACTTCAGTCCATGTACGGAGTAATCCGATCGGAATGGAAATATGAATCGGAAAAGCTGTTGCTTGAAATTGAGATTCCGCCAAATACTACGGCAGAGATTCATTTGCCTGTTTCAGAATCAGAAGAAATATATTCAGCGGGGAAACCGTTATCTCAGAACAGTGAATATTCAGTAATCGGGTACGACGGGAACCGGACGCTTGTTCAGGTTGGTTCGGGCGTGTATAAATTTGAAATTCGGAGGAAATGAGACATTTAAAACATATCATACCAGTGTTGCTTTTGATGGTGGCAATACAACTGGGAGCGCAGGAGAAAAGCCTGGTAAATACCTCAGAAAGTCCGTATGCCAGAATGGCTCCGCTTGACATTTCAGATGTGACATGGACAGATGGGTTTTGGGCAGACCGGTTTAAGGTTTGCGAAGAGAGCATGGTACCGCATATGATGGCAATGTACATGAATGATTCCATCAGCCACGGCTTTGCTAATTTTGAAATTGCAGCAGGGTTGAAAAAAGGAGAACATGTGGGGCCACCATTTCATGACGGGGATTTTTACAAAATTCTGGAAGGCCTGATCATGGTTTATGCCATGGATCCTACAGAGAAAGTGGATCATGAACTGGATTCCATCATCACCATCATCGGAGAAACGCAGCGACCGGATGGTTACATTCACACGCCGGTTGTTATTGAACAGCTGAAGGAAAAAGGAGCAAAGAATGAATTTGCTGAACGACTTGATTTCGAGACTTATAATATGGGACACCTGATGACCGCTGCCTGTCTGCATTACAGAGTAACGGGTAAAACCAATTTACTGGATATTGCCATAAAGGCGACTGATTTTTTGTATAATTTCTATCAGAGGAATAAACAGGAACTGGCTTTAAATGCCATTTGTCCTTCTCATTATATGGGTGTAACGGAAATGTACCGAACAACGGGTGACCCGAAATACCTGGAACTGGCCAAAGGATTGATTGACATCCGGAGCATGGTGGAAGACGGACATGACCATAATCAGGACAGGATTCCGTTTCGTGAGCAAACCAAAGCAGTGGGCCATGCCGTCCGGGCCAATTATTTGTATGCAGGTGTAGCTGATGTATATACCGAAACCGGTGACACAACATTGATGCATGCACTGGATGCCATCTGGAACGATCTGGTTGAAACCAAATTGTATGTTACCGGTGCATGTGGTGCATTGTACGATGGTGTTTCGCCAAATGGTACAAGCTATGATCCGTCTGAAATTCAGCAGGTGCATCAGGCATACGGCCAGGATTACCAGTTACCGAATATGACGGCTCATAATGAATCGTGTGCCAACATAGGAAACCTGCTGTGGAACTGGCGCATGTTGCTGGCATCCGGTAATGCGAAATATGCTGATATTATGGAGGAGGTCATGTATAACAGTCTGCTGGCAGGCGTAAGCCTTGATGGGAAACGGTATTTTTACACCAATCCACTGGAAGTATCACAGGATCTGCCCTATAAACTGCGCTGGTCAAAGGACCGGGAGGAATATATCAGTTACTGCAACTGTTGTCCACCCAATACCATTCGTACGGTGGCTGAGATCAGTAATTATATGTACAGCATATCAGATGATGGCTTGTGGATTAACTTCTATGGGGGCAATGAACTACATAAGAAATTGGGTAAAAAGCAGGTTCTGGAAATTGATCAGGTAACAGATTATCCATGGAACGGAGATGTAACGCTAAACATTAGAAACGCTCCTAAAGGTCAGTTTCCTGTTCATGTAAGAATCCCGGGTTGGTGCGATAAGGCAACCATAAAAGTTAATGGTGAATCTTTGGAGAAAGAAATCATAAGTGGTACATATGTCAGTATTGACCGAAAATGGAAAAAGGGAGATAAAATTGAACTCACTTTCCCCATGGAAGTCGATTTGATTGCTGCCAATCCACTGGTGGAGGAAAACCGGAATCAGATAGCTGTAAAACGTGGACCAGTAGTGTATTGTCTGGAATCTATGGATTTACCAAAAGACGTAAATTTGTTTCAGGTTGGTATTCCGGTTAAAAACGATCTGAAGCCCGAAATGATTGAAATAGATGGGGCGAAGATCATGGCTTTGCAGGGAGACGGTGTATTGATAAACGATAGAAAGTGGGATCAAAACAATCTTTACAGGAAGGTGAAAGCAGTTGAAGAAAAGAAAGTGCCATTGAAACTGATTCCGTATTATGCCTGGGATAACCGGGGAGTAGGCGATATGTCGGTTTGGTTGCCGGTAGTATACTAAGATAAGGGCCAGGATATAGAATACAAGTTGTCCTCCTTTTTCAAAAGGAGGTGTCCGTCAATTGACGGACGGAGGATTTAGTTTTAATAAAGCTTGATGGTATTTAGTTTGTAGCGATTAGCGCTAATAGATTTGAGGTAAAAGCAAATCATGGCTTCAATTCTATATCTACAGTTGATAATTAGACAGAATACAAAAGCGGAAAAATAAAAATTATGCAATACCTGAAAACGTTTATATTACCGGTTCTACTCATTTTTATTCTGGCATCGTGCGGTAAAAAGAACCCGGTCCGGCATGAAATTTCACTGAATACTAACTGGCAAACCATTGCCAATGATACTAATATTCATGCTTACGATGGATTTGAGGCTGCCGGTTTTGAAACAGATCGTTGGATCAGGGTTGATGTTCCACACAACTGGGATGATTACGGAGGATACCGTCGTTTGATGCATGGCAACCGCCATGGATATGCCTGGTACCGAAAAACATTTACTGTAGAACATAAAAAAGACAAACAGTATTTCCTTTTCTTTGAGGGAGTTGGGTCATATGCATCTGTTTGGTTAAATGGTGTTTTCGTGGGATATCATGCCGGCGGACGAACCACATTCACCCTTGATGTAACGGATCATGTCCGTTTTGATGGTGAAAATATTCTGGCGGTTCGTGCTGATCATCCGGCAGATATACGCGATCTGCCCTGGGTTTGCGGAGGCTGTAGCCCTGAATGGGGATTTTCTGAAGGCTCACAACCCATGGGGATTTTCAGGCCGGTTTCCTTAATTATTACTGATCCGGTTCGAATTGAACCATTCGGAGTGCATATATGGAACGATACAACCATTTCAGAAGATCTGGCAAAACTGAGTCTGACAACCGAAATAAAGAATTACGGTGATAAAGAGGAACGAATAGAATTGAGATCACTCCTGCTTGACGAAGATGGCAGAGAAATCAAACGGGACATCAAGTCTGTTTTACTGAAACCGGGAGTACCTGATACTGTAACACAGTATTTTGTGAATATAGATCATCCAAAATTATGGTCCATTGATGATCCGTATCTCTATACCATTCAAAGCAGTGTCATTATCAACGGAAAGGTTGTGGATGAGATAAATACACCTTATGGCATTCACTGGACTAAGTGGGATATCAAGGGTGATAATCCTACAAATCGTTTTTACCTGAATGGTAAACCTGTATTCATCAACGGAACCGCAGAATATGAGCATATGATGGGGCAAAGTCATGCGTTTTCAAAGCAACAGATCCTGTCCCGGGTAGATCAGATCAGGGATGCCGGTTTTAATGCGTTTCGTGATGCACATCAGCCACATAACCTAAGATACCAGAGCCAGTGGGACAGCTTGGGCATATTATGGTGGCCTCAGATGAGTGCTCATATCTGGTATAATGAGCCGGGTTTTAAAGAAAACTTCAGGACGCTATTGCGTGACTGGGTGAAAGAACGCCGCAACAGTCCGAGCATTATTTTATGGGGATTGCAGAACGAATGTACCATGAGTCCGGAATTTACAAGGGAATGCACCGATATTATTCGTGAAATGGATCCTGGAGCATCAACGCAACGCCTGGTGACAACCTGTAACGGAGGAACCGGAACAGACTGGGATGTGATCCAAAACTGGTCAGGTACCTACGGTGGTGATCCCGATAATTATGACAAGGAACTATCAGAACAACTGTTGAATGGCGAATATGGTGCATGGCGAAGCATTGACTGGCATTCAGAAGGTGGTTTTGATGCACGGGGACCATTGACAGAAGACCGGATGTGGCAACTGATGGAATCGAAAATCCGGCTGGGAGAAGCAGCTTCGGACAGGGCTTGCGGTCAGTTCCACTGGTTGTTTAACTCACACGATAATCCGGGACGTACACAAGCTGGTGAGGGTTACCGTGATATTGACAGGGTAGGTCCGGTAAATTATAAGGGATCCTTTACTATCTGGGGAGAACCGCTCGATGTGTACTATATGTACAGAGCGAATTATGCACCTGAAGAAACTGACCCGATGGTTTACATTGTATCCCATACATGGCCGAACCGTTGGGAAAAACCAGGCATTAAAGATGGCATCAATGTGTTCTCTAACTGTGATGAGGTTGAACTATTTAACGGGGTCAGAAAAAATTCACTGGGTAAAAAGAGAAAAGGGCCGGTTGGAACCCATTTTACCTGGAATAATGTCAATATTCGGACCAATGTGTTATACGCAGTTGCTTATGTGGATGGGAAAGAAGTGGCATCAGACGTTGTAATACTGAACCTGTTGCCGGTAGATCCGGATTTGCAAAAGCTTTCAGGTGATACGCAACCCCTGACGGATCAGGGTAAAAATTACCTCTATCGTGTTAATTGTGGCGGACCTGATTATATAGATCAGGAAGGTAGTCTGTGGATGGCTGATGTACATAAAGACTCTACTGGCTGGGGCTCGGTTTCATGGACGGATAATTATGATAATCTTCCGGCTTTTTATGGCAGTCAGCGGCAGACATGGGATCCAATCCAGGGCACCAGTGATTGGGATTTAATCCGGACATTCAGATACGGACGTCACAGACTGGCATACGAATTTCCGGTGGATGATGGTAGCTACCGGGTGGATCTGTTTTTTGTGGAGCCCTGGTACGGCACCGGTGGTGGACTGGAATGCGAGAATTGGCGACTGTTCGACGTTGCCATTAATGATGAGGTGATGATTAAAGACCTGGATATCTGGAAAGAGTCTGGTCATGACAGGTTATTGAAAAAAACGTTGCAGGTTCATGTAGCAGGTGAGTTACTGAAGATATCATTTCCCGAAGTTAAATCGGCTCAGGCCTTAATTTCAGCGATAGCTATTTCTACTGATGACAAGGACGTAAAACCGGCACCGTCGTCAATGCGTTTGATAACAATTGAAAATGGTACAGATTGGAGATCAAATACCTGGATGAATATAGGAGACAGGGTATATTCAGATCGCGGTGTAAAGTTTGTTTCGTTGCCGTCGGTACTTTATAGTGCAGAATGGGTTCAGACTCCGGTTCATCCTGATACAAAAGGCAGCATCAGGTTCAGGGAGGATGCGGACCTGTACATTGGGTTCAGACAAGACGTTCAATGGCCTGAATGGCTTGGTGATTTTCGAAAATTGAAAGATACCATCCGGACCTCACTGAATGGAGGAACAACATATAGTGTTTACAGAAAACGCATTTTGAAAGAATCAAGCGTTGCATTGCCATCGTCCGGTTCTGAAGAAATGTACATTATTGCTGCACTTCCGGTGACTAACCTGGATGTGCCCATCGATCGACGCCCAACAGTGAAGTATGAAGCTGAAGAAGCCTCGAAGGGAGGGAAAACGGTTAATACCGTAATTCTTGATGAACCCTGCACACTGGTTCCCGGAAAAAATGATTTGATTGAATGGCGGTTCTCAGTTGGCCTGGCTTCTAAATATGGGTTGCAGTTCAGATACATGAATAAAGGGAAAGAAGATGTGCCGGTAGAAGCAGAAATTCGGGCCGCAGACGGTCGCTTAATCTGGAAGGGAGAATATGTCTTCCCCGTCGCTGATGTGAAATGGAGAGGTATGCGAACCGATACACAAACCACGATAAACGCAGGAACCTATACACTTCGTCTTAAAGCTTTAAAGCAGGGACCCCTTTATTTTGATTACCTTAGGGTTCAGTGATGGAAGGCTCTAAATGGTATGAAAACGTTTTCATATTATGATAAATGATTATCTTTGTCATAAATGAAACGGTAATTGCTGATTGACAGGATTTTATTGGTGACTTTAATATGAAAAAATATCTCTACGTGGAAGGCGGACTTTGGTCGTCTTTGTTTCTGGCAATATTTCTGATATCCGGTTTTGGTTTAAATGCACAATCCGGTGTCATTATTTCCGAGTTTATGGCGGTCAATGATAATACACTTGCTGATGAGGATGGTGACTATTCCGACTGGATAGAACTGTATAATGTAGGAGAAACTGCGGTAAGCCTTACCGGTTGGTATTTAACCGATAAAGCCGATAACCTGACCAAGTGGAAATTCCCTGTGATTACGATACAACCCGATGAATATCTCGTAGTCTTCGCATCAGAAAAGGATAAAACAGATCCGGCAGGAACACTGCATACCAATTTTAAACTCTCCGGATCGGGTGAGTTTTTAGCATTGGTGAAATCGGATGGAACAAGTATTGCATTTTCCTATGGTGAATTATATCCCGGACAACGTTCTGATGTATCGTATGGCATATATCTGGGGCAGCAAACCTTTTTCAAGGATCCGACTCCCGGTAGTGTAAACGTATTGACAGATCAGGTTCTGGCACCTGAATTCAGCGTAAAACGCGGGTTTTATGATGCCCCCTTTGAGGTTGAGCTTACTGTTGCAGATGATGCCCTACAGATTTATTATTCAACAGACGGAACACGGCCAAATAAAAATGATGGAACATTATATACAGATCCTATTCAGATTACCACAACAACACCTTTGAGTGCTGTAACCGTGAATAGTGAAAATGTAATCAGTGATGTGATCACCAACACCTATTTTTTTATAAGTGATATTGTGAAGCAACCGGCTCAGCCTGTTGGATATCCGGATCACTGGGGGCCTATGAAGTTCTCTTCGGATTTTGCTCCATCGGATTATGAAATGGATCCGGAAATTTGTGAGTCATCCGGATACAAGGATTTAATGGACGATGCCTTGTTGGATATTCCTACAATAAGTATTGTTACCAATACCCGGTATATTTTCGGTCTGGCTACCACCGTTTTTGATCATGATAAGGATGGTATTTATATGTACACCGGAAATACAAGCCTGGGAAGTATAGGTATTGATTGGGAACGTCCTGCATCTGTGGAATTTATTGACCCGAAAACGGGGCAGGAGTTCCAGATTAATTGCGGTTTGCATTTGCACGGTGGCAATAGCAGAGTTCCGGAAAACAGTCCCAAACATAGCTTTCGGATTGCCTTCAGAAGTTCTTATGGTCCTTCCAAACTGAACTTTCGTGTTTTTGATGAAGGATCAGCCACAAATGAATTTAACAACCTGGTTTTCAGAGCAGGGTACAACTATTCATGGCTGAAAAACAATCCGGCGCAACGGTTGAATGCGCAATATTTGCAGGATCCTTTTGCGAAAAATATTCAGCTTGAGATGAATCAGGAGGCTGCTCACGAGCGGTTTGCTCACCTTTATATTAATGGACTGTATTGGGGACTTTACAATATTTCAGAAAAAATTAATAATGACTTCATGGAGGCTTATCTGGGTGGAAAAGAGGAAGATTATGATGTCGTGAAGGACCATAATGGAGTAGTAGATGGCAGCCGTTCCGTATTTAACCAGCTGATGAGTTTGGCTGGATCCGGTTTTGGATCAGATGCAAACTATCAGAAGCTGATGGATGATGAACTTCTGGATCTGAAAAACTTTACGGATTACATGCTCATGAATTATTACATTGGCAATGGTGACTGGGATGGTAATAACTGGCTGGCGGGCAGGAGTAAGGTCAATCCTAAAAAAGGATTCCGGTTTTTCGCCTGGGATGCAGAAACATCAATGACCGATGTAAGCACCAATAAAGTGACGATGGTGGACGGAGAACCCACAAAACTTTTTGATGCGCTTAAAAAAAATGATGAGTTTAAATTGTTGGTGGCTGACAGAATTCATAAGTATTTTTTCAATGGAGGCGCATTGACACCGGAAGCCACTGCTGCAACATATAAAAAACTCACGGATGAAATAGACCTGGCGATTATTGGAGAATCAGCCCGCTGGGGAGATTACCGTAAAGATGTTCAACCCTCTGATAATGCACGAATATTGTACACAAGAGATGACCACTGGCTGGTCAAAAAGAACGAATTTGTGAACGATTATTTCCCGGATCGTTCAACTATTGTATTTAATCAACTGAGAAATGCCGGTTTATATCCCGGTGTTGCTGCACCAGATTTTAATTATTACGACGGGACTTATAATGAAGCAATTGACCTGGAAATGACAGCTCCTTCCGGGAGTATTTACTATACTACGGATGATTCAGATCCAAGGGAAGCCTATACCGGAAATATCGCTGCCACTGCAAAGCTTTACAACAGCAGTGTTCTTGTAAACAGTAAACAGACCGTAAGGGCAAGAGTCAAATCGGGGAATACGTGGTCAGCCTTAACGAAAGCAGATTACAAATTTGATGGTTCAACAGCGACTGCGCATGTTTCTTTTAATGCCATCGAAGATGCCGGAGCATTTCCTAATCCATTCAGGGATCGTACAAGCATTTTTTACAATCTGACCTCTTCTGGAAATGTGTCAGTTCGGATCTTTAGTCTGGATGGCAGAGAAATTGACAATATTTTCAACGGCGTACAATCACCGGGTCTGCATAAAATAAACTGGACAGCTCCGTCTGATAAAAATGGGGTATTTATTTTCAGGATCACCACAGAAAATGGAAGCTTCACGGGCAAAATTGTGAGAGAATAATCATTTAATACTTAGACCATATTATTTTTTCATTAAAAAATGGATTTTTATCCGGATTCATCATGCATTTATATTGAAATCGTTTACATTTGTTGATTGCAATTAAGTGTTGATTACTATTAATTTTAATGTAAAAAAGTGCACTATTTTCATAAATGATTATAGTCTAAGCTTTATTTTTGGAAAAATTTTAAACTCGTTTTATGTCCAGTCTGAGTGATGTTGCCAAAAGAGCAGGTGTATCCATTGCAACTGTATCACGTGTAATCAACAACGGTACCAATGTGAATGAAGTAACTAGAGCAAAGGTACATAAGGCCATTAAGGATCTCAGGTATCAACCCAGCAGGGTGGCCAAACGATTGCGTTCAAAAAGCGTTTCCAGTAATCTTATCGGCGTGCTTATTCCCGATATACAAAACCCGTTTTACGTTGATGTATTACGGGGCATCGAGGATGTAACGTATGAAAATAACTATGCTTTAATCATGTGTAATTTTCAGCAGGATGAGAAAAAGGAGAAGCTTTATCTGGACATATTACAATCAGAATCTGTGGATGGATTAATTGCCGCTCCGGCACATGAAAATGATGCCAAAGTGATTAATCTGGTGAAAGAGGGTCTGCCTATTGTTTGTTTCGACCGTGGCTTGCAGGGTGTGGATGTGGACGTGGTTTTGGTTAACAACAGGGATGGTGCCTATAAAGCAGTAGATCACCTGGCAAAATCAGGTTACAGGCGCATTGCTCATATTTCAGGCCTGGCCCAGTTACCTTCAACACAACTTCGGGACAAAGGTTATCGTGAAGCTTTGGCAGACAACGATATAGCATTCGATCCGGATCTTATAAGAAGAGGGGACTCCAAACATGACAGTGGTGTTTTGTTATGCGAAGAACTCATGAGTTTGCCAAATCCTCCGGATGCCATATTTACAGGCAATAACCTGATTACACTTGGGGCACTTGAAACCATTCATAAAAGAGGACTAAAAGTTCCGGAGGATGTTGCCATTATCGGATTTGACGACATGTACTGGTCCATATCACTGAATCCTCCTCTAACGGCTGTCTACCAGCCAGCCTATGAAATCGGAAGACGGTGCGGGGAGTTGTTGATTCAGCGTATTAAAGATCCCAAACGCCCTACCATACAGATGATCCTGAATACACAACTCATGATCAGGAGTTCGTGTTAGGTGGTACTTTAATTGGTTTATGACACGGATTAACTTAAGTGTTGTCTTTACCACGCATCAAACCAATACATTTTACCTTTTTCAGTTTCCTGTTCAATCAGCTTACTCCCGTATTTAATTCGCAGGGTTTTACCTGCTGTGGATGTCACTTCAACATGATCCAGGGTACCATTATGCCATGAAATATTGAGCAGAAAACCATCACGTGCCCGTAGTCCGTTGATGTCACCATGTTTCCATTCTGCAGGCAGTGCAGGTAAGACCTGAATATAGCCCTGGTGACTCTGCATCAGCATTTCCACGATGCCTGCAGCACCACCAAAGTTGCCGTCAATCTGAAAGGGTGGATGTGCATCAAAAAGGTTTGGATACGAACCACCGGAAGATTCCCTTTCCGGATCAGTAGCTGAACTCAGTAACATTTGGATCATTTTGTAGGCATGTTCGCCATCCATAAACCGTGCCCAGAAGTTTATTTTCCAGGCCAGGCTCCAGCCTGTTCCGTCATCACCGCGGTAGATAAGAGATTGTTTGGCAGCTTCCATAAGTTCCGGAGTCTCATCCATCGTAAACTCTTTGCCGGGATATACGCCCCACAGATGTGAAACATGGCGGTGATGGTCGCTAGTGTCATCTATATCTTCCATCCATTCCTGCAACTGACCATACTTTCCGATTTTATATGGATAAATACGGATCAGCCTATCCTGAAGAACTTGCGCAAAATCATGATCCGTATCAAGAATATCAGTACACTGAATGGCAATTTTAAAGAGGGAGCGAATAATTTCATGATCCATAGTCGGCCCGGCCACCAGACCTCCATGTTCAGGCGAGTTGGAAGGTGTGCTGATAAGGTATCCGGATTTCGGATCATTAATCAGAAAATCCACAAAAAACTGTGACGCGCTTTTTATAAGTGGCCAGGCTTCCTCGCGTAGAAATACAGTGTCCTGTGCGTATCTGTAATGTTCCCACAGATGATGGCACAGCCATGCGCCACCGGTCACCCAGATGCCGTGGTTGGGATTATTGATCGGTGCTGTTCCCCGCCATTGATCTGTGTTATGATGCAAAACCCATCCTCCTGCGCCATAGTGATGTTCGGCTGTTTTGCTGCCTTTAACGGCAACCTCATTAATCAGCTTAAACAGTGAGTTATGGCACTCTGCTATGTTGAGCGGCTCTGTAGGCCAGAAATTCATTTCGCAATTGATGTTCGTCGTATATTTGCTGCCCCATGCCGGATACATCTTGTCATTCCAGATGCCCTGCAGATTTGGTGGATTGGTTCCTTCCCTTCCTGAAGATAACATCAGGTACCGGGCATATTGTACATAGGTGGCAGCAAGGTCATCGTCGGGTTCGTTTTTAACCATAATGATGCGTTCATCCGTTGGCATTAGTCTTTTTTCCTCACCACCAAGATTGATGGAAAACCGGTCAAAGAGTGGTTTAAAGTCTTTCAGATGAGATGTTCTGATGGTTTCATAATCCTTGTCAGAAACAGAATTCAGATAAGCATTACATGATGCAATCGGATCAGCGGAAATGTCGTTATACGTTATATAGTTTGTTGCAGCTACCAATTTCAATACTGCTTCGTCAGCATTTTCAACCACAATTCCACTATCACTGACAAGAGCCTGACCACCGGAAGTTGAGACCTGTAAATAAGCTGTTCCTTTCATGTCACCATCTTCCACTTTAAGATCCAGACCAAGTGTATTGTCATTGACGTTGTATATCCTGCGAATTTCATGCGGTGTGCTAAAAGTGGCGTTAAAGCTGATCATCCCCTTTTTATCCGCACTGAACCTCATGCCAATCACGTCGTCAGGGTGGCTGGCCAGATATTCGCGTTTATATTTTACATTATCAACAGTATATGAAACTCCGGTCAATGCATTGTTCAGATCGAGGTAGCGGTTGAATCCGGAATAATTTTCATGTCCCGGGAATGTGATCATTACATCACCAAAAGGCTGATAATCGGCTTCATATTGTGGATAGAAAGGTGGCTTTGTGTCGATAACCCTGTATTTCCAGTCGCCTTCAATAAAAATATAATCTTCCTTTGCACTTTTAGGTAAAAGATACATTTTTTTGGGTCTGTTTCTTACGGCATTAAAACCTCCTGTTGATACATAGTTGTTAATGAGAACCGCTATTACATTTTTTCCGGGATGAACCAGCCGGCCCGGAATGGTGTACGTGCGGTTGGTATTGTATTCATCAGTCGTTCCGACCAGTTCACCGTTTATCCAGGTATAATCCTGATCTTTTACATGACCCAGGTTTATGATAACATCCTTTCCTTTCCATGATGCCGGAATATTCACCGTTTTACGAAAAAGTACAGCTCCGTTCATATCAGGAAGCCCCTTTCTCTCCCAGACGCTTTTGTATTCGATAAACATGACTGGCCAGCTCTGGTCATTAAAATCAGGTGTTATTGCCGCTTTTACTTTTTTAAGTTTAAGCAGGCTGTCGGCCCATATTTTTTTCTTTACAGGAAATTCTTCCTCATAAGCCATTCTACCCATGAATGTTTTGCCGGCCAGGGTTTCCGCTTCAGCCTGTTTACCTTCAAAAAGTAATTGTCGGATGTCATTCAGATATTTATAAGCATTCTCCCTGTAATACTGTCTTGGAGCGCAATCCCATAATGTTTCCTCATTAAACTGTAGGTGTTCAGTTTCAGGTATGCCGTAAACCATAGCACCTAAGCGGCCGTTACCGATCGGGAGTGCTTCCTCCCATATTACGGCAGGTTTATTGTACCACAGTTTAATCGTATCCGGTGCCGTCCCTGAGTTGCAGGCCTGTAACATAACGATTAATATGAGAATAACAGAATAGGAAATATAATAGCGCTTCATAACCTATGTATTAGCGATTCAGCTCAACAGCGGCAAGAATAAATGGCCCTACACCTTTGCAGTCATTTTTAACAATCGTTTCTGTTGTGTAGTATTCATAGCTGCCATCACGATACGGATTTCCTCCCAAACCGCAACTGCCACATATATTCACCATGCTTATCAGTCCGTCATCATCGGTAATTATAAAGGTCTTTACCATGTCATCGAAAGCATCATTTGCGATATCATGGTATTTTTTGTCCAGGTAGCCTTTATTTGTTCCTTTGGCAAAGGCATAAATGTACATGGCTGTACCTGATCCTTCCAGGTAATTACCTTGCCTGTTGCCCTGATCCAGCACCTGCCACCAGACACCACTTTCAGGATCACGTACTTTAACAAGGGCATCTGCTGTTTCCTGTAGGATGGTGATGATTGAATCTCTTTTTGGATGATCCTGAGGAAGGTAGTCCAGCACATCCACTATAGCCATCATGTACCAGCCCATGGCGCGGCTCCAGAAATGAGGAGAATGGCCGGTTTCAGGATCTGCCCATTTTTGTTCCCGACTCTCGTCCCAGGCATGATAGAGTAAACCGGTTTTCGGATCAACCGTTTTTTCATGAGCCAGTATAATTTCGTGTGCAGCCACATCAAACCATCTTGGATCATCAAAATCCCTTGCGTATTCAGTAAGGAAAGGCATTCCCATATAAACGCCATCCAGCCAGATCTGCCAGGGATACCGTTTTTTATGCCAGAATCCACCCGATTTCGTTTTTGGGTGGTTTTCCATCTGTTCGATGAACTGAGGCAAAGCCTTTTTGTATTTTGGTGTGCTGTCCCGTTCATACAGAATCAGAAGATTACGGGCAGGGTTTATCAGGTCAATATTGTATTTATCCATTTCGTACCGTTTTACGGTTCCGTCATCTTCCACCATAGCATCCATATAATCTGCCATATATGCGGAATATTTAGGATCAATATTTCCCAGTTTATCAATGGCCATTCCCAGCAAAGCCACATCATAGGACCATCCCATGCGGGTTCTCCCGTTATACAATCCAAGTGTGTCGTTCCGTTCCATTACGGCGTCAGCCATTTTCTGACTCCACTTAATATCATCTGCGTTTTTCTTTGGTGTATTACATCCAAAAAGCAACACTAAAAGGGCGAAAAGCAGTGTTTGCTTCATAACAAAATTTTTTGTTTTAATCATTAAGTTTTACGTTATCAGTTTTTATAATTTTAGTTTTAACATTCGCAAAGTTGTTTTGATCCGAATAAATTGCTTTTGTATGCTCTCCTGCCAGTTTCAGAAACAGATCTGTTTCTTTTGTCTGGAAGCAATTGTAAATAAATGCATTCTGAACATTGACCAGTTCTATAACAGCAACGCCTATTTCAGGGGTGTCAGTTCTGACGCCTTCAATTATGAGGTTTTCTGAATCTTTGGCATAAATGGGAGATCCTTTACGGGTATCTATTTTTACATTGTGAAATTCAATATCCGATGCATCTTCCAAAGTAAAGCCGACCTTACTATCCAGTTGAATATCGTTAAACGTAATATTACTTATTTTCATTTCATCCAACCCTAAAAGAAATCCGGCCTGATATGCATTGCCAGTCAGATTGCTGAAATGAATATTCCTAAAAACGGGCGTTCGTTCTGATACCGGTTCAGGCTCAGTTTTGGAATAGAACATATTTAATTTAATAGCTTCTTTACGGATATCTTTCATAATAATATTGCTCACCCGAATATCCTCTACTACACCGCCACGTCCCCTTGTAGATTTAATCCGGATTCCACGATCCGTACCTTCAAAAACACAATTGGAAATCGTTACTTTTTTCACGTCGCCTGACATTTCGCTGCCAATAACCACACCACCATGCCCTCTGAGCATGGTGCAGTTGGCGATGGTAATATTTTCACAGGGAGCAGCCATGTTGCGTCCGGCCCCGTCCTTTCCTGATTTTATGGTAATGCAGTCATCCCCAACAGAAATATGGCAGTTCGAGATGTGAACATAGCGGCACGACTCCGGATTAATCCCGTCTGTATTTGGCGACTCGGGATTATTAATGGTTACATTTGTAACGGTTACGTTTTCGCAGAATTCAGGGTTAATGGTCCAGAAAGGTGAATTGGTTATGGTAATACCTTCAATTCTGACATTTTTACAATACATAGGCTGAATAAAAGGAGGCCGTAAAAATCCCCGTTCAACCATTCCGGGCTGGTCCGGTAAGATGATAGCTTTGTTTTGCTTCGCAAATTCTTTCTGCCATTTGGATTTAAAATCTTTTGGCTGTGAGTAGAGCCAATGGTGATAGTCCCACCACTTTTTACCCTGTCCGTCAATTCTTCCTCTTCCGGTTATGGTTATATTGGAATCCCGAAATGCGTAAAACAGGGGTGAAAAATTCATCACATCCGTTCCTTCCCATCTGGACTGAACCATAGGCAGATAATCATCGAAGTCGTCAGAAAAGGTTAAAACAGCACCGGCATCCAGAAAAATTGTGATGTTACTCTTTAATACAATGGGACCTGTAAGATACTTTCCGGCCGGAAAGAAGATGGTTCCGCCACCTTTCTCAGAAGCACTGCCAATAGCCTTTGCAATGGCTTTTGTTGCTTTGGTTTGTCCGTCACTGACTGCGCCGAAAGATGTTACGTCATAGAATCCATTCGCAGCTAACATAGTACTGCCGAAAAACAGAATAGCAATCAGGATTATATATGTCCTGATAGGTGTATGATGCATGGTCTTGTTCATAATAATTGTTTTGTATTTTCTTACATTCGAATGATTCCCAAATTTAACAATTGATGAAAAAGAAACAAAGACTTTTAACCGGGGGAATTTTTTAATCCATACGGGGATTAAACGATATTAAAATAGTTCCTTAAGCCTGAATAAAACCGGCATCAGCAAATATAAAATTTATTCGGGTAAAAACAATGAAAACGATTACATAAATTATTGGTTTTTTGCTGTTTAAAAATAAAAATTATTTGGTCTTAGGTCAGGCTTTTTATTTTCTGCTCAATTCAAAAATAAGTAGAATCCTTTTTAGGGTTATGTTGTTCGTATTATTTGTAATACAGGCTGAGTGTTCCGCCCTTCGTGAATGAGATTAACAGCTAAATTGAAAGTTTTTAAATGCTTGCCTGATAATCTGAGGAAATCATTATAAATTAACATGTAAGTAACGAATTTAAAGTGCAGTAATACAGGCAGATGTAGTTTGAATGATTCCGATTGAACAGATATGAATTTGCATAAAATCAAAAAAAGGCATAAATTGCGCTGTAAACGTTTACATATTTAGCCTTTTAGTACTGTGGAATATGTAAGTTATATCAGGGTGTTTTTGTGTTCAGATGTCGACGGTGTGGGCTGGGTTATGCTTTCTGAAAACATTCTGCTCAAAATTGATATTTAAAAGAATGGATAAAATAATAATTCAACAACCCCCGCGTGTCGTTTTTGGAGATGGTGCCTTAACGCAATTTTCTGAAGATTTCCTGTCCCTGGGATTAAAGAGGCTATATCTGTTGACTATTACTCCGGTTCTTTCCGGTTTGGAAGCTGTTACAACAGCGTTTGGGAAGAATGGGGTGGATGTTAGGATTAATACAGAGATAGAAGGTGAACCTACTTTTAATGACTTTCTTAACGTGTTGGAAGATGCCAGACGCTTTGGGGCAGATAGTGTTGCCGGGATTGGTGGGGGAAGTGTATTGGATGTAGCTAAATTCCTTGCCGCAATGCTGAAAAATGATCAGGATGTGACATCGGTTGTGGGGATTGGTTTATTGAAAGAACGAAAGACTTATCTGGCATGTTTGCCAACGACCAGTGGGACAGGAAGTGAAGTATCACCCAACGCCATTTTTCTGGATGAAAGTGATGGAGGGAAAAAAGGTGTTATCAGTCCCTTTTTAGTGCCTGACGCGGCCTATGTTGATCCAGCCTTAACAGTTGGTGTCCCGTCTCTCGTTACAGCTGCAACAGGAATTGATGCCTTGACACATTGCATAGAAGCCTACATGAACAGATATGCGCACCCTGTTGTCGATGTTTGGGCTTTGGAAGGCATAAAGTTGATCAGTAAAAATCTGGAGGAGGCCTGTCGCAATGGTGAAAACCTGGAGGCCAGAACTGCGGTTGCTTTGGGAAGTATGTATGGTGGATTGTGTCTGGGACCTGTAAATACTGCGGCTGTTCATGCATTAGCCTATCCGTTGGGGAGTCAATACAAGGTAACTCATGGATTGTCAAATGCATTATTATTGTCTTATGTGTTAGAATATAACAGACCCGAAGGCGACGACAGATTAGCACACATCGCTATTGCAATGGGAATTTATAATCATGGTTCTCTCGAAAAACAGGCAGATGCAGCTATCGGGAGGATAAGGGAAATCATAGAAACATGTAATCTCCCATCCGGATTATCAGAAATTAATATCAAACCATCAGATATTGAAATAATGGCTGATGGAGCGATTAAGGTTCAGCGACTGTTGAAAAATAATATTAAAACCCTAAACAGGGATGATATTATAAAGATTTATCAAAATGCCATGTAATAAATGAACGAAGTAAAACAATATAACGGCGTTATTGTGCCGATGGTTACACCGTTTAAAGATGACGGATCAGTGGACGGGAAGGCGATAAACCGTATTGTTGATTTGTTTAAAAGTAACGGTGTGCATCCTTTTGTACTGGGCACAACTGGTGAGGGGCCATCGGTGTCTTATGAACAGCGGATTAAAGTGCTGGAAGAAACTGTTGCAGCAGCAGATGGAGGTTGCATAGTATATGCCGGTATATCATCCAATTCTCTGTTTGATTCGGTGGATATGGCAAAACGCTTTTGTAATCTTGGGGCTGATGTTATGGTTGCTACGCTCCCTTCTTTTTATCCAATGGATGACATGCAAATGCTGCATTATTTCAGGGATCTCGCAGACGCTGTAACCTGTCCTTTGATTATTTACAACATGCCGGCTACGGTAAAAATGTCCATTCCGCTTGAAGTGCTTAATGAGCTGAGTTTTCATCCGAATATCGTTGGGGTTAAGGATTCTGAAAGGGATATTTCACGGCTCGATAAATCCCTTGATCTTTGGAGGGACAGACCGGACTTTGTTCACCTGATTGGTTGGGCGGCACAGTCTTCCTATGCATTACAAAACGGTTCGGCAGGAATTGTTCCCAGCACCGGTAATTTTGCTCCCGGGCATTACGCAAAAATGGTGGAGGCGGTTAATGAAGGTCAGTTTGATAACGCCGGTGAGTTGCAGGAAATAACCAATCAACTGGGGCTCTTGTATCAGAAAGACAAATCACTGAGCCAGTCTGTTCCTGCCTTAAAATATATCATGTCTGTCATGGGTATCTGCGGACCTGACGTATTACCACCAATGTACAGAATGAGTGAGAAGGACGAAAACAACTATGGTGTTTATATCAGGGAAGCGTTGAAAAAATATGAATTAATCTGAAATGAATAACAAAAAAAATATACCGGTTCTGGCTATTACCATGGGTGATCCGGCAGGGATAGGACCTGAGATTGCAGCTAAAACATTTGCTGATCCGGAGCTGTATTCCATCTGTAATCCGGTGCTCGTTGGCAATGAACAGATTATGGCCAAAGCCATAAAGCTAGTAGATGCGAAGCTCAGGATAAACAATATCAGGAATATCGCGGAAGCCCGGTTTGATCCGGGTATAATGGATCTGTATCATCTGGATAGTGCACATTTACATGACATTAATTTTGGTAAAGTATCTGCTGCGGCAGGTGACCTGGCTTTCAGAGCTGTGAAGAAAGCTATTGATCTGGCGCTGGATAAGGAAGTGGATGGCACTGTTACAGGACCGATCCATAAGGGGGCCATAAATGCTGCAGGACATCATTTTTCGGGTCATACCGAAATATATGCCCATTACACCAATACCGCAAAATATGCCATGTTACTGGCTGAAGAAGATTTAAGGGTCATTCATGTAAGTACCCACGTATCACTTCGTGAAGCCTGCGACAGGGTTAAGAAGGACAGGATAACAGAGGTGATTCAGCTTTTGGATGACAGCCTTAAAAAACTTGGAATAGATGAGCCTAAAATTGGAGTGGCCGGGTTAAATCCGCATTCGAGCGATAACGGATTATTTGGGTGGGAGGAAAAAGAGGAGATAGAACCAGCACTGGAGTATGCCAGAAGCATAGGAATCAATGCTGTGGGACCAGTACCTCCGGATACATTGTTTGCCATGGCCAAAGGAGGTAAATTCGATGGTTGTGTAGCTATGTATCACGATCAGGGACATATACCATTCAAGGTCGTTGGGTTCAACTGGGATAAGGAGAAGAATGTGATGAAAAGTGTAAAGGGCGTGAATATTACACTTGGATTGCCCATTATACGTACATCGGTGGATCACGGTACCGCTTTTGAGGTAGCCGGAACAGGGGTGGCAAGTTCTGATGCTTTACGTCTGGCAATTGAATATGCCACCAGATTATATCAATCAGAAAAACAGAGGTAGGATAGATGATAGCTGTAATTGCAGATGATTTTACGGGTGCTGCTGAAATTGGCGGAATAGGATTGCGACATGGTCTTCGGGTTATGATAGAGACCAGGGTAGAGAAGGTGCGTGATGTCGATCTGCTGATCATTGCTACCAATACCCGCGCACTGAGTAAAACAGACGCTGCAAAGGAAATCGATAAAATCACACGGAAACTTTTACAACTCAAGCCGGAATTTATATTTAAAAAACTTGATTCAGTTTTAAGGGGTAATGTTGCGGCTGAGTTATATGCTCAGATGAAAGCTTCTGAAAAGGATGTTGCTGTAATCGTAGCTGGAAATCCTTATTTTAAGCGCATCATTGAAAATGGTGTATATTTTGTGGAAGGCACACCCTTAGCCAGCACTTCATTCGGAAATGATCCGGAGTATGCTATCAACTCATCCAGGGTGACAGAATTAATCAGTAATGAGTTTTGCGATGTAAAATCTGTTTCTGTTAATGATCCCATGCCGGCTTCAGGCCTGGTTGTAGGCGATATAATGAGCGATGAGGATATGAAACACTGGACCATGAGGCTAAGTAAAAATATGGTGATAGCGGGTGGTGCCGGCTTTTTTAATGCCATTCTGTTCAGCCTGAAAAACGGACAGATTCATAATGGGGTTAAAAAAGAGTACACCTTTGGTTCAAAAACATTGTTTATTTTTGGTAGTGCTTTCCCAAAATCTCCCGATATGGATAAACTGACCACGAACCATAATATTTCCGTGATTAATATGCCGGCAGAAATATTTAATAATGCCGATTTCGATAAGAATGTTATGCAGAACTGGGTCAGTGAAGTTACGGCGCAGCTTAATGCCAACAAAAATGTTTTTGTCTCCATAAAGCATAAATACAAAAAGGAAACTGGCCTGTCTGTTCGTCTCAGTAAAAATATGGGTGAATTTGTTGCAAGGGTCAGCAAATCTGTTGCTCTGGAGGATCTTTTTATTGAAGGTGGTGCTACTGCATCAGCAGTTTTTAAAAGTTTGGAAATAAATCGATTGATGCCATTTTGTGAATTGGATGCCGGCATTATTCAGATGAAAGTGGATAAGTTTCCCAACATGAAAATTACAACAAAACCAGGAAGTTATAAATGGCCTAAAGATACCGTTCGAATTAAAACCCACGCCTGATGCAAACAACGAACTCCATTCATCTCATTGATTATATCATTATTATTCTCACCCTGTTGGTATCACTGGGCGTAGGATTCAGGTTTGCAAGACAACAGAAAAGTACCGGAAAGTATTTCACGGGTGGGGGAAACCTGCCTTCTTGGGCTATTGGCATATCAATTCTTGCCACACTGATCAGCAGTGTGACTTTCCTGGCTTATCCGGGTGAGGGATTCTCGACCAATTGGATAAGGCTTGTGCAGGGATTAATGGTGCCCATTGTTTTAATATTTGCCATTGGATTTATTGTGCCATTGTTTCGGCATGTCATAAAGCTGAGCGCTTATGAGTATTTTGAAAAACGCTTTGGCTTTGGAGCCCGCTTATACAGTTCTCTTGCTTTCGTGTTGACCCATTTTTCAAAGATGGGAACCGTATTTTATCTTATTGCCCTGGCCATCGGTAAGATGATGGGACTTGATACGGTCACTGTCATTTGGGTGATTGGTGCAGCTGTCATAATTCTGACCATGCTTGGTGGAATTGAAGCGGTTATATGGTTAGATGTGATCCAGGGTTTTATGTTGATCGTGGGCGGTATAATTACACTGGCAATCCTGTTGTTCAGTACACCAGGCGGACCGGCTGAAATATGGACCGTAGCAAAAGAAAATGGTAGAATAGGTTTTGGCCCCTTTGATATGGAATTTGTTAACCTCACATTCTGGGTCATGGCCTTAAACGGAATATTTTATGCAATTCAGAAGTATGGTACAGATCAGACCATAGTACAGCGTTACCTTACCGCTAAATCAGATAAGGAAGCAATTAAAGCTTCTCTGATTGGTGTATTGCTAAGTGTACCGGTTTGGGCCCTTTTTATGTTCATTGGTACAGCCTTATTTTCATACTATCATGTCACGGGTGATGTTTTACCGGAAGGCATAAAAAACGATGCTGTGTTTCCCTTCTTTATCATGACCAAACTTCCGGTAGGTGTGGTTGGTATCATAATATCAGCCTTAATAGCAGCTGCCGTTTCCAGTCTCGACTCCGATCTTAACTGCCTCTCGGCTATCGCCCTGGAAGATTACTATTTAAGATTCCGACCGAAAAGTTCAGAACGCGAGCAGGTCATGCTGAGTAAGCTTTTTATTGTTCTTGCGGGTTTAGGTGCAATTGCAGTGGCTATGTTTTATGTGAAGGCCGGCGGAAAAGGTGTTCTGAGTATTGTATTCACACTATATGCCATCTTTTCAGGTGGTATTGCGGGAATGTTTCTTCTGGGCATTGTATCCAAGCGTCCCGGTAAAAAAGGCCTGTATTTCGGTATTGCCGCCAGTGTAATATTCACTGCATGGGCATTGCTGACCTCGACTCCAATAGGGAACAGCAGCAAGGAAGTTTTGTTGCTTGATTTCGGTAAGTATAATTTTAACCAACATAAATATATGATCGGGGTTTACAGCCATATCATACTTTTTGTTGTTGGTTTTATTGCGAGTTACTTCTTTAAAGCCAGGGAAATTGACGATCGTCTGACCTACAAGGGTTGGTTAAAATACAAAAAGAATAATTTCTGATAATCTGATGTGAATCAGTAAATTTGTATGAAGTGTGGCATGATTCATGTTTTGTCACAACACAAACAACATTAATGAATACCCAAAATGATTGAAAAAACGAAGGTAGAATACAGTTCATTTTTTAAAATATTTTTGACGTTTATCCTGCTGATGTCTTCTGTTACTGGTTTTACGCAGGATGCTAAACGACCACTCATTATTGGAAGAGACGGAAAACTGCAATATCAGCCTGACGAAAAAGGTGACAGGATTCCTGACTTTTCGTATGCCGGGTATAAAGCATCAGAAGAAGAAATTCCATTGGTTAATGCAAAAGTTCTTGTGCCGAACATTAATGCAGATGCTACAGCAGATATCCAGAAAGCGATTGATTATATTGCCACATTGCCACCGGATCAGGATGGATTCAAAGGAGCAGTCTTACTGGATACAGGGACCTTTCATGTGAATGGAAGGCTGGTAATCAAATCTTCAGGCATTGTGATTCGGGGCAGTGGAACCGGCCGGAACGGAACTACACTTATTGCAGGAGGAAAGGAGAGACAAAATCTTATACGTGTTTTAGGACCGAACAATGTGGTATACTCCAAGCCGGTAAATATAACCAGTCAATATGTACCTGTAAATGCATTTGAACTTCAACTTGAATCTACAAAGGGATTGAGTATCGGAGACCAGATCTTTATCCGCCGGCCTTCAACCAAAACCTGGATCCAGGAACTAAATATGAGAGAGTTTGGAGGAGAAGAAACCGGTTGGATTGGATGGAAAGAAGGGACCAGAGATATTATATGGGACAGAACAATAACAGCAATCAATGGGAATACAATTTTAGTAGATGCACCTTTAACAACAGCCCTGGACCAGCACTGGGGGATAAGTACAGTCACCAAATATAACTGGCCTGGACGAATAAAAAATATTGGGATTGAGCATATGAATCTGAAATCAGATTTTGATGCTTCCAATCCAAAAGATGAAGACCACTGCTGGTCCGCAATTACCATAGAAAATTCTCAGGATGTATGGGTAAGACAGGTTAAGTTTACCCATTTTGCCGGTTCGGCGGTCGCCGTATATGAAACTGCCCGACGGGTAACAGTTCAGGATTGTGTATCGAAGGAACCGGTTTCAGAAATAGGTGGTCAACGCAGATATACCTTTTTTACCATGGGCCAACAAACCCTGTTTCAGCGCTTGTATTCAGAATATGGATACCATGATTTTGCGGTGGGATTTTGTGCGGCTGGACCAAATGCCTTTGTACAGTGCGAGGCGCATCTGCCATATGAATTCAGCGGAACCATCGACAGCTGGGCTTCCGGTGTATTATTTGATATTGTGAATGTGGATGGGAATATGATCTCATTCAGTAACCAGGGACTTGATAATCAGGGATCAGGTTGGACCGCGGCCAATTCCATGCTGTGGCAGTGCTCTGCAGCCAGAATCAATAATTATGCGCCACCTACAGCCATGAACTGGGCATACGGTGCCTGGAGTCAGTTCTCAGGCAATGGGATTTGGGTCGATCAGAACAACCATGTTAAACCACGCAGTCTGTTTTATGCTCAACTGGCAGAACGGCTCAAAAAGGATGCGGCTGCATATGAAAAAGAGGTGATGCCCTACAGTAGTAATTCAACCAGCAGTCCGACTGCTGATGAAGCCAAGACATATTCGGAACAATCTTTTCAGCCAGCCTTACGGCTCGAGGACTGGATAAGGGAAGCCCCTTCGCGTGATCCGGTTTTGGTAGATAATTCCGGCATTAAAACAGTTGAGAAAATAAAAGAGGCTTCCGGCGCTTTGGCAGAAGAAAAGCATCTTATGTCGGTTCAAAACGGGAAACTGGTTGTTGATGGCAAACTGGTGACCGGAATGCGGTTTACAGTGCCCTGGTGGCGTGGGGTGGCTAGACCTTACGCCACTGCAAAAGCCACACCGGCTGTAACACGGTATGTGCCCGGAAGAAACGGATACGGTTATACCGATAATCTGAACGAGGTGGTCGATTGGATGAATAAATATAACATGGTTGGACTGGAACAGAATTATGGCTTATGGTACGATCGTCGCCGCGATGATCATGAACGCGTAAGGCGCATGGATGGTCAGGTATGGGCCCCCTTTTATGAACAACCTTTTGCCCGCAGCGGAAAGGGTACGGCCTGGGATGGACTCAGTAAATATGATCTGACTAAATATGACTATTTCTACTGGAACCGGTTGAAGCAGTTTGCTGATCTGGCAGATCAAAATGGTAAGCTTTTGGTGCATCATAATTATTTTCAGCACAATATTCTGGAGGCTGGCGCTCATTGGGTGGATTGTCCATGGAGGCCGGTGAATAATATCAACGATACCGGTTTTCCTGAACCGGTGCCCTTTGCCGGCGACAAAAGAATTTATATGGCCGAGCAGTTTTACGATGAAACAGATCCGGTAAGACGTCCGTTGCATCAGGCATTTATTAAGCAGTGCATGAATAATTTTGACGGTAACTCCAATGTGTTACAGTTAACCAGCGCCGAGTATACCGGTCCGTATCACTTTACAGCGTTCTGGCTTGAAACCATACATGATTGGGAAAATGAAACAGGTAAAGATCAGTTGATCGGGCTCTCCGCGACAAAGGATGTGCAGGATTCAGTCTTAGAGAATCAGGATCTGGCAAAACTGGTTGATGTGATCGATATCCGGTACTGGGCATACCGTGAAGACGGTTCATTATATGCCCCGCTGGGAGATCAGCAACTGGCACCACGTCAGCATGCAAGGAAGATAAATGTTGGAAAACGTTCTTTCAATTCAGTGTATCACTCGGTTTATACATATACTTCAAAATATCCGGATAAGGCTGTTATTTTTTCGGAGGGAAGATACAATGTATACGGCTGGGCAGTATTGATGGCAGGAGGTTCACTGACTGTTTTGCCGGAAGGTGTTCCTGATCAGTTTTTGGCTGATGCAGCCAGGATGCATCCTGAAGATCCCGGATCAACACCGGACAGAACCTGTATTCTGGAAGGCGATGACGGCATGATCGTATATTGTAATGATAAGCGAAGACTATCTGTCGATTTATCAAATAAAAAAGGAAAGTTCCAGGTTCAGTTTATCAGGCCATCTGATGGATCGGTTTTAGCTGAATCATTGATCATTAAAGCCGGAGAGGTCACAACAATTGACCTTCCTCATAACGGAACCAATATAGTTTGGATCAGAAAAAAATAATACGAATGATACGATTTAATTTATTAATGCTTTTAGCCGGTGTTTTATGTTTCAGTTGTGCTCCGCATAAGAAAACCTCGGAGGAGTTGCCATTATTAAAAGTTTCTGAAAACGGGCACTACATGGTAAAATCTGGTGGTGATCCGTTTTTCTGGCTGGGTGACACGGGCTGGTTGTTGTTTACCAAACTGAACCGGGAGGAGGCTGAAAAATATCTTGAAGACCGACGGGAAAAAGGATTCAATGTGATCCAGGTCATGGTTCTGCATTCTTTGGGCGCCGTGAATGTATACGGCGACTCAGCACTGATTAATGATGATGCTTCCAGACCGCTTGTTACGGAAGGCAGTTCCTTTTCTGATCCTGAACAGTACGATTACTGGGACAACATAGATTATGTGATAGACAAAGCTGCTGAAAAGGGATTATATATGGCATTGGTGCCGGTTTGGGGTGGAAACGTACGTGGAGGTTATGTATCCCGTGAGCAGGGAAAATTATATGGTGAATGGCTGGCCAAACGTTACAGGGATCGGTCTAACATTATCTGGCTCAACGGCGGTGATACCTTTGGAAGTGATTCCACTGCCACCTGGAATGCCATTGGAAATGCTTTAAAAAATAATGATCCCAACCATTTAATCACCTTTCATCCACGGGGACGGATGCAGTCATCCGATTGGTTTGAGAATGAGTCATGGTTGGATTTTAATATGGTCCAGTCAGGACACAGAAGGTATGATCAGGATGATACGGAACGGAATTATGGAGAGGATAACTGGCGTTATATTCAGGCAGATTTTAATTTGAAACCAGCCAAACCAACCATCGACGGTGAACCGTCGTATGAAGGCATTCCTCAGGGCTTGCATGATACGACTCAGCCTTACTGGAAGGCTGAGGATGTTCGCCGCTATGCCTACTGGTCAGTTTTTGCAGGTGCCTGTGGGTTTACGTACGGACACAGTGCCATAATGCAGTTTTACAAACCCTCGGATGAAGAACCGGCCTATGGTGCACGTGAATACTGGACACAGGCTCTGGAAGCTCCCGGTGCCAAACAGATGGGATATCTGAAAGACCTGATGTTGTCACGTCCATATCTGGATCGCGTTCCGGATCAAAGTTTGATCGCCGGTGAGAACGGTGAAAAGTACGATCATCTTCAGGCGACACGAGGCACAGGATATGCATATATCTATACATACACCGGGAGAAATATTCCCGTAAACATGACGAAATTCAAATCAGGTGTAAAAGCGTTATGGTTTGATCCGAAATCAGGAGAGATTACTGAAATCAGGAAGGTGGAAAATAGTGGAACCCATGAATTTGATCCTCCGGGAGAAAAGGAAAACGGAAACGACTGGGTTTTGGTGCTGGAAGAAATGAAGGAGTAAGTGGAATAAAAATTGGAGCAGATGTTGTTTAGAAATCAAATCAGATTCATAATTACTGTTTGTTTATCACTTATTGTTTTTGTGGTAAATGCACAGGACATAGACATACCACATTATACGGGAGAAACGCTCAACAATCCGGATTATCATCACGGACAATTGCCGCCTGCCATGGGTGTGCACAACATACAGGTAATGCGGGCAAACCGTGAATTTCCGGACATAGCTGATGGATACGGCTGGACATACAACCATGCACCAATGCTGGCTTACTGGAACAATACATTTTTTCTTGAATACCTGAGCGATCCGGTTGGTGAACATATTGCACCGGGACAAACGTTTTTAGTAAGCTCACAGGATGGGTATACCTGGTCTGAACCGGATGTGGTTTTTCCGCCATATCCGATACCGGATGGAACCAAAAAAGATAACGGAACAGATGTGGCTAAGGATCTGATGTCGGTCAATCACCAGCGCATGGGATTTTATGTATCAACCGACAACAGGTTGTTTGTGCTGGCATATATTGCCATTTCCATGAATGCAAAGGATAGTCCGAATGATGGGAATGGAATTGGTCGTGTCGTCAGGGAAATTTATAAAGACGGTACTTGGGGACCAATCTATTTTATCCGTTATAACCATGGATGGAATAAAAAGAATACAAATTATCCGTTTTATACAAAGAGTAAAGACAAGGGGCTGAGGAAGGCCTGTGAGGAAATGTTGTCGAACCCGCTGGTCCAGCAGCAGTGGAATGAAGAAGCAGACCGTAATGATCCCTTGATCCCGATACAAAAAGATTACAAGGCATTTTGTTATTATCACCTGCCGGATGGAAAGGTTGTCGGCTTGTGGAAACACGCCCTTACAGCCATTAGTGATGATCAGGGGCATACATGGACACAACCTGTGAGAGCCCCCGGATTTGTAAACAGCAATGCCAAAATCTGGGGACAGCTTACCTCTGATGGGCGGTATGCTACGGTCTATAATCCGTCAGATTTTCGCTGGCCACTGGCCGTTTCTGTAAGTGATGACGGACTGAAATATACGAACCTGTTGCTGGTCAACGGAGAGATATCCACCATGCGTTATGGTGGTAATTATAAATCGTACGGGCCACAGTATGTGCGCGGAATTCAGGAAACAAACGGAACGCCTCCGGATGGAAATCTGTGGGTTACGTACAGCATGAATAAGGAAGATATCTGGGTGTCTGAAATACCTGTTCCGATAAGGTCAGAAGCAACAGAGCAGGCTGATGATGAGTTTACAGCAACAGGATCCGGATCAGCTTTTGAAAAGTGGAATATTTACAGTCCGGTTTGGGCACGCGTTAAAGTTGAAAACGACGTAGAAGGGAAGCAGTGTCTGACACTGCATGACAAAGATCCGTTTGACTATGCCAAAGCCACCCGCTTGTTCCCTCAACAGAAAAATGTGAGCGTGGAATTTGCGATCAAACCGGAACAGAATAATCATGGTGTTCTGCAGGTAGAATTGCAGGATAATAAAAACACCGGAACACTCCGATTGATTTTTGACAGTGACGGTTATTTAAAACATAAAGCCGGTTATCGCTTACGAAATATCATGCCATATGAACCTGTAAAAATTTATGACATTCGTATTGAGGCTACTGTGGATAATCGCTTTTACGATATTTATGTCAATGGGAAGCACAAAGCAAAAGGCCTTTGTTTTGAACCTGTTCACGAGGTGCAAAGTATTGTGTTCAGAACAGGTGAAATAAGACGTTTTCCCAATGTGGATACGCCAACTGACCAGGATTTTGATGTAAAGCAGGACGGGAAACCGGATAAAGAAGCCGTTTACAGGATTTATTCCCTTAAAACAAAAACACTGCCTGTTGATCATCAGGGCTATGTGCTAAATGCGGATGATTTTAAACATTACGTGGACTATTTCAACCGCATGGAAGATGAAAACATTGTACAGTTGATCCCGAATTCCGAATCGTGGGAATGGATGAAGGCCAATATTCCCTTGTTTGAATGTCCGCAGGATAACTTCGAAGAGATGTTTTATTACCGATGGTGGACCCTTAGAAAACATATTGAACAAACGCCGGTAGGTTATGCCATTACTGAATTTCTGGTGCAGCGATCCTATGCAGATAAATACAACCTGATTGCCTGTGCCATAGGCCATCATACCTATGAATCACGCTGGTTGCATAATTCAGAATATCTTAAGCAAAATCTGGAGGTCTGGTATCGTGGCAATGATGGAAAACCCATGAGTAAACTGCATAAATTCAGCAGCTGGACACCCGATGCAGTTTATAACTATTACCTTCTGACAAAAGACAGTGCGTTTATTGTAAATATGCTGCCCGACCTGGAAGCGGATTATCGCCGGTGGGAAGCAGAACGCCGTAAACCGTCCGGCATGTTCTGGCAGGAAGATGTGAAAGATGGAATGGAGGAACAGATCTCGGGTGGACGGCGCGTAAAAAATGACCGTCCAACCATTAACAGTTACATGTACGGTAATGCGGTTGCCATTTCAAAAATGGCAGAACTAGCCGGAAATAAAGCATGGGAAACCTTGTATGCTGCTAAAGCAGATACCTTAAGACAGCTGGTGGAGGAGAATCTATGGAACCCTGAAGCCGATTTCTTTGAGACCGTGAAGGAGGAGGGGGGATTTGCAAATGTCAGGGAAGAGATTGGTTTTATTCCATGGTACTTTAATTTGCCGGAAAAAGGTTATGAGAAAGCATGGACTCAGATAACTGATCCGGGAGGATTTCTGGCTCCCTTTGGTATTACAACAGCAGAACAGCGGCATCCTGATTTCCGTACCCACGGTTGTTGCAAATGTGAGTGGGATGGTGCTGTATGGCCGTTTGCCACTTCACAGACCTTAACTGGCATGGCGAACCTGTTGAATAATTATGACCAGAGCGAGGTGAATGACTCGGTATATTTTGACCTGCTTGAAACCTACGTGGAATCTCAGTATTATCGCGGCCGGCCGTACATCGGCGAATATCTGGATGAAATAACCGGTTACTGGCTGAAAGGAGATCAGGAGCGAAGCAGGTATTACAACCATTCCACGTTCAATGATCTGCTTATTACCGGATTGGCTGGACTCCGCCCCAGGGCAGACGATAAAGTGGAGTTGAACCCGCTGATCCCGAAGGATAAATGGGACTGGTTCTGCCTGGACAGGGTCAATTATCACGGCAAAAATCTCACCATTATCTGGGATAAAACAGGTGACAAATATAAGCTTGGAAAAGGATTAATTGTGCTGATTGATGGAAAGGAAATTGGCAGAAGAACTGATCTGGGACGCTTAATATGTGATATGAATAAGTAATTCTAAAATACAAACGAAATGAAAAGTACACGTTTAAGAGTGATTTTTTTTATGGGATTATTTTTAATTCTGGGGCTTAGCACAAAAGGCCAGACAGAGAAGGAAATGACAGACCAGGAAAAAAAGGCAACAGAGTGGGTTCAGTCACTTGAACTGAATGATAAAGCCAAAGAAGACCGGGTTATAAAAGTTGTGGCTGAACATCTGACAGCAATCCGGACCTGGCATAATGAACATCCGTTCACTACAGTTCCGGCCGGTGTCAATCCCCGAACCGGTGATAAACTGACTGATCAGGACAGGCAAATGATAGCCGATTCAGCGCAGCCTTCGTCATATCATGAAGATCTGATGAATGGTTTGCGTAAAGATCTGACTGAGGAACAGGTTGAGGCTATTCTGGATAAGTATACCGTCGGTAAAGTTGCTTTTACCATGAAGGGTTATCGTGCTATTGTACCGGATCTCACCGATGAAGAAGCAGCCAGATTGCTGAGCTATCTTAAAGAAGCCCGCGAAATGGCAGTGGATTATAAAAACATGAAAGAGATCTCTGCCGTGTTCGAGATTTATAAAACGAAGTGTGAGCAGTATCTGATCAGCAATGGTCGCGACTGGCGTGCATTGTATAAGGCTTTCGTGAAGAGAATAAGGGAAGAGAAAAAGAAGCAGCAGTAAGATATCAGACAAGACATTAGATACAAGACACAAGAATCAAGACATATGATACGTCCTACTTTGTAAGAAGCTGGTCACGATATTTATCGGGACGGAGGTTTTAAAAACGTGAAGAAGGCGTGCAGTCAGAAGTGTCAGTACGGAGTGTTTATATTAGTAATAATCTTTTGTTGAAATCTTTATAGAAATAAAATTATAGAATCGCCCCGGCCCCCTCCTGATCCAGGAGGGGGAATAAATGGGGGAGGTATAAAATGGAAAAGCTTAAAAAATGTTGAAGATGAATAGCGAAATACTGACCGTTACATTATTATCAATTGTGACGATTAGTTTACAGGCCATGGAAGGAAGATGGAAGAAAGGCATCGTGGATGCCCAGTTTTTATACGAGAAGGATGTGTATCCGTCCTGTCATGCCGGTACGTTGGCCGAAACACCGGATGGTCTGGTTGCAGCCTGGTTTGGTGGTACATACGAACGGCATCCTGATGTTACCATTCGGTTCAGCAAATTTAAGAATGGAAAATGGAGCAAATCCGTGGAGGTGGCTAATGGTGTCATCAACGATACCTTGCGCTATCCAACCTGGAATCCGGTATTGTATCAGGTGCCTGGCGGTGATTTGCTGTTGTTTTACAAAGTGGGTCCTAAGCCATCGGAGTGGTGGGGTGTAATGAAGCGTTCTTCCGATAACGGTGAAACGTGGAGTGAGGCTCAGAAATTACCGGATGGTTATATCGGTCCGGTAAAAAACAAGCCGGTATTGCTGGAAGACGGAACCCTGATATGTCCCTCCAGTACAGAAGGAAATGGATGGAATGTTCATTTCGAATTTACAAAGGATTGGGGAAAAACCTGGGATAAGACCGATGCCATTAATAATTATAAGGTGCACAGTATTATTCAGCCAAGCGTTCTGACATACCCGGATGGCCGGTTGCAGATTCTTTGTCGCAGCAAAAATGCGGTACTTGTCACGTCGTGGTCAGATGATAACGGGAAAACATGGTCATTGACGCAGCCTTCAGGCTTGCCAAATAATAATTCGGGTACCGATGCAGTAACACTGGCTGATGGACGACAACTGGTAGTATACAATCATGTTGCAACGCCAATCAATGCTTCAAAAGGGCATCGTACGCCCTTGAATGTGGCCGTGTCCAAAGATGGAAAAACCTGGTATGCCGCACTGGTGCTTGAAGATTCCGAGATAAGTCAGTATTCGTATCCGGCGGTGATCCAGACTTCAGACGGACTCGTACACATCATTTATACATGGCGACGGGAAAAGATGAAACATGTGGTAGTGGATCCGGATAAACTGAAACTGTCAAAAATTGTGGATGAAAAATGGCCTGAGAAATAAACGAAGTATGAAAAATTTAGCATCTATACTTGCATTTTTAGTTGTATTGCTTACGGCAACGGCTCAGAATTCTGATTCCAGATATGCAGAATCCCTTGACCGTGTTTTACAGGAGATTTCCAAACAATACCATGTTGAACTGAGTTATGCAGGAAGTAAGGTAAAAGGTAAAACACTCACCTATGCAGAATGGCGGTTTCGTCCTTCTCTTGAAGAAACTTTAATACGGGTGCTTTCTCCGTTTGATCTGACCTTTGAGAAACAAAACGATAGCTTATACCGGATCACCGATTATAAATATTACAGGACCAGCCTGGAGGATGGGGTTGAAAAGCTGGACTACCTGAAAAAATTGTATGACAACAAGGATGAATGGGAAACCCGAAAAGCAGAATTGCGGCAGTGTTTCCTTGAAGCCTTAAGAATATCGCACAAACCAGATTGGCCGGATTCAAAGCCGGTAATCGTCAACAAGCGAAAATATAAGAACTACCGCGTGGAGAATTTTGCATTGGAAGTTTTGCCGGGCGCTTATGTCATGGGATCCCTATATAAACCTGTGAAAATATCGGGAAAAGTTCCGGTGATATTAAGTCCCAACGGACATTTTTCAAAAGGTCGATATAATAAAGATATGCAAACCAGGGCCGCGATGCTGGCACAGATGGGCGCAATTGTAGCGACTTACGATCTGTTTGCCTGGGGAGAAAGTGCGTTGCAATATGGCGATGAAAGCCATCGGCGCAGTCTGGCGCAAACCATGCAGGTGCTCAACAGCCTGAGAATTTTGGATTATTTATTGTCCATGAAAGAAGCTGATCCAACGAGGGTAGGTATTACCGGTGGATCCGGAGGAGGCAGCCACACCATGCTGATGGGCGCCATTGATGACCGGTTTACGGTGAGTGTTCCTGTAGTGATGCTCTCCTGTTATTTCTACGGTGGCTGTCCCTGTGAAAGCGGACAACCGGTTCATCTGTGCGGAGGCGGAACCAATAATGTGGAGATGGCTGCCATGTTTGCACCGAAGCCCATGCTGATCATAAGCGATGGAGGTGACTGGTCGAACCATGTACCTGAGTATGAATATCCTTTCGTTCAGAGGATTTACGGATTTTATGGAAAAACGGATAATGTGAAGAACGTGCACCTACCGGATGAAGGTCATGATTATGGCATTTCAAAACGTCTGGCCATGTACAGTTTTATGGCAAAGCATCTGAATCTTGATACATCTAAAGTGAAGAACGCAGACGGTAGTTTTGATGAATCCCGTATTGTAGTGGAAGATGAGAAGGAGTTGTATGTTTTTGATAATAAGGTAGAAAAACTACCGCATGACGCACTGAAAAGCTTCGAAACTCTTGAGAAAGTGGCTAATCGGGTTTTAGGTTCTCATGAAAAGAGTGAAAAATAAATATCGTTATTTTACCCGAAGTCCTCTTGCTCCTCCGCTATAGCTTCGGCGACACGCGGAAAGAGGAAGTTGCGTGGGCAGATCCCTTCAGGGAAAAGAAGGGTGAGTGGGGAGATTTATAAAAGCTGTAAAATATTATAAAATGATGCGTGTAAAAAAGCCAATACTGTTGACTCACATTTTCCTGTTATGCATTCTGATAAACTCAGTAGCGCAGGAAACAGAGCAGAAGTACCTGTCCGGAACAGGTGTTGATAATACGGTGGACTGGCAGTTTTTTTGCACAGAAGGGCAGAATTCAGGGGAATGGACAACCATTCCGGTGCCATCTAACTGGGAACAGGAGGGTTTTGGGAACTATAATTATGGCAGAGATAAAGTTCAAAGTTCGGAAAAGGGACTGTATAAATACACATTCACTGTACCGGCAGACTGGAAGAAAAAGCACGTAGAGATTGTTTTTGAAGGTTCCATGACGGATACAGAAGTTAAGATTAACGGCAGATCAGCCGGACCGGTGCATCAGGGCGCATTTTATGCGTTCCGCTATAATATTGGTAAATTGTTGAAATACGGACAGGCTAATCTGCTTGAAGTAAAAGTGTCAAAACAATCTGCCAATGAATCCGTAAATAAAGCTGAACGCAAAGGAGACTACTGGATTTTCGGCGGTATTTTTCGACCGGTATACCTCGAAGCCAAGCCATTGCAAAACATTGAACGCGTTGCAATAGATGCCAAAGCGGATGGAGCACTTAAAGCAGATGTTTTTCTGAATAATGCAACAAAGGCTGATAAAATTTCAGCCAGTGTTTATACGCTCGATGGCAAAGCGGTGGGAGAGCCTTTTTCTTCAGAACTAACCAAAGGGATTAATAAGGTTCAACTGCATACGCTTTTAAAAGACATTAAACGCTGGAATCCGGAAGATCCAAATTTGTATAACCTGAAAATTGAACTGAAATCCAATGGAAAAACCATTCATGAGATAATGACCCGGTTCGGTTTCCGGACTATAGACATCCGGCCAAGAGACGGGATTTATGTGAACGGGGTTAAAGTGAAATTTAAGGGTGTAAACCGGCATACGTTTCGCTCACAATACGGAAGAGCATCCGGTAAAGCTATTAGTATTGAAGATGTGGAGCTGATGAAATCCATGAACATGAACGCAGTCCGGATGTCGCACTATCCACCGGATGGTCATTTTCTTGATGTGTGTGATTCCCTGGGGCTTTTTGTGCTGGATGAAATTGCAGGATGGCACGCGGCCTACGATAATGAAGTTGGCGGCGAACTGCTGAAGGAAATGGTCGTGCATGATGTGAATCATCCTTCCATTGTGATGTGGGATAATGGCAACGAGGGCGGCCATAATCCTTCTTTTGATGCTTTGTTTGCCAGATATGATATACAAAACAGACTGGTGATTTATCCCTGGATGGAACACAATGGCATAGCCACGCAACACTACCGCGGATACGACTACGGCGCTGATACGTACTGGAACGGACGACTGATCACCTTTCCAACCGAATTTCTGCATGGCCTGTATGATGGCGGACACGGTGCCGGGTTGTACGATTTTTGGGAATATATATGGAAAAAGCCAAAAGCCGCAGGAGGGTTTCTCTGGGATCTTTTCGACCAGGGTATTTTGCGGACCGATAAGGAAGGTGAGGTGTATGATACGGATGTAGAGCACGGTGCTGATGGTATTCTGGGACCTAAACTTGAGAAAGAGGCCAGTTATTATGCCATTAAGGAGATTTGGTCGCCGGTTCTGTTGGAACCGTTGGAAATTACACCGTTATGGAATAAAAAGATAGGCATTGAAAACCGGTATCTTTACACCAACCTGAATAAATGTACCTTTAACTGGAAACTGGAGACTTTGCCAGACCCCAAAGGAAAGGATACCCACATAGAACGTTCGGGAAGCATTCCATCTCCTGATCTTGAGCCAAATGAGAAGGGCATCCTTGAAATCCCTGTTCCGGAAAACTGGAAGGAATTTGATGTGCTCGGGATTACGGCAACTGACTCACGAGGCAAAACATTGTATACATGGAATTACCCCTTGGTTATTGCTGCAGATGTTGCTGAAAAACTTATAAATAAAACGCCTGTATCGGATCATCTGAAACTTACAGAAACCGGTAATGCCTATGTGATTAATGCTGCTGAGATTGAGTTTACTATTGGTAAAGCGGATGGTCTCCTTAAAAAAGTGGAAAACGGGAAGGGTGAAATTCCTTTTAAACAGGGGCCGGAACTGAGCGCCGGAATAGCTGTATTCAAGCATATTACCGTTGAAACGTTCCGGGATAGTATCCTTTTACAGGTAAATTTTGACGAAAAACAATCGCGCATAAAGCAGTTTACCTGGACCTTTTACCCGAATGGCTGGGCAAAGGTGCATATTTATTATATGCCTGAAAAATACGATGTCCATTTCGATATGATGGGCGTGAATTTTTCATATCCTGAAGATTTGATACAAGGTGTTAAGTGGCTTGGGAACGGGCCATACCGTGTTTGGAAAAACCGGACACAGGGTGTGGAATTTGGTGTCTGGCAAAAGGATTATAATAATACCATTACATCGGTTGAGCCCATTGTGTATCCCGAATTTAAAGGCTATCACGCAAATATGTACTGGGCAGAAATTCAATCGAAAGAGCAGTCGTTTACTGTGGCAACTTCTACCGATGATGTTTACCTGAGGTTATATACACCGGCTAATCCGGATCCGGTTGTTGAGCGGGTGACACCGGTATTCCCCGGAGGTGATATCTCATTTATGCAGGCTATTCCACCGATAGGTACCAAAACAAATGCCCCGTCAAACCTCGGGCCTTCAGGACAAAAGAATAAATTCTTTGATTACGGACCTTTTGATGACTGGCGAACCAGAAGTCAGCAGATGACCCTGTATTTTAATTTTTCGTCTAACCAGTAAACGTACAACATGAAAACCATTCATTTCAAATTAGCCACTTTATGTTTTGCAGCGCTGTTCTTTTTTTCGGCTTCGGCGCAGAAGATCTGGGTGTCGCCAAATGGAAGCGAAACTGGTGCTGGGACTGAAAATAATCCGCTGAAATCTATCTCATTGGCGTTGGAAAAAGCACAGGAACTCAGAACATCAAATGTTGAAACCATAAAAGACGGAATACAGATTATATTAAAAGCCGGTGATTACTGTCTGGAAAAGCCGCTTGAAATCAAGCCCGAAGATTCCGGAACAGAAGCATCCCCGACAATTATTATGGCTGAAAAAGATTACTGCGTCAGAATTAATGGCGGCGTAAAGGTAGTAGGCTGGCAAAAAGTAAAAGACCATATTTACAGGGCTAAACTGGATAGGGATGAAAAGTTGCGTACCTTATTTATTGATGGTAAACGGATGCACATGGCCGGAACAGATATTCCTGTGCCTGGTATGGGAGAATGGGGTAAATTTGAAATTAAGGGTAATGAACCCTGGGCATTTGGACCCGGTTCAGCCATTGACGGAATAAAATTCAGTGCCGATGAGGTAGTACCATATAAGAATCCTGAAGATATTGAATTGGTTCAGTTTAATGTGTGGACGGAAAAAATACTCTGCGTCAGAGATATGGAAAGATCCGGAGATACTACGATTGTTAAATTTCAACAACCCTATGGAGCCATTGCCACTTCTATGGCCTGGGCCGGAAATATAAATTTTGAAAAGGACTTTGTGATTCGGAATGCATACGAATTACTGGACGCACCGGGAGAATTTTATTTCAATACAAAAAGCAAACAGCTCTATTGCTACTACGATAAAGGAGATATTAATGGTGCTGAAGTCATAGCACCAGTGTCGGAGGGTTTGGTTACCATAAAGGGTAATTCAACCGATAAAAGGGTCAGCCATATTCAGTTTAAAGGCATTGTATTTTCTTATGACCACTGGCCATTAATGGAGGTTGCAGGTTCTCATGGATTTGCCGGAATACAGAGTCTGGGGTTGGCTGTAAAATATATTCCTGATGGCAACTGGCATCCAACAAAATACAACAGTACCGACGTTCCGACGGGTGCTGTTCAGATTGAGAATGCAGCATATATTTCCTTCATCCGGAACCGGTTTCAGGGAATCAGTTCAGCTATAGGTATAAATCTGGTTAACGATGTGAAGCACTGCACTGTTGAAGGGAACTTTTTTAACGACCTTCTTGGGAATGCTGTTAATATTGGTCACCCGCAACACTACGAAATTGGAGATGGTGCTCTATATAAAAAAGGTGTGGAAGGACTTTGTGAATACAACATGGTTTCCAACAACTACATCCGCAATATTAGTCTCGATTTCAGACAGGTAGAGGCCATTACCTCATTTTTTGTCGCCAATACCAGGATAGAACACAACGACATATCGGGCACGCCATACGGCGCCATAACCTGCGGATGGTGGTGGGGAAACGCCAATATTCCACCATCCAAAGTAGCCAAAAATAATAGTATAAGCTATAATAAGGTTGGCAATACCCACCAGGTGCTTGACGATGGCGGTGTCATATATTTACTGGGAGAACAACCGGGTACTAAGGTTGAAGAAAACTATATATTTAACGGACCAAGGTGTATCTATCCTGACGATGGATCTGCATATCTTACCATTGCAAGAAACGTGGTAGATAATCCCAGTTATACACAGTTGTGGTTGCATTTCTGGACGAAGCGCTGTCACGATAATTTCATCACAGGAAACTATGTTAAGAATAATCTTTTCATGGATAACGGTACCAATAACACAATTAAAGATACCCATTCATTCAGGGAAGATGAGTTTTCGGGTGAGGCATTGGAGATTATAAATGAAGCCGGCATTGAAGATGAGTTTAAAGACATTGTTCCCGGTATCGAACCGGAAATGAAAGGTGTAACAGAGTTAGAACCGGTAAAAATTAATATTCACCCCAAAGATTTTAAAGAAAGAGATGTATTCCATTAGTGCATATTTAAAACAGAGGAAGGTAGGTTCAATTAAATTCAATTCTTTGTTTCTGCTATTGATTCTGTTAATGGTGGCCTGCCGTAATTCAGGCAATAAAGTAAGTGAAAAGGGTAACGGAGCGTCTGATCAGTATCGAATGGCCGTGGAGGTTGTTCTGGAAGATGAAGCCGATATGAACCGCCTGTTAGATCAGTTTGCAGAGATTAAATTAGAAAAATTTGCATGGAAGAATCATGTGGTTCTGTTTGGTGATAAAAGCGATACAGCCGGTATTGGGGAAAAAATACGAACATCTGATATTCCGTATGAAGTAAAGTGGTATTTGCATCCTTTTTATGTATTTGATAAGCTAAGCTGTTGTGCTGATACAACGGTAAGTCCTTCCTGGAACGACTATATTTTAACAGCAAATTTAGTAGAGGACACTGTTTTGCAAAACGAATACATGGCCTATCATAAAACACAGTTCACGAAATGGCCGGAGGTGGCACAGGGGTTTTGTCATGCAGGTTTTCAGCAGCTTCTGGTTTTTAGAAGTGGTCGGCAGTTGTTGTTGGTTATATCGGTTCCTTCAGATAAAACCCTGGACGAACTGGATCCCAAAACAGTTGAAAATAATCCGCGCATGGTTGATTGGAACAACCTGATGTCCCGGTATCAGGAAGGCATTGAAGGAACTTCAGATGATGAAACATGGGTTTTTCTGGATAAAGTCAGAAAAGAAAAGAGTTAAAACGTTAACATAAATGTTTTAATAATTATTTATGAAATACTTTGTTTATAAAGTTTTAAACAATGTAAACGATTACATATATTTGCGTTTTATACAAAATTAATGTTCTTATGAGGCTGTTTTCAAATATATTTCTGTTTTTGCTTTCACTGCTGATTTTAGCCACATGCCAATCCGGCGAAAAAATTACAATTTTCACTCAACAGGATTCAAAAAGAGAGGCTTATGCTGTGGAAAAATTGAAGTCCGTCCTTTCTGAAAACGGTTACGCCGTCACTGTAACCTCTGATACCACAGGAGTAAAAAGCAGGATCATTGTTATTCAGAAATTGTCTGAGGGTACTTTGAGTTCTACAGATCCTGAAAAGCAAATTGCTGTACCCATTTCAGATGAAGGTTTTATCATTGATTCGAAGGCTAAGAATATAACCATCAGTGCCAACGGGAGCAGTGGAATATTGTATGGCTGTCTGGAACTGGCAGAGCGGGTTAAGGCTCAGAAGGAACTGCCGGATCTGATCCACGTGGAAGATCAGCCGGAGATGGTCATGCGTGGAACCTGCATCGGTTTACAGAAAACATCGTATTTACCGGGAAGAACGGTATATGAGTATCCGTACACGCCGGAAAGCTTTCCCTGGTTTTATGACAGGGAGCTTTGGATTAAATACCTGGATATGATGGTGGAGAACCGCTATAATTCACTTTACCTGTGGAATGGTCATCCGTTTGCATCCCTGGTTAAGTTAAAGGACTATCCATATGCCGTGGAGGTAGATGACGAAACGTTTAAAAAGAACGAAGAAATATTTGCTTTTCTTACAGAAGAAGCGGATAAACGTGGTATCTGGGTGATCCAGATGTTTTACAATATCATCGTTTCCAAACCTTTCGCTGAGGAAAATGGCATTAAAACACAGGAACGGAGTCGGCCAATCACTCCGCTGATTGCGGATTATACACGAAAATCCATCGCGGCATTCATCGAGAAATATCCTCATGTGGGCCTGTTGGTCACCCTGGGAGAAGCCATGAATACAATTGATGATGATGTGGAATGGTTTACCAATACCATCATCCCCGGGGTTAAAGACGGTCTGGATTCATTAGGCATCACCGAAGAACCACCCATTGTTTTACGCGGACATGATACCGATGCCAAACGGGTGATGGAAGCAGCACTTCCTTTATACAGGAATCTTTACACCATGTATAAATACAATGGAGAATCTCTTACGACATACAGACCCCGTAATTCATGGGATTCCATTCCAACGGCATTAAGCAGACTGGGTTCAGTTCATATTTCCAATGTACACATATTAGCGAACCTGGAACCATTCCGTTATGGTGATCCGAACTTCATACAAAAGTCAGTGATTGCCATGCATGAACGACAGGGGGCAAATGGCTTACATCTCTATCCACAGGCATCATACTGGGACTGGCCTTATACCGCGGATAAAACGGAACCACGATTGTTGGAGATGGACCGGGACTGGATATGGTATAAGGCATGGGCCCGCTATGCCTGGAATACAGAGCGCGACAGCTTGAAAGAAGCCATGTACTGGTCTGATCAGCTGTCCGGTTTTTATGGATCAGGCGGAGAGGATATTCTGCAGGCTTACGAGGAAACCGGCGAAATTGCGCCAAAATTGCTCCGTACATTTGGGATATCTGACGGTAACAGGCAGACATTATTGTTGGGTATGTTTATGGGGCAACTGGTGAATCCGTTTAAATACAATGTATATCAGAGCTTTTTAAATTCCAACGGACCGGAAGGTGAGATTCTGGTGGATTACGCCCGCAAGAATTGGGAAGGCGAACCTCATGTTGGCGAAACACCCCCACAAATCGCCCGGGAAGTGGTTGGGCATGGTGAAAAAGCAGTCAAAGCCATAGATAAGGCAGAGTTATCGGTCACAAAAAATAAGGCAGAGTTCGAACGCCTGAAAAATGATGTCTATTGTTATCAGGCCATCGCCAATTGTTTTGCAGAAAAAGAAAAAGCGGCGGAACTGGTTCTGAGATATAAATATTCAAACGAAGTATCTGATCTGGATAAAGCCTTACCCCATCTGGAAAAAAGTCTCGATTTTTACCGTAACCTCGTCAAGCTTACAGAAAATGCATATCTCTATGCCAACAGCATGCAGACGGCGCAAAGGCGCATACCGATAACTGGCCGTGATGGCACCAATAAAACATGGAAAGAGCTGCTGCCTCACTATGAGGCTGAACTGGATAATTTCAAACGTAACCTGCAGATGTTGAAATCCAAGGGCGAAAAAGGTAAAACATTTGAAGTGCTGCAACCGCTTAAGGTAGATATTTTAACTAGTGGCGTTCAGCGATATCCTCTGGTACCGGGAGAACGGGTGTTTAGCGACAATAGGGCGAAGATAAAAGCTGTAGCACCGGAGCTGAAGAACCTTTCAGGTGTGCAGTTTTCGGATAACGGACAACGGCAAAACGGAACAGTCTTAAAGTTTAAAACTGATCAACCGGTTAAAATTCTGGTAGGCTATTTCAATACCAACTCATACACCACACTTCGTCCGCCAACACTTGAAACCAATGCACAGGCTAATGATCGGGGTCAGGCCGATATTAAGATTGCCAATGCGTTGGATATTCCCGGGTTATATCCGGTTAATATTTACACCTACCAATATGATGCCGGTGAGCATGAGCTGGTATTGGGCAAAGGCCGGGTACTTATTCTGGGATTTATTGACGGAAATGCAACCATTCCCATTCATGATGCAGGAATAGGAGCTGAAGATGGCGCTTCAGTGGATTGGTTGTTTTATTAGTGAGACCCGGATTTCAGAAACGAAGTGAACTGAAATCTGATGGACGAACTAATCCCGATCGTGTATCGGGATAGTGAGACGTGAGGTTATAAGTATTGTTAACATGAGAAACGAACTCATCCCGATCGTGCATCGGGATAATGAGAATTAAGTCTATCCGTATGGTCAGGAGTGAGAAACGAACTGATCTCGATTATACATTGGGATAGTGAATTAAGAAAGACTTGAAATACAAGTAGGAAATAGTAACGAAAGGCATTTAATGAAACAAACCAATTATCAGTTGTTTGATTTTCTGGATTTCGATCCGGCTTTAAATGGTGAGGAAGTCCTTTGGAAAGCCTGTGCCCCAACAAAAATTATAGCGGAAGGAACAGATGTGGTGCTGACAGTTCCCTTTCAAAAGCAACTGATAAGCAATGATATTACACCTGATACAAGTGGAGAACGGATCAATACTCAACTTAGATTAAGGGCTTATGGTGATAACATCCTTCGGGTAGCCTTTGGAACGAATGTGGCAGAGATGAATGATTCAGTGATGCTGCAGGTGAGAGAAGGACTGGAAATAACACCACTTCGAATACAGCAAAATACAGATGAGTGGTTTGTTCTGGATCAAAAAGGATCAGTTCGTGCAAGTCTGAACCGCAAAGCACATTCTACAGACTACTGGAGTAACTTGCTGCCGGCACCACAGGAATCCCTGGAGCTCACCTTTTTCCCTGAAGCGGACAAGGAAATCAAAATCAGTGCCTTTGATCAGTTTTTTCCGGCCAGGCATGATGCTTTTGCTTTAGCACTGGCTGAAAAAAGCGGCAAATTCAATCGTACGACAGTATCCTTTCACATTGATCCCGATGAAAAGTTTGTGGGTACAGGTGAACGATTTACCAAAATGGATTTATCCGGGCATACTTTTCAACTGAAAAACCAGGACGGACAGGGCATCAATAACAGGCGTACCTATAAGAATATTCCGTTTTACCTGTCCAGTAGGATGTATGGTGTATTCATGCATACATCAGCTTATGGTAAATTTTCCCTGGGAGATCATTCCACACGATCGGCACAATTGCTGGTGGAAGAACCGGAACTGGATCTGTTTCTGCTTGGCGGTCAGACACCGGAAGAAATTCTGTATAATTACCGCAGTCTGACAGGTTTCCCTAAGATGTTGCCCCTGTGGAGTTTTGGTACATGGATGAGCCGGATGACTTACTTCTCTGAGGATGAAGTCAATGGAATCTGTCAGCGTTTGAGGGATGAAGATTATCCCTGTGATGTGATTCACCTGGATACCGGTTGGTTCAGAACAGACTGGCTCTGTGAGTGGAAATTTAATCCGGAGCGGTTCCCTGATCCAAAACGGTTCATTGGAAACCTGCGGGAAAAAGGATTTAAAGTCAGCCTTTGGCAAATGCCATATATTGCAAAAGATGCGGAGCAACACGATGAAGCGAAAGCCAACCGATACATGTGCGAATTGAAAGAGGCTAAACAACAGGGTGGCTCTAACTTCAGTGCACTCGATTATGCCGGAACCATCGATTTTACCTATCCCAAAGCAGTGGATTGGTATAAAGGATTGTTGAAGGAATTGCTGGAGATGGGCGTTGTTTGCATCAAAACAGACTTTGGTGAAGACATTCACATGGAAGCAGAATACCATGCCATGGAGCCGGAGAAACTGAATAATCTGTATGCCCTGCTTTACCAGAAGGCTGTATTTGAGATTACCAAAGAAATGACTGGTGATGGTATTGTCTGGGCACGTGCCGGTTGGGCGGGCTGTCAGCGGTATCCTTTACATTGGGGAGGTGATTCCGCCTGCTCCTGGGATGGGCTTGCGGGATCATTAAAGGGAGGTCTTCATATAGGACTTTCAGGATTTGGATTCTGGAGCCACGATGTACCGGGCTTTCACGGAGTTCCTGATTTTATGAATTCCATGATACCCGATGATCTGTATGTCCGCTGGACGCAATTCGGGGTATTCTCGTCGCATTTGCGTTACCATGGCACCTCAAAGCGGGAGCCTTATGAATATCCTAAAATCAGCGGCATTGTGCGTCAGTGGCTCAAACTGCGCTATGCTTTGATTCCATATATTCTGGAACAAAGCGAAAAGACAACACAAACAGGCTTTCCTGTCTTAAGGGCTTTGATCTTTTACCATCCGGAGGATAAGATGTGCTGGCACATTGATGATCAGTATTATTTTGGTGAGGATTTTCTGGTGGCACCGGTCATGAACAGTGAAAACAAACGGGATATTTACCTGCCGGAAGGATTATGGATCAATCTTTTTAACGGTGAAAAATACACTGGTCAACAATGGTTAAACGGTTTTGAATGCCCGTTGGATGAAATGCCGGTATGGGTCAGAGAAAATGCAGAAATTCCGGTGTATCCATATGCTGTCAGCAATACAGATGAAATTGATTTAGAGAAAACTATAAGACTTAAGTTTAACAAAACATATAACGGTTTAAGTAAAACAATAATAGGAAAATTGACGGGATTTAAATGAATTGGATATAACCACAAAGGACACAAAGATATCACAAGGAGCACAGAGAGACATTAAAACTTTGTGACCTTGGTACCTTCTTCGTGAACTTGGTGGTTAAGAAAAAAATGAGAGATATAACCACAAAGGACACAAAGGAATTGCAAAGAGTGCGGAGAAAAACAAATCATTGTGACCTTGGAGCCTTCTTAGTGAACTTCGGGGTTAAAATGGAAGAAGTAAAGTTTAGGACTGCAAAGGGCACAAAAGAAATTAATAAGGAAGTAGAGTAAACATAGTATAAATTATGACTGAAAATCAAATTGCTACAAAAATAGTTAATGAAGCTTTAGCAGTTCATAAAGCACTTGGTCCGGGTCTGCTTGAGAGTGCCTATCAGGAATGTTTGGCCTATAAACTTTCAGAGGCAGGCTTATATGTCCAGAAGGAGAAACCTATGCCCCTTGTATTTGAAAATGTAAAACTGGAAATTGGATATAGAATTGATATTCTTGTGGAAAATAAAGTTGTTATAGAAATTAAAAGTGTTGAAGCGCTTAATGATGTTCATCTTGCACAAACATTAACGTATATGAAACTAGGTGATTATAAGCTTGGTTTACTAATTAATTTTAACGTGGCATTACTTAAAAATGGAATTAAAAGAGTAATTAATGGAGAATTATCCCATTTATAGTGAAGGAGATAAACGTATCAGACTTGGTGACCTTGGTGCCTTCTTTGTGAACTTGGTGGTTACGAAAAAAATAAAGGATTTAACCACAAAGTACACAAGGTAATCGAAAAGAGCACGGAGGGAGTAAAAAACTTAGTGAGCTTACTGTCTTCTTCGTGATCTTGGTGGTAAAAATAAAAGAAGTAAAGTGTATAACCACAAAGGGCACAAAGGAATCACAAAGAGCACGAAGAGAGTAAAAAACCTTGGTGACCTTGGTGCCTGCTCGGTGACCTTGTTGGTTAAGAAAAAATAAGAGATTTAACCACAAAGAACACAAAGATATCACAAGGAGCACAGAGAGACATTAAAACTTAGTGACCTAAGTGCCTTCTTCGTGAACTTAGTGGTTAAGAAGAAAGAAGTAAAGTGTATAACCACAAAGGACACAAAGGAATCGCAAAGAGCACGGAGAAAAACAAATCATTGTGACCTTGGTGCCTTCTTAGTGAACTTCGTGGTTAAGAAGAAAGAAGTAAAGTGTATAACCACAAAGGACACAAAGGAATCGCAAAAAGCACAGAGAAAAGTAAATCATTGTGACCTTGGTGGTAAAAACAAAGAAATATGAATACCTGGAAAAATAATATGGAGGAATCAAAGCAGCGGTATCTGGACTGGTGGAACGGTAAGGGTATCGTGCTGAGCATGTGGGAACATCTGTACAAGGATGGGAAACCGCATGATGATATAATCAAACCTCCTGAACCAAAGGATATAAAACAGTACTGGTTCGATCCGGAATGGCGGGCCGATAATCTGAATTACCAATTGTCGCGGAGTTCGTTTAAAGCTGATATTCTTCCCGTTGCCAATACACACCTGGGGCCCGGTTCACTGGCAGCTATGATGGGAGCTGAACTGGACGGTGGTGAAGATACCATCTGGATCAAACATAAGGAAGGAACACCGTTAAAACTGGAGCTGGATGAGAATGATCCCGCCTGGCAACTGCATCTCGATTTGTTGAAAGCCTGCAAAGCCAGGGCAAACGGCAACTATTATGTAGGCTGTCCCGACCTGGTGGAAGGGCTTGACGTGCTGGCCAGTATCCGTGGAACGCAGGACACCTTGATGGAGATGATCATGGACCCCGAAGGTCTGGAACAGCAACTGCAGAAAATTAATGATGTGTATTTCCAGGTTTTCGACCGGATTTATGACATCATCAATGAGGATGGCGAAATGGCCTTTTGTTATTTTTCTTTGTGGGCACCCGGAAAAGTTTCCAAGCTGCAATCCGATATTTCCATCATGTTTTCCGAAGACGACTATATCCGTTTTGTGCTGCCATTCATAAAAGAACAGTGTCAGAAAATCGATTATACCTTGTATCATCTGGACGGTGTGGATGCTCAACGCCATCTGGATGCCATTCTGAGCATTGAAGAACTGAATGCTGTACAGTGGACACCGGGAGTCGGAGAACCGCAGGGAGGTGATCCGCGCTGGTACGATTTGTATAAAAAGATTCTGGCTTCGGGAAAATCCATCATGGCTAACTGGGTCACCCTCGATGAGCTGGAGCCCCTGATTGATAACATTGGCACGCAGGGTTTGCACATTAATGTGGACTTTAAGACAGAAAAAGAAATTGATGCAGCATTAAAAATTGTAGATAAATACAGGTAATTGAAAGGCGTATGATAACGTTAGGCATTTTGGGACTGGGAGAAGGCAGAAGCACGATTTCTGCAGCGCTGAACAGTAAGAATATCAGGTTAAAAACCATTTGTGATATCAATGAGTCGCTTTGTCAACAGCGTGCCAAAGAGTTTGATTTTCATTATTACACTACGGATTATTCCGACATGCTGAACGATCTGGAGATTGACGTGATTGGCATTTATACTCCGGATCATTTGCATGCAGAACACATAAAGCTGGCTTTGAGTCATCATAAGCACGTAGTGTGTACCAAGCCTTTGCTGGATGATCTTTCAGTTGCAGTGGATTTGCTTGAATTGAGCCGAAAAACCGGTAAGAAGCTTTTCGTGGGGCAGAGTTCCCGGTTTTTTGAGCCCATGAAAAAGCAGCGGCTCGATTTTGAAAACGGTGAGATCGGTGAACTGATTACCATAGAGGCCAACTACAATGCTGATCACCGGTGGTTCCTGGGGAAAGGCTGGTCGTTGCAGGACAGTTTTAAATGGCTTTTTGGCGGTCTGAGCCATCCGGTGGATTTTATTCGCTGGTACCTGCCGGAGATAGATGAGGTGATGGGTTACGGCATGCTGAGTCCGAATGGTAAAGCCGGCGGACTGAAAAACGAAGATACCATGCATTTTATTTTTAAGGCTATGGATGGTCGCATTGCCAGTGTGAGCGGATCATATTCGGGTCCGGTTCAACCCTTTATTCGCGAAAGCGAGATGACCTGTATTTTGCGTGGAACTCAGGGATGCAGTCAGGCAGATTACATGGATTTACGCTATACCATCTCGAACAAGGATGGTGAGGACAAACAAATTACCTTTGATCACATGCTGAAATATTACTTCCGGTTTGAAGGAAAATCACATCATGCCGGAGAATATAACAACTACCTGGAGCATTTTGCAGAAAGCATTATTCATGATTTTACAGCCTATCCAGATCTTAAAGAGGGTATCGGCACCATTGTGCTGTTAAAAACAATGGAAAAATCGTTGAAGTCGGGAAAGCCGGAAAAGGTGGCAAATACTATAAAAGAATACGGACTGGAAGACTATTTGAATGGATGAAAAGAAGCGAATAGTAATTCACCAATGATACAGGTTTTCGACAGGGAATTTGTAGGTGCAAAAACGAAATATTATGAAAACACCCATAACAAAAGAACAAATTGAGCAGTACAAACGGGACGGCTTTGTCATATTGCGCAATGTTATTTCACCTGAAATGATTGAAAAAATTCAGGACGAATGTGAACGGTTCATTATGGAGAAAGATGCCGAAATGGATGCCAAAGGCGTGGAAGTGGATGAGATTAACCACAAAGGCAAACGTTATTTTATTGCCATGCGCAGCGGCGATAGTAAGCCGATGCAGGATTTGATCTTCGGAAACGAAATGGAGCAGATAACCCGCAGTATTTTGGGTGACGATGTTTACCTTTTTCTGGAACAGTATGTGGTAAAAGCTGCAGATAAGGGCATGACCTTTTCCTGGCATCAGGATTCGGGATATGTCACGGAAAAGCATGAACCATACCTGTCGTGCTGGATGCCACTGGATGATGTAACTGAGGAGAATGGAACGGTGTATTTGTTGCCGTATGATGACGCCGGTACAAGAACGCGGATCGATCATACCCTGCAGGAAGGCACGAATGACATGGTCGGTTATTTTGGCGATAACCCGGGTATTCCTGCCATTCTGAAAAAAGGGGATATTGCCTTGTTTTCCAGCGTTTGTTTTCATCGCAGCGGATCAAACAAAACCAATAAATCACGCCGGGTATTGTTGATGCAATATTCAAAACAACCCATTAAAAAGGATAACGGAGAGGTGTTGTATATGGCCGAACCTTTTATTGTTAACGGCAAACGAATGAAATAAATCCCAATATAACCACTGATACGCATGGAACAAATTCACGAATTTTTAAAAGCTCCCGATTTTATTATAGTAGGCATTTACCTGCTGGTGCTTGTTGGCATTGGCTATTGGGTTAGTTTTGTAAAAAAGGACAAGAATCAAAAGGAAGAAAACCTGTTTCTGGCAGGGAGGTCGCTGGGTTGGTCCAGCATCGGCCTGACCATGTGGGGAACCAATGTAGGGCCGTCCATGCTGATTGCTTCTGCCAGCATCGGTTACACCACGGGTATTGTAGCCGGAAACTTTGGCTGGTATGCCTTTGTGTTTATCTTTCTGCTGGCTGTAGTATTTGCCCCACGTTATCTGGGCGCCAATGTGCAGACCCTTCCCGAATTTATGGGGAAACGGTTCGGGCAGTCCACCAGAACAATCTTAGCCTGGTATACACTGGCTACGATCCTAATCTCATGGCTGGCACTTACACTGTTTGCCGGCGGTATTCTGGTGAGCCAGATCCTTAATCTGCCACTCTGGATGTCGGTGATCATTCTGGTAATCATCGCTGCTTTTTTTACCATCGCGGGCGGACTAAAAGCCATTGCCTACACCAATGTGTTTCAGATGATATTGTTGATTGTTGTTTCGCTGGCTTTAACAGTAATCGGCGTGATAAAAGCCGGCGGGCCCATGGAGATTTTTCATGCCACACCGGGTGAATACTGGAACCTGCTTCTGCCGCGTGATAATGCCAGCTATCCATGGCTGGCAATTGTACTGGGCTATCCCGTAATGGGCGTGTGGTTCTGGTGTACGGACCAGTCCATGGTGCAATCTGTACTGGGTGCTAAAAACCTGCAGCAGGGACAGCTTGGTGCTAATTTTACAGGTTGGCTGAAAATTCTGGATGTGGCGCTGTTCATCATACCGGGAATCACCTGTTTTGTATTGTTTCCGAACTTAAGTGACCCCGATGAGGCCTACATGACCATGGTAACACGCCTGCTGCCAACCGGCATGGTGGGCATGGTGATGGCCGTTTTGATTGCGGCGCTCGTCAGCACCATCGATTCTGCTTTGAATTCACTGAGTACTGTTTTTACTATGGATATTTACATTAAAAAATTCAGGCCCGAAGCCTCACAAAAGGAGATTGTAAATATCGGTCGTGTGGTGACGGTAGTTGGCGCTGTCATCGCAGTTTTTCTGGCCATTGCTTTTGAAAGCGTCAGCGGACTGAACCTGTTCGATAAGTTCCAGGCGGTACTTGGCTTTATCGCACCGCCCATGTCTGTGGTCTTTTTATTTGGTGTACTCTGGAAAAAGACAACACGGCGGGCTGCTAATTTTACCTTATCAGTCGGAACCATCATCAGTATTGGCATAGGAATCATCTACATTTTCATAAAGCCGGAGATGCTGGCAGGACTTAATCCATCGTTTATTTTTACACCGATACATTCCTTTGTGACCTTTCTGCTCTCCATTCATTTTCTGCTGTTATCCTTTTACATCTTTGTCCTTTTGGCAGTTTTAGCTTTTTTAATTACCATGTTGGATCCAAAATCAGAAAGCCAGAATGAACTGGATTACGGAAAGCTGCCTACTCCAACAAGAAAAGTATGGATCATGTGGGGCGCATTGATTTTGGTGATGGTCAGCATGTATATAATTTTTAACGGCCACTGAAACAGATCGATTCAATGAATGAAAAACGTAAAATTGGTATTTGGTTTGCACTGGTTTTGATTGTTGGAATAACAGCGTGTCAACCGGTCCAAAAAGAACAACTTTATAAGGTTGGAGTAGTGGATTTGATGATTCTGAAACGTCAGAAACTGAGCGCACTGCCCTTAGCTAAAGAACTTGGTGCCGATGGTGTGGAGGTGGATATGGGAGGCCTTGGCAGCCGCCCCACGTTTAATAATAAACTGGTTGATCCGTTAATAAGAAAGCAGTACCTTGATACGGCCAGGCAACTGGGTATTGAAATAAGCTCGCTGGCCATGTCAGGTTTTTATGCCCAGTCTTTTCCAACCCGTGAAGGTGCAGTGGAAACTGTTCAGGATTGCATCAATACTATGGTGCTGATGGGCGTTAAAGTAGGATTTCTGCCACTGGGAGTGGAGGGTGATTTGATCCGTTATCCGGAACGTCGTGATGAGATTGTGGAACGCTTAAAGGAAGTAGGCAGGAAAGCTGAAGCAGCAGACGTGGTCATTGGCATAGAAACTGCATTGGATGCAAAAGGTGAAGTGGAACTGCTGAATGATATCGGTTCACCAGCCATTCAGATATGTTTTAACTTTTCAAATCCCATCAAAGCAGGTCGGGATGTAAGTGAGGAATTAATGATTTTAGGAAAAGACCGGATATGTGAAATCCATGCCACCAATAAGGATGGTGTCCTACTGGAAAACGATCCGCAGGTGGATATGCAAAAAATAAAAGCCACGCTTGACGACATGGGCTGGAGTGGCTGGCTGCTCGTGGAGCGTTCACGGGATGCCAGTAACCCAAGGGATGTACGGGGCAACTTCGGAGCCAATGTTCGGTATCTGAAGTCAGTCTTTCAGGAGTGATGTTTCCCGCTGATTACGCAGATCACCGCAGAAAAAATTAATAAAATCTGCGAAAATCAACGCTATCTGCGGGAGAATATAACGAAAGTATCATATTAATCGCATGATCAACGTATTATGAATAATAAAAAAATCCGCGAGAATCTGCGCTTTCTGCGGGAGAAAATAAAGAAAGCATCACATTAATTGCGCGATCAACGTAGTAGGTATAATAAAAAATTCCGCGAGAATCAGCGACATCTGCGGGAACTATAAAGTAAAATTTAATGACAGAAAATGAAATTTCATATAAGATAAGAGGAGCCATTTATAATGTTTATAATGCTTTTGGTCCTGGTTTGCTTGAATCGGTTTATGTCGCTGCATTAAATCAGGAATTATCAAATATGGGATTTGATGTTAAGCGGGAAGTAGCGGTTCCTGTTTATTATAATGAGCAGAAACTTGAAGTAGGTTTTCGTTTGGATTTATTAGTGAATGATAAAGTTATTATAGAAGTTAAATCTATAGAAAATCTTGCAGAAGTACATCATAAGCAGGTTATCACTTATTTAAAGTTAACTGATTTGAGACTTGCAATTTTAGTCAATTTTAATGTTGATAATATCAATGATGGTATATTTAGAAAGGTAAATGGGCTGTAGAATATAATGTTTCCCGCTGATTACGCAGATCACCGCAGAAAAAATTAATAAAATCTGCAAAAATCAGCGCTTTCTGCGGGAAAAGGTATTGAATGGTAACATAAAAACATATAACAATGAAACAGAAATTAAGTATTTTGCTGGTATTAATTTTCGGTCTGGGAATGTTTGGTTCAGCTAATGCAAAAAAACACAAAGATCAGGAATATTGGGGTGTTGTCAGCCAGCGGGCAGAAAAGATCGTTAAAACACTGAATATTAAAGAGCAGGAAAAGTTTGACAGGATCAGGGACATGATTGCGCAGCAGTATTACGATCTGAATAAGACCTACGACAAACGTGATGCATCAATTAAAGCGATCAAAGAAAATGTTAAGAACGAGGAAAAAGTGGATGCAAAGATTGGCAAACTAAAGAAAAAGACAGAGAAAAAGATTGCTAAGTATCACGAAGCCTACATAGAAAATCTGTCCGGAGAGTTAACACCTGAACAAGTGGATGCAGTTAAAAACGGGATGACCTACAGCGTACTGGTTCACACTTATAATGGATATCTCGACATGTTACCTGATTTGACGGAGGATCAGAAGGAATATATTATGGATGCCCTGGTTGAAGCGCGTGAAAAGGCAATGGATGCCGGATCATCTGATGAAAAGCATGCCTGGTTTGGCAAATATAAAGGCCGGATCAATAATTACCTTTCAAAAGAGGGATATGATCTGAATAAAGCCAGCAAGGAGTGGCATGAACGTTTGAAAAAGGAACAGGAGAAATAATCACAACATTACGGATAACTATGAATGAACTATTGACAAAACTGGCCGAGTGTGTGGAATTCGGGAAAATAAATAAAACCTCGCCATATCCGCCGCAGATGAAGGATCAGGATGGTGCAGATGAGTTGGCGAAACAGGCCCTCGATGCCGGTATTGGTGCACAGGAGATCTTATCGGATGGACTAATGCCGGGCATGGAAAAAGTAGGTATAAAATTTCGCGAGAATAAAATATTTGTACCGCAGGTATTGATGTCGGCAAAAGCCATGAGTACAGCCATGGTTCACCTGAAGCCTTATTTTATTTCGGGAGCTGCCAAACAGAAAGGTACATTCATCATTGGCACAGTCCTTGGCGATTTACACGATATTGGTAAAAACATGGTATCCATGATGGTGGAAGGAAACGGCTACAAGGTGGTGGATATTGGAACAGATGCCAATACAGATAAATTTCTGGCCGCATTGGAAGAAAATCCGGGAGCATTTGTGGGTCTGTCTGCATTGCTGACCACAACCATGGCCAACATGGAACGGATTACAAAAGAGATTAAGGAAGCACATCCTGATACATTGATTGCTATTGGTGGTGCGCCGGTAAATGATGACTTTTGCAAAAAGATTGGTGCCGACAATTATTCTCCTGATCCTCAGGCATTGGTAGAGTTTTTAAACAGCAAAGTAGCTTAGCATGAACGGATTAAAGTTACTGGAGCAGGCGTTTAAACTCCAGGAAGTCGAACGCATTCCATGGGTGCCTTTTGTGGGTGTTCACGGCGGAAACCTGATCGAAGTGGATGCTGAAGCGTATCTGAAAAATACGGATCACATTGTGAATGGGATCAGTAAGGCTATTGAATTATATAAACCGGATGGCATTCCTGTGGCTTTCGATTTGCAGATAGAAGCTGAGATACTGGGATGTAAACTGGCCTGGAGTAAAGATAATCCGCCTGCTGTGGTTTCACATCCATTGAATGAGGGCGTTGCACTGAGCGATCTGAAGCTTCCGAATGCAACGGATGGCCGTATTCCTGTGGTATTGGAGGCTGCACAACAGTTGAAAAGCAAACATCCTGATCTGGCCATATACGGCCTTATTACCGGACCGTTTACCCTGGCCCTGCATCTGTTGGGAACCGATATCTTTATGAAACTTTTTGAAGATCCGGACTATGTGAACGAACTGATGGAATTTTGTGCACAGGTTGGAATCTGGCATGCTGAACTGCTTATGGACGCAGGCTGTGACGTGATTGCCGTGGTTGATCCGATGACCAGCCAGATCGATCCTATGTCCTTCGAAAACTTCGTGAGTCCCTTTGCGACGAAAGTATTTGAGGCCATACGGGCCAAGGGAAAATACAGTTCCTTTTTTGTTTGTGGTCACGCACAGCAAAACATTGAAGTCATGTGCGACTGCAAACCGGATAATGTTTCCATAGATGAGAATATTCCACTGGATTTTGTAAAGGATATTGCGCTGAAAAAGGGCATTAGCTTTGGTGGTAATATGAAACTGACCAGCGTGCTGTTGCTTGGTAATGAGATGGATTCCAAAAAGGAAGCCGTAACCTGTCTCGATCAGGGCGGGACAAAAGGTTTTATTCTGGCGCCTGGATGTGATTTGCCGATGGATACCCCGGTTGAAAATCTTAAGGCTGTCATTGAGGTGGTTTATGACGATTATGTCCGCCAGGTGACCCGGGAGATGGAACACAGCTCATCCTTACAGCCTTTGAGCCTGGATGGCCATTTTGTGGATGGTAAAGTTATAGTGGATGTCATCACACTCGATTCATCCTCATGTGCGCCATGCCAGTATATGGTTGAAGCCGTAAAGCATGCAGCTACTGAGTTTGGTGATAAAGTAGAAGTAATTGAACACAAAATAAAAGACAAGGAAGGTATTCAGATGATGCTGGCGCTGGGTGTGCAAAACGTACCCACGACCTGCATCAACGGGAAGGTGGAATTCATCAGCCAGATTCCGCCGCGAACCGCTATAGTTGAAGCCATAAAGAAACAGTTCTGATGAGCATTCCCCTGCATTTGGTTACCGGATTTCTGGGAAGCGGTAAAACATCGTTTCTTACGCACTACCTGAAAAAGGCCGGTGCAGGCCAGCATATTGCCATCATTCAGAATGAGTTTTCACCGGTTAATATCGATGGCCGGCAATTTACACGGCATGGTGAATATCATGTTCTGGAGATCAATAACGGATCGGTGTTTTGTGTCTGTTTACTGGGTTCATTTGTTGGTTCATTGCTTAAATTTATTGAAAAATATAACCCGGATTTATTGTTAATGGAGACCTCCGGACTTTCGGATACCATTGGTGTGGGTCAGATTTTTCAGTCGAGAGAACTGGCGGGGAAAGTATTTCTGGATCATGTGTGGTGTATGGTTGACGCCAAACATTTTGACAAAATTCCTGCTCTTAAGTTGCGTTTGGATCACCAGTTGAGAAGTGCAGATACCATTATTCTGAATAAGGTGGATCTGGTGGAAAACACGGATGAACTGATGGAGCAAATCAGGACCGTAAATCCCTTTGCAAGAATCATGAAAGGGACCTTTGGACAGATCAGTCTGGATACGCAGAAAAAAGCATTAAACCTGTTCCCTTCGGATCAGAATGAAGCTCTGGGCAGGCCGGATATTGGATCCTATGTAATACGGAGTAATCAAGCCATCAACAGGGAGAAGCTGAAGGCTTTTTTTGACCGGTTCAAAACAGATTGTATGCGGTGTAAGGGTTACGTGAAAATGGATGATGGAAATACGCTTATGATGCAGGGTGTGATGGGAGATTTGAATACAGAACCGATCCGTGACTATAGTGGAAATACCGAATTTGTAATTATCGGGCATTTCAGGAAAGATGAGAATCTTCAGGTGGTGTTTGACGAATATTGTAAAGCATGATAACAGAACGACAGTATACATTTGAGGAACTGGAAATCGATCGGTTATCCATCATAAAGGATTTGGGATACGATGAAGCTTCTTTTTATGAACCATTTCCCACATATCTGGATCAGGCCCTGACGGATTGTTTTATGCTGAAGGATATTAAGGGTGCTTTTGTTATTGCTGATGCTCCGGATTTTGAAAGCAGCCGGACATCCGTTGGCATAAACGGTGAAGTATTTAAATTGGGGAAAACCATAAAAAAGGAACTGGAAGGATCAGACAGACTTGCATTTTTTGTATGTACAGCCGGAAAAACGATCAGTCACAAATCGGACAGCCTGCTGAAGGGTGTTGATCCGGTTCTGGGTTATATATACGATGTGATTGGCAGTGCCATTGCAGAAGCCGTGGGCGATAAGTTGCAGGAAGAGGTCAGAGCGAGAGTTGAGAGTGATGGTGAGAAGATCACCAACCGCTACAGTCCGGGTTATTGCCACTGGAATGTGAAGGATCAGCATCAGTTGTTTGATCTGTTTGGCGGTACGGTTTGTGGCGTGTCTCTGACACCATCGGCATTAATGATGCCGGTAAAATCCATCAGCGGTGTATTTGGCATTGGAAGGAATGTGGAGTTTCATGACTACCAGTGCAGTCTGTGTAATCTGGAGAATTGTGTATACAGGGATAAACACTGATAATCATAAGCTTGCGATAGATATAAGTGTTTATCGATTACGTCCCGGACGGGACTCGTGAAAATAGGTGTAGATCTGGTTTTACCAACATAAAGTCCCTACGGGACTGTCCCATTAGGGACTGGATATAGGCAGAAAGATGAGACCAACAAAAATTATTGTCCTGTAAGGACAGGATATAATAATATAAATTTCAGTTGTCCGGTTAAAGCTTCAGAGATTCCTCCCTTCACTCGGAATGACAGGCAGTTGCTGGTTGTTAGGCTGGAGGATGGGTTGGTTTGCTACAGATTCGAAGACCAACCCATCCTCCAGCCCCATATGAACCTAAGAGACTGTCGTTCTGAGCGTAATAAAATGAAGCGAAGAATCTTTAATTAATATTGGTTTTTTAACCGGACAAGAATGAATATAAATTAAATTTTTAATAAAAACTGTAAATACCATCATGAAAAACACCGTATTGCTATCGTTGTTGTTGCTGCTGATGTTTGCATCCTGCAAACCCGAAAAAGAATACTACATGTTTAGCACCTTTCGTGAACCGGCTACCGAAGGCTTGTATCTGGCGTATAGCGAGGATGGCTACCACTGGAACGACCTGGGCGGACCATGGTTGAAGCCGGAAGTGGGTACGCAGAAAGTCATGCGGGATCCGTCGGTGGTAAAAGGGCCGGATGGCACTTTTCATATGGTGTGGACGTCTTCATGGCGCGGGGATTATGGTTTTGGCTATGCCAGCTCAAAAGACCTGATCAACTGGTCGCCTGAAAAACACATTATGGTGATGGATTACGATACATCCACGGTAAATGTGTGGGCGCCGGAATTGTTTTACGACAGTGACAGTGACCGGTATATCATTGTGTGGGCTTCCACCATTCCTTATAAATTTGAAAAGGGGATAGAGGAGGAGCGCAATAATCACCGCATGTATTATGTGACCACCAAAGATTTTGAAACCTTCTCGGATACCAAACTATTTATCGATCCGGGCTTTAGTTGCATAGATGGTACCATTGTAAAGCGTGGTAAGCAAGACTATGTACTTGTATTTAAAGATAACACCCGTCCAAACCGGAATATTCTGGTGGGCTTTGCCAAAAATCCACTGGGGCCATATTCTGATTTCTCGGAACGCTTTACGGCTTTTAAAACCGAAGGTCCCACTGTGGCTAAAGTAGGCGATAAATATCTCATCTATTTCGATCAGTATGGTGACTATAAATACGGAGCAGTTAGTACAACCGACTTTAAAACCTTCACCAATATATCAGATCAGGTATCCTTACCCAAAGGCCATAAGCACGGCACTATTTTTAAGGTGAGAGAGAAAGTGCTTGATGGGTTGAAAGCAAACGTAAAGACGGTACATTCAGAAGAAACAATGCAGTAGAGACGCGATTAATCGCGTCTCAATAACATTTCAATAATTTTATTCTTTCAATCGAATGGCGAGCATTTCTGCAGTAGCACAAATTTCTCCATTGGCGGATAAGGTCATATCCACCCAAACCTTTCTGCCTTCCATTTTTTTAAGATGCCCTTTTAATTCCAGTTCAGTACCCATCGGTGTCATGGCTTTAAAGTCCACTTTTAAGGAAGCAGTCACGCAACGCACAGGGATGGGCAATTCAAACGGAATACCTTCAATCTGGCAGATGAAAGCTGCAGCTTATCCCGTGCCATGGCAGTCCAGTAATGAGGCGACCAATCCACCGTACACACTGCCCGGAATGGCTGTATATTGGGGGTCAGGTGTAAAATGTGCAATTGTTTCATTGCCCACCAGGTAGGTTTTCAGGTGCAATCCCTGTGGGTTATTTTTTCCGCATCCGTAACAATGGGCAAGGTTTTCCGGGTATAAATCCTGTATGGCTTTTGGCATGGCTGTAAAGTTTGAGGTAAAAATACAATAATCCTGAAAGAAGGAACTGATTCGATGATTTCAAGTCTTCAGATTGGCCTATTAATCAGATGTCTTTTTTATTAAAAAGAAAATACTTGAGTGATAGTTTGTATCCTAACTTAAAACTCATATCTTCTCTGAAACCCCAAAGATCCTGCCACGGACCAACACCAAAGCTGGTATTGATACCGATAGCAAAGTTTGGTTTTATATAATATTCTAAACCAGTGCCAATATTTACATGGTAGTGATGTGATGCAACATATGAAACAGGGGTGTAATGATCTGTTACCCAGCGGTAACTTAAAAATGACTGGTAGAATACTTTTAACTTTCTTTTATTTTGATGGGGATACAAATAAATACCGCTGGAAAGACCATTACTGGATGAGAACTTATATTCGTCATATTCGAATCCTGCAAAGAATATAACCTTGCCGGTTTTATAACCAGCAATTGAAGCCAACTGAACCTCATTTTTCAGTCTCATGGCCTGTCCGCTAAAAACATAGCCTTTTTGCTCATTAAAGGAAACATCCTGACAGTAAGCTTTTACCGGAAAAATGAATATGAAAACTGAAAGCACAGTTAATAATCGCTTTGTCATAATTAACGTGAGTTCGATCTAAGCAGTTTTTGTAATTCTATGTTCATCAATAACTTCCGTATTAATTGATGGCTTTTTAGGTAAGAACTGATAGG
>NZ_JBHJHP010000006.1:45977-307113 GCF_042219855.1 Quyinboa sediminis | reverse complement strand
CATCTATTCCAGGGCCTCTACCCCTTCCAAAAGCGGCTGCAAAGAAAGCAATCTTTATCCCTATTATCCAAACTTTTCCCAATCTTTTTTTTACACCAATCCAAACCCTTTTCTTAACTGCCTGGAATTGTGTTGTATAACATATAAAATAATTTTAACCCTATAAAGTTGCTAAATCTGAGTGAATTAATTCCAGACATCTAGCGATTAACTCACAGTTAACCTAATAATATTCTTTATTAATTTTGTGTTAATTTTATTTTTATTATATATTTGTTTTCGAAATAATCTACTTAATTGTGAGTAATACGTTAAAAAAAGCATCTGCATTTGATATGGCGTTTCAATACTCCACTACGGCCAGTATAATAACTGACATGCAGGGAATTTTGGTAAGGATGAATAAACCTTATGCCGAACTGCTGGGATACGCTCCGGATGAAGCCAGGCAACTTACCACTATTGATCTTATCCCACCGGGACTGATTAAACAGGAAAAAGCTGAACTTGCCCAATTACAGAATAATTCAACATCTCATATTACATATAACAGTCAACGCATACATAAATCAGGTAAAACTGTAAATGTGAAAGTAAACGCCATTGCTGTACACAGTGATGAAACAGACCACCCTGACCGTATACTCCAGCAACTCGAAATAGCGTACAACGGTAATAATTCGGAAGCAAAAACCTACAGCAAAGAGTTTTATCTTGAAAAAATTATGGCAGAGATGCCGGCATATATTTACTTCAAAGACCTTGAAAGCAGGTTTTTAATGGCCAGCCGATCCATGCTCAGACTATTCGGGGTTAAACACCAGAGTGAACTGATTGGTAAAACTGATTTCGATTTTTTTGCCAGAGAGCATGCACAACAGGCGTTTAATGATGAACAGGAAATACTACGAACCGGAAAGGAAATTATACAGGTAGAGAAAGAAGTATGGCCAAACGGTAGAATTACATGGGTGCACACTACAAAAAAACCGCTTTATAATAATAACGGTACGCTGATCGGAACATTTGGGATTTCGAAAGACATAACCGACTTAAAAGATGCGGAGAAAGCGATTGAAAAAGCTCACTTTGAGCTGGAATGGAAAAACAGTGAGCTGGAAGAAATGGTAGCTGACCTGAGGGCAACGCAATCACAACTTATCAATACTGAAAAACTGGCGGCATTGGGCCAGTTGATCGCCGGGATAGCTCACGAAGTAAACACACCACTGGGCGCAATTAATGCCTCCAATTCCAACATCAAAACATCGTTTACACAATTAATCGATAATGTTGAGCAAAACCTCACTCTTTTCTCACCGGAAGAAATGGAGTTATTGAAACTGTTACTCAACAATTATACCGGATACACTAATCATACGCTTGGATCACGGGAAAAAAGACAGCTTAAAAAAGAGATTGAACAGAAAATTAACGGATCGGGTAACGGGAACGGGAATGCCATTGCAGATATCATAGTCTATCTGAATCAACAGGATCAGCTTGAAACCATCATTGCATACCTGGATAAAACCGATGCGCTCAAAGTACTCAAATCAGCTAAAAATATGATTTCCGTACTTAAAAACAGTGAAAACATAGCCATTGCCACAGAAAAGGCATCACAGGTTGTTTCGGCATTAAAGAAATACATCCACAGGACACCAGACGGTAAAAAATCGCATACAGATATTATTGACAATATAGAAACCGTCGTCACGCTGAACTACAATAAGCTGAAACATGGGGTGGAAATTTTCCGGAATTATGATAAGGTTCCGTTTATATATGTTTATCCGGACGAGATCAGTCAGGTTTGGAACAACCTGATTACGAATGCCATTCATGCCATGAATAATAAAGGGGAATTACATATTAGTGTAAAAGATAAGTCAGATACCATAATTGTTGAATTCAGAGATACCGGCAGTGGTATACCTGATGATATAAGAGATATGATTTTTATGCCGTTTTTCACAACAAAAGCATCCGGTGAGGGAACAGGAATCGGTCTTGACATTGTAAAACGCATTGTTGAGAAACACAACGGTATAATAACCATCGATACTGAAATAAATAAAGGCACCACATTTTCTATTGAACTTCCAAAAAATTAATGCCATGCCAAAGAAAAGAGCAATTTTATGCATCGATGATGAACCGATAATTCTTGAGAGTCTGAAGGAGCAGATTGAAAAACATTTCGGGGATAATCTTATTTATGAAACGGCAGAAAATGCAGATGAAGCCAATGAGGTTCTTCGTGATTTAAGCCGGGAAAACATTGATGTACTTGTTATCGTCTCAGACTGGTTGATGCCGGGAATGAAAGGAGACGAATTTCTAGTCCAGGCCCATCAGCTGTATCCTGAAATCGTACCTATCATGCTTACGGGTCATGCTTCGAAAGACGCGATTCAGAATGCCATTGAAAACGCCAACCTGTTTTCATGCATCAGCAAGCCATGGCACGAAGAGAATCTCATAGAAACGCTCCGGGCTGCCATGCAGAAATTTGAATCCAAAAGCACAGTCAGTGAAAAAGAAGTCATTCTTTGCATTGATGATGAAGAGATGATCCTGGATGCACTCAAGGATCAGCTTGAAGACACATGGGGTTCCAAGTTCATCATTGAAACAGCTGATAATCCGGAAGAAGCTATTGAAATATTCCATGAATTAAAGGAAGAAGGCTACAGGATTCCTGTGGTCATCTCTGATTATCTGATGCCGTATATGAAAGGCGATGAACTGCTGAAAAAGATACATGAAATTTCACCGGAGACCCATAAAATACTGCTGACTGGCCATGCCAGTGTGGAAGGTGTAGCCAATGCCATAAACTGGGCCAAGCTTTACCGGTATATCCCAAAACCATGGGACAAGGAAGATCTTGCGCTTACCATTAAGGAAGCTATCCGGAGTTATGTTCAGGAAGACCAGATCAGAACCAAAAACAGAGAACTTGCAGCATTAAACGCATCACTTGAAGAAAAAGTTCTGCAAAGAACCAGAGAACTGGAAGTAGCCAACGCCACAAAAGATAAGTTTTTTTCCATAATTGGCCACGACCTTAAAGGAAGTTTCAATACCCTTATAGGATTTTCAGAAATACTGATTGAAGATTTTGAGGAACTCGACAATGAGGGCAAAATGAATTTTCTGAACCGCATAAGACGCCTATCCGAAAACGCCTATAAATTATTGCAGAATCTTCTGGACTGGGCACGCGTTCAAACCGGAAGGATTAACTATGAGCCTGAATATTTTGATCTGGAAGAAATCACACGGGACATTCTTGAGATGCAACAGGATCATGCACAAAGTAAAAAAATCAGGATAAAGTCAGAAATACCAAGGGACACCTATGTATTCGGAGATAAGAATATGGTACACACGGTTGTCAGGAACCTGTTCTCCAATTCTCTTAAGTTTACAAATAATGGCGGTGAAGTTAAGATTTCATGTAACGAATCCAGGCTGAACGGAGGCCGTATTGATGTATCCATTTCAGACACCGGTATAGGGATGACGCATGAAAAGGTATCTAAACTATTTAAGATATCTGAAAAAGTTAAAACATATGGCACAGCCCAGGAAGAAGGAACAGGCCTGGGATTAATCCTGTGTAAAGAATTCGTAGAAAAAAACAATGGCGATATTAAAGTCGAAAGTCGTCAGGGTGTTGGAAGTACTTTTACGTTCACTCTCCACACAAAAGGTATTCCCAAATAGGGAATTTGGAGTTTAATAGATGAGAGAAAAGGCTGCCTGAAATCGTTCAGACAGCCTTTTTTGTAAACCGCGAAGTTTTAATTCGTTAAATTTGTTACTCAAAAATAAACGAATTAATAAACAAAACCAAATCCATTAAGAGCTGTCATTAAATAAAAGTCTGCATATTTTCTTAAATTTGTGATCCAATCATAAAAACGGATCCCATGAAATGGCTGACACTAACTTTCGCCCTTTTTGCTTTTCAACTCATTGTATCAGGACAGGCAACAGATACCATCCAGGTATGGCCGGAGAAGGTTCCCGGAGAAACTGCACCAAAACATACTGCTGTTATAAGTTCTAATAATGGCGGCAATACAACCCGCATAGCTGAAGTTACCAATCCTGTTCTGGTTCGGTTTGATCCAAAACCTGGTATAAAGAACAAGGGTGCATTTGTGGTTTGCCCGGGTGGTGGTTACAGTATTTTAGCCGTTGACAAAGAAGGATATGAAATTGCCGAATGGCTTACCAGCATTGGTTATACTGCTTTTGTGTTGCAGTACAGGGTTCCTCAAAAACAGGCCGGTGCATTAATGGACGTACAAAGGGCCATTCGAATTATCAGGAGTCATGCTCCTGACTGGCAGCTGGATAATGACAGAATTGGCGTCATGGGATTTTCAGCCGGAGGAAGCCTGAGTGCCCGTGTATCTACGCTGTATAATGAGAAAACGTATCCGGAACAGGATGCCACAGATACCGTTTCGTGCAAACCCGACTTTGCCATGCTGATCTATCCTGCCTACCTGGATCTGGGCGAAAACAGAGCCCTGACTCCCGAACTAAAAGTGGATAAGAACACACCTCCTGTGTTTATTTTTGCCACAGCAGACGACCCTTACAGCAACAGCGCCCTGGTAATGACGACGGCTTTGCGCGATGCAAAGGTTCCTGTTGAACTTCATCTGCTCCCGAAAGGCGGACATGGTTATGGTTTGAGAAAAGGATCACTGGCCGGAACAACATGGCCGGTTCTTGCAGAAAAATGGCTTAAAAGGACCGACAAATAACGATTAACAGTCACTACGAGTCATTAATAATTGAACACATGCACTTTCACCGGTAGGCCAAATGATTAATCATCCAGCCGGTCCACAAATAGTGAAGTGTGCAAACCATCGGCAGAACTGGGTCCTACCCAGATTTCAAAATCACCGGGTTCAAAAATAAATTCTCCTTCATTATTATAAAATCCAAGCTCGTTTTTAGTCAGAATGAATGAGATTTTACGACTTTCGCCTGCTTTAAGCATAACTTTTTTAAATCCCTTTAATTCTTTCACCGGACGTGTAACACTGGCAACTTCATCCCTGATGTACAGCTGCACCACCTCTTCTCCAGACATTTCACCTGTATTCTGAATCACTACCGAGACAAACACTTCCGGTGTTGAGGTAGCTTTCACCTGCAGGTTTGTATATTTAAAATCAGTATAACTCAAACCAAAACCAAAGGGGAATAACGGATCGTTGCTCTGATCAATATAATGAGACCAGTACACATCTTTCTTTGGCCCCGGACGACCGGTACTTTTATGATTGTAGTAAAGCGGCACCTGTCCGACACTTCTGGGGAAAGACATTGGAAGCTTTCCTGAAGGATTATAATCCCCATACAGGATTTCTGCTATAGCCTGTCCTCCCATACTGCCAGGCTGCCAGGCCTCCAGGATAGATGGTATATTTTCAGCTGCCCAGCGAATAGCCAATGGCCTGCCATTCATTAGTACTAGCACAATATTTGGATTTACGGCATATACCGCTTCCATTAACTGCTGCTGTAAACCGGGCAGACCTAAAAAAGCACGACTCCGGCCCTCACCGCTCTGCATACCGTGTTCACCCAAAACCATAACCACGATATCTGCTTCCCGGGCCAGGCTAACAGCCTCACTCATCATTGAAGTATCTGTTGCATTTATGGATATTCCGGCAGCAAATGCCGGTTCATTACTGACTAATTGTATTCCTTTTGAAAATCGTAGTTGGTTGCCGGTATACCGCTCCATACCTTCAAGAACAGAGATCGCTGAATTTCGTACTACAGCGCCTCCCCAGTTCCCCAGCGGACTATCCTTATCATCTGCCAGCGGGCCGATAAGGGCAATTTTTACTCCCTCCTTATTCAATGGCAGCAATAATTCATCGTTTTTTAACAGAACCATCGATTTTCGGGACATATCCAATGCGGCTTTACGGTTGCTCTCCTGACCGATGATTTTCTTTTCCCGCTCCGCATTACAGTATTTATAGGGATCATCGAACAGGCCTAACTCGAACTTTGCGTGGAGTATACGTTTTACGGCATCATCAATCAGTTTTACATCCACCTGTCCCGACTCAACAAGATCTTTGAGATAGGTTATGTAAGCATAAGATTCCATATCCATATCACATCCGGCTTTAACCGCTTTTTCTGCAGCTTCCCGGTTATCCTTTACAAAACCATGTGCCTTCATTTCAGAGATAGAACCCCAGTCGGATACCACAAAACCATCAAAGTCCCATTCACCTTTTAAAATGGTACGCAATAAAAAATTATTGCCGGTTGCCGGTACGCCGTTGAGTTCATTAAATGAATTCATAAATGTTTTTACTCCGGCCTCCTCCGCAGCTCTGAAGGGAGGAAGAATCACATTGAATATGGTAGAAGTTCCAACATCCACCGTATTGTAATCTTTGCCGGACTCGGCAAAACCATAACCGGCATAATGCTTGGCACATGCCATTATTGTACCGGATGAAGACAGATCTTCACCCTGAAAACCTCTGACCCGTGCTTTCGCAATAAGACTCCCAAGATACGGATCTTCACCTGCACCTTCCATTACCCTTCCCCAGCGTGCATCGCGTGAGACATCAACCATTGGAGCAAAGGTCCAGTTCTGGCCGGCTGCAGATGCTTCCAGTGCTGCTATCCTGGCTGATTTTTCAATGGCATCCAGATCCCAACTGGCAGCTTCGCCCAGAGGAATAGGTGTAAGAGTCCGGTATCCGTGAATCACATCAAATCCAAAAACCAGTGGAATACCAAGCCGACTTTTTGTTACAACCAGCTCCTGCAACTTGCGGACTTCCTTTGTTCCCAGAACATTCAGCACAGAACCAACTTTTCCTGAAATGATATTATCGTATTTTTCCTTCGTACTTTTTTCGGTGGGAACAGGGCCGGTAACATCCCAAAAGCCATTATACTGGTTCATTTGACCAATTTTCTCCTCCAGGGTCATAACAGACAGCAGACTATCAACTTTACGATCATAATCCGGCTGCTGAGCCTTAACTGTAATGACTGTCAGAACAGGTAAAACAAGCAGGGCACATATTAACTTCCGCATGGCACATCAATTTTTGAGGTTCATATCAGGATATATCCTGACATTCAAAATTACAATAAAAATAAACATTTCAGGATTGATTTTCATACCATTAATTGGTTTTGTACTTTTACATTCTCGATCATTAAACACTTTTAACATGAAAGCCAAATCAGGTTTTACAGGTATTTTATTCGTATTGATTCTTATGAGTTTTCGTTTACTTTCACAAGATAATCCTGCATGGGATGATACAACTAAAAAAGACTGGCCTTCGGAGTGCCATGAGATTACTGTTAATTCCACATCTGATCACACAGAACAGAAAGCCATGTTTTATGCTGGTTCGGATCAGTCACCGGCACCTTTGATCGTCAGCCTCCACACCTGGAGCGGAGATTACACACAGAAAGATCCATTGGCTTTGGAATGTATCAGCAAAGGGTTCGTTTACATTCATCCTGATTTTCGTGGCGCAAATAATAAATTTGACGCATGTGGCAGTTCAAAGGTTATACAGGATATTGATGATGCTATTGCTTATGCTATTCATCATGCCCGTGTTGACACCACCGAAATCCATATCGTTGGGGTAAGTGGCGGCGGCTATGCGACCCTTCTGGCGTATATGAACACGATTTATCCGGTAAAGACTTTTTCTGCCTGGGTACCGATATCCGACCTCGAAGCGTGGTTTAATGAGTCAGAAGGTAGAAAGAACAAGTATGCACGTGATATTGCCATATGCACCACCGGCAGAAATTTTGGTTCAAAAGGATATTACATTGATAAAAAGGAGGCACACAAACGATCTCCGTTATTTATGCAAACACCGGTTGAGAAAAGGCATAAAGCCAAGCTTTTTATCTATACCGGCATCCATGACGGATACACTGGCTCGGTTCCGGTGACGCAATCCCTGAAGTTTTACAATAAGGTTGTACGTGACTTTGATGCAACGGAAACTGAAGCAATTGTACCGGAAAGCGATATGTTAACACTTGTGGCATCACAAAATTATCAGTCACTTACAAAGGGAAAACTGGGTAAAAGGCTTATCCAATACCGTAAAAGTTACAAGGACCTGATCCAGCTGACAGTGTTTGAAGGCACACACGAGATGCTTACAGACGTGGCACTTAATCCTACGGAAAGCAAAAATATACTTGCCATAGGAGATTCCAACGGTGAGTTTTATTTCGGGTGGGTCACCCAGCTTAAAACAGTCAGGTTTGAGGACTTTATCTATAATTCATGCATTTCCGGTAACACCATAGGATACAATAATCTGAACCGTCCTGCACTAAACACCTTGCACAATATTGACCGTTACATGGACGAAGCATATGCTTACAGCGGGAAACAGGATGCTATTGTCATCATGCTGGGGACGAATGACTGCAAAGCTGTTTTTACTGAAAATATAAAAAATGTTCCGGACAGCATGCGTACCCTTATCGCAAAGATAAAAGCACATCCTGTGTATCGGTCGTCGCACCCAAAGCTGTTTATTGTTTCACCTCCACCGATGAACCCACACCCGGAACTGCACGATAAATATCTGAAAGGAAACGACAGGATAAAATACCTGAATAAGGAATTTAAAAAAGTGGCAAAAGAAGAAGGTTGTGTTTACATCAATACCTATCCGCACCTTGAAGGTGTTTTTGATTACGTGACCATTGATGGGATTCATCTGAAACCGGAAGGCCAAATGGTAATTGCAAAGATTATAAGTGAAGCTTTGGATGACTATTTTAAAACGGAATAAAGCATTATTTTGGCAACCTGACTGATAGGCCAACACCCCAGAACATATCATTGGCGTTATCATTCAGTCCATAACCAAGGTAAGCGTCCAACTGTATATTATTGATGATGTTAAACGTAAACCCACCATCAATGTACCCCATGGTTCCGAGTGTTCTGTAATCTTCTCCGAAAAGCTCCAGGAACAGTCCGGTTTTAGGAATAACATTTAATCCCATAGACACAGAATAAAACTTTTGGGTATCATAATTATTGTTGTCCCAGAACAGGGCGAGATTATAGCCCATACTTAAGAAATCCAGGAGATCATGTTGCGCTGCAAGTCTTATTTCCGGCGACCAGAACTGACTCCCGTCATCCGATGTAACCGGCAACAGGAAAGATCCCATTACTGCAACATCGGGAATAAGGCCGGCGCCTTTAAACAGGCGGTATTTAAACCCCGGATTCAGTATATTGCTTATACTGTTTTCAGGATCATTAACCAATGTTGCGGTTTCGTTTGAAAAACGCAGCCTGAGTTCAAGTACTGAAGTCAAACCAAAACGAAGCAAGGACTGAATACTTTTTACATCTTTAATATCCGACAGAGAGCTGGCGTCAGTAAAATCAAATCCGGACTCAAGCTGAACATGTAATTTAGGTACAATACTGGCTGATTCGGTTTGATCCGGACGGTCGGTCACCATATCCTGTGCAAATCCATTCTGCAGGCTTATTAATAGTATGAAAGAAACAATCAGTTTCATAATAAGAAGTTTAAATAAAAAGCAATAAACTTACAGCCATTACAGCCATTCCACTTATTAAACCGTAAATGGAGTAATGATGTTCGCCGTATTCTTCAGCTCCGGGCAGCAATTCATCTACTGAAATGAATACCATAATACCCGCAATAAAACCAAAAAGTACACCATAAAGGGTTTCAGACATAAACGGCATTAAAATAAGATAACCGACCAAAGCACCTACAGGCTCGGCCATTCCCGACAAAAAACTCAGGCGGAATGCCTTTCTTTTATTTCCGGTAGCATAATAAATAGGTACGGAAACAGCGATGCCTTCAGGTATATTATGAATGGCAATAGCCACAGCAATAGCGATTCCTACTTCCGGATCAGCCAAAGCCGCCGTAAAGGTGGCCAGACCTTCCGGAAAGTTATGAATGGCAATGGCCAGGGCTGTAAACAAACCGGTCCGCATCAGCTTATGCTTTGAACCTTTTTTACTCTGAGCAATATCTTCCACCATACGCATTTCATGCGGATTTTCATCACTGGGAACGAATTTATCAATGAGCCCGATAAACAGGATGCCACCAAAAAAGGATAGTACTGCATATGCCGTCCCCGTCTTTTCAGAATAACATTGTGACAGCAGATGAATGGATTCGTTGAAGATCTCCACAAAGGAAACATAAATCATTACCCCTGCTGAGAAACCAAGAGCGACAGATAAAAACCGTGTATTGGTGTGTTTGGTAAAAAATGCAAGAATGCTGCCAATGCCTGTTGAAAGGCCGGCAAAAAGCGTCAGGGCAAAAGCAAACAAAACACCATGCATCTCCATACTTTCTTTTTTAAAAATTATCCTGTAACAGCAGCACTACCATACAACAATCCTTCATTAGGGCAGAATCAGCTACTCCTTCAACAGGCGTTCTACGATCCGGGGAAACCAGGCATACTCCAGTTCATGTACCTTTGCCGCGACCTCGGCATAAGTATCATCGGGCAAAACCGGGCATTCTGCCTGAAAGATTATTTCTCCCTCATCGAAATTTTCATTGACATAATGAACTGTTATACCCGACTTTACCTCTTTATGTTCAACAACAGCCTTGTGAACATTATCGCCATACATGCCTTTACCGCCAAACTTAGGCAATAAGGCCGGATGAATATTGACCATCTTCCTGTTGTACGCTTTTATCAGGTTATCGGGTATGAGCCATAAAAAGCCTGCAAGTACAATAAAATCAATCGAATACGACTTTAGCACCTCAATTATTTCATCAGAATTGTAAAACTGCGTCCTGTTAATGACTACACAGGGTATTCCAAGACGTCTGCATCGCTCTATAACAAAGGCTTTGGGGTTATTACAGAGCACAATAGAGATCTCAATATCATGGTTATTCTTAAAATAATTATAGAAGTTCTCCACGTTAGAACCCGAACCACTTGCTAAAAGCGCTAATTTATTCATTTACAATATATTATTTTTCGTCAAAATTTCTTAAATTGCATGTTAAACTGCTCAAAAATATGATTTTTGTGTCACAAAATTTTAATTATTACAGAAAAAATATATTTCTTTGCAGCGATATTTTCGAAACTAATTATTAACTAAAATTAAAAAGTTATGTCTGACATTGCATCAAGAGTTAAAGCGATCATCGTTGACAAAATGGGAGTAGACGAAACAGAAGTAACTCCTGAAGCTAGCTTCACCAATGACCTTGGAGCTGATTCGCTTGACACTGTTGAGCTGATCATGGAATTTGAAAAGGAATTTAATATTTCTATTCCTGACGATCAGGCTGAAAACATCTCTACAGTTGGAGATGCTATCAAGTACATAGAAGAAAACGCTGGTTAATTAATCGCATTTTAAAATTTTTGCATGGAATTTAAACGAGTTGTAATCACTGGCCTTGGGGCTATTACTCCACTAGGAAATTCAGTACAGGAGTTCTGGGACAACTTGTCTAAAGGAGTAAGCGGATCAGGTATCATAACCCATTTCGACCCTTCTTTATTCAAAACCAAGTTTGCGTGCGAGGTTAAAAACTATAACGCCGAGGCATATTTTGACCGCAAAGAAGTACGTAAGCTGGATCTTTTTGCCCAGTACGCTATTGTTAGTGCCTCCCAGGCAATTGAAGACTCCGGTATAATGGAAGACGATTCTGTTGATAAAAACAGGGTTGGAGTTATATGGGGAGCCGGAATTGGTGGGCTCATAACTTTCCAGCAGGAATTAACAGCATTTGGAAAGGGTGATGGAACACCACGTTTCAGCCCTTTCTTTATTCCTAAAATGATTGCTGATATTGCACCCGGACATATTTCGATGAAATACGGTTTACGCGGCCCTAACTTTGGTGTGGTTTCCGCCTGTGCATCTTCAACAAATGCAATCATTGATGCACTGAATTATATCCGTTTAGGTAAAGCCGAAATGATCGTCACCGGAGGATCAGAGGCTGCCATCACCGAATCAGGTGTGGGTGGGTTTAATTCAGCACAGGCACTGTCTACCAATAATGAAAACCCTGAGACCGCTTCACGTCCGTTTTGTAAAACACGTGATGGCTTTGTGATGGGTGAAGGTGGAGGTTGTCTTATCCTGGAAGATTATGATCATGCCATTAAACGTGGGGCAAAAATCTACGCCGAAATTGTGGGTGGTGGAATGTCTGCCGATGCTTATCATATTACAGCACCTCATCCGGAAGGACTTGGTGCAGCCCTGGTTATGCAACGTGCACTTGAAGATGCCGGCATGAATCCGGAAGATATTGATTATGTAAATGTACACGGAACGGCTACTCCGCTCGGTGATATTGCAGAAACACAGGCTATTAAAAAGGTCTTTGGAGATCACGCATACAACCTGAACATCAGTTCTACCAAATCGATGACAGGTCACCTGCTTGGTGCAGCCGGAGCAGCCGAAGCAATGGCTTGTATCCTCGCTGTAAGAGAAGATATTATTCCTCCGACAATCAACCTGCAGGAACTGGATCCCGGTATTGATTCAAAACTGAATCTCACGTTCCATAAAGCACAGAAACGTGTGGTTAACGCTGCACTTTCCAACACATTTGGTTTTGGCGGACATAATGCTTCTGTTATCATAAAAAAATTCACCGAATAAGGAGTGATTAAAAATATTGAACGGTTAAAAAGACTTTTCCTTCCCAAAAAGGAAAAGTCTTTTTCGTTTACCATTCAGGAGCTGACCGGTTTCAAACCGAATGATCCTGACATTTACGAACTGGCCTTTATTCACAAGTCTACCTCCATTAAGCAGAAAAATGGCAGGCATGTCAACAATGAGCGTCTTGAGTTTCTGGGAGATGCCATTCTGGATGCCATCGTTGCAGATATTATTTATCTGAACTATCCCAACAGAAATGAAGGTTTTCTCACCAGTGCCAGGGCAAAACTGGTGAGCAGAAATACACTGAACAGTCTTGCTGAAGATCTGGGCCTGGAAAAACTGGTTAAAACAACCAGTAATAATCCGAATACCAATATTCCAGGAAATACCCTGGAAGCTCTAATCGGAGCGGTTTACCTGGATCAGGGCTATAACAACTGTAAAAGTTTTGTAGAACACAAACTCTATAAGAAACTTGACGAAATGAAAAATATGGTTCGCCAGGATAGCAATTATAAATCGCTGTTACTGGAATGGAGCCAGAAAAACAGAAAGGAAATTTCTTTTTCACTGGTCAGGGAAGTGATCAACAAACATAATGTTCCAACCTTTTACACGCAGGTCCTGATTAACAATGAACTTTATGCTGATGGCACAGGAACATCAAAGAAAGAGAGCCATCAGGATGCAGCGAAGAAAGCCATTCTTATTCTAAAAGAAAAGAACCTGTATTAATTCTGAACTTTTTTATTTACTCTCCGTTAAATATATAAAATTTTAAATATGAAGCACGAAATTAATTTATCCTGGGACGAAGGGATGTCTTTTACGACAGATCTTGACGGTCATAAACTCACGCTTGATGCAAGTCCTGAAGTCGGGGGACAAGACAAAGGACCACGCCCTAAAAAGCTTATGTTGGTTTCTCTTGCCGGATGTACAGGAATGGATGTGGTATCTATTCTTAAAAAAATGCGCGTGGAGTATGATTCACTGAACATTAAAGTTGAAGGCGAAAGCACCGAAGAGCACCCCAAATATTATAAATCCATGAAAGTGATTTATGAATTTAAAGGTAACGACCTGCCATTGGATAAACTCCAGAAAGCAGTCAATCTTTCATCAGAAAAATATTGTGGTGTTCAGGCCCTGTACAAAATGGCTATCCCGGTTGAAACGGAAATCAGAATACTGAAATAGAATACGATTAAGGCATTAAAACGGCTAAACATAGAGTTTGATCTGTAGTTTAACCGTTTTTTTATGCCCTTCAGCCATTCCTTTCTGCTTTATGGAAGGCTAAAACGAAGCGAATATCGCCATAACCGATATCTTCACCAAGACGCTGTTTTAACTCTGTAAGGGAATCGTAGGGTTTACGTTTTATTTCCCTGAGAATTTTATCCTGCTTCTCTTTTACCACCAACCTGTCCAGGTTGAATTCTTCATGACTTACAAACTGCGCCAGATGACCCTCAACGGTGGAAACTGCCATTCCTCTGGCCTGAGCAATCTCAAGTGGCGACTTACCTGTTTTGAACATGGAAAAACTTACGCCTTTTGAATCCAGCATGGCTTTTTCAGGTTCTTTTTCTGCATTTGCAGGCAGATCCAAATTCAATTCTTTTCGAAACCGGATAACCATTTCAAGGATCTCCTTCCCAAATTGTTTTATCTTTTTTCCACCCATACCCCGGATGGATTTTAGCTCCACTGCTGTTGCAGGCAGAAGGTCTGCAATTTCCAGTAAGGCTGTCTGCCGGATAATACGCGAAGTGCTGACATTCAGTTCATCAGCCTTAACGCTCCTCCATGTGCCGAGTTGCCTATAAAAATCCGGATGCTTTGAAACGGTGCTTACTTTTTCATCTCTGCTCCGTCTTTTCCAACTGCTTGTTTTATCGACTGATGCCTTTGCTCTGGCCTCGAGATAGGATACTACAGAGAATCCATCCCTGCAGGCATACAGTACCTTTGCTTTGATGCGCAGCTCACGTTGTAATTCTTCCACAGCATTCCCGAGTTGCTTCTGCACTTTTTTATTATCTGTTTCATAATTACCGGCATTGATTTGTTCTGTAACAGACTGTTCAAGTTTCTCACTGAAGTAATGGGACGCTTTAGTGATTCTCTCCTGTAGCAAGGTGTTATGCTCAATATCATCAGAAAGGGGAAGCAGACTGTCAATCTGTAACCGGAACTTATCGGCGACACTTATCAATTCCTCCTTTAACACCGGCTGAATCTGTGCCAGTTGATCAGGGAGATCCCCAAGCAGTATATTTTTATTTTCATTGCAGAGATACTGTGCATACTGAATTCGGGCACGGATGGAGCTAAAATCAAAAAGCTCAGAAAGCAGGTAGCGCTGATATTTCGTACGTGCTTTCTGAAAATCTTCTGAGGTTGGTTGTTTAGCCTCTGCCTCTTTTGTAAACGAGAGTACAGAAATATCACTTTTAATACTTTGCAGGTCTATAGGCGAACTCAGCACCATTCCTTCCAGGGATTTACAGCGGCTCAGGGCAACATACACCTGACCATGGGCAAAGGATTGTCTCGCATTGATAATGGCTTTTTCAAATGTCAGTCCCTGGCTTTTATGAATGGTAATAGCCCACGCGAGTTTCAGCGGATATTGTGAAAATGAACCCGTCACCTCCTCCTGAATCTCCTGTGTATCTTCATTTAAAGTATATTTAGTATTATCCCAGCGTTCGGTTTCAACCTGAATTGCCTCCTGATCATCCGGACATTTTACCATAATCGAAGATGCATTGATTTCGCTTATTTTACCGATTTTACCATTGAAGTAACGTTTTTCGGGAGACGAATCGTTTTTAACAAACATAACCTGTGCACCTTTTTTAAGGATGAGCTCCGGGTCAGTTGGATACATGTATTCAGGAAAATCATCGCTGATAACAGCTGAAAAGGTATAAGACTTCTGCTTCAGTGCATCCAGTTTAGATTGATTTATTTCGTTTGCTTGGTAATTATGTGTGGTCAGCGTTATATACCCATCCTTATCGTCGGGTTTAAATCCGGGCATATAACGTTTATTTAAGGCTTCCAGTTCGGTTGGCTCAATGTTGTTATCACGGATCTTATTTAAAAGATAAATAAAATCCTCATCCTCCTGCCTGAAAATCTTTTTTAACTCTATGCTTTGGAATGAAGCTTTCCGAAGTGCATTGCTGCTAAAGAAAAAACCCGTATCATAATACGGTTTAAGAAGTTCCCATTCCTCTTCTTTAATGATAGGAGCCAACTGCTGAAGATCTCCAATCATTAACAGCTGAACCCCGCCAAAGGGTTTATCCCTGTCACGGAACCTGCGCAGAACAGCATCTATAGCGTCCAGCACATCGGCCCTGACCATACTTATTTCATCAATCACAAGCAGGTCGAGACTACGTATAATATTGATTTTTTCTTTACTGAAGCGCTTAAAGACCATTGAACGGCCATTGTTAACTTCTGCACTTCCAGTTCCGGGAATCTGGGGTCCGAAAGACAACTGAAAAAAGGAATGAATAGTAACACCTCCGGCGTTTATGGCTGCCACTCCTGTAGGTGCCACAACAACCAAACGCTTAAATGTTTTTTGTCTTAAATCGTGTAAAAATGTTGTTTTCCCGGTTCCGGCTTTGCCTGTAAGAAAGAGATTCTGATTGGTGTAACTGACAAAATCAAATGCAAGTTTTAACCGGGAATTCATCTGATCTTCCATGTTCTGATCGTTTTAGGGTAATTCGTACGCGTCCACAAGTTACGAAAAATGAAGGCACTGAAAAAATCAGACGTCCAACCATCCTGATGAAGCGGATAAAAGCTACATCTTTTAGTTGCTTAATCCTTCTTTCGGGTTTAATTCTGAGAACGATTATTTCACCAGGAACAGATCAAAAAACTTAGCAGAGCTTATGTCCTTTAATCTTTTAACAACCTGACTTCGTAGACTCCCCCTGCAACTGAACCTTCCTTTGCTTCAAACTTAACAATAAAAGTACCCGAAGTACTTAACGCTATATCATCAGGAATATCGTAGTCTACCGTATAAAAATCATTTCCTCTCCTGCCTCTTAGATTCACTTCTGCGATCACCTTGTTGTTGGCCAGGATATTGAAATTCCGGCCCCGGTCTCCGCTGAAATACATCACACGTAGTTTTACCGGTACTTTATCAGGATTTCTTAATTCATAACTGAACCATCCCTGTGCATCACGCCAGTGTTTGCCGGCATTGACTCCGGCATTGGATCGATCAAACTTTATAAAATGATCCGATTCGGGCTGCTGTTCCCCCGGATAAATCAGGTCAACAGTGCTGCGTTCCAGTTCCTGTTCGGCTGCTTCTTTAGCGGCGATCTCTGCTTTAATTTCCTTTACGGCATCTTCCGTTTCACTTTGCCAGTAGATAATATAGCGTGAATCGTGCAGTCTGTAAAACGGTATTAACGTCAGGTTGCTGTAATCTCCAGAATAGAGATCGTCGAGGGTAAATGTTAGTGCTTCGCCCTGTACAGGCTTGACTTTTGCGGCAATCTGATCCGGCTCACTTACTATGATCGGCATTTCCTGCAGCGGAATTTTTTCTCCTGATGCAATATGTCCTCCGCGGCTGGCATCGGCATAGAGTCCCGGCATATTATCTGTTGTTGTTTTGGCCGCTAACACTACCGGCCCGTGAAGAATAGAAAAATAATGTTCGCCGTCAGGAATCTGTTCAACAGTGGTATGCATCGGAAGGGAGACACTTATGTTGTCACCATCTTTCCATTTCCGGTATACGGTTACATATTCTCCGGGCTGATCCGGAATTTCAACCGGTTCCCCATTCACGAAAACGGTCATCCCCCCTTTGGTGATCCATTCCGGGTACCGGATATGAATTCCAAATTTTGATTTCTTTTTTAAATTAAGCGTTAATTCCGTCTTTTCCTTATCCGGAAATGCGGTGTTCTGGGTAATTTTAATGCCTTTCTTTTTCCAATCAAGTGTAGATGGAATAAACAGGTTTACATACAGATCATCACCGTCATGGGCATAGATCAGCTCACCGTATTTGGTATGGTTTTCGAGGCCTGAACCAACACAACACCAGAAGCTGGTTTCAGGCTGAGAATATACCCTGTAGTGCCCGGGACGCATGGGTGTAAAATATACGAACCCTCCTCTGTCCGGTTCCTCCGTTGACAGGATATGATTATACAATGCCCGCTCATAATAATCCATGTATTTAACGTCCGGATCGGACAGAAACAACATTTTAGTCAACTTGAGCATGTTATAGGTATTACAGGTTTCAGGACCCTGCTCGCTATTGATCATTCCTGAAAAATCATCCACCGGATTGAAATGTTCTCGTACACTGTTCCCGCCAATTGTGACAGTCCGGTTATCCACGACGGTTTCCCAGAAGAAACGGGCAGCATCGGCCCATGTTGTATCGCCATCGTATTCAGCAATACGTTTAAATCCTATCACTTTAGGAATCTGGGTATTGGCGTGCATTCCGGTGAGTTTGTCTTCGTGCTGAAGCAAGGGATTAAGCACATAATGATGGGAAAACTGTTTGGCAAGGGTCAGATATTTATCATTTCCCGTAATAAAAGCCACATCCGCAAATACTTCATTCAGTCCGCCATGCTCACTTCGCAGCATATCCTGTATCTGATCCTCAGACAAGTTTGATACCAGTTTGATAGCCCAGTCTGTCAGTTTTATCAACATCTCCTTAGCCTCTTCACTTCCGCCAAAAAGATATGCATCACGCAATCCGGCATAAATTTTATGAATATTATACAAGGGCACCCATTTTTTATTCAGGCTGAAAGCCCCTGCATCAATATGTCCTTCGGCAATTTCCTTCCACATGGCACGTCCTCCGGGCACACCACCCAGGTAGCCATCGTCATGGTTATCCTGACACCGTTTCAGTTCACTGAGCATGTAATCCATTCTGTCCTTCATGCGCTGATCGCCTGTGGCAGCATACATCATTGCAAGAGCGGAAAGATAGTGACCTCCAATATGTCCGTCCAATCCAGTATTCTCCCAGTTAGGATAGTTTTCCGCTTTGGGTTCCAGACCGGCTTCCTTAAGATAAGGAGCAAGCAGGCGATCAGGATCAAGCGCCAGAATATATTCCATATCCTTCATTTCTGCATGCTTAAAAGGGCTTTCAAGCAGACGCACTGAGTTTAAAGGGAAAAGTTCAAGTTGTTCTTTGACCTGTGCAGTCAAAAATGCCGGGATCAGGCAAATAATAACTAATATACTTTTTAAGGTTTTCATGCTTAATGTGTTTATGCTCCGGAAAATTGCAATATTACAAATTAAACTAATATTTTTTAAATGTATTAATGAGCCTCCGGATAGATAAAAAATGCCATGTTCTATTATTACAAAATAAACCAATCCTGCGTAAATAATATTTCACATAATCAAATTCTGATAATACGGAATTAAAAAACAAACAAAAATAACGGATAACATAAAGAAAGGTTGTAATTTAACATCTGAAAAAAGAAGCGATTAGAAAACTCCAATAAATCAGTATATCGATGACAAAAAAAGCAATGGTTGAAAATATCCGCAACAAATCCGGATTTATCTGTGACATGGATGGTGTAATTTATCATGGCAACAAAATTCTGGATGGAGTAAAAGAATTTGTTGGCTGGCTTAAGGAGGAGAATAAGAAATTTGTATTCCTCACCAATTCCAGCGAACGTACCATTAAAGAATTACAGGGGAAGCTGTCGCGAATGGGACTCGATGTGGGTCCCGAACATTTTTACACCAGCGCCCTGGCCACTGCTACTTTTCTGCAGAATCAAAAACCGAATGGCAGTGCCTATATCATTGGCGAAGCCGGATTGATTAATGCACTGTACAACGCCGGCTATTCCAGCAACAACATCGATCCGGATTACGTGGTGATGGGGGAAGCGCGTTCCTACAGTTACGAAGTCATCGAAAAAGCAGTTAACCTGGTTAACAAAGGGGCTAAACTGGTTGGAACCAATCCTGACCTGACCGGCCCGATAGAAAATGGTATTGCTCCTGCCACAAAAGCATTGATTTCTCCCATTGAACTGGCCACAGGCAAGCAGGCCTATTTTGTAGGTAAGCCTAACCCGCTAATGATGCGCATCGCTCTGAAAAAGTTGGGTATTCAACGTGAAGATACCATTATTATAGGCGACCGTATGGATACTGATATTGTAGCCGGGATAGAAGCAGAAATTGACACCTGCCTGGTGCTTTCAGGCATATCAACCACAGAAACCATCAAGGAATTTGCCTATCGTCCGCACTACGTTTTAAAGGGTGTCAACGAGATTGTAAAAGATTATTCGCAGGGAAAATAACCGGGTCTTTAATAAAAATCTTCCGGGTAGCAACACTTCCATCGTCATATACGGTAGCTACAATATTGATTCCCTGTACAGGATGCGGGTTTGCTTTTCCATCAACAGAATAATAGATAACCTTATCAATCTTCCGGCCCGCCACAAATGTCTGAATCTGATCATACGTCACATTATCCGCATACACATAAATGTTACTGATGGATGCGCCCAGGATTGATCCGTTTGTGATCAGTTCTGAACTTTTATCCGCAATGAACCGGACAAACACTGAATCCCTGCGATTGGCAGCTTCCGGCAGATAAAATTCATTTGCATACCACACAGAATCTTCGTTAAGATTAAATTCACCGACTTTATAATAGGTTATGCCATCTGTTGAATATTCCACATTCTGGTTAACATAATAAGCAGAAAAACCCAGCATTTCTGCGGTCAGCCGAATATTCCTGTAATGACCAGCATCAAACCGGATAGCAAAAAAATAGTCGCCGGCAGAAGATCTGCCCTTCCGGATCATCGCTGCATTTTTACCAAACAACAGATTATCGCCTGAAAATAAAGTCCAGGTGTAAGATGCGTTATCTTCCTTAAGCAGCGAAAATGTTGCATTCCGGTTATCCTCTGTCGCAAATAAATCAGGTTGTCTTATATCATCACCATCCATAAAAAAATCCCAGGCAACGATGTAATCCAATTGCTTGTAATTTGCACTGACCTGAACATCCTGATCCATCGTAATGGTAATTGCTGTATCATTATAATTATCGTTCCAGTGTTCAAAATCTGAAACAGGATTGGAAGATGCCGTTAAAGTCACCTCTGTCCCCTTAGGATATAAACGTTCTCCTTCTACAAGATTTCCCTCAGGAAATACGGTTACCAATCCGGAATCAACACCATCAGTGATGTTAATACGAAGTGCAAAATATTCATAATTCACCCTGATATTCACTGTTTTACTCGCAGCCTTATAGTTATCATCTTCCGGGAAAGATACCGTAATGGTATTATATCCTTCAGGCAATTGGGATCCAATGGGATGGCTGTATATGGGTGAACCTGTATTTCCATTGGCACTTGCATTAAGCCGGGTTTCATCCAAAGGCGTACCGAAGGTAATGGGATCAAGGTCATTCCAGTTTATTATTGTTTCTTTCTTTTGATTGGTCAGAACAGAATCCCTGTTTTCATTTCCGGCTTTTTCAATAACCTCACTTCTTGCATCTTCGGCACTTACAGTGGTATAATTATAACTCGCTGTAAAAACATCATCCGTACCCTCATAAACAGTACCTTCGCAGCTATCATAAATATTGCCTTGGCTTCGGGCCTCGCCGCCTTCAACGGCTAACGGGTCTCTTACGCCCTCAAAATAATTGTATTCTGATAATATCTGGGCTTCGAGAGCAGCACGGTTTGCATAGTTATTTCCGACACAACTGAAATAATTATTGTAAACATGTACACGCCCGAAACGCACCCGTGGCATACGCGAAGTACATCCCGTATCCCACCAGTTGTGATGCATCGTAACATGCAATTTCCCCCGGTCGGTAATATTGCTGTCATCGGCACCAATTAAATTTACAAATTTATGAAAGGTAACCTGGTCATAATAGAACCTGCAATATGAAATCGTCACAAAATCAGATTCAACCGTAACATCAATGCACCCATCCGCACAATCGTAAACCGTACAATTGGTTACATATACATATCGTGCTTCCCGTATTGTGATGCCATCATTTGCCGGATTGGTTATATTCAGGTTCTTAATAACCACATCATGCGTTCCACCGCTGATATTAATATCGCCAATAATTGTTGAGCTTGAATTCAGGCCTGAAATAGTTTTATAACTCCTCACACGAACCTCTGAACCAACATCAATTGTGTCCTTAATCAGAAGAACATAAGGCGTGGATGAGCCAGCCAGGGATTTTAAATCGTTTGCATTATCTACAATGATAGTATCTCCGCCAGCGCCTCCGGGATTTTCACCATATCCGTCACCCTCAGCCAGAAGCGGAATACCGTAAGCAGTCAACATGAGGATAAACAGTAAAAATTTAGCATGTGGCAGGGTGCGGTCCGGATTCTTCATGAATTTAATTTTTTGAAACGCTGTCTTCAATATATTTTTAGCACACACGGCATGTCTGTCCGATCATTTTGGGGCAACTGAACAGTCAGGCCATTCTCGTCGAAACGGAAAGAGTTAACCGAGCCGCCTACCAGTTCCACATGCTTCATTTTATCCTTGAAATACGGACCGTTAACAGCTAATGACTTAATAAGTATCTGATTGTTTTCCGGTTGATCCATAACAACAGCATATAACACATCTCCCTTTTTTGTGAACCGGATATCTTCAGATGAATACGCGGCTCCTCTACCTTCATTAAATCCCTGATCTTTGATCGGGTTGGTGCTGTCAGCTTTGGGTCCCTCACCATAAATGGCCCATGGCCGTGTTCCGTAAATGCATTCACTGTTTGTATCCATCCACTCTGTAATACCCTCAACAACTGCAAGTTCCTTTTCATCAATGGAACCATCGCCCCGAACAGGAATATTCAACAAAAGATTCCCGTTTTTACTGATAATATCCACCAACATCTGGATGACAGTTTTTGCTGATTTATATCCGCTTCTTTCATACAAACTGCGATCATAATGCCATCCACCAATACAGGTACAGGTTTGCCATGCTTTATCCTGAATGGCATCCGGTGCACCACGTTCCACATCCCAGACCAGGCATTCTTTCTGGTCATCTGTCAATATTTTTCCAAAGAGAACGGCCTCCAGTTTTCCATCGTGATCAGCCATGTTTTTATTGTAATAATGAGCCGCTAATTCCAGCCCAACATTACTGACAGGCCATAGGGGCAAGCCGGTGTCATCAAAATAAATAAGATCGGGCTCAAAGGTATTGATCATGTCTACCGTCCGGTTGTAAAAATTAAGGCAGTATTCTTCGGAAGGAGGAGTCGCTCCATTTCCCCATGCCCACTGACCACCGATTGAGCCGGGATCTTCACTGTTTTTGCTTAAGGGGTGATTTTGGGCATATAAATTCTGAGGATCCAGACCTTCCCACCAGGTATCTTTTCCATCATCTTTCGTCAGTGTTCCATCATAAGGCACGCCTGCCAGATCTCCTGTTTTATCTGATTGCTGTGCTGTTTCGTACCAACGCCATGCATGCGCTGAATGAATACTGACTCCAAATGGCAAATTGTTAGCCTTGGCTGCTTTCGCCCATCCGGCAAGAATATCCATATGCGGACCAACATTTACGGAATTCCATTCCTGGTATTTGCTGTCCCATAAATCGAGGTTATCGTGATGATTCCCCATAGCAAAGAAATACTTTGCACCGGCCCGCTTATACAATGCAACCAGTTTCTCAGGATCCCATTTATCCGCCTTCCATTCATGAATTACATCCTTAAATCCAAATTCTGAAGGATGACCGTAATGTTCCAGGTGATAATTGTATTGCCAGTGCCCCTGAACATACATATGACGCCCGTACCAGTCCCCGGCTTCCGGCTGACATTGTGGTCCCCAATGAGCCCAGATACCAAATTTAGCATCCCTGAACCATTCCGGAACCTCGTATTGTTTCAACGATTCCCAGGTTGGTTCAAACAAGCCGGTCTGCATTTTTTCCTTTTTATTTGATGTGCACGAAAAAACGATCAGTGCAACAAAGATGAGGATCAAGGATTTTTTCATGATATAATTAATTGTTGCAGTAATTAAACATCAATATTCTCAGATGAGAAACTAAACCATTATCAAAGTTAAACCAATCAGATTAAGAAGAGATTGTATGCACTAATCTAAAATGTGTATATTTTAAACATCAGAACCTGTTGTTCAATTAAGATTCAGGTATTAGTTATACCAGGATTAGTGTGTCCTTTTACGAAAATCGATCTCCAATAGTTTAGAACTACCATCATCATTGTCAGTTACACCCAGCAGTTTTATATCTGAATTGGTGCTGCTGACCACATAAACAGATTCCACTTTATCCTGCAATGGTTTGCCGTTATGCATTATTCTTTCACAAACCGGAGTCGTATTTTCAAGCTGATTCAAATCTATCAGTCCAATATAACTCCCTACAATATTTTGATTGTCGATCCAGTTCGGATCATTCTCCACCGATGCAGAAAAAACAAGAATATCTTCTTCCAGCAACAGACACATACCAGAAAACCTGGCAGATACGCCGTTAACGGAAGGCAGGTTGAATTTTATGGATTTAATGTCCGGTTTATCTTTTTTATCGTCTTTAATATAGTCTCTGAAATCATCAAGATCCATCATAATCAGTGCATTGTCGGCACGATTCAGGAGGATCAGCTTCTTCTTCCAGAGTCCGGCTCCTTCAAAATTTATGCCGGCCTGCGCATCAGATTTTTGTGCAATATGTTTGTAGAGCTTAGCCAAATCGTAAGTCGTAACCTTATGATCCTGACCATCAAAATCGACTCGGCTCATCACCTCACTTTTTTCACCTGTACTGCCTGAACCAAAAACCAACAGGTCAGAATCTTTTCCCCAGGGCACTACTGTCATGCATTCAAAATCGGCCTTTTCATGTTTTGGAAGCCTTCCGTTTTCAAGGTGTTTCGTGCTGAATATTTTGATAGAATCCACTACCTCATATTTGGTGTTCAACTGAAACAGATATGGGGAATCATCACCCGCAATAAAGTAGCTGCCACGATATTTCACTAAAGCAGATGCAGACGAAATGTGTGGAAGTGTTATCTGCTTATTTACATTTGCATCAAATACAATGCTCTGAGCTTCAAGACAAACTGGCAACAGAAAGCAAATAATAACAAGCAGACCGGGAACAGAAAAAATCCTCCTCATTTTACGTTTATTTACTCTACAACGATATCAGGATTTGAAACCGACTTATACAGTTCTTTAAAGTCCTTATCGTTTACTCCTTTAAACCGTACATTCTCAACCATTTTTTCTGCATTAATCATAGTCTCGCTTGCGGATACAAATTCAACTGAATCGAAAGTAAGATTTTGCACATTTGACAGTCTCAAAGGATAATAATCCTTAGTCGTGGATTTCAGGTTTTTAAATTCTGTATGCTCTGCATTTTCTATTACAATGCCATATTTACTTTCCAGTGTCAGGTTTTCAAAATATACCTCATCCACAAAAAGACTATCTATTCCCTGAATTCTGATAGCATACTGTGAATTTTTAGAAGTGATATCCTTATAGTGAAGATTTCTGAAAGTCGGCAAACTATCCGTACGCGGCTTAATGGAACTGCTGCCGTAATGCATGTTTATCTTAATGGCTTCCCGCTCAATGTTATCCATGCGAATTTTTTCAAACCACAGGTCTTCAATCACACCACCCCGGCCTTTCATAGACTTGATGCGTAATCCGCGTTGTGTCTGACTAAAGTCGCAATCGTGAGCGTAAACATTACGTACGCCACCCGACATCTCACTCCCAATGACCACACCACCATGTCCGTGCTTGGTTGTACAGTTCTTGATGACAATATTCTCACTGGCTTTTCCAACCCGCCAGCCATCTTCATTCAAGCCGGATTTAATCACAATGCAGTCGTCACCTGTTGAAAAATAGCAATTATCGATGAGCATGCCATTAGTGGCATCCGGTACAATTCCATCGTTATTTGTTCCTGTGGTTATAACCCTCAGATCTCTTGCTACGACATTCTCGCAATATACAAAATGGGTAGTCCACATGGGTCCTGAATGCAACTCGATGCCTTCCACCAAAATATTTTTACAGCTTATAAACTGAACCATGGCCGGACGCAGATAAGATGTTGGTTCAAAGGCCAGACAGTTGCGTTCTTCCGGTGCTACACCTGCCTCTACCAGATCGTATAACTTAGTCAGCGATTTTATCTGAGTGCCTTTGGCCAGATCCCACCATGCCTTACCGTTACCCTCAAGAATACCTTCACCGGTAATGGCTACATTCTCCTGATTGCGTGTGTAAAGCAATGGGTGGTAATTCATACATTCCAGGCCTTCCCAGCGTGTAAAGGTCGGAACGGCGTACAACGGGATGCTGTCCAGAAAGGACAAAACTGCACCTTTGTCCAGATGGAGATTCACATTTGATTTTAATTCAAGATAGGCCGTGCTCCAGGTTCCTTCAGGAATCACAACTTTCCCACCACCGGCTTCAGCACACTTATCAATTGCTTCCTGAATGGCCTTTTGATTATTAAATTTTGTTTTGGATTTCGCGCCAAAATCCTGAATGTTGTACACTTTATTTTTGAATGAAGGGACTTCAAACACCTGTTCACCCCAGGGTGTTTGCTCTGTTATAACAGTACTCTGAGGTGTCTGACAACTCACTAAAACGATCATCAAAATGAGTATTCCTGTAATCTGCTTGTTCATAATATTATATTCTGCATTTAAGTCGTTAAAATAGAAAATTTAATCGAAAACAGGACTTTAAACCTTTTAAATCCTGAATAAAATGACCATTTATTTCAATTCAAATACGTTGTTACCCGATCCTACCCCTTCAACTTTTAAAAATCCGTTAACCTTTTTGTATCTGGTTTTTTGTCCGTTAAGAAACAAATGTCTGGCATTGGGTTGAACCGGAACGTAAACATCAGCTGTCGTATTGGACGGAACAGAAATATCCAGCTTAAAAGCTTCTCCGGGCTTATTTGTAAACGACACATACACTGCCCCTCTGATGGTTGGGCATTTTATTTTGGCGTACTCAAGATCAGCAGGTTGTGGTTTGATCTGTATTCTTTTAAATCCGGGCTCAAGTGGTTCAATGCCCATGAGTTTACGCGGAATGATATTGGCCGGTGCAGCTCCCCATGCATGGTTCCAGTCCTGATTTGGCTTGTATTTGTTTCCCCAGGCTTCCATGGAAATGGTGGAGCCATCACGGATCATATTGTACCAGCTGCGTTCCGACGTTGAGGTTAGCAGGTCCAGACCATACCGGCTGTCATGATTGTCGTAAACGGCTTCCATCAAAAACTGTGATCCATACACGCTACAGGCCATTCCCCTTGAGCGGATAAAATCAGAAATCTGATCCACATTCTTCTTTGGTGCCAGACCAAAAGCTACAGGGAACATGTTGGAATGGAGTGAAAAATGGTCGGTTCCGATGCCGTCAACATAAATTCCCCTTGTTTTATCCAGTAACTCTTTATTAAAAACGTCCTTCAGTTTCCCGGCCTGTGATGCATAAAACTCCTGGTCTTCTTTTTTACCCAATTCTCCTGCAATGGTTGCCATTGCGATCAATGCAAAATAATGATAGGCATTGACTACCGTATTTATATCTGTAAACACAAACCCATCGGTTTCTCCCTTCTCATTTTTACCCAGTCCCAGAATACCCGTATGCGGCCAATCCACAATATCACGGATATTATCATTGAGATGTATTGACTTTAACAATTCCGGGGTTACTTTCCCGGTTCTGGTACTGATAAATCCCGACTCATCAGCCAGCGGTAAAAGTGTTTTTGCCTGCAGATCCTTATAAAATTGTTTAAGGGATTCCTTGTTTCCGGTATACAAATAATCGTACCACGCCATTACAACAGACTGCAGAATCCATTCCGTAGGCCAGGTGGCATGATGAATCAGATACTCTTCAGTATAACGTCCGATACTGTAGTCCCGTACCACACTGTAATATCCCAGTTGATTGATCAACGCATCGGCTTCATATGGTATCCGTTCCCGGTCACCATCTACAAACACGCCGGTAAACGAAGTTGCTTTCATGGAATATTTGCAAAGTTCCCATACCTGGTTCAGTACGGTATCTGAACTTGTAAAATAAGAGTCTGTTTCATTAAACGGATAAAAAACAGCCTCCCTGATAACGTCACACGGTTCTATCTTACCATTATAACCTTCAATCTCGCAATAACGGAATGGCGTGACCTCACCTGTATAAGCCGGCATATGAATGGCCCTCGACCCGGTATTTCTCCTATCCGGACGAATAGCAATAATATAGGTATTCCGGCCTGTATTCAAAGCCAGTTGATACGTTGAAAAACGGCGCGTTCCTCCCGGATCACGATCAATACTGCCATCCTTCACCACTTCACCCAGGCGTATCGTGATTGTATCTTCGCCTGTTTGACTTTCAAGATTGAGCCGGAGTCTTCCAAATGCATCCTTCCCAAAATCAATAATGGTCACATTGTTCGTTTGATCCTTTACTGCAACAGGGAATTCATCCTGTTTTTGTAAGGGATAACGGGCGGTTTCATAATCCACCAGGTTCGATGCTGTTTTAAACTGTGACACCGCAGAAAAGGGCGATTCATTTCCATGATTGTCCCAGGTTTTTACTTTCCAGAAATAAACAGTGTTAGCTTGCAAAGCCTTCCCTTCATAGCTTATATTTAACGATTGATCACTTTCTGTTTTCCCTGAATCCCACAGGTCGCCATTATCGTTCTGTAAGTCTTGCAGATTAGATGCAAGCAGAATACGATAAGCGGTTTGCAACGTATTATCCTGATCCGAATTTACAAGCCAGCCCAAAAACGGTTTCTTCTGGGCAATTTCTGTAAACTGGAAATTTTCATTCCGGTGAACAGCATCATGTAAAGTTGTATTGACCGGATAGCCGTTCAAAAATACCTGCCCGGCCCGGGTTAGGAAATTGACGGATAGTTCTGTTGGCTGACATTTTTCATTAACAGCTCCTTTTGTAATTAAGCCAAAAACAAAAAAAAGACTGATTAAAAGGAGTCCGGGAAGTGATTTTATCTTCTTATTCATTAAAATGAGATTACAGCTTTACAAACTTTGTTGTCAAAATATTGCCATTATTTGTGATCAGTTTTAAGATATAGATGCCTGTATTCAAATCCGAAACATCCAGCTTATTAAGGTTACTTCCGGAATTTGATACCTTACCTGTGGCATCTATTATTTTAATATCCTTATATTGATCAGTATCTAAATTTATATACGATTTTACGGGATTCGGAGAGATTGCAAACCCTACAGCTGCAGAAGGCTGATATGCTTCACCCGGTTCATATTCAAAGGCACCGATATCAGGTGCTTTTCCATAATACGGTTTCCCGGTTACAGTTCCAGCATCGATCAGATCGCTTCCGGGGGCCAGATGCATAAAGTCGTTATCCGGTATAGTCCCGTCTAAATTTCTGGGAAGGGTAATATAATATTCGTTCAGTTCCAGAAAATCAGCATCCGAAACGGTGACTGAGCTATTATTAAACGAATTCGTTACCAGTGTATTCCGGCTCAGATCGATATATGCAGTTTCACTGCTCCTGGCTTTATATCCCAAATTGTTGACCAGAGTGTGATCATACCCGTTCACATTGATGTTGTCGGATTCCGGACTTTCCCGGTTCACCATATTATAATTTACGCCATTGCGATAGGCTGTATTGTTATACCACGTATTACCGTTCAAATGGTGATTGGAGTAGAAACCATTAGCTTTATTATTGACAGCAAGACAAAACCGCACGGTATGCGAAGGGATATGATCAGGGATATCAGCTGCGACATCATGTGCAAAACCCCCTGTTTTAAAACCATTCCCGTCACCAAGGCTTTTAAAAACGGGTGAATAGCCGTTATAAAAGGCCTGACAGTTTTCATATGTTATGGCTTCTCGTGCTCGAATACAGTCAAAACCATCATCGCTGTTGAACCATGCACGACAGCCACGGAATACATTTCCGGTACCACCATCACCGGGATGACAACCAAAACCATCGGTATTACCACCCCTGCCATCTTCTGAGACATCATCATGATTCCGGTAGGCATCGCAGTTTAGAAACAGATTATGACCACCTCCATAATGCCGTATTCCGGTTCCCTTGTTATCATGCAAAATCAGATTTTCGTAAATGTTATAGTTTCCTCTGCTATAGACACAATAAGACTCGGTGTGCGTTGTAATGGTGACCTGTATGCCGGTCATTTCCAAACCCTTTATATGGATATAATCTCCATTGACGTAAATACCGACCACCCTCCGATCTGATGGTTTGACCAGCGTAAAGTCGAAAACAGGCCGTTCTCCCGGATAATTAAAGTAATGCATCCGCTTTCCCGATTGGCCACTCTTGTCCAGATACGTTACACAGGCAAACAACCCGGATACCACATTGGACACCGCATTGGCAGAAACCTGGTATGTTCCGCCTCTTACAAATACCGTATCGCCCGGCGATGCTTTTTCCTGTCCCTTCTGTAAGGAAGCCAGAGGCTGATCTATCGTTCCCGGATTTGTATCACTCCCATCTGTAGCCACATAATACGATGTGGCACTCACAACTGCAGATATACCAATCAGCATACCCAGTACTATATAAATTTGTTTCTTCATCCTTTTTAAAATTACGGGTGACAATCAAGCCATAATGTTTAATTATATCATTTTGACAGAAAAGCTCCTACATTTTCATTTTTACCCTTTAATTCCCTGAAGGGAAATGAAAATCAGGCACCCTTTAGGGTGAGGGGCAAAACTGATTTTCAGACAAAATCATTTAAGCCTGTACACCTTAAAATCATCCATTGTCTGATGCGACTTTACCAGCCTGAAACCAAAATATCCTTTGGTCAGGGGATCGTCATCTGTAAATGAAAAATACATCTCCCCATCCTGAAACAGTTTGGTGGTTCCGTTATACACCACAATCTGAATCTTATATGTTTTGTTGGGTTTCAGCAAATGAGCCTCATCCGAATAATCTGTATAAAGAATCCGGTTGCCTGTACCATCATACTTTCTGAACCGTGTGGTCGAATTTGTGTTCCCTCCGATACCGGCATAATACAACAATAACGGATGGTACTTTGCAAAAACTCCGTTTCGTGTAAACAGGGTATCATTATTTGGATCAGTAGCCATCCAGAACATGTTCATATCCGATATGCGATCGTTAGGGCCGCCATTCATAATGACTGTCCTGGTAAATTCAATCAGAATATTTCCCTGCAACTCATGCCTGAACCAGATGGTAGCTCCACCCTGAACATCAGCAATCATTTTCCCATCTTCCACTTTTACATAAGAACCCGGTTTATCTTCAACTTCGGGAACCCACTGTTTCAAACCATCCGAGAATTCATCAGCATACAGTAACTTACCTTTTTTATACTGATCCGGCCCCTTGCCGTTATCCTTTTTTGAACCACAGCTTACAAAAACGGTTACGGCTAGTAATATAACTGGCAATATTTGTCGTGTTTTTAAGTTCAGCATCTGCTATTCTGCTTTAGGTTTTACGCTTACGTCCACCTTTGCTGACAACTGTTTAGTAAGATCTACCACATAATTTACCCAGAAGTCATGATCTTTAAACCGTTCATCAGCAATCTCCCATCCGGCTGCCGCATAATATGTTACAGGCTCATGGTTTGATACTTTAAGTTTTGCCAGGAAGGTGTTGGACAGCTGACCAGATTTAGGAGCTTCGGTGTAGCCTTCGTAAATATCACGCGGTACAATGAGCGCCAGTCCAAGCCACCACTGACGGTCGTAAGTCTGCATATCGTGCGTCAACAGTACCATCCACTGATCATTCACCGGAATCTCCTCCAACGGATTCTGATTGTTGATATTTACCAGACCAACCACCAGGGTTTCATCACCCTTAAGACCATCAAACTCCACTTTATTCTGATAGGCATACATGCCCGGCCAGATGCTGGTGGTCTCTTTAACATCGTAATTCCTGTCTTCACCTTCAGGGTTCCAGTTCATGTAATGGTAATTCATCACAGATTTTACCGGACCTTCAGCCGTAATTTCAAATGAGGTCATAGCCACATTATTCACTGAATCATTTACAGTTACACCCAAACGCAACAACTGATCACCGGTCATAAGGGCAAAACCTCCCAGGCCAACAGAATTCCCGACAGAGAGAATATCTCTGCCCCAGTCTGCCATGACATGATAATTGTCTTCCACCTCACCATTGGCATTAATCCCGACATCTTCGGGTGACATAAACGGAGCTTTCTTTCCAAACAGGTCGTTGGCATTTCTTCCGTCAAAATAGTGGCGGAAACCGACTTTATCATTTTCCCATGATGGCCCGTCCGTCTGATAAGGCTGATATCCCAGACTTTTGGGTAAATCTTTCGCATACAGGGTATCACTGGTTTCCGCTTGAACCGGAGTCGTTGCAGAGGTCCGTTTTCCAAACCGTGCACTGGTTCTGATGACATACTGCGGTTGTGACTGAACCCACTTAAACGTGAATGTTCCGGAACCTTTTGCAGGAAGATCAGCCACAAAAAATAACTCATCCCAGTTTTTATCACCATCCAGGTCATTTAACTGCGACGGTATCGTATCTCCTTTTTCAGATAAAATAAGCGGATAAGCACTTTCTTTGGAATAGCCCGGAATATCAGACCGCTTAACAGAGATAGCCTTATCAATCAGATTAACATCCGATGTATTGGTTAAACTAATCTCCTTTTCCGGCTGTTTCGTTCCACAATGGGTGAACAGCAAAACCATTAAAAATACTGAAGCTGTTGTGATAAAATGTTTTTTCATCATATACTAATTTTGGATTTTCATTTTATTCCGCCAAATTAAAAAAAGTATGGCTGGTGAACCAGTTTTATGCGGAAAAACCTTCTATTCAGCACTAAGGTAACTTATTGAGGTTTTCCACACGTACAGTCCACGATCCATCTTTCGGAAATCCGGGTGCTATGTCCTGATCATCTTCACCCCATCCGGCTGCCATAAGCCCAACAGCCTCCAGAAATGATGCATTAACCGGAAGATAAGCCGGGTTTTTCCTGCCTTCTTTGGGACGCGGCACATACCCGGTTTTATAAAACCTGGCCTGAGGAGCATCATTACACACAATATTAACGGCTTTCTCAGCATCCCCCAGACGGGCAGCACTGAGCGCACCTTTTCCCATACTCCAGCTTACAAAGCTATTCAGGCCATTTCGTTCATAAATGGTTTCAAAGGTGTTGCGCATTATGTCTTCTTCTATCATCGGTGTTTTTGGTAAATAACCCAAAGCCATCAGCATGGCAGACGAATAATGCCTTTGACTGTTATACATATTAGGATCGGATTCCAGTTCCACATATTTCCCGTCCTGAACAGTAGGCCGTGCAAGCTTGTTCAGAATATCATCCCACTGCGGTACACGTTTCAAATGAAGCCGTTCCCTCCAGTCCAGCGCAACTTTCAGTCCGTAATAAAACTCAGCCAGCTCAAATGTCGGGTTCATCGTTGTATTTTCTAAGGTGCTTTCATTTACACTTTTTATGGGCGGACCCAAAATGTAACGATCCGTAGCCTCATCGTACCAGGCATATGATGCCAGGAATTTTGCGGATTCAAAAACAATATCACTGTATGTATTCAATGTTGTGGAATCAGGATGCGCACGATAAACGAGCTCCGATAAATATATCGGATTTGGAAAATTCCAGATGATAAACGGATTTATGCCTCCGGGACTTACTCTTCCGTTTATGCCGGACATCTTCGGCCAGCGTGCTCCTTCAAAGCCTTTGCTTTTGGCATCAGCCATCGCCACAGGAAGTATCTTCCTGTACCACTGTAGTCCTTTTTCTAAAAGATCAGTATGATTCCACTGGTAAAACTGCGCCGCATGAATCCAGTAGACCTCTGAATTATGCTTCCCGTACCAGCTGATGTTGGCCAGACCGGTTTCCTGCGGTGGAAATGATCCGGCATAATTCACCTTCATCAGGTATAACGACAAAATAATGCGCCGCTCCAGCTCTTTTGCCCTTGGATCTGTACTGCCTGAGAAATCAACGGCTCCACCATTCATCCAGTAATCATTCCAGGAAGAGGCCGATGCAGTTTTAGTCTCATCAAATGATGGAATTTCATCGGCTGTATTCACAGGTAAAAATTCACATACCAGCTCAATACTGTCACTTCCGGTACAGTTCAGATGAAACCGGTGAGCAGCATCTCTTACCCATTTTGCCTTCCCTTTCCAGTGAATCTTTACGATATACCGGCTTGTATCAATGGTCCGCTGCAGAATAACCTCATCCGGTGTTTCAGAAATAACGGTTGTTTCATGCTGATCCGGCTTACTCCAGTCCAGGGCAGGTTTGTTCTTTTTACTCAGGTCGTAGGCATACGGAAAACGGAAAGCAGGTTTCAGTTTACCGGAGTTCAGAAGCTTTGATGCAAGTTTAAAAGCGACAAGGCTCCTTTCAGGATCACTGACGGTTTCAACCTGAACCGGTTCTCCATTAACGGTATACTGACTGGTCACCAAACCGGTCCAGAGATCGAGCTTCTGATTAATCTTATCTATAGCGTCAGGTCCTAATGCTTTATTATCCTGATCCACCAGGCTTATCTGCCCCATAGCAACCGGATGAGGATTTTTACGAAAATAATCACCGGCAGGTGAATTCTGAAGACTGGCATATTCAATTTCCCTGCCATGAAAATCTATTGGCGTCATGGCATCTTCCAGTTTTAGATGCTGCGTATTAGGGAAGGAATGCCAGGCCCATGTAGTGCGTGTTTCCAGCGGTATGCCATTAGTATAATAATAATCTTCAAACGTCTGAAAACCTGTTACATCAGCGTTAAACGCAAAATCTCCGTTACCTACCGATATGACTGCCATCGGATCAGTTTCATGGATCACCACATTATGGCGTGTCACCAGATCGTAACGATCAATCGGTTTTGAGTTGACAACATCCTTTTCACCTGACTTACAGGCCATCACACTAATAAATGAAAGGATTAAAACCAGACAAAAATTCGGTTTTCGAAAGATAGAGCGGAACTGAACCATAATACTTAAAACTGAGGTTTTCAAAAATCCGAATAAAGGTACTAAATATTTAGGTTTTGAAAACGGCTTCCGGCAATGAAACGCAAACGCAGGTCCTTGTCATCCCATTCTGATGGAAATAAACTTGTGATTCTTGTGCCCTTTCAGGACAATGGAACTTTGATGATACCCAATACCGGGTGATGCCCGGTGTTATTGCTATAAGTCCTTCGGACTTTTTAGCGATTCGCAAAAATGGAGTTAAGACTGCACCAAAGGTGCTGAAGCATAAACGCAGGGCAAAGCCCTGTGTTTCCCGAAGCTGAAAATCCAACGCCCTGAAGGGGCATTAGAAAAGAATCAAATCATCCCTGTATTTCTTCCGATAATGACCAGGGTAGGTGTAGGCGGATCTTCCTGGCTTAACAGCGTACTGACATCTGCAAGTGTCGTTGACAGATGAGACTGATCTTTCTGGGAAATCCGGCTCAGGATCTGAACCGGCAGGGATGGATCCACGCCTTTTTCGACCAGCTGCTGAGACAGCAACGGAAGCGTTTTCAATCCCATATACACAATTACCGGCGATCCGTTCTTCAGAACATTTGTTGAGGTATCTATATCAGGAAATCCTTCCCCTTTATCCTGTCCGGTATAAAACAGGATCAGATTATTTTTCCCACGTTCTGTTAAAGGGAGCGAAAAAAGGGACGAAGCAGCCACTCCTGCCGTTAATCCCGGAATGACCTCATAATTCAGTCCGCATTCCTTACAAAACCTGATCTCCTCGGCACCACGGCCATAAACCATCGGATCACCTGCTTTTAACCGAATAATACGTTTATCCTGTGCAGCCCATATCAGAAATTCCCGATGGATGGCATCCTGTCTCACGGTCTGGTCCTGGCCGTCAGCATGCGACTTTCCTACGAATTTTTTAATGGCGTCAGGCTTTGCCAGCTGCAACATTTCACTTCCCATAGAGGCGTCGTACAATATCACATCCGCTTCTTTCAGTCTCTTATGCGCTTTTACAGTCAGCAATTCCGGATCACCCGGACCAGCGCCAACAATGGATATCAGATGTCCGTCGGTCATGGTTCAATATCGTTAAGGTAATCCACCGGACTTTCGTAAACAAACCGGTAGCCCAGCCTTTTGATCAGCTTATCGCTACTCACAATTTTATAAGGCTCTTCTTTATCTGTAAAACCAGGTGCAGGTAAACCACTTACCTCAGCAGCACGGGTATAAAACTCCTTTCGTGTTGGATGAACCGGACTGCTTGCATTGAAGATTTCATTCCAAACATTCTTTTCGATGATTTGCTGAATTATATTCACACAGTCGTCCTGGTGAATCAGGTTGACCGGTGTATAAGCCGGAACTTCCGATCTCCGCGAAAGGAAACGGGCAGGATTTCTGGTTCCGCCGATTAAGCCGCCAAAGCGAAGTATAGTTGATTGAAATTCCGTTTGAGCCAGCAACATCAGTTCGGATTTCAGCAATGCTCTTCCACTTGCTTTCTCAGGTTCTCCTTCCTCTCCTTCCTTAACAATGGTCCCTTTGGATTCATATACGGATGTAGAGGAAATGAACACCACTTTTTGTATGGCGTGTTCTTTCACTTTGTCAATTATTTGAGAAACCTGAGATGGAAAAACGGTTTCAATAGTATCGATACGTTTTGGCGGAATGGAGATCATCAGCACATCGCAATCGAAAAATGCCGGATCATCCGCTTCAAGATATTCCGGATGAACCAGTGCGCGGTACGCATCAAAGCCGGCATCCTCAAGTTCTTCTACATGTGAAGGCGTAGCTGCTGAAACCCTGACGGTGTAACCGGCAACGATAAGTCTTTTAGCAACTGCTGTTCCCAGCCAGCCACAACCCAATATGGAAACTTTTTCTTTCATATTCTTTTCCTGCCTTTCATATTAAACAAAGATCAGGGCATTAATGCTTAAATTCTTTTCCTTCCTTAATCTCTTTAACATAATTTTTACGGATCACAAAATCACCAAACTGTTCTCCTGTGCGCCGTGCCTCAGAGAAATCCTTAATGATAAGATCCAACTCCGACAAAATGGTTTCCTCGGGTATGGTTTCACGGTAAAGACTGTTAAGCCGGGATCCCACAAAATTACCTCCCAGGTAAAGATTATAATAGCCCGGAGATTTACCGATGAGGCCAATCTCCGCAAGATATGGTCTGCCGCATCCATTGGGACAGCCGGTCATGCGAATTACGATCTCCTTTTTAAAAAGTCCGTATTTCTCCAGAATAAGCTCAATTTTTGTGACAAGGTCAGGCAGATAACGCTCCGCTTCCGCAAAAGCAAGCGGACAGGTTGGCAATGCCACGCAGGCAATGGAATTCTTGCGCAGACCCGATATATTTTCCGGTGACACCTTGTACTTTTTCAGAATCGCATTCACGGTTTCCTTTGACTTATCCGAAACGCCCGTTATAATGAGGTTCTGATTACCGGTCAGAATAAACTCACCATCAATGGTTTCTGCAACTTCGCGCAAGGCATCCTTAAGACGTTTATCGCCGGTGTTTTTCACGCGTCCTCCTTCCACAAAATAGGTCAGATGCCACCTGCCATCTGTTCCTTTTCTCCATCCGAAATTATCTCCGTTACGTGTTAGTTTATATGGCCTGGCCTCTTCCAGTTTATATCCCAACCGGTTTTCCACTTCCGAAACAAACCAATCCAGACCAAGGCGGTCAATCGTATATTTCAGTCGGGCCTGTTTGCGGTTTTTGCGATCTCCGTAATCCCTTTGAACGGTTAAAATTTTCTCAGCCACATCCAGTACCTGATCCGGTTTAACAAACCCGATGACATCTCCGGTTCGCGGATAGGTGCCTTCCATGCCAAATGTTGATCCCAGACCACCGCCAACTACTACGTTATATCCGGCAATCTTATCTGTATCAGCAATGGCAATCAACCCTAAATCCTGTGAGAAAACATCACAATCGTTCTGGGGCGGAATAACAACGCCAATTTTGAATTTACGGGGCAGATATCGCTTGCCATATAATGGTTCCACTTCATCCTTGCTGTCAGCCACCAGTTTTTTATCGAGCCAGATTTCGTGGTAAGCGCCCGTTTTAGGCATGAGATGCAGGCTTAACCGTTTGGCCAAATCGATCACCTCGGGATGCAGAATTGATTCCGCAGGATTGGCATGGCTCATCACGTTACGGTTCACATCGCCACATGCTGCGATGGTATCCATCAGGCTCTCATTCATCTTCTGAATGGTCGGTTTCAGGTTACGTTTTAAAACGCCATGTAACTGAAATGTCTGACGGGTGGTTAACTTTAGTGTTCCATTGGCATACTGATCCGAAATTGCATCCATCTTCAGCCACTGCTCCGGTGTAACCTTTCCACCTGGCAGTCGAAGACGGATTAAAAATGAATAAGCCGGTTCCAGCTTCTGCTGTTTGCGTTCCTTTTCAATATCCCGGTCCGCCTGCTGATAAATGCCGTGAAACTTTGACACCTGGGTATCATCAGCTGCAATGGCTCCCGTTATCGGATCAGCCAGACTCTCTTTCAGTGTTCCCCTCAGGTAATTACTGTCATATTTTATTTTTTCAACTTCGGAAAGTTCTTCCCATTTTATGTTATCGCTCATTATTAAAGGTTTTTTCAATTAATACACATCGGTTTGGAACCGTTTTTCTTTTTTCAGCTGCTTCACATAGGCCTGTGCCTCTTCTATGTTTTTACCTCCCTGATCCTGAATAATATCCAGCAGTGTTCTGTTGACATCCTTTGCCATATGTTTCATGTCGCCACAGAGGTAAAGATGGGCTCCGTTTTCCAGCCATTCATAAACTTCCTTCTGTTGCTCCTTCAGCCGGTGTTGTACATAATGCTTCTCCTTCTGATCCCTTGAAAAAGCCACATCCATACGTTCAAGATGATTTGATTTCAGTAGTTTCTGCCACTCAACCTGGTAAAGAAAATCGGATTGAAATCTGCGTTCGCCAAAGAAGAGCCACGTATTTCCTTTTTTACCCTGGCTTTCACGATGCTGCAGGAAAGCCCTGTAAGGGGCAACGCCAGTTCCGGCGCCTACCATTATAATTTTAGCACCATTTGCCGGTAACTTGAAGGCCGGGTTCTTTTCGATGTACAACGGAATTTTCTCATCCTGCACCACACGATCAGCCAGATGTGTGGAACAGGCACCTAGCCGGTCCCTCTCTTTGCGTGTATAGCGCACGATGGCAATGGTGGCATGCACTTCATCGCCAACACTTTCCTGACTGGAAGAAATAGAATATAACCTTGGCGGCAGGGGACGCAACAGATCCACTAAATCCTGTGCTTCCCAGGCGTATGGAAAGTCTTCCAGCAGATCAAGAAAGTCTGTTCCGTATAAAAACTCTTCCAGAATTTTACTGTTATCCAACACCTCCTTCAGTGCTTCATTTTGCGTTTTATTGTAGTACTTCTGAAGAATATCCACCGAAAGGACCGTGATCTCAAGGTGATAGGTCAGGGCATCTTTCAGAGTAACCTCCCCTATCTTAAGGTTCACCTTTTGTCCGGGATCAAGGCTGGAATGATTCAGGATCCTCTCCACAAGAAGATTTGGATTCCTGGTAAAGATTCCCACCGAATCACCCGGTTCATAGGATAACCCGGAACCTTCCAGAGACAATTCGAAATGATATACTTCCTTATCCGAATCCCGACCTGTGATCTTCACTTTTTCAAGCACCGGAGCCAGGAAGGGGTGTTTTTTGGAATATTCAGATGTTGCCTGTGTCCTTTCTTGATTAGTTTCAACTACGGCCGGAGCATATGGTTTCAGTTTCTGAACCAGTGTATCAACCCATGTTGTTGCATCGTCTTCATAATCCACATCGCATTTTACGAGTGGTGTCAGGTTTTGAGCACCCAACTTTTCGAAGGCATTGTATATGTCCTCTCCTGTTTTACAGAAAAATCGGTAAGACTTATCGCCAAGCGCCAGCACCCCGAATTTTACATGCTTCAGTTCCGGAGCCCGTTTACCGGTTATAAACGAATAAAAATCTTCAGCCATATCGGGTGGTTCGCCTTCGCCGTGTGTACTCACAATTACAGCCACATTCTCCTCGTCCTTCAGCGATTTTGGCTTATAGTCATACAAACTGACAAGGTTCACCTCTGCTCCGTTTTCTCCGGCTTTCTTTGCCAGCTCTTCAGCTACTTTTTGAGATTTTCCCGTTTCTGTGCCATATAAAACCGTAAGCCTTGTTTTTTGATGTGTTACTACGGTCGCCGCATCAACGGCGTTATCAGTTTTAAAACCTGCTGCTGCCAGCCGGCCTTCCAGATATCCGCTGATCCAGAACAACTGGTTCGGGCTCAGCTCCTCCACCAGCTGATTAAAGGCTTTTAGCTGGTTTTCATTTAATGGATTTGATTTTATGCTCATGATTATTTTTATTCAATAGTTAGTTCGTCCCGGATCTTGTTTCGTATCCGGATGGATTCATATACATCTTTGCCGTTTGAACTTACTGCGACTGAGATATTTCCTGTTCTGTGGATGGCCGGTGAAATAAACTGGCATAGGTCAGGTTTATCATGAATGTTGACTAAAACACCTGCCTCGTTACCATCTATTACAATCTGTTGATCCAGTGCATCATTATTGGTACAGGAATACAGCATCAGATAACCCTTTAAATACGATTTGTCATAATCTGTTTCAAAATACTTCACTCCCGACTGTTTAATCTCATCGCAGATAAATCTGGCCAGAACTTCGACTTCGGCACCATAACGATGAAGTATCTTAAGCTTTTTATATGCACTCTGATCTCCGCCTATGATAAGTATTCTTTGGTTTGCAATATCTATAGCTATGGGTAAGAAATTATGCTCCATGTTCATAGTTTTTAAATTTCATAATCAATGGGTGTTTCCTTTGCTCTTCCAAAATTGATCCTGCTCCAGGCTCGCTCATGGAAAAAGTACAAGGCCATTTTGGTAAAAACCTCCACGCCCCCAATGGCCATGGCAAAATGCACATCGCCTATAATAAAATACGAAATGATTATGGTATCAATTGTTCCAAGCGTACGCCACGATATTGTTTTCACAATACTTCTGCTTCTCTTCTCCACGATCCTGGCACTCTCAAGTTTTTTTGGCATAAACGTTTTGTTTAAAATTTTTCTTTTGTTCTTTACAAAGTAACCCTGCGGTTACCTGAAAATCTGAAAACAATAAAAAAGGCCCTCCCGCGGTAGCAGAAGGGCCTTTAAAAAAATTATTCGCTTACTATATATTTTTATCCTTCCGCATAATATAACCGTTACAACACATACACATCATACATGCCATCATGTTTACTTTTATGTCAGAAGAATTTTTAATCATCACAGAGTTAAAATATGATTTTTGTCACTTTTCGGAGGCAAATATAGAGTAATAATTTTTCAAAACAAGCCTTTTTTTATTCAATCTAAATTAGAACACATTTCAAAACTCCGGATAAATACTTACAAACAATTCGTTTTAGAATTATAAGTCAGCACAATAAGTTGCTCATTGAGTGTCCTTCGGAATACAAAAAAAATTTGACCAGAATCTCTGATATAAATAAGCATCACGTAAAATTTGGGAATCCGGCTAATCGTTTTTCGGAATTTTGATCTCTTCATTAAGCAGCGTATCCTCAATCTCAATTACATTCTTTTTTGCCTTATTTTCTGCCTGCATGGCTTTAAAGATCGAGCGCAGGTAGTCCTCTTCTTCCTGTGTTGTAATCTTCCCCAGATCCAGGGCTAAGCCTTTTTGCCTTAAGCCTGCCAGGTATTCCTTTGTTTCGGGTACAACAGTAAAAAAGTTGACTCCAACCATCTGATTCGGACTCAGCATTCGTTTGTATTCCACATCCATGCGATGTTTTTCAATGCTCATCTTCTGGTTCATCTCGTTATCCATTTTAGTTGCAGGTAGAAGTCCCTGATAAGCCGACATCTTTAGGTTTCGTTCTGCATATGCCTGTTCCTTTGCCTGTTTCACCGGATCTATGGCAACCAGAACCTCAAGACTGTAGTATCTTGGTACTATAACAACTTCTGATAACAATGTAGCAACCGGAGAGAGATAAACACCCATCAGGTAATTATTATTGGCCAGGGAATCATCCAGGGTGACGATCAGATCTTTATAGCCCAGATAACTGAAGATAATAGTATCACCAACGGCAGCTTTTATTCTGAACCGGCCGCCCGGTTGCAGTCCGTACGTATGTGGCCCATTAAAATAAACCGCATCATCAAGTGTCTGGAGTGTAACACGGTCGAACACTGTACCGGTAAAGGTAAGTGAATCTGTGCCGTTTTGTGCTTTAAGAACACCGGTCACACAAAATATGATAGCTGTAAGAAAATATATACGTTTCATGGCGTTTCATTTTTGGTTAATATTAACTCTTTCAACGGGCGTTTGGGAACATGATGCACAAGATTGTCATCACGCCAGTATTTAACATCTCCGTTTTTAACCTCATCAATTACGACTGTCTCAATTGGTTTACCCAGCGCGATCAGATAAAGTGCTTCAAAATTTTCACCTGGATTAAACATCTCAAGCAAAGCCTGTTTGCTGAATGAACCGATGATACAACCACCGAGGCCCTTCTCCGTAGCACCGAGCATAATGGTTTGTATCGCCAGACCATCGTCACAATAAAGATTGGAAGTCAGATCACGATCTTTAAGCACCAGGATATAAGCTGAAGGACGTTCACCAGATACAGGACCATTCCAGTCTTTCAGATATCCCGCCCAGGCTGTAATTGGGAATATGGCATCGCAGGTCTTTTTATCTGAAACGATAATATAGCGCAACACCTGTTGATTTCTTGCTGAAGGTGCAAACCGTGTCAGTTCCACCAGCTTTTCCAGCTCTGCCTCCGGAATCCGGTATGATTCATCAAACCGTCTGTAGCTCCTGGTTCTGAGTAAAAGCTCCCTAAGATTCATGCACTGTAAATTATTTTGCTGTTTTCAACCTAAATTTAGTCAAAATCAGTGCATAAAAAAAGGGTAACCGCTCCCGATTACCCTTCTATCTGTAAAGTTTTAAGTCTTTTAACTTTCCTTTAATTCGTTATCCACAAGGATACGACCACAATATTCGCATACAATAACTTTTTTGTGCTGCTTAATGTCCAGCTGTCTTTGTGGTGGAATTTTATTAAAACAACCGCCACATGCATCACGCTCAACAGTTACAACAGCCAATCCGTTACGAGCATTTCTGCGGATACGTTTAAAGGCTGTCAGCAAACGGGGCTCAATGCTTGTTTCAATCTGTTGTCCTTTGTCACGAAGGCTTTCCTCGTCAACCTTTGTTTCATTGATGATCTCATTCAGCTCTCCCTTTTTTGCATCCAGATCTTCAGTACGTTCTTTCAGCTCTGTTTCAGCACTTTCCACGCTTTCCCTTTTCTGAGCTATTTCTGCCGTATACTCTTTAATACGTTTTTCGAACAGTTCAATTTCCAGTCCCTGGAATTCAATCTCTTTCGACAAAGAATCATACTCACGGTTATTACGCACATTATTCTGCTGTTCGGTATATTTCTCGATCAGCATTTTAGCTTCTTCTATCTCGTTTTTCTTGGTCGAAATAGCTGTTTCCAGTTCTTCAATATCCTCTTTGTATTTGGAAATACGTGTTTCAAGCCCTGCAATATCATCCTCAAGATCCTGAACTTCCAGAGGTAACTCACCACGAAGTGTACGGATCTTATCTATGTCTGACATTACGAGTTGAAGGTCAAATAACGCTTTTAACTTCTCTTCAACGGTCATTACATTCTCTGCCATGTTGTTACAGATATTTAATTGGATTTGTATTTACTTCCGATAATCGGACTGCAAATTTAGAAAAATTTTTCTGAAGTAGTTCTCCAAAAACTTCTTTTACAAATTGTTCACTTTCAAAGTGTCCGGTATCAGCCAGAATTATTCTGTTTTCAGCCTTAAAAAAATCGTGATATTTAATTTCTCCGGTAATGAAAACATCGGCGGTTGCCCTTATGGCATCGTCAATAAGGAATGATCCTGCGCCACCACAAAGAGCCACTTTTTTAACCGGCTTACTTAAAAATTCCGTATGCCTGATCACGGAAATATTTAACGTTTCTTTCAGTTTCCTGAAAAAATCCACTTCCCCCAATGGTTCCTCCAATTCTCCGATCATTCCTATTCCGGCACCTTTCCAGGAGTTTTTCAGGGGATAAATATCATATGCCACCTCTTCGTACGGATGAGACCGGATCATAGCTGCCACCACCTTATGTTGCATAAAGGACGGTAAAACCGTTTCGATCCGAACCTCTTTTTCAAAGTGCAACTCCCCTTTAAGGCCTACAAAAGGATTGGTTCCTTCCAAAGCCCGGAATGTCCCTTCTCCTTCCAGGTTATAACTGCAGCAATCATAATTGCCAATATGCCCGGCGCCTGCTTCAAATATGGCATTCCTGACTATTTCAGCATAATCGGAAGGAACAAACGTGACCAGTTTTACCAAAGCATCGTTCATTGGAGAAAGCGTTCTGCAGTTTTTCAGATTGAGCAGATCGCAAAATTTTTGGTTCAGTCCGTTTGCGGCTGCATCGGTGTTAGTGTGGCTGGCATAAATGGCAATATCATTCTTAATGGCTGTGATCAGACAATTCTCTATATCGTTTTTACCATTGATCTTTTTAAGACCCGAGAAGATAAACGGATGATGGGCCACAATCATATTCAGATTATGTTGTATAGCTTCCTCCAGGACTTCGGATGTTACATCCAGCGTAATAAGTACACCACTGACATTCATATCCGGATCACCTACAAGCAAGCCGGCATTATCGTAACTCTCCTGCAGTGCCAACGGAGCAAAAGCCTCCAGGACTTCGGTTATCTCTCTTACTTTAATCACGCTTTAGGTTTAACATTCAATGCAATGCTAAGTTCATCCAGCTGAACCTGCGAAACCTTCGATGGTGTATCGATCATAACATCACGTGCCGCATTGTTTTTTGGAAAAGCAATCACATCGCGGATAGAATCGAGTCCGGCAAACATTGAAACCAGCCGGTCGAAACCAAATGCGATACCTCCATGCGGTGGTGCTCCGTATTTAAATGCATTCATCAGGAACCCAAACTGGGCTTTGGCCTCTTCCTTAGTAAACCCAAGGGCATCGAACATTTTCTGTTGCAGGTCTTCGTTATGAATCCTGATGGAACCGCCACCAATTTCAACACCATTGATTACAAGGTCGTAGGCATTGGCACGAACCCTTCCCGGATCACTGTTAATATATTCAGCATCTTCCTTTTTAGGTGATGTAAACGGATGGTGCATGGCATAAAACCGTTGTGTTTCCTCATCCCACTCAAACAGCGGGAAATCAACCACCCAAAGGGGCGAAAACGTATTTTTATCACGCAATCCCAAACGGCTTCCCATTTCAAGTCGAAGCTCATTCAATGCAGTTAATGTTCTTTTTCTTTCACCTGCCAGAATTAAAACCAAATCACCTGGTTTTGCACCAAATAGTTCGCCCCAGGTTTTCAGATCCTCTTCACTATAAAATTTATCTACCGATGATTTAACCGTTCCATCCGGGTTAAACTTCACATAAACCAGACCTTTAGCACCGATCTGCGGTTTTTTTACAAAATCCGTCAGTTGATCCAGTTGTTTCCTGGTATATTCGGCACATCCTTCAGCACAAATTCCACCCACATATTCCACATTGTCGAATACCACAAATCCTTTTCCCTGAACCATACCGGTGAGTTCCTTAAATTTCATTTCGAAGCGGGTATCCGGTTTATCGGATCCATAGTTTGCCATGGCTTCATCGTAAGACATCCTCGGGAAACGATATTCCATATCTATGCCTTTTATGGCTTTGAATAGATGCTTTGTCAATCCTTCAAACGTATCCAGAATATCCTGTTGTTCCACAAACGACATCTCGCAGTCAATCTGCGTAAACTCCGGCTGACGGTCAGCTCTCAGATCTTCATCCCTGAAACATTTTACAATCTGGAAATAACGGTCATAACCGGCCACCATCAATAACTGTTTAAAGGTCTGCGGACTTTGTGGTAAGGCATAAAACTGTCCCTCATTCACACGTGAAGGTACAATAAAGTCACGTGCCCCTTCCGGTGTCGATTTGATCAGCACCGGTGTTTCCACTTCTACAAACTGCTGTTCATCCATATAACGACGTGTTTCAAAAGCCATTTTATGACGCAGCATAAGATTTTCCTTTAAAGGTTCCCGACGCAAATCCAGATATCGGTATTTCATGCGCAGTTCGTCACCGCCATCGGTATCACGTTGAATCGTAAATGGTGGAACATCTGACTGATTCAGAACCTTTAAGTTGTTAACGATGATCTCTACATCACCGGTTGGTATTTTATTGTTTTTATTGCTTCTTTCCTGAACTGCTCCCTCTACCTGAATCACAAATTCGCGTCCAAGCTTACGGGCCGATTCACATAAAACTTTATTGGTATCCATATCGAAAACCAGCTGGGTAATGCCATAACGGTCGCGCAGATCAACGAAAGTCATACCTCCCAGATCACGGGTACGCTGCACCCATCCTGCAAGGGTAACGTTCTGGTTTACATGGTCCAATCTGAGTTCTCCACAAGTGTGTGTTCTGTACATCGAAATACGATTTAAAAATGTCGAACAAAGATAATTGAATCCGCAGAATAAGAAAAATAGTTTTTATCATGGTTTAAAGCTTAGTCACCGGGTGAATAATTTACAACTCGACTATAATCACCCGGTGACTAAGAGGGGAAAGATTTGCCCTTTCAATTAAACCTTCTTATATTGAACAGACCTTAAATCAAATATCATGCAATTCGAGAACGAAAGCATTTACCACATTTAAAACCAAGGCATTAACAGACAACCAATTTTCTTCACAAGAGATAATTACATGTTTTTTCTTCAAAAGATAAAAGAATATATTCTCCCTTTTTCTGACATCATTGCCTGGTGTTTAATGCCCAACCATTTTCATCTGATGATATATGTAAATAAGGCAAAATTAGACTTCATAAACCAAAATATTAATCGAACCAGAACATTGAACCAGTCGATAGCTATAATGCTACGCTCCTATACACGTGCAATAAATTTACAGGAAAACAGAACCGGATCACTTTTCAGAGAAAGGACTAAGGCACTTTGTCTGACGAAAAATACAGAGTTAAATCCTTCCTATTTCAATTCTGAATTTGGCACGGTACTAACTATTGATATGCCTGAATTAAATTATGTTCAGGTTTGTTTTGAACATATTCATCAAAATCCAATTAAGGCAGGGCTTGTAAATGCACCTGAGGATTGGGAATTTTCATCTTATCTGGATTTTACCGGAATAAGAAACGGGCAACTTATAAACAGGAAAAGAATAGAAGAGCTTATTATCTGTTAGTCACCGGGTGAATACTTTACGTCATAGTTATAATCACCCGGTGACTAAATAAACTTATATTTGTGCATGCTTTCAAAATCACAACTAAAGTATTACCGCGCACTGGGACTGAAAAAGAACAGGGACAATGAGCTGGTATTTGTTGCAGAAGGACCTAAACTGGTGCTTGACCTGCTGCCTTACTTCAAACCGGAAAGTATTTTAATTGAAAGAAAATTCGAAGATGAATTTAACGGCTTTAAAGTAGAAGTGGTTGACAGTGCCGACATTCAGAAAATCTCACTCCAGAAACATCCGCAGGGTGTTTTTGCCGTATTTAAACGCAAACGTACCGATTTATCGCTTTGTGATCCCGGCAAAGAATTAATCCTGGCATTGGATGACATCCAGGATCCGGGAAACCTCGGAACCATTATCCGCCTCTGCGACTGGTTCGGCATAACAAATATAGTCTGTTCCAAAGGGACGGTCGATGTATATAATCCCAAAGTGGTTCAGTCCACCATGGGCGCACTGGGAAGGATAAATATACATTATACTGACCTGACAGATTTCCTGCGTATTTCGGGAGCGCCTGTTTACGGTACGTTCCTGGAGGGCGAGGATATATACTCTTCTGATCTTACTTCGAACGGAATTATTGTAATGGGAAACGAAGGTAACGGAATTTCGGATGCTGTATCAGACCTGGTTACACATAAACTTTTAATACCTCCATATCCCGGGAATTCACAAACTTCTGAATCACTGAATGTGGCGACAGCAACAGCCATTGTGTGCTCGGAGTTCAGAAGAAGAATTTGAGTATCCCTCAGATAACGCAGATCTGAGCAGATTAGATTTTATATTCTAGTATCATGTAACGAATGATATGACGCATGGTTTTATTCCTGCGCTTACCCTCTAATTCCCTACATGGTCCACCAAACATATTAGTCATTTTCATCCAAAACGGATACCTTAAGTGACTTCTCCCGCGACATCTATATGATTTCACGCGTTGTCCCCTGATACGACAAAATTTATTTCTGCAATCATCTGCGAAATCTGCGGGAGAAAGCTATGAATAAATCGTTGCCACTAATCTTCTGGCGCCACCGTAGTTGCGAAATTCACAGAGATAAATACCCTGCCATGTGCCCAGATTCAAGCGGTGATTCTTAATGGGTATCGTTACAGATGGCCCTATGAGTGACGATTTTACATGTGCAGGCATATCATCACTTCCCTCAAATGTATGGGTATAATATGGCTCATCTTCAGGTACAATATGGTTCATAATCTGCTCAAAATCGTGTCGCACAGAAGGATCTGCGTTTTCGTTAAGCGAGAGGGCTGCAGAAGTATGTTTAATAAACAGATTTAATATTCCTGTTTCAGGCAAATCGCCGATATGCCGTAACACCTCTGATGTCACGAGATGAAAACCCCGTGGTTTATTTCCTAATGTAAATTCCTTTTGAGATACCATACTTGTATAATTATTTTCAGGGGAAATAGTTTAAATCAGGAGAAATCTCCGAATGCATTATACGTATTGCTGTTGGACTGTTGTTGTTGCTGTTGGGCTTCCATTTTTGCCTGATCCACCTTCCATTTATCCCCAAGTTCTCTTAAAAAGGGATCGGCGTGTTCAAAAAAGGTGATGAATGACTGACAAAACCGGGGCATTCCATTGTCTCTGGGATCTTTGATCCTGTCCTTGGTACAACCTCCATAGCAATATTTTTTCCAGTGGCAGACCTGACATTTACGGGGAAGTTTGGTTTTCATCAGACCAAATTGCGTTTGCTTTTTAGAGTTGAGCATATCAATCAGTCGGTCCCCATCCATAATATTGCCCAGTTTCCATTTGGGTTCCACAAAAAAATCGCAGGAATAGACTTCGCCATTGTGTTCCACGGCAGTATACACACCACATTCCGGTCGCAAAGTGCATTCAGGAGCCTCATATCCAACATAAGGATAAAATACAGAATCAAAATCGCGGATGTGTGTTGTTGGTTGTCCATCCACAAAATCTGCCTTCCAGAGTTCAAAAAGTTCCACCAGAAAACCGCCGTATTGCTCTGCTGTAAGTGAGAAAGGGGCAGATTTACGCGGATTATCCTTGTCCGTTTCTACAATGGGAATAAACTGCATCCAGCTGATCCCGAGCTCTTTAAAATAGCTATAGAGTTCTTTGGCATAACCCGAGCTGTAACTGGTAATACAGCACATGGCATTTACCTCCACTCCTTTACCGAGCAACATTCTGGCCTTTTCTTCTACAAGAGCATGCGATGGTTTGCTGTTCGGGGTAAGCCGGTACCTGTTATGAATATATTCAGGTCCATCCAGACTTAATCCGACCAGCCAGTTATATTCATTCAGAAAATCAGCCCATCGTTCATCCAGCAATAATCCGTTGGTCTGTAGTCCATTCCCCACATTTTTCCCGAAGCCGTATTTCTTCTCATATTCCATGGCTTTGCGGTAAAATTCCAGTCCCATCAACGTCGGTTCACCTCCCTGCCAGTTTATGGATATCGACTGACCCGACTGCTGCATTACCTGCTTAATCAGCATTTCCAAAACCTCGTCGCTCATGCGGTGCGTTTTACTATGTGTAAAAAGCTGCTCCTTTTCGAGATAAAAGCAATACGTACATCCCAGATTGCAATCCGGACCGGCAGGTTTGATCAAAACAGATTCCAGTGGTTTAAATGCCATTTGCAAACGATTTTCCTCAAAAGTAATAAAAGTTATGCAGGTGACGGGTGACAAGTGACGGGTTACGGGTAAGAAGTGACAGATTAAGGATTTGATTGAAGAATGAATAATAGAAACTGTCGTAATGTGATAATTACTTACTGGTAGTTTATTATTTATGAAATTTATTTACTTTTAACTTCCTTAATATTAATTGCTTTTTTTAACCTGTTTGAATTAAAACTTTGAAAAAGAATACAAGAAGTATAATAAATACAAACCTTTAAAACTTTTAAAATGAAATATTTATTAAAGGTTCAATGACATCAGATATTAAAATAGACAAAATGACTGGCTGGATTATTCAGGCAAAAATTGAACAGAAAATTATTGGAGATTCATATATTAAGGAAAATCCTCAATTACCTGATGGCATGAAAATGCCAATGGTTATGGCAAACGAGATGTTAATAACTAATCAATAATTGTTTTAAGGCAGACCAAAATGATAATTAACAAACTGTATAAATCAACTGATAACCAAATGAAAAGAACCATTTTTATAATTTTTGTTTTGTTCTTGAACTCAACGATCTATTTATATGCACAAAATGATTTCAGGCCTGGTTATGTATTAAAACATTCTGGGGATACATTACAAGGTCGTATTGATTACCGTGGTGATTTTCTTATGGGAAGCATCTGTACATTCAAGGGCTCCGACCACGTTGTACGTAAATTCATGCCTGAAGACATTATCGGATTTCGCTTCCATAATGGTAAATACTTTGTGTCCCGAAAGGTTGGAAATAAAAAAGTATTCCTTGAATACCTGATTAAGGGGAAAGTTGATGTTTATTATTTACGGGATAAAACCGGAGATCATTATTTTCTTGATAAAGAAGGTATTGGATTATCTGAGCTTAAGTTTGATGAAGGTATTGAAATGATTAACAATAAAAAAGTCTGGCATAAATCGACCATTCATATTGGCTATCTCAAATACTATATGCAGGATGCCCCTCAAATTGAACCGCGCATTTTATCTGTAGAAAAACCGGAGCATCAGAGTCTTATAAAACTGGCAGAAGCATATCACAATGCCGTATGTGATGACGAAAAATGCATTGTATATGAAACGAAAATTCCTGTATTGAAGATTTCTGTCGCGCCCTTTGCCGGAGTTACGAAATACGGTGGCTCCGAAGGCATATCACCAGAATATGGAAGTTATTTTTATTTTTCTTTACCGAGGGCCAATGATAAATTATCTGTTAAAACTGGTATTACAGGAAGTAGAATAAATACTGAGACGCAAACGATTGGTATTGTAAAAATACCACTTCAGCTACAGTATTTGTATCCCTCTGAACACGTACAACCTATGGCAAGCGCAGGTTATAATCTTGTTTCTCTTGACTATGAAAATTACCACGATCTTCAACATACCATGGGGTTAAACCTCGGCGTAAAATTTAACATAAATAAAACGATAGGCTTATATACAACGGTTAACACGGAATTTACGCCATTTGGTTTTACAATTCTGAATGAAGATATAAAGTTCAAACTGATTGCTTATTCTGCTGTTTTTGGATTGCATTTCAACTTATAGAATAGAAGCTGAAGAGGTTAAAACAGTAAACATTCAAGCTTTTGTGTAATATGGGAAAAATCTGGTAGCCATGAAAAAAACATTGATGCTTTATGCCATCCTTTTCTCATTTCTTTCCTGTGTAAAAATCACTATTACGACAGAAGATGATCATAAAACAGAACCGGAGCGAATATCAGCCTATATAAACGCTTATAAATTTATACCATGTAATGATAAGCTTTTAGGGCTCCCGGAGACCAACAACACATTTTACGTACAGGATAATGAATTAATACTTGAATTTAACAGTACGTGCGAGCAGTTAACTCAATTAAGCTTTAAATTTATGAATATTGACCATAAAGGTTTTTATCAGCTTGACTCTGTAAACAGGGCTAAGGTCTTATGCAGTTATGATGACCTAAACGATATTTTTACCACAACCAATCAGATCGGAGGCGTCATTTACTTCCCGGAATTTGACACGGTGAATCGAAAACTCTCTGCTTTTTTTGAGTTTGAAGCCATCAATGCAGATTCAACTATAAAAATTTCTGTGACTGATGGTATTATAGAAAATACACGTTTTAACCTCAAATATTAATCCTTATGCGCACATTCTTTTTTATCCCGTTTTTACTTTCACTGGCTAAGGCCGGTTTACGGATCAGCATCGGTTTACTGATCAAAGATCATTTTGAAACCATTCTGTCTTTCATCATCCGTAAACCAATTCCTGAGGGACTGATAGATCAGTACCAATATGAAAAGGCTCGAAATATCATTAAATGGATCGGAATTTTTATTATTATCATTGGTGCAGCTATTGCAGTAACAGCATTTTCAACCATGGTTATGGGTGCAGGAATAATGCGGTAAGATTATTCGGTATTGTATTGTATCATTTCATTTCCATTATCCTGATTCCAATTGTGCGGATATCTTTTCAGGCCAAACTTTTTTACCTTTGTTCCCGAGATGAAGAAGGTAGCTGATTTTATTGACAGACATCAACTTTTAGGGCCATCGGATAAGATCCTTGTGGGTTTAAGCGGCGGCGCCGATTCTGTTGTTCTGCTGCATATGCTGGCTGAGATGGGTTATGCCTGCGAAGCAGCGCATGTCAACTTCAGGTTGCGGGATAAAGATTCTGACGAAGATGCCCTGTTTTGCCGTAATTTCTGCGAGGAGATTCATATTCCTTTCTACTACCTGGAGGAAGACACCAAAGCCTATGCAAAACAACATAAACTTTCGGTTGAAATGGCTGCCCGCGAAATCCGATATAACTGGTTCAATACACTTCTTGAAACATATCATCTTGATGCAGTTGCCGTGGCACATCATAAAAATGACCAAGCAGAAACCATTCTGATGAACCTGATCCGCGGCACCGGAATTACGGGTATGAGAGGAATGCTGCCCAAAAACGGAAAGATCATCCGTCCGTTGTTATGTATGACCCGAAAAGAAGTTGAAGACTATATAACATCAAACCATCTGCCGTTCAGAACGGATAAATCGAATTCAGATACAAGCTTCCGACGCAACCTTATCCGGCACGAAATACTGCCGCCCATTGAAAAACTGAATCCGGCATTTACAAATTCGGTGGATGATTTATCCCTGCGCTTTACAGAATCGGCAATTATCGTTGAAGAATATATCCGGAACTGGAAGGAAAAAAATATGGTTGATCCGGATCGGATTCCGATTGAAAAACTGTTTCAAAATCCGGCAAGTCTGACTATTCTGTATGGCATACTGGCAGATTTTGGGTTCAACGCAGCCACAATAAAGGAAATATACGATGCCTGGCCTTATCACAGCGGGGCACGCTTTTACAGCGGGGCTTACTATGTACTGGCAGACAGGGATTATCTTTTAATAGAACCCGTAAAACAGCAGGAGCAAGAGGTTGGAGCAAGAGAGGTTTATCCGGAAAATAAGTTGGATTCAAACCTGCATTTTGAAGAACTTTCCATTAATCAACTCGAATCCATTCCTAAAGAAGCACACATTGCCTGTCTGGATTTGGATAAACTAAAACTACCTTTAAGAATCAGGTCATGGCAACAGGGCGATAAATTCAGACCGCTGGGCATGAAGGGATATAAAAAAGTCAGCGATTTTCTGATCGATAATAAAATTAATCTGGCTGAAAAAGAATCTGTGAAGGTCCTCCTTTCTGCTGATGACATTGCCTGGGTGATTGGTTACAGAATTGATGACCGGTTTAAAACCTCAAAAAATACCAGGTTTATACTCTGGGTTGAACACACAATAGAATAATACTTCTGGCTTTTTATACTCCGGCATTAAAAGCCTGTATGAGCTGAAAAATATTACCTGGTAACAGGACTTTATAACATGTTGCCTATTATACGAAATTTTTCATTCATTTACAGCAATTTGTAGGATATTTATTTTCATTCAATACAAAATAATTCGCTGTCTACCAGAACCATGACATATCTATTTGTAGTAATTTAGAACTTCCTATATTTAAATTGCAATCACTATGAAAACTCAATTCGCACTTTTTAAAATTATCCTTATTTCAGGATGTTTCGTTTTTCTGTTCGCATGCGAAAAAGATGACGTTAAAAAAAACACAACAAACCTTACCAATGTCTATGAGAATACGACACTTGATTCATCAAAGGTTTATATTGTTGACGAAGCGGTACAGGTTGAAGCCACTCTCATTATTTCTCCGGGAACAGTAATAAAATTTACATCCGGAAAACGTATTGACATAAACGCAGGTGGTTCAGTTCAGGCTATCGGAACCAGTGAAGCTCCTATCATCTTCACGTCCATCAAAGACGATTCATACAAAGGCGACACAAATGAAGATGGAAAAATTTCCTCTCCGGCAGTAAAAGACTGGGGTTGTGTCATTGCGGCAGGAGATTTATCAACTTTCACACACTGCAAATTTTTGTATGGCGGTGGATTTGGTGACCATACGGCAACGCTGGAAGCAAAAGGTGAAGTTATTATAACCGATTGCGTTTTTGCACACAATTACGGGGGCGAGCTTGACGACAACACCAACGGTGCCTTATATCTCATTGCCACCGCTCTCTCATCGGTAGTGACCAATAATACGTTCTTCGATAACCGCATACCTGTAACCATAGATGTCAATTACAGTTTTGGTTCATCCAATATTTTTCACGATCCGGATATGCCTACTCTGACAAACACGTTCAATGGCATATTTGTATCAGGCTATACCATGAACCATAATGTTAACTGGTCAGAAAATGAAGTGCCATATGTTGCAACCGGGCATATCGGAATTGACGATGGTTACAGCTTAACGTTGCAATCCGATGTGGTTATAAAAATGTATCAGGACACCAGAATTGATATCATTGCCAACGGTGTTCTGAACCATAACGGCGCAATTATTACATCATTTAGGGATGATTCAGCTTTAGGTGATACAAACGGAGACGGTGCCAGTACAACAGCTACGACCGGAGACTGGGTAGGTGTGAATCTGGGCTACGGCGATTACATGCATGGGGATAACATCAGATACGCATTGCATTAATTTTATCAGGGATTCGGAATAAGTAGTATTATTTTTCCTTTTTACTGATCCGGATTACAACAAATCCGGAACGGAAGATTAATGGGTTTTTCCCGTTCAGGGTAATTGATGTACATTATTTATTCACACAGGGCGTTGCCCTGAGTTCATGCTATTGTATCATTCATGCAATTATTTCCCATTAGTTAGTACTACCTGTTGAATGAAAGATATGATTAGCCTGCAAAGTCCGGAGGACTTACAGCATCAGTGCAGGATGAAACCATGTGTTATCAGCAGGAGTGGAATTAACGCCCTTAAGGGTTGTATGTGAACATTTCAAACCTTCCGTAAACGCTGAACTTCCCTGAATACACGCATAAAATTACCGCTCCAGATTTTGGCAATATCCTCTTCAGAATATCCACGACGCAACAGCTCAATGGTAATATTCTTCATCTGGCTTACATCATAACAGTCCTTTACGCCACCTCCTCCGTCAAAATCGGTTCCTATGCCCACATGGTCAATTCCTGCTACCTGAACGATGTGATCAATATGATCCACCACATCACTGACGGTTGCCAGTTCGTTAGGATACATATCATCAACCTCGCGCCACTCCTGCCAGAGTTTTTTATTCTGTTCTTCCGTTAAATTTTTAAAGCTGTTATAACGCTGCTTCAATTCGGCCATAGCAGAATCACGCTTCGGATTGGGAGCAGGTGCTTTTACATAATCACTCAGGATACACATCTGGATCACACCACCATTTTCGGACAGGGCCTTAAGCTCATCATCCGTAAGGTTACGCGGATTATCGCAGATTTCACGTGCACAGGAGTGACTTGCAATCACGGGAGTTCTGCTTGCCCGGATCACATCGTAAAACGAGCTGTCACTGATATGGGAAACATCGACCAGCATTCCCAGATCATTCATGCGCTGAAGAACCTGAAAACCGAATTCTGACAGTCCGTTAAATTCTGTTGAATCAGTCGAAGAATCACAGATGTCATTGTTTCTGGTATGACACAGCGTCATGTAACGCACACCCTTACTGTAATACTCATCCAGAAGATCGATATTATTCCCTATGGCATAACCATTCTCTATTCCGATGTAGATAGCCCTTTTCCCCTCGGCTTTCAACCGGGCAGCGTCGTCAGGATCAACTGCAAGTCCAACCAGATCACTGTTCTTATTCACCTCACGGGAAATGGCATCCATGATCTGATGTGCTTTCAGAATAACCTTTTGATTACCCTCTTCAGTGCGTGCTGCCTGACCCACAAAAACGGCAAAGAAGGCCGCATCAAGTCCACCCGCTTGCATTCGCGGATAATCGTACTTTGAATGGGTTACCACGGGATCATGCATCTGCCGCATGTCAAATGTGCTGTCCATAAGATTCAATGGCGTATCCGTATGAGAATCGAGGGTAACCATTGTTTTATGAATACGATCGGCTTTTTGTTCCATTGTCTCTGTACAACTGAATAAAAGAAAAGCCAAAAAAGAGAGCAGGGTAAATCGTATCATGTTAATCGTTAAGTTCTACTTTTTTTGTGGGCTCCAGTTCGCGGTTTCGCCGGTCTGTTTCCTCAACCACACGTTTGGCAAGTTCTGCAAATGCTTTACCCGTTATAGAAGTTTCATCAAGGGCCACCGGCCGACCTTCGTCACCACCTTCCCGTATGCTTTGCACGATTGGAATCTGTGCGAGTAAGGGCACATTCATCTGCTCTGCCAGTTTTTTACATCCTTCCTTACCAAACAAATAATACCTGTTATCCGGAAATTCTTCAGGTGTAAACCAGGCCATGTTTTCCACCAGGCCAAGAACGGGAACTTTAATGTTATTATTCTCAAACATATTGATTCCTTTACGGGCATCTGCCAGGGCTACTTCCTGCGGTGTACTTACAATCACGGCGCCTGTTATGGGAATGGTCTGTACAATGGTCAGATGGATATCGCTGGTCCCGGGAGGAAGGTCAATCACAAAATAATCCAGTTCACCCCAGTGTCCTTCTTCGATCAACTGTTTAATGGCGCCGGTTGCCATGGCACCACGCCATACCAGGGCATTATTCGGATCAACAAAAAAGCCGATGGATAACATGCTCACGCCATATTTTTCAATCGGAGCAATACCCTCGGCTCCGTCCACTTCAATAGCCACCGGTTTTTCATTTTCCACATCAAACATCTTAGGTGCCGATGGCCCGAAAAGGTCGGCATCAAAAAGTCCGACTTTATAACCAGCCTTTGACAAAGCCACGGCAAGATTGGAGGCAACAGTAGATTTCCCCACACCACCTTTACCCGATGCGACAGCTATAATATTTTTAACCTGCGGCAAAACCTTTCTTTCTTTCTTTTTAGGCTGCTCTTTTACCTTTACATGCACATTACCATCAATCTCCACATCGGCGCCAATATAAGTTTTAATGGCGGTCTCCGCCGCTTTTACCAGCGATTTACGAAACGGATCGTTCGGTTTTTCAAATATCAGTGAAAAACTTACTTTGCGTCCGTCAATTCTGATGTCATCCTCCACCATGCCCAGTGAAATAATATCTTTACCGTTTCCGGGATACTTTACATGGCTTAATGCTTCTGTTACTAACTTGGGATATATATGATCCATAACTTTTTATTTTATTTCCAGTTCAACAAAAGGATCCCAGAAATGTTTCCTGAAATCCACAACGCAGTCATCCACAACTTCAATACCTTCACTTTTCAGGAGGTCTTCCATAACGGTTGATCCGCCAAAATGATGTTTGCCGCTTAACATCCCGTTCCGGTTTACCACCCGGTGCGCCGGCACCCAGTCACCCAAGCTGTGGCTAGCATTCATTGCCCAGCCAACCATACGTGCGCCGCCTCCTGTTCCGATGCATCGTGCAATGGCGCCGTAAGATGTAACCCTGCCGGGTGGTATCTGACGTACAATTCCGTAAATCTGTTCGTATAAATCGCTCATCAGGAACCGGCTTCTTTCACACTTCTCTTACTGCGGTTATAACTACGGTAAGCATCATATTCAATTTCTACATCCGGTTCAGCAAGTGCTCTGTCGTGCAACCTGAATGAGATATATTTAATGGTCAGACCTCTGTCAAGCCATTGCTGTTCGTAGTGCGTTCTTATGGACAATACACTGCCTGTATAATCCTCATGGTACAGGTCACTGGTTGATTCGAGCACCTCAAATTCATTTTCTTTTACCATCTCGCAGGTGTAGCGGTACTGAAAGTTGCTGTCGGTTTTCAGATGAATCAGCCCGTCAGGTTTCATGACTTTGCGGTACATTTCCATAAAATTTGTTGCCGTCAGTCGTTTTCTGACCTTCTTCATCTGCGGATCCGGAAAGGTAAGCCATATCTCACTCACTTCACCCGGTTTAAAGAAATGCTCCAGTAATTCAATGCTGGTTCTTAAGAATGCCACATTTTCCATCCCATCCTGAAAGCTTTGCCGTGCACCACTCCACATCCGGGCTCCCTTTATATCAATTCCAATAAAGTTTTTATCCGGAAACAACTTCCCGAGACCGACGGTATACTCTCCCTTGCCACAACCAAGTTCCAGGACTACAGGATTTGAGTTCCTGAAGAATTCACTGTTCCATTTCCCTTTTAACGGAAACCCATTCTGTTTCAGTACTCCGAACGGATACTGAAATACATGAGGGAACCCTTCCATCTCATCAAACTTCTGTAATTTACCTTTCCCCACGCCTAAAAAATTTAATCTGCTTTAAGCTCCTCAATCCGGAAACCTACTGCATTAACACCTTTCAGTTCATCTTTACGCATCCCGTGCTGCAATGATATGGTATATTCACCACTCTCGTTCAGAATGACATTTCTTTTGTAATAGTGCAGCGATGTGTAGGTATTTCCCCAACCCGAACCATACCATTTTCCGTACGATGAAGCCAGAACAACCTCGAACGTATCTTTTCTTGATAAGCCCGATGGTGTCTGAGTTGTAACAAATAACCACATATTGCTGTATGGATAATCGTTGGTGTTGCGCACACCCAAAACCAGGTTCACCGGATTAACAGTATCTGTTATTACAGGATGAAAAACAGAGATGCTGTCCTTGTTCCATGAATTATCCGGAATGGTATTCCAGGTATCGTATACCATGGAAGGATCGCAGGCATACAGTAACAATGATAACATACCTACCGGTAACAGATTTCTAATTCTGCTGGTTGTTATTCCTGTTTTTATTCTGAGCATTTTGTCTGTTATTCCTTTTATTCCTGCCTGGTTTACGTCTTTTTTTACGGGAATTATTATCGAAACGGTGCAGATCATCCTGGCCTACCACATTATCGTAGCCAACTTCAGGTACTGCCTCAACGGTTGCCTTGGCTTCCAGCTTATCAGGCATTTTACCTTTTTTATTCATCCTGATCACCTCATTTACGCGATCAGCAGAAATAGTCACCATATTAGGTCCTTTCGATCCGCTGGACAGATAGGTCAGCAAAGCTTTGTGCACATCTGTTTTCTGATGGTAATACTTACCGTCCTTTGTTTCCAGGGGAATATTGGTGTCCGGCAATTCACTCCTGGCTTCAAGGTAATTATCCAGCTCATAATTCATGCAGCATTTCAGTTTACCACACTGGCCCGCCAGTTTCTGCGGGTTAAGCGACAATTCCTGGTTACGGGCTGCTGCCGTACTGACCGATGTAAATTTTGACATCCAGGACGAACAACACAACTCACGCCCACAGGGACCAATACCGCCAATACGTCCGGCTTCCTGCCTTGCACCTATTTGTTTCATCTCAATTCTGACCCTGAATTCTTCTGCCAGAACCTTAATCAGTTGCCTGAAATCCACGCGTCCATCGGCAATATAATAGAATATGGCTTTGTTACCGTCTCCCTGAAATTCCACATCCCCTATTTTCATGTCAAGTCCAAGATCCTTGGCAATCTGCCGGGACCGGATCATTGTGCTGTGCTCACGTGACCTGGCTTTTTCCCATTTCTCTATATCATTGGGTTTTGCCACACGGTATACCCGTTTAATCTCATAACGATTAGTGTCGATGTTGTTTTTTCTGATCTGGCGTTTAACAAGTTCCCCCATTAACGTGATCACACCGATATCGTGCCCCGGTGTTGACTCCACAGCCACCACATCGCCGATGGTCAGATTGAGTTTTGCTGAATTCCGGAAATATCCTTTCCTGGTATTTTTAAACTGTACTTCTACAAGATCACTGGCCTGAAAAGCTTCAGGCAAATCACTCAACCAGTCATGCACGCTCAGTTTCTGGGCGTCGAGCCTGAAACTCTGCAACTGATCGGATTTTATGTTGATATTGGGATTTATGTTATTGTTTTCCAACCCTCCGTTAGTTCGTTCCTCCATCACTAATATTTTAGTATTAAATATGCAAAAGTAGCTTTTAATTAGGACTTAAGCAACATGATCATTTTGAGACACAAGTCAAAAAAAACCATTTTCCCGTGCACGTTTTGTTCAATATGCCGCTGGGCCAAATCAAGCTCTTCATAAATTTTTATCACATTGCGTTCATTCACAAATGGCGAAAATTTCACCGAGAAATTACGCTCTTCCGCATTCATGTAATTCAAATCTTCCTGCTTCAGGTTCAGAATAAAATTTTCACGGATAAGCCGTTGTGTATAGCCCAGAAAATTCTTCTGATTTTCCCTGCCCGAAGCTGCCATTTCTTCTGTCCACTGTTTCAGTGATACGATGTCACGACCGTAAGCAAGTCTCATCAGGCTGATAAAAAAATCCAGGTTTATCCTGTTTTCTTCCGATTGCGTAATCAGCTCCCTGGCTTTCACAAAATTCCCGCCGGCCAGGCGAACCACTTCATCAACCCTTGTTTCTTCAATGGATTCCGATGCCAGCAAAGCTGTTTTGATATCCTCATCGGCAATACGGGGAATATTAATGATCTGACAACGTGAAAGAATGGTGGTAAGCAACTGATCGGTATTTTCACTCACCAGGATAAACAATGTTTTGTCAGGTGGTTCTTCAATCAGCTTCAGCAGTTTATTGGCACAACTCAGGTGCATCCGCTCAGGATAATAGATGATCATGAACTTATAGCCACCCTCGTATGATTTTGTGTAGGCTTTTTTTACGATCGACTCGCTCTCTTCGGTGTAGATGATCGGTTGTTTATTCTCTGCATCAATCTGCAACATCCAACCATTTATGGATACATAGTGTGATCCGAGGATATATGAACGCCACTCTTCTATCAGCTCATCAGATATGCCTTGTCTGCCTTTCTTCTTAACTACAGGAAACACAAAATGCATATCCGGATGCTCCAGTTTATTAAACTTAATGCAGGAAGGACAGGTACCGCAGGCATCACCATCCAAAGGGTTCCTGCAGGCTATATAGCGGGCAAAAGCAATTGCCAGTCCCAGCTTCCCGTTCCCCTCAGGTCCACTGAATAACAAGGCATGCGGAATGCGCTGTTTTTTGTATGCATCAAGCAGCTGTTGCTTTACGGGTGCCTGTCCGGCAATATCTTTGAAATACATGATTGCGTTTTAAAAACCCAAATTTAACCTAACCGTACCAAATGACAAATTTTGAGAATTAATTTATTCCTGAACCGTGGTTCGTTATGTCAGAAATTTCTGCCGGGATAGTGATTGTTCCGGAAATTCAATGCTACTCCGATCGAAGAAATTTTGAAACATTCTGAATTAGTCCCCATTTAAAAGTTTAATACACATGAATTTGTCTCTTTTATTCAGAATTCTATTTTTGCAGCGCTCAAACAAAAAAGTAATGTACTGCGGAATTCAGACTAAAAAGATTGAGGAAATTGGTACGTCGAACATCGTACAGCAAACATCGTTCTGGGCGGATGTAAAATACCGGCAGGGATTTAAACCATATGCGTTTAAATATAGCGCAACACGCGACATTTTACATCCCGGGTCGGACAACAGAAAAAAGGTACAGGACGATATCCTGGTTCTTATTAAATACATTAACCGAGAACAGTGTATTGCCTATATTCCCTACGGACCAAAAGATGAACCGGATTTTGAAAACCATGGTGTATTTCTTGAAGAACTTTCGGAAGCATTGAGAGCTTATCTGCCTAAAAACTGTATTGTGATACGGTACGATCTTCCCTGGGAAAATCAGTGGGCTGAAGATAACGACAACTTTGACAGAAACGGCGAATGGCTTGGTCCGCCATCGTTCCGTAACCAGGAATTCAGGATCAACTATAACACCAACAACTGGAATCTGGTAAAAAGTTACAGTGATATGCTACCTTCAAACACCATTTTTCTGAACCTTAAGAAGAGTGCGGACGATCTGATGCAAAACATGAAATCAAAAACACGTTATAACATCAGGTTATCTCAACGCAAAGGTGTTGAAGTCAGGAGTTACGGTCTGGAAAAACTGGATTCATGGTACGAACTATACAAGGAAACCGCCATACGTAATCACATCACTATTCACAACAGAGACTATTTTTATTCTGTACTCAGAAGCCGTAATTTAAGCGCTGACCCCAATGTTGAACCGCGCCTGATCATGGCTGACTATAACGGAGAATTCCTGGCGGCCATGTTCCTGATTCTGTCACGAAAAAGGGGGACTTATCTCTACGGTGCTTCATCCGGCAAATGCCGTAACCTGATGGCCAGTTATGCCGTTCAGTGGGAAGCCATAAGACTGGCTCAGGAAGCAGGATGTACAGAATATGACATGTTTGGCGTTGCTCCAAACCGGTATACGGCACACCCGCTCCACGGACTTTACAGGTTTAAATCAGGTTTTGGAGGATACATGTACCACCGTATGGGTTGCTGGGATTATCCCCTGAATCAAAAGGAATACATCACATTCAGGGCACAGGAACTGAACTATCCGACGTATCATAATAATTAAAACGTAAAGGAATTCTGACAAACGAAAACAGGCGACAAAACTGCCGCCTGTTTATGGTAAAAAAAATATTGGTATGGTTATTCCGCCTCCATAAAAGGATAACGGAAGTCTTTGGGCGATACAAAATTTTCTTTAATTGTGCGAACGCTTACCCAGCGCAGCATGTTGAAAATTGAGCCTGCCTTATCGTTTGTACCGGATCCTCTTGAACCGCCAAATGGCTGCTGTCCAACAACGGCACCGGTAGGTTTATCGTTAATGTAAAAGTTTCCTGCAGCATTTTCCAGCTTCTTCACCATGTGTGTGATGTTATAACGATCCTGAGAGAAAATAGCTCCCGTCAGTGCATACATCGAAGTACTGTTCAGAGTTTCCAGTGTCTCTTCCATTTTATCATCTTCGTATACATAAACGGTAAGCACAGGGCCGAACAACTCTTCCTGCATCGTGATATAATCCGGCACTTTCGCCTCAATAATAGTAGGTTGAATAAAATACCCTTTGGTATCATCGCATACACCTCCAAACACCACCTCAGCATCAGCCGATTTTTTAGCCTCCTCAATATAGCCGGATAGCTTGTTGAAAGACGACTTATCTATAACGGCGTTCACGAAGTTTGAAAAATCTTCCGGGTCGCCCATTTTAATGGCAGCCAGATCTTTTCCTACACTTTCTTTAACCTCGTTCCACATTGATTTTGGAATGTAAGCCCTGGATGCAGCAGAACATTTCTGTCCCTGGTATTCAAATGCACCACGGGTCATCGCTGTAGCCACGGCCTGTGGGTTTGCTGTAGGATCGGCAAAGATGAAATCCTTACCACCTGTTTCACCCACGATGCGCGGATATGTTTTATACTTATGGATGTTCTTTCCGATAGTATTCCAGATGCCCTGAAAAACGCCTGTTGATCCGGTAAAGTGAATTCCTGCAAATTCAGGATGTTCGAATACCACATCAGCTGTTTCGGGTCCCGAAGTAAAAATCATATTGATGACACCGGCAGGTACACCGGCTTCAATAAATACTTCCATCAAAACATGCGCCGAGTAAATTGCTGTTCGCGAGGGTTTCCACACCACGGTGTTACCGAGCATGGCCGGAGCCGCCGGCAGGTTACCTGCTATTGATGTAAAGTTAAAGGGTGTAAGTGCAAACACAAAACCTTCCAGGGGACGGAAGTTATTGTAGTTCCAGATTCCCGTCGAAGATTCCGGCTGCATATCATACATCCTAACCATTTCTTTAACTCCAAATCTGAAAAAGTCTGCCATCTCACAGGCTGCATCAATCTCTGCCTGAAAAATATTCTTAGACTGTCCCAGCATGGTTGCGGCATTGATTTTATCGCGGTAAGGACCTGCTATTAAATCGGCACACTTCAGGAATATGGCTGCCCGGTGCTGCCACTCCAAAGCGGCCCATTTATCCTTTGCAGCAAGGGCCGCATCAATGGCCATTTTTACATGCGACTTGTCACCATAATTAAACTGCCCGAGTAAATGACTATGATTATGAGGCGGACGAATGTCTTTTTTTACATCTGTGTAAACAGCTTTACCACCAATAACCATTGGTATATCTACTGTCACAGCCTTCATTTCAGCTAGTTTCTTTTTAATTGCTGCTCTTTCTTTTGAACCTGGTGCATAGCTCATTACAGGCTCATTCTTTGCTACCGGTACGTGATAAAATCCTTTTCCCATGTTAATCTGTAAAATTTTAAAATCGGGGCATAGTTGTAAAATACCCGTTTTTCTGACTTGTGTGCGGTAACAAATATATGGGTCAGACGATGGAAAAAGTATGAAAAAAATCAGGAGTGCCCTTATTTATACAAAGTTTCAAGTTTTTTGAACATTTGTACTAATCCTCCCTGTCGCGGTGTAGCTATAATCCTGCCATCAGGATCAATCAGGTAGTACTGCGGAAGACCTTTAATTCTGAATTTATCTGCCAGTTTTTCGGGTTGATCCGGATAAATAAACTGTATACTCCCTTTATAAGCTGCATCAAACTCCAGAAAATCCTTTTGTGGTTGATGCAAAACCACATTTGCCATTATTAAACGATTACCGTATTTCTTAGCCGATTCATCCTGAATAATAAAATCGCGACGACACTGCAACAGCTCAGGACTGACGAAACCCAGCAATACATATTTTCCCGGTTTTGCTAAATTCAAAGTAAACCCGTGTTTATTGACCAGTTTAACGTCCGGAGCAGGCTTCGCTGGCATCATAGCCGTAAGCTCCTGAAGCATTTCACCGGCAATGGCTCTTATGTTTTCATCCTGAATGAGCTCTGTTGCCTGGTTCAGAAGCTTCTCCAACATGGGTTGCAGATCAGGAAAGAGGTACCAAACTTCATAAACCCCTTTTAAAATCACAAGATCGGTCATGGCATCGTTTGAAATCCCGTAAAACACCTTTACCGCCTCATGCAACGCTCTGAAATCGCTTTTCCAAATCGGCTCAACCATCGTTTGATATAAGGTATTTGTACCTTCTTCAATCATGGCCGGTTTAAAAGTGGCATTAAACGCATCCCAGAATGCAGGATTTTCCTCATCCGGCTCTGGAGATGCAAAATACAACTTTATCAGACTATCCTTCGCATACGGATAAGCCATCTTATAAAGAGATGAGGATGTATACCATTTATAACGGTCAAAAAATGTGCTTTTAGGGGCTGAACCAAACTGTTTATGCCATTCAGCTACGGTGAAAGAATCGTTACGTGAAACAATTAATGTTTGCATCGCCGACTGATAAAGTGAGTCGTACCAGGTTTCAAACTTCAGTACATTATCATTCAGCACTGCTGAACGACCGGCTTCAGGCACAAACAGGAATATATCCGGCTTAAAATAGGGATCGTATAACTGTCCTCTGGTTAAGGGCACATAATTTCCCAGCTTAAGGAAGACACTGTCCCCCGGCTCAATAAGAAATCGCAGAGTGTATGAACCCATATTCAGCGTAACAGACCTGATCTCAGAAATATCAAAACTGAACACAAACGTACCGGAGCTGTCAGTTTCTGCTGAAGCAAGCAATTCAGGATGCTCAAAAATCTGTTGTTTATGTGTTGTAAGTTCCAGCTGTCTTCTACCGGCAGATGCGGCTTTGCCGGCAACAATGGTTTTCGTTGCCATAGCAACGGTACTGATGCAGCCCGAAACCACCATCAGAAAACAAATAACACTACTTCTCATCAGCTCCCTTCGTCTTATTCTGCTTGTCTTTTTGAGATTCTAGCGCTTCTTTGGGATAAGCGATCCGGGTATGATAGATATTTTTCAGTTTTTCCTTAAAGGTTTCCTTTACTTTTTCAATCTCCAGGAATGTTATCGGTGCGTATTTAAAAAAGCCCTCGTCCAACTGATTCTGGATAATCTTCTCAACAAGGTTATTGATGGATTCATCAGTATATTCCTCAAGCGATCTGCTGGCCGCTTCCACTGAATCGGCCATCATTAATATGGCTGTTTCCTTTGTAAACGGATTTGGTCCGGGATACATGTATTTGTGTTCATCAATTTCCTTATCAGGGTGAGCCTTGGCTTCCTGAATCATGAAAAACTTTGTTTTCCCCAGTCCGTGATGGGTGAGAATAAAATCCACTATCATTTTGGGCAGACCATGTTTATTAGCCAGCTTAACACCTTCCTTTACATGGTCAATGACGATTTTAGCACTCTCCTCCGGTTCCAATGAGTTATGCGGACTTATCTTTCCGGTTTGGTTCTCTGTAAAATATACGGATTGTACCGATTTGCCAATATCATGGTACAGAGCGCCCACACGTGCCAGTAGCGGATTTGCCTCTATCCGTATCGCTGCCTCCTGGGCCAGGTTAGACACCATAATGGAATGCTGAAATGTACCCGGCGCCTTTTCTGACAAACGCCGCAATAAAGGGTGGTTGGTATCGGACAGTTCCATCAGGGTCACATCGGATAAATAACCAAAAACCTTTTCATAAATATAAATCAAAGGATAGGCAAACAACATCAGCAAACCGTTAAGGACAAAAAACAAAAAGTGTTTATATTCCAGTACCAGTTGTTTGAAACTGCCTTCCTGTACCAGGGCCAGACCAAGATAAATCAGACAGTAGGATAGAAATACAATCACGCTTGCCCTGAACAACTGCCCCCTGTTATACAACTCTTTCAGACTGAATGCAGCGGCCATACCAACGGTGATCTCAAGCAGGATAAATTCGAAACTGTTCCCGGCAAAAAACGATGCCAGCAGAATGGTGATTACATTGGCAAAAATTGCCGTTCGCGAATCGAAAAAGGTGCGCAGAACAACAGGCAGAATGGCGAAGGGAATAAGATAAAGAGACCAGGTTGTAAACTGCTTAAACAACGCAGTTATCGTTATAAATATTAGTATGTTAACGATAATAAACGTGATATCACGGTTATTATTGAAAATATCAATTCGGTAGAAAAACAGGAAAGTATAGAACGTGGTCAGTAATACAGTTATGATAATACCCTGCCCCAAAATTATTATCTCTCTTTTCTCTGAATTTCCCAGCCTCTCTTCGTATGCAGTCCGGAATGATTCCAGTACTTTAAACACGTTATCATCAATGCGCTGACCGCGATCAACGATAGGATCACCTGCCCGGATAAGACCGCTGCTCAGCGAAATTTTATCCAGCAGCTCCTCTTTCGATTTAGTGGTCAGTTCTTTGTCATAATCAAGATTGGAAGCCAGGTACTGGTTAAGATCAAGGCTGGTGACAAATTCAGCAAATCTGGGCAGAGAATCAATCCCGGAAACGGCCTTCATAATCCTTTCATATGCCATTTTAGAAGTTTGTAAATCGAATATGGATTTGGTTTTGGCAAAATCCTCTCCAATAACGACTACAGCTTCCTGGCCATCGATCTGAAGCTGGTTAAAATCGGAATATGAGATCACCCCCTGTGAATAGGTATCATCCACCAGTTTATTGACGGCTTCAAGATAAGAGCGTTCTTTATTCTCAGGCAGATCGTATTGCTGCCATTCCAGATCGAACCGTTTTTCAATCTGCTTTTCAATGTCAGCCGTCTCGCTTAAAGATACCTTATAATATGGGTGATGGTTTTTTAAAAGTGTATCTTTTTCTGCTGTCAGTTCCTTCTGAGATTTCATAACCGGAAAATCGAACGGTGCAATTAGTGTATTATGTTGCCATGTTCTTCCTTTCTGGTACTCATACCGGAATTTCCCTTCCCTGGGGAAAAGGTATAAGATATATGCCACGGCTCCCATAAATAACAAGGCCCGGTACAGGTATCCAAAATGCTTCTTCTTAATTTTTGCAGCCATTCATTATCGTTTTGACATGTGTAAATTTAGTAAAATTCAGCCACAATAAGCCTAATTCACCGGAACTGCCACATTTATTTCAAATCTGTTGATGGATTTTTTTACATATGGATAATAGATGTCAGTACCTATTTCGTAGACATCGGACGGATGAAAATGCTTTACGGGCATGCTGACACTATACCTTAATTTTACATCGAAGTATTCAAAAAACTTAAAGGCAACGCCAACTCCGGCGTCGGGTGTAAAAAACAGTCTTATTTTTTGAAGAGATCCCACATAATCCTCCTGCGAATAATCGTATTCGTTGTAAGTTGATGAGAATCCGGGCATAAGAAGACCAACGGAAGCTTCGGGATAAATGCCGAACCGGTTGTGTCTGAAAATCCGGTACTGAACCAGGAGATTCAGGTTCCAGAACGAGGCTGAACTGGCTAAATACTCGTCCTGATTATACACAATTTTATCGTTTCCCATAAACACATAAGAGAATTCCCCTCCGAAGTAAACAGCCTTATCAGGTAACGGATTAGATACATACATGAAGCCAAATCCCGCACCGGCATTCAGTGGAGACTCATTTTTGTTGGTCACAATATTTACCGGCACATAAAAACCATAAAACGGCTTATCTCTCTCTTCTGTTTTGTGCACATCATCCTGTGCCGGCACATACATCACCGTAACCAACAACAGTACAGACAGTATCAGTGACCGGATAAACATAAAGGTTTACTGTATATCTTTCCAGGCCATAGCCGCAGCTCCCAGAACGGCAGCCTGGGCACCGTCGAGTTCAGAAATCAGCACTTTAACTTCATTCTTCATGAACTTTCGTTTATTGGCTTTCATAGACTCGATGGTTGGTGTAAGGATAAAATCGCCCGCTTTTGTGGGGCCACCAAACAAGACAACCGCTTCGGGACTGGAAAAAGTAATCATATCATTAATGGCTGCACCAAGAATTTCTCCGGTATACTGGAATGTATCCAGCGCTATGGAATCACCAGCCTGGGCAGCATCGAAAATATCTTTTGATGTAAGATCCGATGGTTTTATATCGCGCAACACACTTGGAACTTTATTGTATGCCATAAATTCAAGAGCTGTACGCACCATTCCGGTTGCCGAACAATAATTCTCAAGACATCCGAGATGGCCGCAGCCACACTCCCGGCCACCCGGCACAACAGTCATATGGCCAAGCTCCCCTGCATTTCCATCGGTACCCACCACCAGTTGTCCGTTTATGATGATGCCACTTCCAAGTCCTGTTCCAAGGGTCAGCATGATGTAGTTTTTAAATTCTTTTGCTCCGCCAAAAATCATCTCTCCTACCGCTGCTGCATTCGCATCATTTGACAGCACACAAACCTCATATCCGAATTCCTCTTTCAGCATATCGATGATGGGCACTTTATCGCCCCAGCCCAGGTTTACAGCATTTTCAATACATCCATTCAGGTAGTTTCCGTTAGGTGCACCAATACCGGCCCCAATGACTTTGTAATCGCCCTTGAGCCCTTGTTCGGCCCGTCGGATGGCTTTAACCAGTGCATTAAAATAATGTTTGAAATCTGTATTTGTGAGTGTTGGTGTATGAGCAGAAGTCACGACCTCACCCTGTTCTGTAACAAATCCTATTTCAGTATTGGTTCCTCCAATATCGATACCTAAAACTACCTTTTCCATATTATTAAACTTATGATTCCACGATTAGATTTAAAACTCCCGAATATACGGTTTTTTTTAAAAAGTCCTGAATAATACGGTTAAGGATATGATATATGAAATGAATTTTCTTTGTCGTGGTAAAAATTATTATTTTCACAGCTTAAAATAAAATTGATCATGGCCGTAACAATAAAAGAGGTAAACTCAACAAAGCTGATTAAGGATTTTGTAAATTTTCAGTACAAACTCTACAGAAATGATCCTTACTGGGTTCCACCCATGAAAAAAGATGAAGAGAAAGCCCTTTCCCCTGATACAAATCCGGCCATGGAATTTGCCGTCTCAAAGTTCTGGGTGGCTTACCGCGATAACAAGCCGGTTGGGCGAATAGGTGGAATAATTATTCCGGCCCGCAATGAAAAAACAGGCGAACGGATAGCCCGGTTTACCCGTCCTGAATTTATCGATGATGAAGAGGTAGCAAATAAACTGTTTGATACGGTTACGTCGTGGGCCAGGGAACAGGGCATGAAAACCCTTATGGGGCCATTGGGCTTTTCCAACCTCGACCACCAGGGACTACTGATTGAGGGCCATGAATGGATAGCCGCCGTAGCATCGGATTATCATTTTGCATATTATAAAAAGCACTATGACAGGCTTGGGTTTGAGAAAGAAATTGACTGGCTGGAGTTCCGGATTACCTTTCCTGAAGCATTACCTGAAAAATCGTTTCGTGTAGCCGACCTGCTGCGGGACCGGTTCAAACTAAGAAGCCTTGAATTTGAATCCAAGAAGGAACTTGACCCGTATAAGGAACAGATTTTTCAGCTGTTTAACAAAGCATTTACTGAACTTTTCGGCACCTATGAGCTGCCTGATAAAGTGATTAACTTTTACATTGATAAGTATTATCCTATCCTGCTGCCGCAATATGTTAAGCTTGTGGTCGATGAAAATGATAAAATGATTGGCTTTCTGATAGCCCTGCCATCCTTATCCAAAGCCATGCAAAAAGCCGGAGGAAAGCTTTTTCCGTTTGGCTGGTATCATGTGATGCAGGCTTTTAAAAAACCGGATGAGATGGACCTGATGCTGACCGGTGTGATTCCTGAATTTCAGAAACGCGGTGTGGCAGCACTTATGATGAATGATCTATGGCGTACAGCCAACAAAGCCGGTATCAAGTATGTTGAAACCACTGCCATGTTGGAAAACAACTTTGTGGCAATACAAATGTGGAAGTCGTTTGACCATATTCAGCATAAGAAAAAAAGATGCTTTAAAAAAGAGATATAATCCGTAATCTGCAGGGCGCCTTCGGGTTTGACTCCTGCCATCTTTCAATTCTTAACAACTGGGAATTTTTGTTAATTAATTAATCTGAAATACATTAGTAAAAGAATTATATTAATTTTGCCCCCCAAATTCAGAAAAGGGAATGAGGGCTGATTTTTGGTTTTTATTTGTAATTATTGCTTTATTATTTATTGCCGACGGGTTGATCTATAAGTACATCAACCGCTGGGTCACACGGAGACAGAAATTCATAAAACTTTCTTTCTTTACCATTTACTGGATAATTCCGGTAGCGTTTTCCGTGGTTTTTGCCTATTATTTTTCGCTATTAAAACAAGCTGATTCCGGTAATTATTACTATCATTTCATGTGGATTATCGGCTTATTTTTACTCATTTATCTTCCAAAAAGCATTTACCTGTTTTTTATCCTGCTGAATAACTTATATAACCTGATCCGTCGGTTTTTTTCAGGTTTAAAGAGTGAACGCCGTCCCAGAAAAGGAGAAAAGATCACCCGTTCTGAATTTTTAGGCAAGGCAGGGTTGCTTGTGGCTGCCATTCCTTTTGCATCAATGTTGTATGGTATTGCGAGGGGCAGGTTCAACTACTATGTGAAACGGGTTCCCGTAGGGTTCAAAAACCTACCGGAAGCATTCGATGGATACAAAATCATACAGATATCTGATATCCATCTGGGCAATTACAACAAAGAATACCATCGTCTGTATCCGATTATCAACATGATCAACGATGAAAATCCTGATCTGATTCTCTTTACCGGCGACCTGGTCAATAACTTCAGTGACGAAACCATTGGTTGGGCTCCCGTTTTTAATAAGCTCAGAGCGAAATACGGAAAATACTCTATCCTGGGGAACCACGACTATGGCAATTACAGCAGATGGAAATCCACAGAAGCGAAAAAACGCAACTTCGATCAGATTGTGCAGGCACACAAACGCTTTGGGTTCACCCTGCTCAGAAACCAGAATGTGGATCTGACCTTGAAAAACCAGACCATAAAGCTGGCCGGTAACGAAAACTGGGGACTACCACCGTTTCCGCAATATGGCGATCTGTCCAAAACACTGCGGGGTATCACGAAAGATGATTTCACAATACTGATGTCGCATGACCCGGATCACTGGGAAGCGGAAGTTTTGCCGGAATCAAAGGTAGAACTTACACTTTCAGGGCACACCCATGGTATGCAAATGGGAATCAGCTACAAAAACCTGAAATGGAGTCCTGCGAAATGGAAATATAAATACTGGGACGGACTTTATGCCATAGGCAGTCGTTACCTTTATGTCAACCGTGGTCTGGGCTTTATCGGCATTCCAATGCGTATAGGTATGCCCCCGGAAATTACCTTGCTGGAACTTCGCAAAGCCTGATTCCATAAGTTAACCGACAAAATTCCTCTTTTCATCTATTCTTTCTGGACATCAACAATGATGGGCTGTATTTTTGTTACAAAAACAGCAAAGATGAACTCACAGAAATTATATCGAAGTCGGAATGACAGAATGATAGCCGGCATATGTGGCGGTTTGGGAGAATATTTTAATGTGGACCCGGTTATTATCCGGATCCTGTGGGTTATCCTTTCCTTCTGGGGAGGTGGAATCCTGGCCTATATCATCTGTATCTTTGTGATTCCTGAAGAACCCTGGTAGAATTACTTATTATCTACCAGCGCTTCAGACACATTGATGATGGAATCACCCATTTTCTCACTTCCGGTGACCAAATCCATGAAAATAACGCCGGCTTTGTATTTATAGCGCTTGGTCTTAATGTATTCCAGATGCTGAATTTTTAGCTGATCCCTGTAATTATTGATCTCGTGTTCAATGTTGTTGGCATCGTTCACATTCACATCTTTTGAGTCGACAGCAGCAAGATTCTCCTCCATCTTTTTCAGCGCTTTTTCAACCAGATCGAACATGACAAATATTTCCTGCTCAATATCCTCATCAAACTTCACCTTACCCTCTTTTTTACGTAAAATGGTCTTTGCCAGGTTAAAGTTGGAATCTGCAATGCTCTCAATATCACTGATGATACGCATCATTGATCGCAGTTTAACCGTGCTGTTCTGAGTCATTTTCCCTTCTGACACCTGCGTAAGGTAAGATGCGATTTCCACTTCAAGATTATCACATATAGTCTCATACTTTTCAATGCGACTGTATTGCTTGCTGAATTCGCGTTCATCTTTGATATGATAAAGTTTCCGGGCAATCTTAAACATTTTGTGCACGCGTTCTGCATATAAACTTATCTCACTTTTTGCCTGAACCAAAGACAGTTCAGAAGTGGAGAGAAGGCCGGTTGCGATATACTTCAGTCTGAATTCTTCGTCTGATTCCTTTTGTTTAACCATATAGTTGACCGTCTTCACAATAACCGGTACCAGCCAGAACATCACCAGCACATTGATTACATTAAACGATGTATGAAACAGGGATAATGCAATAGGTATCGCTGTTGCCACCTGGTAGGGCGAATCGAGCCCGATGACATCTGATACCAGGTAGTCGATACCATGCAGGAACAAGCGAAATACGATTAACATCCATACGACACCGAATATATTGAAAATGAGATGCGCCCGGGCAGCTTTCTTTGCCGTGGAATTGGCTACAGCCGCTGCCAGATTTGCGGTAATGGTTGTTCCGATATTTTCGCCCAGAACCATAGCCGCAGCCAGATCAAACGATATCCAGCCGTTATTACACATGACAAGCGTAAGTGCCATGGTGGCACTGGAGGACTGAATAACAATGGTCAGCAGCGTTCCGATGAACAGGAAGATTAAAACCGAACCAAAACCAAGATGCGTATAGTTGGAAAGGAAACTTAGTATTTCAGGATTCTGTTTGATGTCAGGAACTGAATCTTTCAGAAATTCGAGTCCCATAAACAACAGGGCAAAACCAATAATAAATTCACCCCAGAACCGGCGTTTTCCTACTTTTGAGAATATAAACGGGAGTCCCAGTCCGATTAACGGAAGCGAAAGGGCACTCATTTTAACTTTAAACCCAAGAATTGAAATAATCCATGCCGTCACCGTAGTACCGATATTGGCTCCCATAATCACCCCGATGGATTGGATCAGCGATAAAAGTCCCGCGTTCACGAAACTTACCACCATAACGGTGGTTGCTGATGAAGACTGGATAAGCGCAGTGATTAAAACACCCGTTAGAATGCCGGTAAAGCGGTTAGTTGTCATGGCACTTAAAATAGCCCGCATTTTCTCACCTGCAACCTTCTGTAAGCCTTCACTCATCATCTTCATCCCAAACAGGAAAAGGCCAAGCGACCCGATGAGCGTCAGGACATCATAAATAGAATAATTCATTGTGTTTGTTTCCAAATATTTCTGTTGCAAATATATTATTTTGAAACACTTTTGAAATGAATATTTCATCTGTGTTTCGTTTTTTATTGAAAAACATACTAATATGTAATTATTCTAAAAAAGTGACAGGAGACAAGGCGACGATTGACAAGGTAACAGGTGCCCCATGAAATGAACAATTTAAAGTGAGAAATGAACACTAAAATTCTTTCTTCGTAACATGTCACCCTTCACCTGTAACCATAATATGAAATATTGCATTTTCTATTTTGGCATTTTTGAAAAGTGTTCTATATTTGCAGCGCTCAAACGAAATGAGCTCAGGATTGTCCCATGGTGTAATGGTAGCACTCCGGTTTTTGGTACCGTCAGTCAAGGTTCGAGTCCTTGTGGGACAACTTCTTAAACACTTAACCGCCTGATCTTCAGGCGGTTATTTTTTTGACGTGGGCAGACTATGGGCAAATGTATAAAATTAAATAACATCTATATTAATAATTTCAACTGATTCATTTTCACTATCAACCTTATATAATATCCTTAGCTGAGGGATATTAAAAGGGCGCTTGGCAGTCACCCATAAATAATAGTTATCTCGAATTTTAAAGTTTAGATGATCAGATCCTTTAGATAATCCCCAATCAATTCCTAAATCTAATTCGAAAAATTGTTTGGTACTTTTTACTATCTTTTCAGAAAATTCATCAACTTTTTTACTGCGGGAAATTTCAAACAGTCTCATATAATTCTATTTCTTGTATTGCCCAATCGATATCCTCATCCCCTGGTTCAACCTTTGTGACAAAAAACGAATAAAACGGTAATTCTTCCTTATCCATAGCAATTTGCCATGATGGATGTGTATGAGTTATTTCACTTAATTCAGAAGCATTATACCCTTTTAATTCATTTAAAAGATTGTCGATTAACTCCATTTCATTTTCATCAAATACAGAGGTATTAGCTTTTAATGAAGTTAAACACTTCCTTTGTATGTAACCATGATGATCTTTGGATTCTTCATAAATTTTCCCTTCACTTATCAGTTTTTCCTTTAAAGACAAAAATTGATATGGATTAGGAGTAGGCCCATGGTCTTGTTTAATATATGTGAAATTTGTTATTGGGTGGCCCGTTCTTAAATAATTATAGTTATCAATATAATAAAATGCTTTATTTAGCATAGTAGCCCCGTATGTTTCAACATTTTTTAATTTGTCTGCTATATAAATAAACAATTCTATTGTCCTAATTTGTGGATTTTGGGTTCTCATATGAAAAGGGTTTACATTAATTGTTTGTTAAATACTTCAAATATATGAATATTTCGATATCACATCCTAATTATTTAACATATTTAATAATAGCAGCTTAAGTCATTTGCTTCAATGCCAACAACCTAATGTGTTGTTATTATATTATTAATTCACACCTAAAAGTATAACAAATTATTGAATTAAAATTCACGGAAAACCCCAAAACTTAAAATCACGGAAAACCGTTAGTTTTATGCTTAATTAATTTGATGATTATCAATACATTAATAAAATAATTTTATTACTTTTTATCTTTTAAAACAAATAAATCATTAAATTGCAGAAATAACTTATCTAAATTTATTTACTATGGCAAAACACAAAATTATCTCCGTTTCGATTTCTAATGATGTTTTCAGTGATTCAAAGAGGGGTGTTAAAGTCCAGGAACTTGACCAAGTTAAAGAATATCTTGAAGAAGGATGGTTAGTTCGAGATATTAAAAATGTATCTCCTCCTGCAGGAGAACATTGGACCTCAATTTTTATCATTTTAACTAAATAAAAATGGAAGTAGAAATTTTTACAATTTGCGATTACTGCCAAGACAACCATGGTAAAATGATTGTCATTGGACCTTTTGATACGATATTTGCTCGCGAATTTCCAGCAACGCATCCAGTATTAGGGATTGCCGGCAGGATTGTATTTGAGCCGGAAGAAGAAAAGGGTTCAGATATTAAAATATTAGTATTAGATCCAGATGGTAAAGACTTATTGAGACCCATACTTGGAAAGTTTGATCTAAAAGATGACGAGTCAAAGCCTTTAAAACATCTTAATATATGTATTACCAATACCAACGTTTTATTCAAAAAACCAGGAAAGCATCTATTTCAGTTATTTTTAGGTGACAAAATGCTGAGACAGATTTCTATTAACTTAACTGAAAGAAAATGAACCCTTGGATTTCATTTTTAATAGGTTTCGTGGCTGGAGTAGCTGCAAATTATGCATATGATTGGATACTTAAGAAAAACAGGGGTAAAGATTCTTTTGTAGATTCAAAAGTTAGAAAAGACAAAATTTTTTTTACAGGCCAAGTTGATTATAGTGAAAATTCTATAAAAACATTGACTAATCTCACAAAGAATGTAAGTATCCAACAGGACACTCCCCCTCCAACATCATAACACTAAATTCTTGCTTCCACTTGATCCTTTCAGGTGTTATGCGTTTTAACTAACAAATTTTAACTAAAAACCCCGCCGTCACCAGCGGGGCAATACCCTATTCTTAAACATAAGTAATTTTTTCATTACCATAAAATTACAAAATGGCTTTGAAAAAAAAATCACGGGAAACCATAAAAGTAAAAATCACTGGAAACAGTGATTTTTATTTATTCAATCACTTAATATAATTCTTATATCTACATGTATATTAATTAAATATACGTATATTTGTGTCGGTAGAATGTTGTTTTTATTTGGCCATAGAACTTTTGGTAGATAAATCCCGGGGTGGTTCCCGGGTTTTTCTTTTTATGGATATCACATCAAATAATATTCGGTTTGCTGCCGGTATCGAAATATTTTACTGTGCTGGCCAGCATCATAATTTATACCGGTGTAACCAGGTAAAAGGATTGGATCCTATCAGGATAAAATTCGGTACTGCAGAACTATTATTGCGAGATCTCACATCAAAATAAATAATGATACTCGAGAAAAAAAACCCCGGCGAATTCTATCGCCAGGGGGAAAGTTATGGACCTCGAAAAAAATTACGAAATATTTTTGTTCTATGTTTTTAGTAAAACCACAATAATAAATATTACCGCCACACCAATTAAAATATACAGAGGTGTATTATTGGTTTTTGATTCAACGTAGGGGTTTTCTGGCTGCTTATTTTTATTGAAAATTGAAAATGCAAACCCTAAAACATCCAGTCCAGCGTAAATGTATCGTGTTAAATCTGAAATTGAATTTGAACCGCCTAACACACCACTACCGCCATTGTTGTAATAGTTATTATAATCTTCCTCCCATTGCTGCACCTCTTCATCAGATAATGGGCCTGAATAGTTTACGGTTATTTTTGAGACACTATAAAGATCTTTGACAAATTGTTTGCCATATCTTCCAGCATAATAAATCAGTGATTCCGGCGTGGGCTCGTCTGAAATGCCATACTCATCATACAAACCTTGTATGGCTGCTCTGTTATGCCCTAATACGTAAAGAATATTATCAATAACCATGGAATATTCTTTCGATTTATTTCCCGCTTCCAAAATTGCTGACATAATTTCTTAATTTATCTGTTGTTAAAAATCATAAAAACAGAGAATATAAGCCCAGCAATAAGAATTACCGTCTTATTCTTGCTGAAGAATGATGCATCTGACTGTTCAATTTTAGTATATCCGGTAGGTCGTGAAGTAATAATATCTGTAGAATCTACACCCGTGTTTATTAATTCATCCGTTGAAATGCCAGCTTCTCTTAAATCGCCTACAGAATAATCTTTAGCTAAAATTTCCTGTATTGAGAATCCCTTGCTTAACAGCAAAATAATTTCCTCTGTTATTTTATTCTGTTCAGCTGCTATTTGTGCAGCTATTTTCTGTTTTTCTAATTCAGTTTGAAAAGAATCACTTGTTCTTTCTAACAATGACCTGGTATCTTCTGCCATGATATTTATAAAATTTAGTTACTTTTTAAATACAAATATTTTTATAAAAACTACTATCACAACTAAAAGAAACAATATTGGGAATAGTTTTTTTATCCCTGTATTATTTTGTGTTTTTGCTGAATAATCTGTAATCGAATTGCTCGTGGCATTCGCCCCATAAATATTAGTTCCATTAGTTTGATAGGTGTCGGATGCTCGTGTAGTGTTATTGGATCTATCTCCTGAAACACTTGAATCCCGAGAAGTTCTTGAAACGCCTAATCCATCTCCATCGAAGGGATTTAGGTCAATATCAATTCCAGTTGCTTTACTAAGCCAGCTCATTTTATTCTTTTTTTTCTGGTTCTGGTTCTGATTTCTGTTTTACACTCTCAACAGGGACGCTGCTATCATTCTCAATAGCCAATTTATCGGCAGCAAGTATCTCTTTTGAAAATTTGGCAATTCTTGACAACTGGATTACAGCAGCCAGCACTAAAACAACTAGTGCAATCAAGATATATTCAGTCTTAATTTGTGTCATTTGATCCCGGTGTTAAAGCGTTAATAAAATTCATTATCTCATCTTTGTAAAGAACCGTTAAAACAACACCTGCTATTAAAAGTAAAACAACCAACGAGCTTGATTTACCCCCACCGAATGGATATGCAATTTGTTCTACAATCATCTTACTTGATTTTTACAGATTTCATGATAACTTCAAACACATCCTGAATTGAGTTAATCTCAATTTCAACCTTTTCTTTGGTTTCCGGATCTTTAATCGCTACTAATTCACCAAGGTGATTTTGCAAAATGGGATCGAGCTTTTCATCAAAGAAGGCGATTTCATTTTCCAGCATGGTTGCTGTTGTATTCGCCTCGTTAAGTTTAAGCAGCAAGGATTCATTTTCCTTACCCTTTTTATCGACCTGGTCTTTTACCGCTTTGACCTTCGATTCGTAATCCGGGTTCAGATAATTTTCGAGCAACATAGAAATGAATTCTCCTTTAGAGTTCGCCCCTGATTGCTCAAAAGTGTCCTGGAACAATTCGGCAGTTTCGATATGCGCCCTGACATTAATGTTTTTCTGATTTTTTGACGGCATAATCTTAATTTTTTGAATTAACATTTTATTCTTTTACACTTTGGATCATTCTAAGAAATACCTATGTTCACCCCTTAAACACTGTTGTTTTGGTCTATTGTAAAACAAGGATATTCCCTTTGTCAATCCTTTACGTAGATAAAGTTAATCCATGAATTAAGCGAAGTCAATTATTACTTAATCATATTTAAAAAACTGTGAAATTCGTCGGGATTCCTTGTATCATCAAGAATGTTAGCGGTAATATTGATAAGGTCAGGTAGTTTTTCAATAACATCACCAAAGGTGTTAATTTGATATAATTCTTTCATTCTTCTAAGTTCAAGAGGAAACTCTACAGGGCATATTTTATTAATTTTATAAAAGAAATATGAATTTTGAATCAGGACATCCACATTAAAAATGCGATTTAAATCCAGCTTATCATTTTTAATATGATCCTGGATATTTATATCATGTTCCCAGATATTCTGATCAAGCGAATCCATTCCACTTCCATTATATTCAACATATAAATGTAATATGATCTTTATAGTATCAATCTTTTTGTAATTTGAAAAATCAAAGATAGATAACTGATTACGGTCATGTTTGGAATACATGGCCTGCATCTGCTTTAAAATACTTGTAGGAGTGTTTGGACTACTACGTTTAATTATATCCCGAATATCTTTATTTGTAATCCTTAGAGGAATCTTTAATAAGATACATATTGCAACATAAAAAAAATCAATATCAAAGTAGCTGGCAACGTGTTCAATAGTAATTTTATCGTATGATCCCAGGTTAAAATGATCCTTTAGTTTTAAACGCTGCCGGTATCCATCAGTGACACCAAAAAGTCTGGATATCTGCTTTGTATTTAATTCCGTTTGATTCATAATTTTTTAGATTTTACAAAAGTTAAAAAAGTACTTACCTTTCTTACCTTCTTACCTAACGCCTGTAAATCAACATATTAAAAGGGTAACTTAAATATATTGGGTAAGATCATAGATACTACCCATGTTAAAACATATTTATCTTACCTACCCTTATAATATTCTGAAAATAAAGCATATAAATTATATTAAAACCTTATATTATTATCTTACCTACCCTTATAAATGCTTATATATTAGTTAAATAGATATGCTTGGTAAGATGGGTAAGATTAAAACGTCAAATTATGATGTTACTACTTTTTTTATAATCCTCTATCTCCTGATCAGTTCTGAATTTTAACCAATAGCCATATACCCCCTTATGTTTATCCCTGTCAAAAGTAGAGTTAAGTGCTTTACCCATGTTGATATTAGTAAGTTTTGATATACCTGTTTTTAGTTGTAATTCTTTTACCACTTCAGTTGAATTATAAAACTTAACATTTTCCATGTTTTTATATGACTTTTTCCCGTTTTCGATTTTATCAGGCTCATGTATGTATAATTGTACCATATCCCGCTCCATTGAGTTTAGCCTAAATTTTTTGTTCCTTTCTTCGTTTTTCTCAATATCTTCTTTTGAGAGTTCACAATTATAATTTTCATCATTATACAGATGGAACGCCTGTCGCCAAATGTTATCAATACCAATATGCACATAATCCCATGATATGCTCTTTAATTCAAAAACCAGCCAACGGACAGTCCCGGTATCATCCGTTAAAAACTCATCTTCATTTGTGCTTCCAACAAAATTTGCAATTCTTGGAACTCTTTTAGGTCTGGCATCATACGGTAAACGCTCATTTATATTCTCTTTGGAAAACAAAGATTTTAAACTATTCAGATCCCTTTTTGTCATCTGTGCAAGTTCATCCAGGTTTATTATCCAGTTTGAAGACAGTTTAATCAAACTATCTTTATCCGTACCAATATTTTCGGCTAAATAGTCTTTTAGTGAACCCGGACAAAGCCACCGGCAAAAGGTTGATTTTCCATTATTTTGCCTTCTATCTTTAAGGGTAAAACATTGTTTGTTATAATAATCAGGAACAAAAGCACATTTAATTGACCTTACTAGCCATTTTTTTAGATGATAAACAAACTGTTCACCGTCCACGGCCGTAATATAGTCACCAATCTCCTTTATATAATCTGGCTCTTTAATAGGATCGTACGGCTTTTGAGTAATATCATTAAAATAGTCCTCAATAGGATTGTATTTAACTGTAACATATCCACTTTTAAGTATAGCAACTAAATTCGATTTGCTTACTTTAAAAGCTGGCATATCGATCATCATATCTACAAATACACTATCCTCATTTAACTCCTCATATTCTGAATCATCGCTATCTAACAACCTATACTCAAACTCATTTTTAATTAAATTATATTTGAAATCATATTTTTCCTTCAAATAATCTATTGTTAGTTGAAAAGGATTGTTTTTAGGCTTTTCAGTTTCCTTCTTTTTATTTTCAATTTCGTCAATATTAAGATCCGGCATAATGCAACTGTATTTGTTTGGTAACTTTGTGGATATTGAATTCTGCGTTATTTTCAATTTTTATGAAAAATTGTTTTAAATGTGGATTGCATTTTTTGAATGATGTTAGCAATTCAATTTTTATATCATGCTTAATTGTTTGATCCTGGCATAATGATTTAAATTTTGATAATATGTCAATGTCAAAGTTCACTAATCTCTTTACTGACCTGTATTTTAGAATAAGTTCATCCCAAAGTATTTCTTTTTGCAAATAATCTTCACGAGAGTGAATATTCTCTAAATATTGTTCTAAAAAAAGTAGTGGTATTGAGAGTAATTCTTTTATAAGATCTTCTTTTAACCCTGTCAGTTCAAGCAGTCTAAACAACTTTAACCGATCTTCATTCAGGGCATTCATTTTCGATTCGGTATCAAGTTGATATTGTTCGGTTTCATTCTTGTATTGTTGTATAGTAGATATAATCCACTTATATTGATTTACCGACCGATCATTAAGATAACCATTGTTGGATAGGTATTTAATCTTATTGAAAAGTTGAGTAATGGCCTGATCTATATCTTGTTTTATCATGCCAAAATGAATTTATTTATTGAAAACCAGCATAACCGACCGGTTATGCTGCTATATCATTTTTATTTAACTCATCTGAATATATAGACCTTATAAGTTCAACAAAGTGCTTAAAAAGCCACAGGAGTTCTGCTCTATTTTTTTTGTCCTGATCGCGCCAGTCCTCACAGTTGTGAAGAGAAGTTACTATATGCATTAGGTCAGATTCTATGCATTCAATTTCCAGATAGCTTCCAATTCTGGATTTTATTTTGTTTAGAGCTGCATTATCATTTAGGGATTCAGGTAGCAATTTTGATACATCACAAATTAGCTCAAATGATAATAGAGAATCTCCCGATACATTTAATTCATCTTCAGAGTTAAGCATTACATAGTCCTTAAAAAACTCTGCTGTAATTTGTTCGTGTGGGTACATTTTAACGAACTCTTCAATTTTTTTGGTTACATCTGTTGTTTTCATGGTTTTTTAAATTTTAAGATTTTACATTTTGCTTTTCTTCAAGTGCTGTTAAAACTTTAACTGGATCGTATAAACATCTACGTAAACCAGGTATTCTTATTGAAGATATGATTCCCATATCTTCTAATTTCTTAATAGTAGGTTGTGAAACCCCTGCCATTTTGGCCATTATTCGCTGTGAGACATATTTTGATTTAATCTCATCACTGTTTTTACTGGACACTGCATTTTCTTTATTCATAGTTGTAAATTTGAAATTTAATATATCAAAGTAAATCAATAATTACGTTATTTACAAATATAGGCATACTTTATTATACCTTTTTGGTATTTTTTTATATACCTGCAGTGAATTTCACCAATGAAAACACCTCTGTTTTAAGGGAAAATGATTAGTTTTATAAAAAAATTTCAATGGAAGAATTTAACATAGCGGAATTTGCGGATACTTTAAAGAAAATTAGACTGTTAAAAGATATGTCCCAAAACGATGTAGCCATAAAGGCAGATATTTCAAAGTTAACTTACATGAAATATGAAAACAATAAAATGATTCCGTCTTTGAATAACTTTATAAATATATGTAGAGCTTTTGAAATTACAATTACCGATTTTTTTACGTTTACTAAATTTGGCGGTTATTATCCAAATGAAAATTTTTCTTTAAGTAATAAAGAAATGTATTCACAATCCGAAGCCGTTCAAGACTTAAAACGTAAATTGGATAGATTTGAAAGACAAGAGGAGTTATACTATTTCTTTAAAGAAATGTTACAGTATGCGGAAGACACTAATAGGTTATATAAAGAAATTTCAAAAAGAAATATACCTGAATTAGTTTTACTAAAGGAACTTATTGATGAATACAAAGGATTAGATAATATTAGAGCAAAAAGAGTTAGTAACTTAGCATTTAAAGAAGAATTCGATCAAAAAGTCAATATCATTTTTAAAGATCACAAATACAATACATATTATTTCTATTTATTCCAAGATTATGGTGATCATGGTATATTTCGATTTTTAGGTGAACAATAAAACACAGATTAAACAAACAACTCATTCAGCTTTACTCTTAAATCATCAACTTGATGATTGATATATCTATCATATGCTTTCTGTGATTTATGTCCGGTTATCTTTTTAACTTGATCAGGCATTAAAACACCACTTGCCAATGTACTTAAAGTTTTTCTACCCCAGTGTATAGATATTACTTCGCTTTTCTTAACTGACTTTGAAATGGTTTTACCGTTTACAATTTTTTCAATTGTAATTTCAGAGTTTATCCCGCAAATTTCAGCACATTCTTTAAGGATCCTATTCATATACTGATCTGCCATCACGGGTAATGCTCTGTCATATTTATATCCGGAATACTTTTTTAAGATTTTCTTTGCGGGATCTACCAGCGGAATTACATCCAGGTGTTTGGTTTTTTTCTCTCTAAGGTTCAAAACAGATTGTTCCAGGTCAACATCAGAAGGTCTGAATTTTAGATCGCTGATCCGCAAGCCGGTCATGCAGGAAAATATAAAAACGTCCCTTACCTTCTCATGCTTTTTATTTTCAAAAGCAAAATTTGCCAGTTTGTCGAATTCAGACTTCGTCAAAGAGAAAACCTGCTTTTCCTGTAATTTGATTTTTAAAAATGAAAGATCCCTATTAGGGAAAATGTCATTTCTTATACCCCAGTTGCAAAACGTTTTAAAATCCTTTAGGTTTTTAGCCAGGTAACTGTCCTGGTATCCGTTTTCTATACAGTATAATTTGAGTTTATCAACTAAGTCAGGGGTTACGTTATTAAAATCAAGAGTAATTTTCCGTGAACTACAAGCATTCTCAAAGAACGTTTTAGAAGCCCCGTAAGCCTTTATGGTACCAGATGCTTTTTCCAACACACTTTCATCAATAAAACGTTGCCAGACATCGAAAAACGGTTCGCCAGATGCAGGAATCTTGGATTTTATAATCTGCTTAATATCGGATTTGGTAACTGCAATACCCTGGGATGTCTTATTATAGTAAAATGCCTTGATCCGGTGTTCTAGTGCATTCATATAATCATTCAATTCATTGTGATCATTATAAGGCATGTTCTTTTTATTGGCCTTAACCTTACTGTATTTTTCGGACCAGTCATCCGGTTTTATTTTGAACAGGTTCCCACGTTCTCTTTCTCCATCAAAGGTTACAACTATTTTCACACTAACCAATCCATTCTTATTAGGTACATACACTTTGCTTATATTACCTGCAGTATCGGTTACTTTTTTTGTTTCATGAATTACAAAACTTATCTGTATCATAAAAATACTTTTGGGCAAATTATGGGCAAAAGTTACAAAAAATAAAGCTAAACGATGTGATTTATGAAAATTATTGCAAAATAATATATTGATAAAGTGCTAATTATGAAAGCTATAAAAGTGCAGTAAAAAATTATTGTTAACCTTGTGGGACAACAGACAAAAAGCTTAACTATTTAATAGTTAGGCTTTTTTGTTAAAACACAAATGTGATTGCACACATATTACCACACGATCCCTGCCGTTTTCAACAATGCAAAATACTTAAAACCCGATCGATAAATCTACAAAACTACGAAACAAGTAAACCTTAAGTATGCCTTTTATAATACGGACTTCCGGAACTTAGCCTGTTTAAAATCTCTGTACCAGATTAAGGCAATTTCTCTGCTGACGGAATCCGGTTAAATACACGATTTCCCGTTTTATGGAGCAGTTTCTGATCTGCAAAATCCAGGATAGCATTCCAGTCTTCCATGGTCATGCCATGACCACCCTCACGGAAATGCATCCCCAGATTATCCTTAACCCCCAGAAATTCGTACACCGGCTGAGCGCTCAGTACAGTTTGTAATGCGGCATAGGCCCTTCCGTATTCATCGTTAAACGCATTACACAGTATAAAAAGGCGCGGAGCCGTTAATGCAGGTAACCAGTGCTGATCGCAGGGCAGGTGTGACGTCAGGTTTCTGAATTTTTCGAAATTCGGACCAAACCAGTAGGTATTCTGATCAACAACCTCAGTAATGCCCTGCCCCAGGCCATTTCCCATTTCTTTGCCTGAAAAACGCCATGCCATACCACCTGCAACCGGTGCTGTCATTGCAATTCGTTCATCCAGGGCACCGGCAAGCAATACGGCCTGCCCAAGCCGCGATACACCTGAAATGATAATTTTATCCTCATCAATCAAAGGATCTGTCTCCAGGTAATCCACTACACGCGATATGCCCCATGCCCATGCTGAAAAATCTCTCCAGTCATATTCCGGATAATGTGGAAAAAATGCGGTTTTATTCCAGTTCGGAGCGTCAGCGCCAAGCTGATTATATGGAATCGTAACCACCGCATAACCACGCTTCAGCGGTTCCCCGGCAAAATAGATCCCTGAACGCTCTGCATTAAAACTAAGCGTAACAAATACCGGATATCCCGTTTCAGGTCCTTCACCAACAGGAGTGAATATACCCACGTCAAAACCACATACAGCATTGGGTCCGAATGTCAGGTGTTGCTTTCTATAATTTGCAGTAAGCGTGCTGTCTTTATTTACAGGAATACCGGATTCACTCGAAATAGTTGTAGCTTTTACATTCCCCGGAGCCGGAGGCATATGTCCGTATTCATAGTCTTCAAGAATTCGTATCATCTCCTGACGACGGATTTGCCATTGTTCTGCAGTTGTAACCTTTGTTCCGTCATTCATGGTCAGTGGATCCGGCATCTCCTTTGATTCCGGTAACTCATCAGCAGAAACAGTCATGGTGAATCTACCCTGAGCAAATATCCCCTGATCAGGAATAATGCCAGTCAACATGAATATAAATGTCTTTAATATGAAGCCTGTGTATTTCATATGATATTGTTTTAACTTCAAAATACTTTTATACCCTGACACAGAAGCGGTCCCGGGCAAAATGATAAAGATAAGCATTCCCTTTTGAGAAAAGTTCCATTATTGACATATTCTATGAAATGGAAAAGTAAATGAAAAAAACAGGTGTGCTGTTTCCATGTAATTGAAAACACTTGCATAACGTTAATATTTTTACGGTTATATAAAATTCTTTCGGAGGAAAATACCGGATAAAAGATATCAGGTATACGGTTTGAAAGTATTGTAGCTGACATTTTTTGTAGCTCTTATTATCAACTTTTTGAAAAAAAATGACAGAATAAGTGCTATATGTTACACTTTATTGAAAGGAAAAATTGTTTGTTTGCATGATTAACGTATACCATTATTTAAATTGGTACAGGAAAAGCATTTTATATGAACACTATTTTTATGAACCGAATCATAATGACATGTATTGCAGTTGCAGCATTCATGTTGAACGTACAGGCGCAGGAACAAGGTGACACAGTTTCTGTTGGCAACACAAAATTTGTACTATTGAGCCAGAACCTGATTTCCAATCCAGGTTTTGAAGATGGATTTACCGGATGGACAGACGCTACTCCTTCCGCAGCACAGCTCTCTTCGGCTTATTTTTCACTGACAGAACCCGGTGGCATCGACAACTCTAAATTTCTTGTCGGAACAACAAATTCCAGTTCTGCAGCTGCCGGTTCCATCGGTACAGGATGGAGCATTGAACCGGATAAGACCTATTATTTTTCCTATAATGTAAAGTACCTGAATGCCTCAACTGCTGCAGTCCCCGAAGTGTGGCTGAAAGTATCACTGACAAATGATCCAACCAACAATGCGGAACCTTCAATTCTTATTGACACCACAACAGTGAATGGCGGTGGGGTATGGACAAAAAATGCGGTAGGGTTTACCAACACATTCCCATACAACAACATCGTGGCGCGTTTTCGCTGGTTGAACAACAGATTTGGGTTTGATAATTTTGCGCTTCACGAGGCATATGAAATACCGGATAGTGCAGGGCTGCAATCCACCATTCAACAGGCACAGGATTTATACGATGCATCATCAGCGGGAGCACAGGACCTGCAGGATGCCATTGCATCTGCAGAGGGTCTGCTGACCAGTACTTCCGCTATTGAAGTACGTCTTGCCATTTCAAATCTGAACGATGCCATGTTTAACTTTAAACTGGCAAATGCAGGTTCATCAGAACCATTGGACATGACAGGTATCATCGTCAACCCGAGCTTCGAGTCCGGGTTTACCGGATGGACAAACGACGGTTTCGCCACACAATCCAATACTGTCTTTCCCGGGAAAGATGGTACTTTATATGCCGAAAAATGGGTAAACAGAGGCACCAGGGTACCCGATGTGAGTGTGCAACAACTATTATATGATATACCCAATGGCCATTACACAATGTCTGCCAATTGCGGAAATATTCAACAAACCGGATCCGGAAGTTCAACAAACGTCGGTAATGCTCAAACCGGGGCGTCACTTTTCGCTGGAGATTATGCTGTGGCCGCAGATACGATAAAACTTCGTTCTGTAAGTTTCTTCGTGTTTGATAATCAGGTTACAATCGGTTTTAAAACGGTAAACGCCACAGGAAACTGGGTAACCTGTGATAATTTCCGTTTGCTATACAAGGGATATGATGTTGATGCGATTAAATCCTATTTACAAATACTGGTTGATACAGCAAATGTATTATTAGGTTCAAAGATGCAGGACAACGTGCGAGCCGAACTTGTTGCATCGGTGAACCTCTCGGAACAGGCCATTGCGGATCAGAATATAACAAAGGATTCCTTGTCGAATATCATTTTAAGCATACAAAGTAGTTCAGCCGGGGCAAAAACATCAATCACGGCTTATAACGAATTACAAAATGTGATTGATCTGGCCACCGGACTTTATGGTGATGGAAGTGGAAATGAAGCAACTGCATTGCAAACTGCAATTAATACCGCAACTACCATAGTTAACGATCTTAATGTTACACTGACACAGATAGAAACTGCAGCTAAGGATATGGACAGAGCAATTCTTGTGTATCGTTTGGCCAATGCTACAGGGCCAGCTCCTGTTGTACTGACCAATCCGATGTGTCTCCGTGGTGCAACAAAAGCTTTTGGCCGCAGCACCATTGCAGGTTTTGCTGTTTCAGGCTTGCTGGAACATGGTTTCTGCTGGAGCACCAGTCCGAACCCTACAGTACTGGATAACCGTACAACCAGCTACTTTTCACACAACGGTTATATCTACAAAATGGAAAATCTGACGCCATCCACAGTATATTACGTTCGTGCATATGCCATGACCAAAGGCTATGCAGTAGGCTACGGTGATGTGCTTAAAGTGATAACCATACCAAAAGGTACGGCAACATACTGGTATAATTACGGCGGTCCGGATGATGCAGATGCCCGTATTGCTTCAGCATTGGAAGAAGCCACCGACTACCGGAATAATCTGACCAGCATCAAGGGTTTACATATTACCTGTTCTTATGGCTCAGGCACTCCAACAGCAGACTGCAGTTACGGCGGATCAATGAGAATTGGTCCAAATTCAGCCTATCAGCGTACAGGCACCGTTTTACACGAAATGGAACATGCCATGGGCGTAGGTACACATTGGATGTGGTATGGACCCAATTCTGTATTGAGATCAAATGGCTCAAGAGGTTTATGGCTTGGCGACCGTGCCAATAATGTAGTCCGTTTTATCGAAAACAGTAATGCAGGCACTGTAACAGGCGATGCAGTCCATATGTGGTCTACAGGTTTTCCTTCACCGCTGAATTACGGAATTAACGGTGCACAGGAAGATGACGGTTCTGAATTGTTATACACTGCGAATTCGTTGTTAATACAGGCCCTTTGTGAAGACGGTCTGATCCCGACCAGTGGCTTCAGTTTACCTGCTTATACACTGGACACAGAGGACACCATTAAGTTTTATCTTAAGAGCGAAAATGCTCAGACCGGAAGGGACGATGCATTTGTGGTATTGAATGAGGCCGGAAATCTGGCGAATCGTGTCATGACAGCCGGTCAGGCCTTAGCGAACGACAGTGCAGCATGGACCTTCACCTTTAATCCTGTCAACTGCTATTACTCCATTAAAAATGTAGCCACCGGCAGGTATTTTACCTACAGGTCGACAGGTTCAAACGGTATATCAACCGTTTCAAGATCACAACCCTATAGCGCCGATTATTTTCAACTGATGGAGGCACGCGTGGAAACAAAAGTTGGTGACCTTACAAAAAAAGGTTACTGGATAATTCATCCCGAAGCTAAAAGTTCTCCTGCCTGCCTGACCGCCGTTGCCACCGAAGTAACTTCTACAAGTGGGTTCAATATTGCTAACACATCGACAACACAACGCTGGTTACTTCTGTCTTCAGGTGAAGTTGAACAGCTTGATCAGACCACTCCTGTTACGGATTTAAAGGCAGACCATAAATCAGATATGTGGGTATATTCTGAAAACAGGAATCTACATATCGAAAATATCGCACCCGGTTCTGCTATCACCATCTTTGATATATCGGGTATTGTGAGGTTACATTCATTTGCAGTTATTAATTCCTTTACACATGAAATGCCTGAAGGCATATATTTTGTTACTGTGAAAACGGATAAAACACAGCAGGTGAAAAAAGTGGTTGTGAGGTAGAAAACATTAGCCTTCTTCCGAAGGTGAAAATATAAAAGACCAGATAAGGCTGTTCCAAAATTAATTTTGAGACAGCCTTTATTGGTTCAATTCCGGATACAAGTTAATTAAATAACTGTCCATTTTTTATCAGCTCAACAATCCTTACAGGTCTGTAATCTTTTCAAATCCTCTAAAAAGATTCCGGTATTAATTTTTTAAATTTATCCTTCCAAAAAAATCTATTATGAAAAATTCAAAGGTTGCAGTTATTACGGGTGGAGCTCAAGGTATCGGAAAGGCCATCTGTGAGGCATTCAAAGCGCAGGGCACTACGGTTTGCACCATAGATATACAGGAAAACGACTACTTTGTCGGGGACATTGCAGATGAAACTGTACTCAGGGCATTTTCAGCCAAAGTAATCTCTGATTATGGTAAGATTGACTATCTCATCCACAATGCCTGCCTGACCAGAGGTGGTTTAAACAGTTGCAGCTACAGCGATTTTAATTATGTGCTGAGGGTTGGGGTTTCAGCCCCGTTTTTGTTAACACAGTTGTTTATGGATCATCTAAACCCGGATGCCAGCATCGTAAACATCTCTTCCACCCGGCACCTGATGAGCCAGGCTGACACCGAAAGTTATACCGCAGCCAAAGGGGGCATTAGCGCTCTGACGCATGCGATGGCTGTTACACTTGCCGGGAAAGCACGGGTGAATGCTATTTCTCCGGGATGGATTGATACCACCAATACCAAATACAAAGGGTCTAATGCAGAACAGCATCCCGCAGGCCGTGTGGGTAAACCGTCTGATATTGTAAATGCAGTACTGTTTTTATGCGATCCTAAAAGTAGTTTTATCACTGGTGAAAACCTAACTGTAGATGGTGGCATGACCAAACTGATGATTTACCACAACGATAAGGGCTGGACGTATAATCCGGAATAAGTATTAAAAGAAAACCCCGCCAGGGAACGGCGGGGCTATACTTTTCATTCAAACGTAAGGTAATTTTCTATGATGTTGTAAAGATACGCTGTTCCCGGAAAATAAAAATCACGGTTTTCCGTGAAACTTCATCTCACGGAAAACCGTTAGAAATTCCAAGTAGTTTTAAAACAGCACCATAGAACTTAAATCAAAACGCCAACATTTTAAGGAATTACAACTTTTTACTTAACTTTACTGACCACTTGAATAAGCTGAATTAAATTACGACCATGAAAAACAAAATTTACCTCACAGCATTTTTTATGCTCTTCTGTTTCTTTATTACCTTATCAGCATTTAATGAACATGCATCACCAAATACAGGTGAAACAGATCCTGGCACACTCGTCTTAAAACATTCGTATACCTTTGAAGATGGCACAGCCAAAGATCTGGTAGGAAATGCTGATGGGACATTAGTGGGTGAAAAGATTAAAATTGAAAATGGTAAATGCACGGTATCCGGTGCAGCATCGCCCACAGATGGATATCTGTCCTTTGACGCTAAAAAAATCGCTTTAAATACGTATAGCGCAATAACCCTGGAAATATATATAGAGACCGGTATTGATTTTAATGCAAAATATACGCAGCTTGCCTATTTTGGTTCATCTACCAATGGTTATAGCAGTTTATGGATACAACCAACGATGCCAGCTCCTGAAACCCGTATATCTACATATAATGATAATGCCCTGACAAATTATTCCACTGTGTATATAAATGGGATTGATTTGGATGATGGGAATAAACACCATATTGTTGGAATTTTAAGTCCTGACTCCCTATTGTATTTTCTGGACGGAGAGTTTCTCGGTAGTTCAGCAACAAATGAGAATTTCATTAGTACCTTATCTACGGAATTAGCACAACTTTTTAAGGGACCTGATGTTTGGCCGGATGCAAATTATAATGGATCAATTGATGAATTCAATATTTACGAAGGGAATATGGACAGAGCAACAATCAGAACAAATGCAGTTTCCTATTTGGGTAATCCTGTAAAAGTATGTTATGTAAGTGCTAACCGGCCAATGGCCGAAACAGCAAGCCCTGTAGATCAGGATCCAATCATTAGAATGTTGAAGGATGATCAAAAATTTATGACCTCCGTTTATATTATAGAAGATAATGTAGATATTGATCTCAGCAGATTTGATATTGCGATAGTTCAGGAAAGCATATTATCGGGGAATGATATACTTAAGCCAGGAAAATCACTTGGTCTGTCAACTATCCCAATACCATTTATTTACAATAAAACTTACGCCTTTCGCGATGGAAGAGCACTCGTAACTGGCGGTGGAATTTCAAGTACGGTCAGCGGATTATCAATTTATGTCGATCCGAATGATCAGTTTAATCCTCTGTTTAATGGAATTTCGTTTTCGGACAACTCAATCAGGATCTTCAATTCAGCAGCTGCAGATGATGGGTCTGATGGAACTAAGTCGTTTACGTATGCACAAAGTCTTACGATGAGTGGGACCAATACACTGCTGGCAACCGATGGGTCATTTGCGGCTGATGATTCAACCATATTTTTGAATGATATCCCTGCAGGAACAACCCTCGGCGACCAGACTACGCAAGCCAGAATGATTGCCTTTGGAATGAATTTTGGAACCATATGTAAAGACTATGGGACAAACCTTACTCACGATGGACTTACTCTATGGCGAAATGCAGTTTATTCACTGGCAGGACTTCAAATTCCGGTTTTTAGTGTTGATTTGAAAGAAAACCATTGCACTTCTCCTGTAAAAATCTATCCAACCATTTCATCCGGCTCATTCAATGTGAAGTTTCATGCAGGTTTGGGCATGGTAAGCATATTTAATTTATCAGGGAAAAAAATTCAGGAATTTGTGGCCGAATCAGATAACATGCAATTCAACATCAATGGAACACCGGGTGTATATATTGTAAAAATTGATTCTCAAAACAGTATCCAGACTTTCAAAGTCATAAAAACGGATTGATTTTAAAGGAAAGCAGCAACAGCTACCCTATTCATATTTATTTTCCGCTGGTACTGACTGTACCTGATACACCAAGCATTTGCAGTAAAAAATCACTCCTGTCACCGGTGCGCAACTCATTGAGGTTGTCTGCCACAATAAATCCGGGATCTTCAATTTGCAAATACTGCAGATCCTTATTAAAGGATGTTTCGTCACGAAGAAGAAGATCTAAGGTTAAGCGATAAGTCCTGTATTGCTCCGGATTTTTGTTCTCCGGTTTTGTATCCTGGAATTCGCGGTCAACCCTGTTTCTGTACTCCAGGTATAACTGCCGTGCAGAATCGGGTTTATGGTTTAATTCCAAAGCAACACCATAATACAAATACCCTTTAATATCATCCGGTCTGATCCGGATTAAATCACCCAACGTTGTTTCGGCTTTGGCAAAATTCTGAAGTTCGAGATAAAGTTTAGCCTGATTATAAAAGTAGATATAGTGTTTCCTGCGATATGATTTTGCCTTTTCCAGAAGCTCTATTGCTTTTTCTTTTGCTTCAACATCATTCACCCCCTGATGTGCACCATATACTATATTCAGAGCTCTGTCATTCAGATAGTCGCTGTACGCATATTTAAATAGCATATACGAGGGGTACAACAAAATCAAAACCGTTATCCCAATAAACTTCAAATTCTTCTTCAGATCAGTATTCATATAATGTTTGCTGTTTAATCACCGGCACTAATCCCGGTTTGTCCATCTCAGTTATTACTCCTTACATCCAGAAATCTTAGTACAGAAGCATTAAATGCATCCGGATTTTCAAGATTACTTACATGACCTGCATCAGGAATAATTTCCTGACGGGCCGCCGGTATTACATCCAGTATTTTACGATGCTTATGTGCATCCACACTCCCTGAAAGTATCATCACCGGAACTGTTATATCCTGGTTCCTGATCATCCTTTCAGCCTGTTTACCATACAGAACCCGTGCTTCCACATGCATTGGCTGCCACTGTGTCCATCTATAGATCATATCCCATAATTTTGGTTCAATGGAATTTGCATTCGGGCCGCCAGAGTGAACCAGACCATCCAACCAGCTAAATTTATGCTTTACAAGACCTTCTTCAATATACACATTTATCTTTTCCCGTTCTTTTGTAACCGTTTCTTTAGTCCAGGGCTCATCCGGTCCCGGAGAACTTCGCAGGTCACCGCTGGCTAGCGTTACTGATAAAAGTCGGTTCTGATACTTTGCGATCATATCGGTTGCAATGAATCCTCCCATAGACAAGCCAACAACATGTGCTTTGTCAATTTTCAGGTCATCCATCAGTGCCACAAGATCATCCACATGCATAAACTGTTGTCCTTCCACCTGCGAAGCTGAACGGCCGTAACCCCGTACATCGTAAACAATAGTTCTGAAATGTTTTGCAAAAACGCTGAACTGAGGATCCCATTCCGTATGATCAAACGAATGCCCATGAATAAATATCAGCGGCTCTCCCGAACCGGCTTCCTGGTAATACAAGCGGGTTTCGTTAACCACGGCATATCCCGTTTTTACAGAATCCGGCAACTGTGCTGTCTGAATAATCCGGCGGATCCAGAACGGCAGGACAGGAACGGTTAATTCTGCATCCGTATCATGTTGCTCACCGGCAGAATTCAGCCGGAACATAAAAAACCCATTTACATGATTTATGGTATCGGTCCAGGAACATACCTTTACTGATTGTTTTTCAGCATCTGAACCCGTGGCATATAAATTTTTAATACTCACCGTTCCGTTGTTATAAAGCGTTGCAATACGCTTAAATAAGCTATCCTTTTCAATCGGATCATTATTCAACTGTATACTGGTTTCAACCGAAAGTGTGTTTTTGTTGAACAGGGTAAACGCCTTTCGGTCATCTTTAAACTGTTTTTTGAGTACTGAATCTGATCCGAATGTTTTTTTGAACAGAACTATGTCATCTGCAGCCACAAATACTGCACCGGAATTTATACTTCCCTGGTTTATCCATGCATTGATCAGTGTATCCAGTGGCGAAAAATCATAATTCCTGATTGTATCAGACGGCTCAGCAACGGCTGTTTTACAGCGTAAAGAAACAGTGGATAACAGTATGGTGCAGACCACTACACTAAAAACACGGTGAATGTTCATGGATCAAAAATAATCCATAAAACACTGCCATACAAACCTGTTGTCACATTTTAAATGTTTCGCTTGTGGCCCTGTAGTAACAGGCATTCTCAATACCGTGGCAAGGCGCTTTTTTCCAGTACTTCATACCCAGCTTTTCCAGTACGCGGATGGATGCTTTGTTCTCCGGGGCTGCTCTGCCAACAATTTCCTTCAGTTTCAGTTTATCGAAACCGTATTGCATTGTTGCCCGGGCTGCTTCCGTCGCATATCCTTTACACCATTCTGACCTGAAAAAACGGAATCCGATGTCGATCATATTTTCCTCATTCAGTTTAAGTCCACACCAACCCAGAAACTCGTGTGTCGATTTGAAGATTACTGCCCACCGGCCAAATCCGTTTTTCCTGTAATCGTTGTAACTCCGAATAAACTCTTCGGCTTCTCTCACATTGGTAAAGGGCGAATCACCAGTGTAGCGTAAGACTTCCGGATCAGAATTTAACACATAAAAGGCTTCCGCATCATCGGGATTAAACTCCCTGAGGATAAGCCTTGATGTTTCTATAACAGGTGAAGAGATCATAACAAATTATCGGGATTCTGCTTTTATAACATCGTTGTAAAAGGTTTGTTTATTGGCAGAAAAACCGATGATTAAGGCTGGAATTGTCCAGACGATGCCATTAGTCAGCATCACCCCGGTATGGTTTAGCGATCCATAGAAAAAGAAAAAGAAGCCAAGGTTCAGAGATAAATGGAATAACGAAGCCACTATGCTATTGTAGGATGTTCCCCGTAGCATCCATGTTACAACCACTGATGATGAAATCGTAAACAACAGAAAAGATAACATAAATGCCACGCCGTTTGTATAAAGCTGAACATGCCACAGTCCCCAGAATATACCTGTAAATATTCCCGATACAACCACCGGAAATTTCTTTTCAAAACGTGGCTGAAGAAATCCTCTCCATCCTATCTCTTCTCCAACAGCTCCAAGAATCATCCCCGGAAGAACCGGCCAAAGTTCTGCCAGTCTTCCCTTATGCATGATCATGGGCATATCCAGCATGTTTCCGATCAGGTAAATTTTAAACAAGATTAAAAACGGAAGTATAAACGCAAGTACCATTTTATAGATGACCCATGGATCAGTCTTAATATTCAAGTTAAAATTGATTTCACGGAATATTACAGACAAAAGTAAAAATGCCAGACCCGGTGCTAGCTGAGGCAACATCACAACTGAATAGTTGAGAGAAAGCACTTCCTGTAAACCACCCAGCACAACCGTAAAAGCCAGAACTAACAGGATATAAACCAATATTCCAGCACTAAATTTCTTCATCCATTTATTTTAAATCCAGTGCATAATTACGAAATAATAATTAATTCGCCCCAATCATATTTATTTTTTTATATATGTTAAACTGCATAAATTTATAACTACCATTTGGATTTATTCGTTTAAGTAATAAATTGCATGGTCTTTGCTTAACTTTGTTGTATATGAGCAAATACAAATTCATATTTCTTTTCATTGTATATGGGCTGTTCCTGTTTCTTGCCGGGAGCAAAGCTGCTGCTATAGCTGACATTCCTCCTGTGACAATTCCACAGAAAGACACCATTTACATGAAAATTCTTCCCCAGATTGATGTCTACCCGCGTCCGGATTTCAAAAACAACAGGCAACGCAGATTATATTACCGGCTGATCAGGGATGTCAGGATTACATTACCATATGCCAAACAGGCAGCAAATATTCTGGACAGTGTAAACGACTCCCTTCAGAACATTAAAGGTGAAAAAGCCAGAAAAGAATATCTTAAAAGTGTGGAGAAGGATTTGTTTTCCGAGTTTGAACAACCGTTAAGAAAACTTACTTTTTCACAGGGCAGACTGTTAATTAAGCTGGTCGACCGTGAATGTCAGCAAAATTCCTTTGAACTCGTAAAACTATACAGAGGTGGATTTTCTGCGTTCTTCTGGCAGGGTATTGCCCGGATTTTCGGTGCGAATCTGAAAGCAGAATACGATGCCACCGGCTCGGATTTTCAAACAGAGCAGGTTGTTCGGATGGTTGAACGCGGCATCTTATAGTTAATTTGCCAAATGCCTGAGACGATTGATCAGGTCATCTCCAAGTGCTTCTTTCTTAACCATATGTTCTTTAATGGCGGCAACTGCTTCGTGTTGTTCAAAATCACCACGCACCTGTTCAAAGTCTAACTTTTTGTTGAAATCATCTCCGTCAGCTCCGAAACCAGTTTGCTTGGATAAGGTAAACTCCTTACGAGCATCTTCATACAACATTTTATCAAGACCTATCACACTATCTTTCCAGCGCTCCACAATACGAATGACATCTGCAGCCGTAAACTTATCGTAAGATTTTTTTTCTTCCTGCTCCAGGATATCCATAGCCCAGGTCCATTCGATATCGTAATACTTTTTATGCAGAAATTTAAACGTTTTATTTACTTCCTTTAAGGTTTTTACAGCGCCGTTTTCAATCCGGTCAAGCAGATCGTTAATCGCTTCCTGGGGAACAATCAGGCCTGCGAGGTCAATCCATTCGCCTTTGCCCAGCTTCTCATCCGGTTTTAACCGGTTACATATATCCTGATCTGAACTGAACTGAAGCTTTTCAAGTCTTTTTATTATGGAGTTCCCTAAAAACTTATTAATCCCAATCTGGTAAAGTTCTATACCCCGAAGCAGCGATTTTTTATCGATCACTACATTGTGAAATGTATACTGTTCTGCCCGTTCTCCTGATATTTCAAAAAGGTGTTTCAGAATAACACGGCCGGCAATCATTTTACGTATGGTAAACGGGCTCAACAGATTAAAATTAATATAGTCCAGTTTTACCGGATCCTGTCGTCGGTCCCTTCTGGGCCATTTTTGTGCATCACGAATGGTGCCCACACTTTTAAGATTTATGGCCGGAACCAAAACACTTTCATCCTTATTTTCTATGAGATACGAGAACGGAAGATCACTGGTGTCTGCATTTTTATAATGTCGCCCCATGACCAGGGTAAACGGCCCTACCTTTGCCGGCCATAGCAGATAGGAGTCACTCGTTGTTTTGGCTCCCCTCTCCATAATGCCCTGATGAATTGGACCGAGCTTGTACATATGGTTGCTCTGGTTCGATCCGCTGCCTGCATTACAAAACGAGAAGTATCCTGCAATTAACAGGGTGGACTTATGGTGCGTTACGGTAAATGGCGCAGCAAAAATAGAACATGCCTCGCCGTGATAACCTTCAAAGTTGGAGAAAAAGAGGGAGTTCTCGGCAGAATAATGTTTGCCCATTTTACATCCCTGACCCACAAAGCAACTTTCCAGGATTACTGACTCCGCAATCTTGGAGCCCGACGATACGATGCTGTCCTCAATTTTAATCCCACAGCCCAGAAACACCGGATCGTGTGCATTGCTGTTAATACTGGCATTCTTAATAAAGCTTACACCCTCAATCACTGCATTGTCCCCTATTCTGACATTTCTTAAAAACTGACAGTTTCTGATACTGGCTGATTTGCCGATGGTTCCCATATCTGACGTTACCGATTCGGTATAGTCATCAATCATCTGATAGAGGCGATCAATAAGCTTCGGCCGATAACGGTAAAGTGCAATAATATAGGCCAGATGCGCGGAGAGGTAATCAAACACCGGAACTTCGCGTCCCCCTGTTTCGTTCAGCACTTTAGCTTGCACGCCATTGCCGAACGATGATTTTTCTGTCACCTCAATGATGTCCACATTCTCAATAATGGTCTCATCACCAATATAGTAATTGGCAATGTGGTTCCTTATTTTATGGATATAGACATTATCTCCAAGGACACAATTATGTAAAAAAGCACCTGAAACAGATGAAGGTCTTTTAATACCACTGGAAAACAGATGATCTTTTTCAAGAATACCTATTTTTATATGACCTGAGAACTGTGTTTTTTTAATCCTGTTCGGATTAAAACCATCTTTAACCATTACAAGATCCCAGTCCTCACACTGGCAATCATGGGCTTCAAGTATTTCTATCTCAGAAGGATGTAGATTTCTGTAGTTCATAGAGTCTCTTTGACTTAAAAACGGAATTTAGTAATTTTTATTTCCCTTTGTATCCCAACAACTTAACCGTTTTTTTGTTTTTATTATAGTAACAAAGATATAACCTTAGTAATTATGATTAAAAAAATTTTACTTATTCTCGCCATAATCATAGCCGGAGTGGTTATTTGGCTGGCGGTTATTGATGGTTCGTACCATGTGAAACGGACTGTTAAAGTTGATGTTCCTGTATCAAAAGCCTATGCATTTATTGCAGATTATAAAAACTGGAAAGACTGGTCGCCATGGCTGATCATGGAAAAAGATGCCGAAATGAACTATACCGGCGAACCCGGGACACTGGATCATGGGTATTCATGGAAAGGGAAACTTACAGGATCAGGTGAAATGACCACAACCAAATTAATCCCCAATGAGCTCATCGAAGAGGGATTATACTTTAAAGAACCGTTCCCGTCAAATTCTGATGTATACTGGACTTTCAGTGGTGATTCAACCAAAGCAGAGATCACCTGGGGCATGAAAGGCAAAATGCCGTTCCTTTTTAAATTTATGGCTAAGCAGATGGAGCCCATGATTGGGATGGACTATGAGCGTGGTCTGAGCATGCTTAAAGAAAAACTGGAAACCGGTAAAGTGAGTTCAGAAGTGAACGTTCTGGGGGTAGAAAATGTGGATCAGCAGAATTATATAGGTATTGAAGGAGAACTTGAATTTGAAGCCCTGGATACCTTTATGAATAATGCCTATATCCGCTTAGCCGATGTGATTAATCAGCACCCTAAGCTGGAAGTTGCAGGATCTCCTCTCAGCATTTACAACGACTTTGGAATGGATGGAGGTCCGGTACATATTATTGCAGCTATCCCGGTTCAGGGTGAAATAACTGAAATGGAAGGTATAGTTTCAGGTATGCTACCTGCAGGAAAAGCACTGAAAGTGCAGCACCTTGGGAAATATGAAAATACAGGCAACGCATGGTCTGCAGCCTTTAGCTTTATCCGATACAACAAACTGAAGGCAGATAACTCAAAACAGGCTTTCGAAATTTATACCACTGACCCGATGGTAGAACCCGACCAGGATAAATGGGAAACCATGGTTTATGTGCCTTTAAAACAATAAATATAACACGAAAAGCAATCAGGGTATCTTCAGGGGTACCCTGATTATGTTTTAAAATCCGGCCTTTCTGTTAATTTCACTCATCAGAAACCGGCTCATTTTATAGAGGTAACGTTTATTTTTATAGGCAACTACCCAGTTAATTCCGCGCATTGCATTCGAGATGAACACTTCGTCAGCCGTTAAAAGATCTTCCGGAACCAGACGGTCACTCTCTTCAACGTCAATATTCTGCTCACCGGCAATTTCAAGCAATACACGTCTCATCACTCCATCAACACAACCAGTGTTCAAAGATGGTGTAAATAATTTGTTGCCTTTATAAAGGAATATATTTGAAGACAAAGCCTCTACCAACACATTTTTTTCATTCAGAATAAGGATGTCATCAAGTTTTCGCTGTTGCATGTTTATCCCGGCAAGCACTGCTAATAGCGCACTGCTGTTCTTAAAATTTCCAATGGGGGAAGATGACTTAAAATGATCCTCAAATGTATCGATAAAAAGACCTTTATCGTTCAGCACAAATTTATGATCGGCTACCGGTTCAGCTTCTATAAGAAAATCAACTTCACTGGTCTGAGGTGTATATTTTCCACCCTCTTTTCTGAAAACTGAAACACGAACGCTGTTTCCGTTAAACAGTTTATCAGCCTTTATCAACCGTTCTGCAGAATCCCTCAGGAACGTTTTACTAAGGATTCCCGGAACCATGCGAAAGACATCCATCCCATGGTATAATCTTGCATAGTGGTAATCAAAAAACGGCATTCGGGTCCCGTGACTTCGTATGGTTTCAAAAAGACCATCACCATAACGAAATGCACGGTTTTTAAGGCCAATTGTAAAATCTTTGGCAGGAAATAATTCACCGTTAAAACTTATGTGTCTCATCACGCCCTGTGTTCATCTAATATTTCCTGGCATACAGGAAGAAGATCGGTATTCGTGGCTATTTTAATACAGCGCAGTTTCGATTTCTGGCCGGCCTGCATATCCCTTTCATTATCGCCTATCATATACGATTTGGTTCTGTCAATACGAAAACGTGAGATTGCCTTTTCAATGTTCAGATTCCCCGGTTTCCGGCAAAGACAGCGCTGTATATCACTGTGATGAGGACAATAATAAATCTCTGTTAAAGTGACACCAAACTTTTTCAGCTGATTCCGCATTTCAAGATGTACCTTTTCCACATCGGCTATGGTGTATTCACCTTTTGCCACACCGCCCTGGTTTGTAATAACAATAATCATAAACCCGGCATCCTGAAGAAGCTTAAGTCCCTCACCAACGCCCGGATTCAGTTTAAAATCTTCGGGTTTATATATGTAATAATGCCCGGCATCGCTGTTTATCGTTCCGTCCCTGTCAATAAAAATAGCCTTCCTCATCGTCCTGTTTAAAAGGGGTTCAATTTCGAAATAAAATCAAAAATACTTAACGGATGTATCAATAACGGAAAAATAAAACCGTAAACTGCACCCCAAAAGTGAGCATCATGCCCTATATTGTCAATATTTTTTCTGCTCATATACCAGGAATAATAGAGATAACCTGCTCCGAAGATGATGCCCGGAACTGGAATAATCCCAAAGAAATAGAGCATTCGCCAGGGATCATAAAAGATAGTGGCAAACACAACTGCCGACACTGCACCTGAAGCTCCAATAGCAGTATAGTAAGGATTGTCTTTATGCTTTTTATAGGATATGGCCGAAGAAACCGGCAGAGCCGTTATGTAAAGCAGAGTAAACAAAAATGTTCCATTCAGAATATTTACATTATAGCTGAACTGATGTTCCAGTGAATCAGCAAACATGTAAAGCACAAACATATTAACCCCCAGATGCATCCAGTCGGCATGAACGAGCCCGTAACTGAATATACGGTAGTATTCATTGTGATAGTTTATTTTATGCGGGTTAAACGACAGCTTGTTCAGCATCACATTATCCCGGAATCCCTGCGCAGACACTAGTGCCGTTATCGCTATTATTATAATCAGCATCATACCAACACTCCTTTTTTAGTCAGTTTACAATCTGTCCATTCTCCATCAATAAACTCAAATACGGTACTAATTCCGGCCTGGGTCAGAGCGTCCGCAGCCTCATTAAATGCCAGATCAATTTTTTCAGGATCATGTGTGTCACTGTTTATGGTGATCCGGATATTAAGATCCTTCAACAGTTTAAAAAACGACTGGTGCGGATAAAAAAATCCGAGCTTTCTGTATGACTTGGTGTTGATTTCGACAATAAGATCCTGCTGTCCTGCCGCTTCAAGCAACTCACCAACCAGGCCTCTGTACCATTTTTCACCAACATCATGATAACGGGAACCATGCTGATACATTTTATCTATATGTCCCACAATATCAAACCCGTTATGTTCGATCATCTCACGGGAGATGGCTGTAAAACGCTTTGCAAACTTCCGGATATCACCGTTAAAAATTTGCCGTATACCAAGATCAAACCATTCAACCGGGCCATCCACAGACCACGGGGTCCCATCATCAAAATAATCAAGATAATGCACAGAGGCAATCAGGTAATCGGTAGGCAGTACTTTTATTTCCTTACTTTGAGGACCAAATATTCCGGGAATAAAATCCACTTCCATGCCCAGAAGAATTTCAATCTGATGACAGTACTTTTCCTTCAGATAAAGAACCTCATTGATGTACAGGGGCATGTCGGATGCTTTCATATTCCAGTCGGAATGATACGGGACCGGAGAATGCGATGAAAAACCCAGCTTGTTTAGATTTGCTCTGACTGCAGCCTTAACAAAATCCTTCGCATCAGCCCTTCCATCACAATACTGAGTGTGACAATGATAATTTGTCCATAGCATAACATGCACTTTAGAATATCACTCAAATATAACAAACCTCCTCAATTCAGCCAATAATATCTATGGCTTTTATCTGGTTCTGAACTGAATTATACGGCACAAAAAAACCCGCAACGAAAGTCACGGGTTCCAATGATATATTTTTATCTGCTTAAGCATCAGCATCGGTACAGGCATTGTAAATACCTTCGAACATGGTTTTAATGTCACCGGCTGCAACAGCAGAAAATGCAATACGTAAAATATCACCTAACGCGATAAGGCCTATGCTGTATTTTTCAATAAGTATCTGCCTAACTTTTTCTGCTTCCATTCCTTCTCTCAATTTTACGCACATAAAATAACCTGAATTAAATGGCAGGGCATTAAAATAGGTTTTATATTTCTCTTCTTTCAGAGCTTCAGTTACTGCATCATAGCGTTTCTTCATAAGATCAAACTTGCGTGCTTTTTCCGCCTGATAATCCGGGGATTCAAACGCATGCAACAACAGCGACTGTGATATATTTGCGGCATTTGAAATGTTTCCCCTCACGGCACCAGCTGTTTTGGATTCCAGAGCACCGAAAACAGCCTCATCTGCTCCTTTATACCCGTAAGAGATAAACCCAACACGAAATCCCCATACATAATCTTCTTTTGTAGGACCATCCACTTTAACAGCCAATACGTTTTCGTGAAGATCGGCAAGTCCGGTAAATACGGACTCTGTGGCTACTCCATCTTCATAAACCAGTCCGAAGTACGCATCATCAGTTACCGCAACAATTTTTTTACCGACTTCTGCAGCCTCTTTCACAGCAGCAATAATTGCATCGATCTCCGCGAAAGTTGGCGTATAACCGGTTGGATTATTCGGGAAATTCAGGATAACAATTTTCTTTTCTCCGGCTGACAGTAACTGCTCTTTTAATGCATCAACGTCAAATCCGTTATTCTTAAACGTGTTGAATTTTACCAGTTTTGCACCGTAAGCATTGGTAAGTATCAGGTTGTAATTGCCCCAGAACAGATCGGGGACGATAACTTCATCACCATCATTTACGAACATATATCCCATCATGCTTATCCCATGCGTCAGTGCATTGGTTACCACAGGCAGACTTAAACTTTTACCCTTAAGTCCCGGATTCTTCTCATAAATCATCTCTTTCCATTTCTTACGGATATCCGGACGTCCGAAACTTGGAGCATATGGAAAAACCAGTGAAGGGTCAAGATTGATGTTTTTTTCAATGGATGGTAAGCGCATCGGACTGTTATCGTCCTCAATGGCAGCACCAATTGTGGCATTAATCCTGGTCCCCTTAGCCTCAGCGGTCTGACCAAGGATTCCTTTCTTAGGGAAGAAAATGTTTTTCCCTTTTTCCGATAACAAGTCGAAAACGACAGGGCTTTTTGCCTGTATAATGTCGTTTAATTCTTTGGCTTGTGGATTCATAAATGCGGTTTTAATTGATTGAATGTTATTACTGTTAAACCTGATGCAAAAATAGCAGTTTTAGAATAGTTCTGCAATATAAATTATGTGAGTAAATATCAAACGCACAGAAAATTATTGATTGTTGAAGTTTTCAGGGGACTACTTTTCATTACCTGCTACGGAAATGATCAGATCATCGGGATTCAGCCATTTTTCTGAAAGCGCTTGCAGTGTTTCTGAAGTTGTGGCATCCATCACTTCAAGATATCTTTCGATAAAATCAAAATTAAGTCCGTTTTCCCACAACGACCTGTAAACATCTGTGATGGCAAATGGACCGTCAAAGCTTCGCATCATCTCTCCGCTCAGATAGTTTTTCACCATCTGAAGCTCAGCTTCCGGCACAGCCTCGCGCTGAAGCCTCACCATTTCATGTTTAATCTCTCCAATCACAGCATCCCGGTATTCATTTGCTGTTTCAGTTGACACTGCCAGATACGATCCTAAAGGCTGATTTACCACATAAGAACCTATACCATAGGTATATCCTTTATCTTCACGGATATTACGCATCAGGCGGCTTCCGAAATACCCACCTAAAACGCCACAAAGCAACTGAAATGCAGGAAAAGCCTCATCGCCCTTATCCATTACATGTCTGCCTGCCTTTACTGCAGACTGCACGCCCTCTTTAGGGACATAATAGATACCCGGATTTTCAGGTTCAGCCGTAAAACTGAGCGTGCCGTTTTCCGGTGTTGATCCGTTCCAACCCACGCACAGGTATTTATCGATTATGTTAATCACCTTTTCATCTACTCTACCGGAAACGAACAGGGTGCATTTATTAGCTGAATAATGCGCATTATAAAACCGTTGCAAATGACCGGTATTTACCTTATCAAAATCTTCTTCTGCAGCCTGCTGGGCATAGGGATGGTTCACTCCCCATAATCTTCTGCTGAAATCTTTTGCGGCCAGCAGTTTCACTTTTTGCAGATTAACCAAAAACTCCTGTTTCCTGTTATCCAGAATAACCTCAAATTCTTTTTCCGGAAATAATGGCTCATGTATGATGCTGGCCAAAAGTGGCAGCAACTTCGGGAGATGCTTATTCAGGGCATATAAGGAAAGTGTACTGTAATGAAAACCATTGGTAAATTCCAGAAATGCACCATGAAAATCCAGCTGATAGGCAATATGACCACTATTATATGAGCGGGAACCTTCCTTAAGCAGGGTACCGGTAAGTAACGAAACCAGGGAGATTGGCTGATGCACAGTACCGGCTTCAAATACCACATCAATTTTCACAATATCCTGATCACCCCGGGGGAAAGCATACAGTTTTACACCGTTGCTCATTTCAGAAATTCGTGGTGCATCCGGACGAAAAGGCTCTGCCGGCAGGATCAGCGGTATTTTAGTGTTTTTATTCATGCTTCGGATGATTCTGATAAATAATACAGTACAGATGCATTCTCTTTCCTGAACAAACGGCGACTGACCCGTTGTATATCGTCAATTGTTACATTGCGGTATTTATCCGATTCATTATTGATCATTCCGGCATCACCAAGCGATTCAAACAGCGCCAGGTTCATGGCTTTATTCAGATAATGCGTTTCCTCAAATACATGCGAAGCTTCTACCTTATTCTTAACCTTTTGCAGCTCTGTTTCATGTACAGGCTCATTCATAATACGGTCCAGTTCCTGCCGAACCCGCAATTCAGCATCCCTGATGGCGTATTTGGGGTTAACCTTTCCTGTAACATAAAATAATCCGGGTTCAATATCTCCTCCGATATAAGCGTTAAGATCCACAAATACAGGTTCATCTTTCACCAATCGTTCATAAAGCCTGCTTGAATTTCCATTGGACAGGATATCAGATATCAGATCTGTGACATGATAATCCCTGTCCGTTCTGCTGCACATATGAAATGCCATAAACAGGGCATTCAGAGGAACATCACTTTTAATGGTCAGTTCACGGCGTTCGGTTTGATCCGGTTCAGCCGGTAACATACGCGGTATGATCTGGCGTCTTTCAATATCCCCAAACCACTTTTCAGCCAGCCGGAATGTATGTTCTGCCGATATATCACCCGAAACGGACAATACCGCATTATTCGGTGCATAATGGGAATAAAAGAATGCTTTCACCTCATCGAGATGCGCTTCCCTGATATGTTCTATTGTCTTTCCGATTGTCGGCCACTGATACGGATGCACCTTGTAGGCCAACGGTCTAAGTTGCAAGGTTACATCACCATACGGTTGATTCAGGTAACGTTGTTTAAACTCTTCGATAACCACCTGGCGCTGGACATCAAGACTTTTGGGTGAAAAAGCAAGTCCTCTCATCCGGTCCGATTCCAGCCAGAATCCCACTTCAGCATTTTGTTTGGGCAGGGTCAGGTAGTAATTTGTAAAATCGTTGCTGGTCCATGCGTTGTTTTCACCACCGGCCTGCTGCACAGGTTCATCATATACAGGCACCAAAGGTGTGCCGCCAAACATTAAATGCTCAAATAAATGCGCAAATCCGGTTCGCTCGGAAGACTCATCTTTGGCCCCCACATTATAAAGCAGGTTAACAGCCACCATGGGTGAGCACGCATCGAAATGATGAACAACCTTAAGTCCGTTGCTCAGAATCTTTTTTGAAAACCGGATCATCAAACTTATTTTTTAGATGTCTTTGCTGACTTCTTTGTGGCTGTTTTCTTTGAATTTTTGCCAGCTGTTTTTTTTCCTTTTGAACCGGAATCTTTAGTCAGTTCCATGCATTTTTCCAGGGTTAATGCTTCAGGATCGGTTCCTTTGGGAATTTTGAAATTTTTCTTTTTGTATTTAATGTAAGGACCAAAACGTCCTTTCAGAATCTGAAGATCAGGCTCTTCATCAAATGTTTTAATCAGACTGTTTTTTTCCTGTTCACGCTTGGCCTCAATCAGTTCAATGGATCGCCCGAGGGTTATGGATAAAGGATCATCTTCCTTACCCAAAGAGACAAACTTACTGGCATGACGAACATAAGGCCCGAAACGACCAACGCCTATCACCACTTTTCCGCCTTCATATTCGCCCACTTCACGTGGCAGCTTAAACAGTTCCAGCGCTTCTTCCAGATTAATGGAGTTGATGCTCTGTCCCTTCAGCAGACTTGCAAACTGTGGTTTCTCCTCTTCCTCTGCAGTTCCGATCTGAACCATAGGGCCAAAACGACCGATTTTTACAGATACCTGTCTGCCGGATTTAGGATCGGTTCCAAGGATCCGTTCACCCACCTTGGTATCAGAACGTTCCTTGCTTTTCTCCACGGTTGGATGAAAGTCCTTATAAAACTCATCAATCGCTTTGGTCCAATCCAGCTTCCCTTCTGCAATCACATCAAACTCCTTCTCAACCTCGGCAGTAAAGTTGTAATTCATGATGTTGGTAAAGTTCTCATCCAGAAAATCATTCACCACCATACCAATATCCGTTGGAAACAGCTTTGATTTTTCGTAGCCGTAATTTTCCTTTTTGGTTGTTTCTTTTACAGCGCCATTTTTCAGAACAAGCTCTGCGTATTCCCTTGTATCTCCTTCGCGGCTCTCTTTCACCACATATTCCCGGTTCTGAATGGTAGAAATGGTTGGCGCATATGTTGATGGACGGCCAATACCCAACTCTTCCAGTTTACGGACAAGACTGGCTTCTGTGTATCGCGGTGGTTTTTGTGTGAACCGCTCTGTAGCCACAATCTGATTCAGATCAAGCTGCTGGTTCAGTTTTACAGCCGGCAGCAATCCATTTTCTTCCGATCCGTTATCTTCATCATCACTCGATTCAATGTATAACTTAAGGAAACCATCAAATTTGATCACCTCACCTGTTGCATTGAAATATTCATCATGACCGCTAACCCCTATTTTGATAGTGGTTTTTTCCAGTTGGGCATCACTCATCTGTGAAGCTACTGTCCGTTTCCAGATCAACTCATACAGACGCTGCTCCTGTGCCGATCCGCTAATCTCATGCTGATTCACATAAGTGGGACGAATGGCTTCGTGTGCTTCCTGGGCCCCTTTTGATTGTGTGGAATATTTTCTGACTTTTGAATATTCTGCTCCAAACTGTTCAATGATCTCACTTTTAGAGGTATTGATGGCCAGACTTGATAAATTTACAGAATCGGTACGCATATATGTAATATGTCCCGATTCGTATAAACGCTGCGCAATTGACATGGTTTGTGACACAGAATAGCCCAATTTACGGCTGGCTTCCTGTTGCAAGGTTGATGTTGTAAATGGTGGAGCTGGTGATTTTTTGGTCGGCTTTTTCGAAATATCATCTATAACAAAATCAGCTCCGGCACAGCCCTGCAAAAAGGTCGCTGTTTCCTCAGCTGTTTTAAACCGTTTGGATAATTCGGCTTTTAATAGGGTATTGTCTCCATTTTCATTGGGGACCAGAAACTCGGCAATGACCCGGAATGACGATTGTGGCTCAAACGCTTCTACTTCACGTTCGCGTTCCACTATTAATTTTACAGCTACCGACTGAACCCTTCCGGCAGACAATGCTGGCTTTACCTTTCTCCATAAAATTGGCGAAATTTCAAATCCGACAATGCGGTCAAGGACACGGCGTGCCTGTTGCGCATTAACCAGATGCTGGTCTATTTTTCGTGGTGTTTTAATGGCATTCAGGATGGCATCTTTGGTAATCTCGTGAAAAACAATACGTTTCGTTTTAGCATGATCCAGATTTAAAGCCTCTGCCAGATGCCACGCAATAGCTTCTCCCTCACGGTCTTCATCGGATGCGAGCCAAACCGTTTTAGCATCGGCAGCCATTTTTTTCAATTCCGTAACAATTTTTTTCTTATCTGTTGGAACCGTATAATGTGGCTGATAATTATTCTCCAGATCGATGCTTAAATCCCTTTTTTTCAAATCACGGATATGACCGAAACTGGATTTTACAACGTAATCTTTTCCCAAAAACTTCTCAATTGTTTTTGCTTTTGCGGGGGACTCAACGATCACTAAATTTTCAACCATAACAGAAGTCAACCTTTTAAAATTTTTGCAAATTAAAGGAATTCAGCCCTTATAAACCAAATGCAATTCAAAGTTTTAACAAAGAAGCGATACCTTATATCTATAGATATAAAAAAATAATACAAAAAACCTTGCGCATTCCTTTAATTACAGATGCAGTTATAACTATACGATAAATAATTTACTATACGATATTTGTTTTATTTTACTAATTTCGTATATTTGCATTGTTATTGTAAATTTTAAATCAGATGTCAGGTCACAAATCAAATCCGAAATACAAACAAATTACAAAAACGGCACACGATCTGTTTTGGAAATTTGGCATCAAAAGGGTCACCATAGAAGAAATCTGTACAGAAGCAGGTGTCAGCAAAATGACTTTTTACCGATTTTTCCCAAACAAGATTGAACTGGCCAGAATTGTTATAAGCAATATATTCTCAAAAGCTGAAAAGGACTATAAAGCCTTAATGGCACGCAACATTCCGTTTGAGGAAAAAATTAAGGAACAGGTCCGGATGAAATTCGAGGGCACTATTAATATCAGCGAAGCCTTCATCGCTGATGTTTATTCCGGATGGAGTGATGAACTGAAAGCTTTCTTTATTGAGATTACTGCACGAATGGTAAATATGGTCAGGGAAGATTACGCCCGTGCACAACAGGAAGGTGCCATCAGAAAGGATGTCAACATTGATTTTATATTCTATCTGAGCAACAAAATGACTGAAATGGTTGCCGATCCTCAACTGGTGGCTATGTATAATAATAATGTACAAAGCGTCATCATGGAGTTTATGAACATGATGTTTTACGGGATCATTCCCCGGAAAAATGAATAGATTTTTAACCATATTATGGTATACGATCTGCATTCTCATCGCAACGAATGCAGATGCACAGAGTGCTGAGAAACCTTTTGAATTCAGGGGACAGGCCATTTCGTGGCTACACTACAATCCTTCAAACGAAGAGTCGGTCCTGCTTGGAGGCAGATACCTGCCACAAATAAACTACAGAATCAATCTGAAAGAAAACCGCTTGTTTGATCTTGAAGCTTCAGGAAACATATTTGGTACAGCGGCTATTGATCCGTTTACCGATGCTGAAACAGACGGAAAAATAAAACCATACCGTGCATGGATCAGGTACAGCACACCGCAGTTTGAAGTTCGTGCAGGCCTTCAGAAAATCAATTTCGGTTCAGCAACAATGCTACGCCCCTTAATGTGGTTTGATCAGATTGATCCGCGTGATCCGCTGAAACTGACTGATGGTGTTTGGGGCGTATTGGGCAGGTATTATTTTTTAAACAATGCCAACATCTGGGTATGGGGTCTGGCCGGAAATAAAAATCCTAAAGGATGGGAACAGGCGCAAACCAATACCAACTTTCCCGAATTTGGCGGTCGGTTTCAGTTTCCGGTTCCTTCAGGTGAATCCGGAATAACATACCACCACCGGTTTGCCAGCACAGAAAATCTCACGGACTTAAATCTGCCCGTTTTTAACAAAATCCCGGAAAACAGATTTGGTTATGATATACGGCTGGACTATGTCATCGGATTCTGGCTGGAAGGATCATGGATTAATAAACAGGCAGATCTGGGATGGCTCAAAAACCAGGAAGTTTTTAACGCCGGAGCAGACTACACGTTTGGCATTGGGAGTGGCCTATATACTGCATTTGAGCAACTTGTATTCTCCTTTGATGAAAAGGCATTTGCCATGAAACAAGCGGCAACTTTTTCGTTGCTCTCATTGTCCTACCCTATTGGTATTTTTGATCAGATCAGTGCCATCGTATATTACGACTGGACGAACAACAATGCGTATAATTTTATCAACTATCAACGGCAGTTTAATAAGCTAACGCTTTATGTTATGGCTTACTGGAATCCTGAAAATTTCAATATACCGCTTCAGGGCGGAACGACCAATATTTTCGGAGGGAAAGGCATTCAGTTGATGCTGGTATTTAATCATTAAAATGAACGTCATTAAACCATCATATTATGGAAATCATCACGATTGAACATCTCACCAAAAAGTTTCCGGCAGGGAACAGTGAGTTTACAGCCTTAAAAGATATAAACCTGAGCTTCGGCAAAGGAGAATTTGCAGGGCTGGTCGGACCAAGCGGATCAGGAAAAACAACGCTTCTGAATATTATCGGGTCCCTGGATGTGCCTTCTGAAGGTTCAGCAGCAGTTTTAGGACAATCGGTTTCAGACCTGAGCCATAAAAAGTCTGCCAAACTACGCAACCTCCACATCGGTTTTATATTTCAAACGTATAACCTGTTACCCGTTTATACGGTATTTGAAAATGTGGAATTTGCACTTTTGCTTCAAAACCTTACAAGCGCACAACGCAAAAAAATGGTAATGGAAGCTTTGGAATGGGTCGGACTTACGGATAAAGTAAAATCCAGGCCTTCTCAACTTTCCGGCGGTGAAAGTCAACGGGTAGCCATCGCAAGATCCATGGTAAAAAAACCGGAAATTGTTCTGGCAGATGAACCGACCGCAAACCTCGATTCAAAGAATTCACACAACATACTGCAAACCATGGTAAAACTGAACGAGGAACTTCAAACAACGTTCATTTTTGCCACACACGACGAAAAAGTGATGCAGTACCTGAAACGAAAAATAACGCTCTCTGATGGCAAAGTAGCCAGTGATGAAATAATGAAACCTCAAAAGGTCAAGGTTCAACCTTAAATTTACTGCTATGATTGCGATACGATTAGCATTTAAAAATTTACTGGGTGCAGGCCTCCGCACCTGGCTAAATGCCGGTGTGCTTTCATTTGCATTCTTCCTGATTGTTTTTTACAACGGTTTGTTTGAAGGATGGAATGTACAGGCCAAACATGAAACCGAGGCATGGGAAGTAGGCAAAGGCGAACTTTGGCACCCGGATTTTGATCCGTTGGATGTATATACGTATCAGGATGCACATGCACCTGTAAGCCCAGAAATTCAGAGTCTGATAAACAAAGATGAACTGACACCAATTTTGTATAGCCAGGCATCCGTGTATCCCGAAGGTCGTATGATGACGGTTCTGCTGAAAGGAATTGAACCGGAACAGAAAATACTGGAATTACCGACAAAGGATCTGGAACAGACATCAGACGTTCTCCCTGCAATTATAGGGAAGAGAATGGCCAGGGCAATGAAGACAGAAAAGGGGAACACACTGCTGGTACGCTGGAGAGACAAAAACGGAACCTTTGATGCCCGTGAAGTAAAAATTGTGGACATATTTGAAACCATAGTCCCAACAGTTGATGCAGGAATCATATGGCTTCCACTTGACAAATTGCAGGATATGACAGGGATGCAAAATGAAGCAACCATATTTGTTGCAGGCAATAGCTATCCGGGAGGAGATATTGAAAACTGGAAATTTAAGGACCAGAAGTACCTTTTTAAAGACATTGACATGCTGATAAAATCAAAAAAAGGCGGGTCCTCTTTGTTATGGGGACTGATTTTGGTTTTGGCTTTACTGGCCATTTTTGACACACAGGTGTTGTCAATCTTCAGACGCCAGAAAGAAATAGGTACATACATTGCACTCGGTATGACCCGGTGGCAGGTTGTCAGGATCTTTACGGTAGAAGGCACTGCATACAGCATATTTGCAGCCATCCTGGCAACAATCTACGGAACTCCGATCTTCTACTATCTGGCCAAAAAAGGCTTCCCGCTCCCAATGGGAGACGCAGATATCGGTATTGCCATGTCTGATGTGATTTATCCTTACTTCTCTCTGGGACTGATTCTATCAACTGTTTTACTGGTGATACTAACAGCTACTATTGTGAGTTTTATTCCGGCACGTAAAATTGCCCGGCTCAAACCAACTGAAGCACTTAAAGGCAAAATACAATGATAAAATTCTTATTTAAAGGCATACTCAGAGATAAGAACCGCAGCGTAATCCCAATTATCATTGTGGCCCTCGGAGTAACACTAACCGTGTTCCTTAGCACCTGGATGAGAGGTATCTTTTCAGATATGATAAACATGAATGCGAATTATGAACTGGGCCATCTGAAAATAACAACGCATGCTTATGCCGAAAGCACGATGGCAGCCAATGATCTTGCACTTCTTGATGTAAATGAGTTGATGGAAAGATTACAAAAGGAATTTCCTGATGTTGAATGGGTTGAACGGACCAAATTCGGCGGATTACTGGATGTTGCCGATACAAATGGGGAGACCAGGGCACAGGGACCAGCCATTGGTCAGGCCATAGACTTTTTCTCAAAAGGAAGCAAAGAAGCAGAACGCATGAATATCCCGAAGTCCATTGTTAAAGGGAAACTGCCTTCAGTACCGGGAGATGCGCTGATCAGCGATATGTTTGCAGAAAAATATGATGTAAGGGTAGGCAGTGAGGTTACCCTGTTTGGATCTACCATGTACGGAAGCATGATGTTTTATAATTTTAAAGTTTGCGGAACCGTAAGGTTCGGGAACCAGCAACTGGATAGAGGAGCTATACTGATTGATATTACCGATGCGCAGAAAGCCTTTGATATGCAGAATGCTTCCGGTGAAATTCTGGGGTTCATGAATGACGGCTATAATATGGATGAAGCCGAAGCTATAAAACAAAAATTTAATGCCGAATATTACAATCCTAACGATGAATTTTCGCCCGAGATGCGACAATTAAAGGATCAGAACGGGATGGATGTTTATCTCATGGCTATGAACATGATGGGCACTATTTTCACCTTTATTTTTGTAGTGGCCATGAGCATAGTGTTGTGGAACATGGGCCTTTTGGGAGGCTTAAGGCGTTATACAGAATTTGGCGTTCGTCTGGCTCTTGGCGAAGATAAAACACACATATACCTGTCGTTGATATACGAAGCGGCACTGATTGGAACGATAGGATCAGTTATTGGAACGATTATTGGCCTGAGCGCTGGATACTATCTGCAGATTAATGGTCTGGATCTGGGTATTAATTTCCAGGGGAGCAGCATGATGTTGCCAACGGTGTTCAGAACAGAGGTCACTCCGGAAGCCTACTATATTGGATTTATTCCGGGCATAATTGCAATGGTTCTGGGCAATGCATTGTCCGGAATCGGGATCTATAAGCGACAAACAGCGCGATTGTTTAATGAACTGGAAGTGTAGACAATTACAAATGAAGAATTAGGAATTAGGAAAACAAGAATCAAGACACAAGATTAAAATACTATTTGATATGAAAAACATAAAATTTATACTGTCCGGGTTGGTACTTCTTTTTGCACCAGGACTGATGCAGGCTCAACTGAGTGCAAAACAAATCATCGACAAAGTGGATCAGAATCTGTCATCAGATAACCGCGTAATGGAATCTTCCATGACCATTCATGGCAGAAGGGCAAGCCGTACAATTACCTCCAGAACATATTCTATCGGGACTACAAAATCGTTTACAGAATATCTTTCACCGGCCCGGGAAGAAGGCACTAAAATGTTAAAGCTGGAAGATCAGCTTTGGATTTACGCTCCTTCTACGGACCGAACCATCCAGATCTCCGGCCATATGTTGCGGCAAAGTGTAATGGGTTCCGATCTTTCGTACGAAGATATGATGGACGACCGTAAACTGACCGACATTTACGATGCGGCTTTGATTGGGGAAGAAGAAATTGATGGTCGCAACACCTACCAGCTGGAGATGATAGCCAATGTGCCAGATGTGGCTTACTACAAACGAGTGATGTGGATTGACACCGAACGTTTTGTTCCTTTAAAAGAAGAATTATATGCAAAAAGCGGGCAGTTACTAAAACGCACAACGCTCTCTGATGTCAGAAAGGTTGATGGCCGCTGGTTCCCTATGAAGATGGTGTACAAAGATATGCTGAAACAGGGTGAAGGCACTGAATTCGAAATCACCGATATCAAATTCAACCAGGACATACCGGAATATATTTTTACTAAAGCAGCGCTTAAACAATGAAACAATTATGAATTTCAAATTATGAATTACGAATTACGAAATAAGGAGCTTAGGATAAGATTTGTAGTTTTCTTTTTGTAAATTTAGAAGTTACCAAATCTGAATTGTATGAAAACCGAAAACGTAATTCAACAGAAATCATTTGCATATGCTATTCGAATAGTAGAACTATGTAAAATACTCAGGTTCGAGACAAAAGAATTTGTAATCTCTGATCAGCTTTTGCGCTCCGGAACATCGATTGGAGCGAACATAGAGGAAGCACTTGGAGGACATTCAAAAAAAGACTTTTTTGCAAAACTGACTATCGCCTATAAGGAAGCAAGGGAATCGCACTACTGGATCCGGATTTTAAAAGCAACCAATTATATTACACCAAATACAAGTGAGTCTATGCTAGATGATACCGAAGAACTGCTAAAAATTATTGGAAGCATCCAGAAAACAATGCGCATTAAAAATGATTTATAACAACCAGAGTAACTTCAATTCGTAATTTGAAATTCGTAATTCCTAATTATTTTATCTCCACTTAACCCTTGTATAGTGTTTCATCTTTTTAAACTGATCCGGAATTGTATGAAGAATGGTTTTGTGTAGCCGATCAATCAGAGCCTCTTTAGTGAAACTGTTATGAACCACAATACTTACTTCTCTTACCGGTTCCGGTTCGCTGAATCGTTTAACAGAGACGGATTCTGCCGTATTTCCTACCGACAGTTCCGGTACCAGGGTATAACCCAGCTTTTTTTCCACCAGACCCTTCAACGCCTCTATGGAACCACTGTCGTATTCAAACTTAAGTCTTTTGCCTGCAAGCGTTGTGGAACAAATAGCCAGGGCCTGATCACGGAAACAATGGCCTTCCTCCAGAACGAGTATCTCCTCAGAGTTCAACATATCTGCAGTTAAGTTTTCAACCCTATTTAGTTTGTGATCAAACGGAAGATAAAGCAGAAACGGTTCATAATACAATGGAATGGTTCTGATGGCCTTGTCGTTGAGCGGCGTGGACAGAATGGCGATGTCCAGCATGCCGTTTTTCAGTTTGTCAATAATATGATCGGTTTGCAACTCCGTAATTTTAAGCCTTGTCCGGGGATGCTCCGTTAGAAATTCCGGCAAAAAACGAGGCAGAATATACGGTGATATGGTCGGGATAATTCCCAAACGATACTCGCCTTCCAGCATTTCTGTTTCGTTGTAGACAAAAGCCTTCATTTCTTCAACCTCACGCAATATCTGCCGTGCCTTGATAATTATTTTCTCCCCTGCAGCTGTTGGAATTAACGGCTTCCGGTTCCGGTCAAACAACCGTACGCCAATTTCATCTTCCAGTTTTTTAACCTGCATGGTCAGTGTTGGCTGGGTAACATAACACTTTTCTGCCGCCGTAACAAAATGCCGGTAGTTATCCAGCGCTATTACATATTCCAGTTGTTGTAATGTCATAATTATAGATTCTATCTATACAAAGATAGATATTATCGATTTGATTGATATTGTTTTAATCCGGATATTTGTAACAGATAAAAACAAAACATAAAACTTAAAAACGAAATATTATGAACAGAATAGGTTTAGACAAACAAAAATCAGTTGCATTATCACAGAAGCTGAACGATTTACTGGCCAACTACCAGGTATTTTATATGAACGTAAGAGGATTTCACTGGAACATAAAAGGCGAAAAGTTTTTTGAATTACATGTCAAATTCGAGGAGTTATACAATGATCTGCTGATTAAAGTTGATGAATTAGCAGAACGGGTACTGACACTGGCGGAAACTCCGGTCCACTCTTACAGCGACTATCTGGAAAATTCAGAAGTGAAAGAGTTGAAAAATGTCAGCGATGCCCAGGGAACGGTTGGTTCTGTCCTTGACAGTTTTGAAATACTGATAAAAAAACAGCGCGACATTCTTGACCTGAGTGCTGAAGCAAATGATGAAGGAACAAATGCCTTAATGAGTGACTACATCAGAGAGCAGGAAAAACTGGTCTGGATGTACAGTGCATTTCTGGCAAACTGATAATTAGCGAATTAAACCCGGACAGCAAAACCCGGTAAAAAATCATAACTCACTGTAATTTCCCACAGGGGATTACTCTCCAAAGAAAAGGATTCCGGATTCCATACCGGATCCTTTTTTCGTTTATAAGCTAATGCAAAAAAAGTTTAAATGTCCTTATTAATTACCTATTCCAAAAAATAAGGCATACATTTGCACCCGAATTTTAAAAACACTATCACATGGACGAAGGCCCGTATCATAGTCAGTTTATTAATTAACCAATCTGTAAGGGCACTTCAGGTTTCCTTGCAGATTTCATGTAAGGAGGCATAATCATGATTAAAATCTTCAAAACATTTGGCGGATACAACGAGATCTCCAAAGTAGAAAAAGGTTGCTGGATTAATGTAACCAAACCAACGAATGAAGAAATTCAAAAAATTACATCTGAATTCAGATTACCGGCGGATTTACAAAACGACATTCTGGATGCTGACGAACGACCACGTGTTGAGTTCGAAGAAGACTGGACACTGATCATTTTACGTATTCCGGTAGAACAAACCAACAATGGTGTGCCGTTTTACACGGTTCCGCTGGCCATTTTCATAACCGATGATTTTACACTCACGATCTGCCTCCAGGATAATGATGTACTACCCATTGGTCAACCCTCTCCTTTCAGGGAACAGTACAGCCAGATAACGGACAATATCAATTTTATTCTGCGCCTGTTTCTCCGTTCAGGTAACCTGTATCTGAAGTATCTGAAACAGATTAACCAGATGACCTCAGCCATTGAACAGGATCTTGAAAAATCAATTAAAAACAGGGAACTGAATAAGTTATTGAAGATGGAGAAATGCCTGGTCTATTTCATCACATCCATTAAAGCAAATGAAATAGTACTGGCCAAACTCCGTACTTCGAAAAAAATAACCTCAGAAATCAATGAAGATTTACTGGAAGATGCCATTATTGAAAATAAACAGGCACTTGAGATGGCTCAGATTTACAGTGATATTCAGAGCGGAATGATGGATGCCTTTGCCTCGGTAATTTCCAATAACCTGAACGTGGTAATGAAACAACTCACATTGATTTCCATCATTTTAATGATCCCGACATTAATAGCAAGTATTTTCGGGATGAACGTTCCAAACGGGATGGAAGAAAGCTTCTGGGCTCTTCCTGCTATTATTTCAGGCTCACTGATTTTATCCATTCTGGGTGTTTTGATATTCAGAAAACGACAGTGGTTCTGATCAGGAAAAAAGAACCTGAAAATCACATACCATTCCATGTATTGATTCTCAGGTTCTGACAACAAGCAAACGGATTGTAGTTTGTGTTGTATATATATTGGTTTTTGAATGTTACAGGGCTATTTTCCCCTGATAATTGATATAAGGAGAGATATAACGGCAAGAACAAGTAATATGTGGATCAGTCCTCCGACAGAATAAACAAAGAATCCGAATATCCAACCGACAACAAGGACTACTGCTATTAAATAAAGTATTGATCTCATAATTATTTGTTTTAAACGTTAATATGCTATTCTAATAATCTGCTGTTCAAGTCAACATATATTGTATATAACAAAACCATGCCAACAACAACAGCTCCCGCTAAGACCTGATTATCTGCGTCTTACAAAATACACATATGTTCATGCTGTAGAAAAATGCACCACTTGTGTTGAATTTTCCCGACTTATTGAGGCAGGTTTAAGGTACTTTTCATCCCGCTGATTACAGATCCTGCCCAGAAATTGAATATGGATCTTTTCTTATTGCGTTCTGCATGAATTTCGCCCTTGTTAAACGACTCATCCCTTTTTTGATTCTCATCAGCAAGAACCAGGTCCGGTATCCTGAATGTATGCAATAATCGGGTAAGGATGTTTTCTCTTCGTGATATTTTGATATCAAATCCGTGATATTGAAAATTCATCTCACCAATTGAAACATCAGAATTATAGGTGAAACTAAGACGTAATGTATCAATTTTACCTCCCTCGATTGTAACCGGCGTCTGATATTCCAGGATCCGGTTAAAGGTGGTCATATCCATGTTATGCAGATATCCCTTGCATTGGTTTTCCGCATTAACCGCGATGTTCGGAAACTGAATATCCGCGTATAAAACAGCATCATCCATAAGTGAAGCCTGCGCCAGAATTCGTGTAGGACCATTTATCGTTGAATCTATATTACTGAAGTTTTCGAATTCAGCCTGCAGATTGTGGAAGGTTATGCAACCTGCAGTATCCCTTCCTTCGTGCAATTCGTAATAATCAATGTCAACATTTCTGATCCGGAAACTGTCAAAACAGATTTTGTACGGGAGTTCAGCGAATAAACTGGCAGGGAGTTCCTTATCGGGCCTGTCTCCCAGCGGATACCGTTTGTCTTTGGCAATCAACAGATCACCGTTAGCCATAGTTGCCGTCCTTACAAAAAGGGTTGAATCTTTAAAAAAATGCAGGGTATTAAGTCCGGTCATTTCAATATCAAGATGCTTCAGATCATACCAGTCCGACTCATTTCCTGTCTCCGGCCCCATTTCGTAACGGCCGAAAAGCGATTGAAAAGCCATATTTCTAATAGTAAAAAGCTGACTTTTGGTATCGAAACGAAAAGTATCAAGTGCAAGTCTGAATTTACCATCAGGGAACACATAAGCTGCATCCTGTAGTCCTGCATAAAATGCATCAAAACCAAATGATTTCACATCATACCGGGTAGCTGAGGGATTCCTGTCCAGATGGTCAATTTTCACGTCCAGTCCGGCAGAAAAAACAGTATCCCCGCTCACAGAATCAGAATAAATAATATGTGAGCCGGAAATACTGAGTGCTTTTATATGCTTAAGTTTATATTTGTTTGAGTCTGATCCGGATTCCCTGAATAGTTTCTTCAGATCATGTCCTGTTACAATTTTCGCACCACTTATTTTCACCGATCCAAGTTCTACTTCATTCCTTAAAAGCAACGGAAGCACCTTTATACCTTGAATAACAAGTTTATCTGCTGTCACAGAATTACCAAAATGTTGATCCTCTGCAAAAACATCATTAAGCGTTAGCCGTTTATCCAATAGACTTAAACGAACCCTGCCGGTATGGAATACCACAGCATCAGTTGAAACATTTTTAATTTTACGTTCAATATAGTGCTTTAGCACAAATGAACCGGAGATAATTAAAATGACCAGCACTATGCCTGTAATCAGAAAAGATTTAAAGACGGTTCGAAGTTTCATCATTAAAATTCAGGCGGCTTCCTTATGCAGTCTTTTTTCTGGCTGTCATAAAGAACCCTATTAATAACACGATACCACTGATTATAAGCGGTGTCCAGTTTGCGGAGCTCACCGCCACATCAACACCCAGTACATTCAGACTTTCTGAATCATTCAAAGCCTGAATACCAAACACTACTGTACCGATCAGTCCCAATACTAACAATACTATACCTGCTACTCTCATAATTATATTTTTAAAACGTTATATAGATCAGTAATACAATATCGTGCCACCCAACAGCATTTATCCTCCCAAAGGTTGTCTGATCCTTTAATAAAAGCCGATTCAGAGAAAAATCAGTTTTAACGGGAAATTATCTGAACAGTCCACAATCTGTGCAACAAATCCCCAAATCATCTCTTTTTCCACATTTGTAAAAGCACATTCCGGTTTGGTCCTGATATTGCAGGATAAACAGCAAAAACCAGTTAAATCATTAAGAATGCCGGAAAAACATATTAGAATCAACCGACTCAACAAAAGATACATTTTAGGGAGCATCATCCTGCTGGCAGGCATAGTCTTTATGTTTATTCCTTTTATTCCACTGGGATATATTCTTCTGGCGGTCGGATGCTTTTTGCTGTATCCGGCTGTTCCTCCACTTAAAAAATTATTAGACTATCTGAAAAGAAAAGATAATTCAGATCGAATAGAAAAAGCTCAGAAAAAGACAAATGAATTTCTGGGAAAAATGGAGAATAATACGAACCGTGAAAAAAGAACGGAATAACTATTTCTTCTTGTCAGGATTCTCCTGCACAATTTCAAATCGCTCTGCATAATGTACCGGTTTATTGCTGTGCCTGTAGTATTTTGCATGCTGACAGGACAGTTCCACACCAAAATAAAAGATCAGCGAAACATAATATACCCACATTAACAGGATAATTATTGATCCGGCAGCACCATAAATCGCTCCCATATCAGAACGTCCTATCAGGAAACCGATGGCAAATTTTCCCAGGATAAAAAACAAACTCGTAAACACTGCGGCAAACCAACCTGAAGACCATTTGACCTGCACATCCGGCAGATAACGAAAAATCAGGGCAAATATTGAGGTTATGATTCCAAAAGACAATACATAGTTCAGCAGCTGAGCCAGAATTACAAACTTTTCTGTGAAATAGGTGGACAGGAAATCCTTTAGAAACGAAATGGCGACATCAATCAACAGGGAAGCCAGCAAAACAAATCCGAGACTTAATATGATGCCAAATGAGAAAAACCGCGTTTTTAAAATATTCAGCAGGTTCATTTTAAAACTTGATTTTACCCTCACACGCCAGATATAGTTCATCGTGTCCTGTAAAATACTGAACAAGGTAGTAGCAAAAAACAGAAAGAAGGCGATACCGACAATTGAACCCAGTGTCGTGTTTTCTGTAATTTCATAATTATTAATCGCTTCCTTTAATAATTCGCTGCTTCTGTCTCCCAACAGTGAATTAATCTCATTAAACAACTTGTTCCTGATGACTGCATCGTCAACAAATATACCGAATACCGCTATGATGAGTATCAGCATAGGGACGATAGAAAATATAGCAAAATAAGCAGTTGTTCCGGCATGTATCATCGGCCGGTTTGAACCAAAATCGGAAAATGAATTTTTCAGGATTTTCCAGCTGTTTTTTAACGTATGGATGGCTTTGTTATCTTTCATGTCTTAACTCTTCATCAGGTAAATCTGACACAGTCAGACTTAAAATAATCAAGAATCGTGCTTCACTTCAATGAAACTGATCATATTGATCCTACTGAAAACCTCAGACACTATTAAGATACTGTAATCATGAAGGTTACACTATAAGCAGTACAGAAATATGTATCATACTGATAAATGAAACGGCCTGTGAAAGTGTAGAAGATATCCGCATTTTCCACACCAATTGCTTGAAAGTATATACTTATTTTGGTCAACAATCCCGATACTTCGAAAATAAAACAAAATACACTGTATTGTTTTTCAGGATGTTAACTTATTATTACTATACAGAATAGTTATTTAACTACATTTTATAGTTTGCAAACTAGATTATTTAGTTATATTTGTGATATAAATTGTTTGATTATGAAAAAGCTGACGCAAAAAGAAGAAGAAATCATGAATTTCTACTGGACAAAAGGACCGATGTTCGTGAAAGAACTGGTAGAACTTTATGCAGATCAGAAGTTACATTATAATACGCTGTCCACCATGGTTCGGGCATTGGAAGAAAAGGGTTACCTGGATCATGAACAATTTGGAAATACTTACCGGTACTTTCCGGCAATAACTCAGGAAGAATACCGTACAAAAACACTGAGCACTGTGGTAAAAAAGTACTTCAACAATTCGTATCAGAATGTGGTATCGCAATTCGTTGAGGACCAAAACATCTCAGTGAAGGAACTTAAGAAAATCATCAGGAAAATAGAAAACAGCATAAAGGAAACGAAATGACACCATTTCTGACATATCTGCTGAAATCAACTTTGAGCCTGGCTGTTTTTTACCTGGTTTACAAAGGTTTTATGAGCCGGATGAAAACCCATCATCTGAACCGCTTCGTTTTAATCGGTGTCATGCTGAGCTCAGCGATTATGCCTCTTCTGAACTTTTCCCTGATACCGGAACAACACAAAGTTGCCCCCATCCAACTACTACAGGAAATTTTTAAGCCGGTTGCTACGAATTCCGCTTCAAATCATATATCGACTACAGAAACCATTGCCGGTTCAGGAACAATCGGATTCACAGGCATAATTCAATTCATATATATCCTGGGAATAAGCTTCCTGATTGTAAAGCTACTTACAGCAATGTTCATGGTCGTTCGCTTAATCCGTAAAGCAGAGCACATCACCTGGAATAATATCATGGTTGCCATTGTAACAGAGTTGGTTCAACCCTTTACTTTTATGAACCGGATCGTGATGAACAAAACAGATTACGATAACAACAGGGATATCATTCTGGAGCATGAAAAAGCACATATTCAATTTAACCATGCAACAGATTTGTTCGTTCTGGAGCTGTTTACCCTGTTCCACTGGTTCAACCCGATTATGTGGCTTTTAAGGCGTGATCTGAAACTGATTCACGAATACCAGGCCGATGAGGCCGTCATTAATACAGGCATCGATGCACAAACATACCAACTGTTGGTCCTTGAGAAAGCCGTGGGTGAAAGACGTTTTGCCCTGGCAAATCAATTTATTCAAAAACCAATTTTAAAACGATTTAAAATGATTCAAAAAACGCATAAACCACGGTGGGCCGGACTCAAACTACTATTGTTTGTGCCCCTGACAGCCCTGATGCTCCAGGCATTCTCACGACCCAAAGCAATAACCAGCATTGCTTCTGCAGTACCACTTTTTTCTGTTCAGGACAGTACGCAGCAATGGCTAAGCTTATGGACGCTTACAAATTTCAATAAAGTAAGGGAAAACATTCATGTAAAACAGGTTCATATTCCAACTGCAGAGGAAGCGAAAAACGGCATGCCGATTCCTGAGGCTGAACCAAATCTTCCACCAATGAAAGAAAAAAATGTCTTGAGCATCTTAATTAACAGACAGAATGAATTTATGGTTGAAAATGAAAGATCAAATCTGGAAGGTGCTATAAACAGTGTTGAAAATTTCATTAATGGAAATCCTGCACTGAAAAGTCAGCATCTCAGTCCGGAATATTCTGAAAAGAAAATTGGAAACCTGGGAATGCAGAAGATACCTAAAGGCGTCATCAGCATACAGTTTGACATGGCAACAGACAAGGACGTATTGGATGATCTGCTCAGAGGCATAGGTGAAAAATACCTTGCATTGAGACAAAACAAAGCAGAACAATTGTTTCAAAATGATTATTTTAAGCTAACTATTGAGCAAAGAAAGATCATTAATGAAATCGTACCGGTCAGGATTTCCTTTGCAAGTCCCAAAGCAGTAGCACCACCTCCTCCCCCGCCACCACCTAAAATACGTGTGGTTCCACCGCCACCGCCGCCACCAAAAAAACTGAAATAACAACAGCACGGACAAGCACATTAATGACTTGTCCGTTTCATTTATAAACCCATAAACACTTATTAAATCTTAAAAAAAGAGTCACATCATTCCGGCTTTTAGTAATTTTGGTACAGAATAAAAAAACCGCAAAGCGATGAGCGATAATTATCTGACGTTTTCACTTTCTGTCTTCACCGGATTTTTTGCCATAATGAATCCCATTGCCAACACACCAATCTTTTTAGGACTTGTAGGCGACAGCAGTGATGCCGTAAAAAAACGCATTGCCAAAAGAGCCACTATTACGGCATTTGTAATTGTAAGCGCATTTGTTATTCTTGGAAAGTATATTTTTGAGTTATTTGGCATCACCATACCTGCATTTAAAATGACCGGTGGCATCCTGATATTTTATATCGGTTTTGAAATGTTGCTTTCTCAGAAATCAAAAGTCCACACACAGGAACACATTGAAGTGGATGATGGTGTTGCCATTTCACCACTGGCTATACCAATTCTTGCCGGTCCGGGAACCATCGTTTCGGCTATGAATAATGTCACCAATGCGAATTTTTTACACATCGGTATTGTACTTGCCATATTTGCACTGATGGTTTTTCTTACCTATCTCGCTTTTGCCTTAAGTGAAAAAATAGTAGACAGACTGGGACATAACCTTATCGCTGTTATGGGCAAATTAATGGGTCTGATCCTGGCCATTATAGGCGCAGGCATGACCATTGATGGCATTAAACTGGCTTTTAATATCGGATAACAGGAAATAAAATACTTTCTCCGGAACTTTAATTTTCATATCAGTTTCCCCTGTGAAGACCAGGGAAGGTTCCTCATACCCTGTATCGCTAAAACCTTATAGTAACTACAAAAAGATCAAGGAATAATCCGACACGTAAATTCTTTCCTTTTAAAATTTCCTTATTTCAAATTTATCACCTAATTTTCAGCTATCTGCTTTGGAACAAATCAGGATGAACAGAAAGCTACGCCATATAATAACCTTAATCGGTATTGTTTTTCTTGTTTCGGGGTGTAAACTTTATACAGCCTATACCGATGTTATGCACAGCCATCTTGAGGCATCAGCAGCAGCTCATCAGGGTGAACCACGGCTGGAGATTCAAAACAACATTCCGGTATTACACCTTTATGGCACTCCGGCCGAGATGGGATCCCAGTACGGATCAATACTCAAAACACAACTTTCATCGGTCGTTTTTATGGTAGAAAAAGTATTCCCTAAACGTATGATCAGGAAATACCTTGCATTTGCCGATCAGGCAGAACCTTCACTGCCTCCCGGTTATAAAGCATTCCTCAAAGCGATGGCCGAAAGTTCAGATATTGAATACAAAAAACTTCTGGCCATGAATATCGTACCTAAAACGTCCTGCTCGGTGCTGGCGGTCTGGGATAAAGCTACGCCTGACGGGAACCTGCTGATGGGCCGGAATGCCGATTACAATCTGAAAAAGATCAATAAAGCACTTGGGATCATTATTGTAAAACATCCTGATAAAGGATACGCCACCGTTGCTTCCTCTTTTATAGGGCTGGTTGGATCATTAACCGGGATAAATGAAAAAGGCGTTTGCTTTGGTAATATGCTGGTGGATAACAGCAAAAAGGATTCAACAAGGACGGATGGCCTACCGATCCATCTTTGGATGCAAATTGGAAGTGAAAAATCTGCCACGGCCCGTGAAATGGTTAGTTTCCTGACACAGCAAAAACAAATGATCCCAATCAATGTGATGTGTGCCGATACTTCGGAAGCCATCATTGCAGAGCTTGGTCTAAATAAATATGCGGTACGTGAGGGCAGCAAAGGCGTTCTGGCTTCATCAAACTATTTTTATACTGCGGGCATGTATTCTGAACCCGAAACAGATGTGCGCTTTGCAAATCTGATGCTCAATGCACGTGACCACTACGGAGATTTTAATCTCACATATTTACAGCATGCAATGTATACTGCACGCGTCCCCAATAAGAACCTGCAGTGTGTCCTTTTTGAACCATCCAAAATGCTGATGCATGTCAGCATGAATAAAGTGCCGGCATCCAAAGGTCCGTTTTTCAGTGTCGATGTCAGAAAATTGCTTGCAGAATAATACCACAAGCAACTTTTAGCCACTTAGTTTGTTATACTATTCCCTGATAACCTGATATTTTTTTGAGTGCAGAGCTTAATCTGATACTGTTGATTTATACGGAATCACTTAAATTATATATCATGTTTTTGTTAATACTCACTTTAGGAATACTTTTTGGCGCTGTGTTACAATATGCCAGGTTAAACAGGTATAATACAATCAGCGGTTTAGCGGTCCTCTCAGATTTAACGGTTGCCAAAGCTCTGGCCCTGGCGGTGGGAATTGGTGTCATACTGCTGAACATAGAAATCGCCCTCGGACTGGCAACATATCATGTCAAGCCATTTATTGCAGTAGGCATTATTGCCGGTGGTTTCATCTTTGGATCAGGGATGGCTATATTAGGGTATTGTCCCGGAACCATGGCTGTTTCACTTGGCGAAGGATCACTGGATGCACTTACAGGCATTACCGGTGGACTGGCTGGAGGTTATGTCTTTAGCATCCTCTTCCCGCACATACAGACTTTTCTTGGCCCTGATCTGGGTAAAATATCTCTGGATTCACTGATAGAAAACCGCATAGTCTTCTTTATTTTCACCTTGCTTATCGGATTAATGCTGATCCTTCTCGCTTTCAGAATGCATAAAATGGATAACAAGAGTGACAACAAATGGGTTGTTTCAGGTATTGCCCTTGCAGTACTTAACCTCTTCGTTTTTTCTTCAGCACTTACCAACAGGCCTATCGGTGCTTCTACAAGCTATCCTTACCTGGCCGATATACTGACAGGATCAACCTCAAACACTTACTTCACTAATATTGAAACACCAGGTCACTGGGAACTGATCTTTCTATCAGGTGCTTTTCTTGCCGGCCTCATCTTTTCATTAATTAAAAAGGAGTTTCGCCTGACATTGATTCATGAAAACTGGCAGAAATACTATGGAACCAATAAACTTAAACGCATAATCTGGTCCTTTACAGGCGGGTTTATCCTGATTTTCGGTGCAAGAATGGCCGGTGGTTGTACCAGTGGACATATTCTATCCGGAGGCATGCAGCTGGCGCTGAGCAGTTTTGTTTTTGCAGGTTTTGTCTTTGCCGGATTACTTCTAACAGGAAAGCTGTTTTACAAAAAGCAGGCATAAATTCTGCCGTCAGAGATTGATATTCCGGGATGCCTATTATTTTTTAATTCTTAAAATTGTCTTAAAATAACGATCAAAATAACACGCCCAAAGGCCAGTTTTTAATAAATTTTAATACATTTGATCCGGTGTTTGCAATTTATCCTATCAAAAAGGTATTATTAATTTGGTCGGAAAGACAATGAAGTTCTTATTAAATAGTTTGATTTTACCGCTGCTTTTTTTTGCGGTTGAGATGGTCTCAGGACAGGTTGTTATCAATGAGTTTCTGGCTTCAAACACAGGCATTGTTACTGATCCTGATTATGACGAAAGTTCAGACTGGGTGGAATTATTCAACGAGGGAACAGCAGCAGTCGATTTAAGCGGATATTATCTCACCGACAATCTTTCCGATAAACGCAAGTGGCAAATCCCGGCAGGTACATCAATCCAGGGAAACGGTTATCTGATCATCTGGACAGACGGGTTTAATTCGGGCTTGCATACCAGCTTTAAACTATCTGCCTCCGGTGAGGAAATCGGACTGTACACACCTGACACCATAGCTGTGGACACTTTAATATTCGGCATTCAGGAGGTTAATATCTCCATGGGACGAACAACTGACGGAAGTAACACCTGGAGCTATTTTATCTCTCCCACGCCAGGTTCAGGCAACAGTACGGTAAGCTACGATGGCGTTGTTAAGAATAAACCGGGATTTGAACCGCTGGGTGGTATTTTTAACGGCCCTGTTTCGGTTACGGTCAGCAATACATTTGGAGGAGAGGTTCATTATACACTGGACGGATCTTTACCTACGGCAAGCTCTCCGGTTGTTGAAGGAACCATTGAAATAAATGAGACAAAGGTATTAAGAGCCCGGATCTTCAAACCAGATATGATTCCGGGTGAAGTCATTACGCACACCTATTTTATAGATCCTGCAATGGAGATAGGGAGTCTTCCTGTCGTATCTCTTGCAACAGATCCGGGAAATTTCTGGGATAGTGATACCGGAATCTATGTTCAGGATTTTAAACCGGAATGGGAAGTTCCGGTGAATGTGGAATTGTTTGAAAACGATGGTTCTGACCGTGCGGCCTTCAATCTTCAGGCGGGAACAAAAGTCAACGGCCTGTATTCCTGGCAGCTGCCTCAAAAAATGCTGGGTATATACTTCCGAAAGGAATATGGTAAAGGGAAGCTGGACTATCCCATGTTTTCTGATCGCGCCCGTCGTATATTTGATTCATTTGCACTCAGGGCATCGGGTAGCGACTGGTCATACACTTTGTTCAGAGATGCACTTTCTCAACACCTTATGAAACTGAACTCCAGCGTGGATGTTCAGGGCTATAAACCCTGTGTGGTCTATGTAAGCGGACAGTATATGGGGATTCACAATATCCGCTCGAAAGTGGATGAAGATTTTATTGTGGAAAACCACGACATCGGGCCAGCCGGCGTGGATATGGTTGAAAATGAAGATTATGCGGAAGCCGGCACGCTAGATCAGTATCAGGATTTCATGGCCTTATATAACAGGGATCTCACGGTTCAGGAAAACTATGATGCGGTTGTTGCCAGGATGGATCTGGATAATTTCACTGATTTTGTGATCACCGAAATCTATGTCCGCAACAGTTCCCTTGACCATAATGTGATGGCATGGAAACCAAGGGATGGTGGCATATGGAAATGGATCCTGGTTGATATGGACCGAGGCTTCTTTAATCCGTCATCCAGCATGATCAGCTATTTCGAAAATGAAGGTGCTACACCATTCACGAGTCTGATGAAAAATCAGGGCTATGTAAAATATTTTGGCCGGCGACTGGCAGACCAATTCTTTACCTCCTTCAACCAGGCCAGGGTTAACAGGATTATAGATGAATTTAAATCACGGATCAGTGATGAAGTACCTGACCATATTATCCGCTGGCAGGGTACAACATCCGATTATGGTGATCCCATTCCTTCATTTTCTTACTGGGAAAATGAGGTGGACGCACTGAAGGCTTTTGCAGCCGCCAGACCGGATGTGATACTGGCTGACCTTACGAACTATGGATTTCAGCCAAGTAGTCCCCTCACGGTTTCAGCCATTCCTGAGCATGCAGGCACCATTACCTTCAATGGTTTACGTATAGATGCTTCGCCAAACGTAGGAGCCTATCCTTTGGATGAACCCTTAACCCTGAAGGCAGAGGCCAAAAGCGGGTATACCTTTAAAGGCTGGATAAAGCCGGAAATGATACCGGTATTCGGTGCTGAACAGACATGGAAATATAACGATTCCGGCAACGATTTAGGATCAACATGGAAAGAAAAAGGTTTTGATGACCAGACATGGGCTTCCGGTCAGGCCGAACTGGGCTATGGAGACGGCGATGAAAATACTGAAGTTGCTTACACCGGAGGATCCGGTAATAAAAACATTACAACCTATTTCAGGAAAACATTTGAAATTACAGATAAAAACTCGGTTCAGCAACTCCGGATCAGCCTGAAATGTGATGATGGCGCCGTTGTATACATTAACGGAACAGAAGTGGCAAGGGAAAATATGCCTTCAGGAGCTATCGGCTACAACACAGAGGCACTTGTTGCTGTGGGTGGTGCATCGGAGGATGATTACAGCGTTTATATGGTGGAGAATGCCGTCCTGGTTGACGGTTCAAACACCATTGCAGTTGAGGTACATCAGAGCGCCCCAAACAGTAGTGATATCAGTTTTGACCTGAGCCTTGATGCTTATCAGGTGGATTATACGAATTTCTACTCTACATCCGGTGAAATCAATACTACCCAGACCGGAAATCTTAATCTGACTGCAGTTTTTGAACAGAACAGTCAGTGCATATTGCCTGCTGAAATTACAGGCGATCTGACTCTTTCAACAGATTGCTCTCCCTATCTTGTACCGGACGATGTAACAGTGGCTGAAGGAGCTATATTATCTATTGAACCTGGAGTTGAGCTTTGGATAGACGATGGCGTATCCATTACAATAAACGGCAGATTAAATGCAGAAGGCACCGAAACGGCACCGATCTACTTCACCAGTAATCCTGACAGCCCCGATCACAAATGGAGCATTTTACGATTTGTTGGAGCAGATACTTCACGCCTGAGTTATGTGGTCGTTGAAAATGCTTCAATCGGGAACCATTCTGTCCGGGAGGTGGCTGCAATATCGGCATTCAGTTCCATACTTATCATGGACCACATGACGCTTGAAAACAATTATGCCAATCCGATAGTTGCCCGCTATTCTGACATAACATTAACGAACAGCTCTCTCCACTCAGAAATTACAGGAGACCTGATAAATGTGAAATATGGAAAGGGTCATATCTCCAACAGTTCGTTCATGGGCAATGATATGCCAGATACCGATGCTATTGACTACGACGATGTAACTGACGGTGTAATCAGGAATTGTGTGATTCATAACTTCTTTGGATCAAACAGCGATGCCATAGATATTGGCGAACAGTGCAGGAATATCACCATTGATTCTGTTTTTGTATACAACATAACGGACAAAGGCGTTTCTGTGGGCCAGCAGTCCTCCGTAAAAATCAGCCAGTCTGTATTTGCAAATTGCACCCTTGGAGCAGGATTGAAGGATTCCAGCAATGTTACCATAGATCACTGCACCTATTACGGTGTTAATACTGCGGTTGCCAGTTACGAGAAAAATGTTGGGGATGCCGGTGGAAACGGAATTGTAACAAATTCTGTTTTATCCAATACCTACAATGAAACAATCCTGGTTGATGCATACTCCACACTGAAGGTGATGTACTCCAGTTCAGATAATGACACCTTACCGGAGGACAATCACAATTATTTTATGGATCCTATTCTTGGTGATCCCAATATCTTCGATCTGTCCCTTTCGCAGTATTCGCCCTGTTTTAATAAAGGGATGACTGGAAATATAGGTGCAGATGTGACCTTTACTCCGTCAGAAAATCAGCCCTACATCAGCAGGATTTTGTATAACTCTGATGCGGGTGCAAATGAAGTAGAATACCTGGCCATAAGTAATCCGGGACCGGACCCTATTGACGTTTCCGGTTACAGGATCAGTAAAGGGGTAACCTTCCATTTCCCTGAAAACTCAATAATTGGAAGTCACAGTGAACTGATTGTGACAAATGACAAAAGTCTGGACTTCTGGGCCGGTTATCCTAAAAAGCTTTATCAGTGGGAAAGCGGACGCCTTGCCAACGAGGGTGAGACGATCAGGCTTGTTTCTGCCACCGGCATAATTGCAGATCAGGTAAAATATAAAAACGGTGCACCATGGCCAGTCGTAACATCGGAACAGGGCATCGTTCTTGCATCGTCTAACCTTGATAACCATTTCGGAAAAAACTGGCATTCGTACAATAACAGCACATGGGTCGGATTGGAGAACAAGAGCATGAGTAGTGAGCAAGCAGTTTATCCGAACCCGACAAGCGGATTAATTACATTATCGGGATTGAGTAATGTACAGGTTGTGGAAGTGTATGCGGTAACCGGCAAACTGGTTAAAACAGCAGTTCTGAGTTCATCATCAAATCAGATTGATTTGAGCAGCTTACCGCAGGGAATTTACCTGGTTAAAGCAGGAATATTCCAGCAAAAAGTGATTAAAATGAATGAATAATTAAAAATGAAAAGTGAATAATTGATAATTCTTCATTGTTCACTATAACATTGTTCTTTAAATTATTTCTCGCAGATTAACGCAGATGTTTCCGCAGATTAATGCCGAAACTAATCGGGTCAATTTATACAGAGATCCTTCCAACATTGAACAGATCGAAACACGACCGGCTATATCGCAATTTAGGTCATAAAATTTCATGGTTTATAACACAGTCCTAAAGAGGCGGAAGTTTGTGAAGGGTAATAAAAAACTTCTGCGAATCTCAGCGTCATTTATCTGCGAAAATCAGCGTGAGCTTTTCCCTTCCACAAATCACACAGATTAATGCACGAAATATTCGTAATCCTTAATTCGTCATTCGTAATTCCGATGTATTGTTTTCAATCACCTTAGCACCATTATCTGTTCCTACAACAATGCGATTGCACATATTCAGGAAAAGGCCGGTCTCAAGAACGCCGGTCAGGTCTCTCAATTTATGATGGACATCTTCAATATTCATCGGCTTACCAAGATGAAGGTCTGCGATGTAGTTGCCGTTGTCAGTAACATAGGTATCACCTTCTTTGGTAAGTCTCAGCACCGGATTAAACCCGAATTCCTCCAGCCGCCGTAAATGTTGGGTATAACCATACGGTAAAATCTCCACCGGTAAAGGAAAATTACCTATAGCATCTACCAGCTTGCTTTCGTCCATGATCCAGATGATCTCTTTGGCCAGATTGGCCACTATTTTCTCACGGAACAGTGCTCCACCTCCACCTTTTATGGCATTAAACTGAGGATCTATTTCATCTACGCCATCAATAACCAGGTCAATACGTTCTACTTCTTCAACAGTTAAAAGTGGAATATTTAATTCTGTAGCCAGATTTTCTGTACTTTTAGATGTGGCAACTGCCTTTATCTTTAGACCCTGCGCAACCAGTTCGCCAACCCGTTGTATCATATAATAGGCAGTAGAACCGGTCCCCATTCCAAGGATCATACCGTCTTTGATGTATTCTGCTGCCTTTTCCCCGGCTATTTTCTTTTGAAGCATGTCTGTTCTCCTGAATAATAAAATGTTACGCAAAAATAACATTTTTCAGGCAATGTTTAACCTAAGCTTTAATGATCTCAAATATTGTGACATTTATTGACGGAATAGTGAAAAATCTCCCACTACTTTTTAACGTTCATTTCCCAACGTTTAATTTTTCCATCGTTCCATACGCTTTATGCCTCGCGTAAAGAGCCAGGCTGTAAATTTACCGTGACCTTGTTCCACCATTTTCTGACGACAGAATTCCTGAAACTCTTTCACACTCCCTTTAAATGTAAACTCACCGTTTTGATAACAATAACTACAGTATTTCAGATTCTTTGTGCCATCAGCATTGGTGCCACCTTTTTCAGGGTCTTTGCTCAAAGGCATTCCGCAACTTTGACACATTTTGTTTGGCTTTCCCATTTTGGAGTATTCTAATAAGTACAGTGATCCTTTAAACAAATTTACTTTTTAGAATAGGCAAGCACATCCCATAGAGACTTTACTTTGGCTTCCGGGTTCCATTTCCCGTTGAATGTCCATTGTGCAGTTATATCTTCTGGTCGGGGTGAGCCTTTTGCCTCGTCAAGGTTGTTTTTCATCCATTCAAAGTTTCCGCCTTCCCGTGTGACGTTGTACATATAAACCCGCTGACCCCACGGACATGGATCGAGCACTTTGTCGGTATATGCATAACCAATCGGATGGTCGATAATCTTATCGGTCATGGTGCAGTTGAGCAGGAAAAACTGTGCATCGTGATGGTAACGTCCAAGTGTAACCGGACTTTTAGAGTCGAAATGCGAATCAGTTATCACCAGTTTTTTATCATAATCGCCCCGCCCATCGTGCCAGATCAGCGCACGCCCGTCGCCGTAAAACGTACACCGCGTCGCATAACACCAACCACGGGGACATAGAAAATCCACCCCCGGACAACGCAGGTCAAGGTCGGCGTGGTAATACATTCCATTGCCTTCTGGTGCCCACAACGACAGGGCGTCATTACCATCAGCCCATACATTGCAGTTGATAACGATGGTACGGGTGGCACGTCCGAAGATGGCCATCTGATGTGCAGTGGTTTCCTCTACCGTACTGCCATAATTGTTGTAAACCGTTAAACCACTGATGATGCAGTCATCGGCACCCTCCTGCAACACAATCACGCCATTACCAACTGGTTTTCCTTTGTATTCCTTAATTGTACGCTTGCTGGCCAGTTCAGCGTAAACAATCCGGGTACTGTCGCGGTCCTCGCCAAGCAGCACAATGTTTGGTTTATCAATAATCACTTTCTCGTGGTAAATCCCGTTTTTTATCAATATCACGTACGGGTTCATTGGTGCATCCGGAGCAGATTCTATGGCAACCTGTATGCTTTCTCCGGGCGATACCATGGCCTGGTAACGCTGGGCATACGACATTCCAAAAAGGAGAAATGCACAACAAAAGATCAAACTGTAAACTATGCTTTTCATTCTGTGATTGTATTAATTCTAGTTATTGTTCCTGCAGAATTTTACTCTTAAAACTAAATAGTATGAAGTTTCATTTTAAAATTATCATTCAAAAATGAACGGGAGCTTTTCATTTTCAACTACTTAAAAGTAAACAAAATCAGTGAAGAATTTATAATGAAAAATGAATAATGCGTCAGTCTTTAACCATGCTTATAATCTTTTTCTGAAAATTTGAATCTTCTGACTTAATACTTAATACATAAATTCCATTGGGTTCATCTGATATATCTATGGAATGATTGTCTTCCCCTTCACTAATAATTCTCCGGTAAACTATATTCCCTGTCAGAGAATAAATTGACAATAATGCATCTTCTTTGAGAGACGTAAAGGATATGCTGAACTTCCCATTATTAGGATTTTCAAATACTAAAATATCATCTGAATAGTTTTTCTCAGTGTAGGTTGAATCAAATTCAAGATTCCATTCAAAACTATAAATGTCTACCCCGTGAAAGTCGGTAAAACTAAATATAAGGTAATAGGTATAAATATCCAGCAATGGATTAAGATCAATTTCATACTGATCGCCAATGTGTTCGTTATATTTGTTATAGGACAGGTTATCTATCCTCTTAAAATCCTCACAATCACCATAGTAGAGATAGATATTTAATGTTGCATCAATACTATCTGGTATCGTTCCAGATAAAATGTATTTTCCTGTTTTGTTTACCCTCAATTTATGATAGAAATTCTGTGCATCCAACAATAACGTGTTGGCTCCTATCTTTGCGAGCCTTGCATCAATACAATCAACACAGGTTTCGGGTACTACAGGAATAATACTCCAACTATCTGCTATACTTTGATCATGTTTCCATTTCACGAAATATTCGCTCAATGTATCTAATTCATAAACCGGCGCATATATATTAGAAGAAATAATATCCTTATTATAAATACTATATCCATTCGATGTGTATATCTCTACGCCAGAAACTGTAGATTCAGCATCTACTGATTTAAACCCGTAATAATTATTAGCTGTACGCCCTAATTTATACCATTCAATATTGTATATACCGTGTTCAGAAACAGATTCATTGGCATTCAAATCATTTATATCTCTTTCCTTTATAATATATTCAAATGTGTCCAAAGGATCACCACTGAGTTCAATTAAATAACCTTGTCCGACCCTAAGTAAAGCAATTATATTTGCCTTTGTGGAATCATCATAAATCTCAATTCCATTATCAGATTTCGAATCGGCATAACTTACATTAATGGTTCTCTTTTTATCAGTTTTCTTTGGCACAATTATATCGTAAACCTTATTCACAGAATCATTCTCAAATAAAAAGTATTGCGTTTTACCATTTGAAACAGTCCTGATATTTGCTCCGATTGACGCCTTTATGGGGATATCAGAATACTCCCCCTGATTTCTGAACAACAAATTCCAATTGTAAGATTGCCTCACTCCATCGCCACGAAAACAAATTTTATAAGAATTTCCTTTCAAACAACGCTGTTCCAAAACAATCTGATTTCCTACATAATAATTATTTGCACTTTTGAGTATGTTATTGTTATACGCACCGGGACAATCAGAATACAGTTCAATGCTCGTTTTGACTTGAGAATCCTGCTCAGTGGATACAACTAATTCACCATCTTCCGGAGCCGTATAAGTGTACCAAAGATCACCATAATCTGTATGTGTTGCAACATTATTACCTTCTATTGCCTGCTTACAATCCTCACATCTACCATGTGGACCAAACGGTGTTTCCGTCAAATTCCATGATATATTATCATCATAATAAGATACGTCCCAAAATAAAATATAGGTCATATCCTTATAAGCCTGAAATGTATAACTGGGATAATTATAATCACACGACTCTTTCGAAGTCCAGATGGCTTGGTTATTACATTCTTTATAAACCTGTAAATCAGAATGACTTCCATTCTTAAATTCACAGCACGAAATGGTAATTTCAGAATTCTCCTTGGCAGTATATGAAAACCACTTTCTAATATTATGGTCTGATAAGTTGAATCCTTCTTCTATTGCAATTGGATTGATGCAAGTCTCTCCCTCTGCATAAGGTAATTCTTTAAGAGTCCATACCATTTTTTGAGTTGGATCAGAACTCCATTTAACAAAATTAATATAGTATGTTGATCCTTTTTGGCAATCTATTGTATTGCTAAATTGTTTTTCACCGCAATTTTCTGACTTGTTGTATATAATGGTGCTATCAGAATAAATGGCAATCTCTGCCATATCATAATTTAAAGGTTCAAAATCACAATTATTAATATTGAGCTTACCGTTAATTTTAGCGGTATATTTAAACCATTTACTTCTGAAGCCTGAAAAATCACAGTGATTTATTCCTTCATAAGCATCCAGGGGATTTTCTTTATGATCACCTTTTTCAAAGGCATACTCCTCAATTTTCCAGGAATAAGCATCCGTAATATTATATTCTCTCCAAATGAGATACAGTGTATCATTTTTGTAACAATTCATTCTTATGTAGGATTGTTTACTTAAATAATCATCATTCCACCTCGAAGAATATTTCTGATTTACACTATCAACAACAACTAAATAAGTATCCTGATCTGTTAATTCATAACTTGATATTAGCACTTCGCCCGTTACACTTGGAACAAAGAAATAATACGACGGCATACTGTTTAATTTAGCTGAAGTATTTATGCCGCTTCTGGCTTCGAGAGCTTTTCTCACCTCATCACCAGGTTCAGTTGCCTGTTCCTTTATCTCCCATGTGACGGAATCCTCTGAGTCATTGTTGTAAAACCTTATATAAACAGGGATTCCTGCATTACATTTAATGGCAGCTCTATGTGATGTTAAATTATATGTTCCGTCAAATCTGGTGTTATCTAAATACTTATACACCTCAATTAGTGGCACGGAGTCTGGAAAATCCTGCATATCAACCACCACTTTAGCATTATTTTCGGGGATAAATTCATACCAGGTATCAGTTAATGTATTTGTGCTATAATTACCCTGAGTAATCAAAATAGGAAAATATTTCACCCCCTTCTCAACAGGTGTTTCAACAACATAAATTCTATAGTCATTAATAATATTATTCCCCCTTGATTGAATCAAAATAGTATCATTGGGTAAAAAGTACAAATCATTCCAAGTATCCAGTAATGAATCACAATTCTTATATAATGACACAGATATATTCCTTACTGAACCCGAATCGGAACTTACAACTTCAAGTTTACATCTGCTTTTAGTCACATATTGAAACCAAAACTCTGTATTCCCTGAAACAGATACTTGATTCTGTATTTCTATTGGAGAAAGGCAATCGTTGGGATTTTCCCTTAAATCCCACAAAAAATTAGTATCTGAACTGAGTATACTTTTCCCGATGTATATTAAATATGATTTGTTATTCTCCACTTCAAATTCCACTTTGCTTTCTCTTGATTGCGGATTATATGCCGTGCTTACAAGCGATGAATTACTTTCTTCTTCATATACCTGAATAATTGTGTTTTCATGAAAATACTCTGTCGTAATTTGAATGGTCATGCTTGAATCTGGCATGTAGCGATACCAAAGGCCACTTCCTGCTTGCATTTTAATGGTATGTACACCTTCCTTTATTGTAATGGGTACAAACCGTGTCTCTCCCTCATAAAAATTATGTTCCCTGGCGAAAAAATAGCTTTCATTACTTAATCTAAGCCTGAATACATATTCAACACCAGGTTCGTATCTAAACTTAAACTGGTTTTTATATGAAGTCACCTCTTCTACAATAACATCCACTATTTCATTTGTTTGTTTTTTTAAAACTGTCAATGAGGACCTGGTATTATTAGAAATCGGATCAATAATTAAATACCCGGAAGAATCACTTCTGTAATGATACCAATGGTCTCTAAAAGCATCATAGTCAATCGCTGTCGTATCATTTAATGTTAATTCTTCTGCCAGATAAAATATATTGCCACTGCCCGGTTCTTTTTTCCTAATTTCCAAATACTCATGCTTTGAAAGACTAATATTGTAGTTTTCTAACTTAAAATAGTAGACTTCTCCTTTAACGGTTGAAACTATGCACGAACTTTTAGCATTACTGTATAATTTAAAATATTGATCTGGTACTCCAAAATACATTCCAGCAATATCCCTACTGAATATCAACTCCAGCATTTCGAAGTCATTACTCGTATATTTATACCATCTGGTCGATCCAGGCGGAATTTCAATGTCTATATGGTTCTTCCCTATTTCTATCGCCGTTGTTACATGTTCTCCGACACCGATATTCTCTTCCTCCAATTTCCAGTTATAATCGCCTTTTGCATAAATGCCCCTCCAGCGAATTAAATAAGTAGAATCCTTTTCAGCAATAAACCGGATGCTGGACTGTGCATCACATGCATCATCGTTCTCCTCAATTGGATGATCTGAATTGATGTAATAAATTTCACAATATGTATCCTCGTCCGTTTCATCGCAACTGGATATTACCAAATAGGTAGGATGCTTTGGTGTATATTCAAACCAGCAATCATCAGAATTGATATGTTCTGAATAATTAAGACCTAAAACGGCTTTAATGGGAGTATTTCGCTTATTAGGTAAAACATTAAGGATGATGGATGTTAACAGAAGAAATATTAAAACAATCTTTTTCATATGGCAGGTTTTCTTCATTACAATATGCATTATTCAATCCTCAAACAGGTCAACCGCAAACAGTTTCATATCAAAAATAAGCAAAAGTTTTGTCCTGACAAGTAATTTATCTTCCTTGTTTGCCAGCATTAAAAACTCACCATCAACCCAATATTATTGGAATAGCTAAAAAACAGGACGGCTGATGATGTATTGGAGTTTCCCAGCATATCAGCATCGAAACTGTAAGCTACTGATATACCTTTATATACTGTTAAAGCAACACCAACGGAGTATGAGGGAACATAATCCCATACATCCCAGTAACTATATGCACTTTTAATATTGTAGATATTCAGTCCAAGTGAAACCTGTGGCTTAATTATTTTTCCCGGATACTGGTATTTGAGCGACACGGGTATTCTTGAAATTTTATACGAATAAAAACGGGATTCCGTAAGTGTACGCTGAAAGCCAAGGCCCAGATATAATATTTCTCCCGAAACAGGGTAATACCCTTTTAAACTGTACATTAATAACCTTTCTTCAGGTTGAATGCCTCTTAAGCTAATATTTAACCAACCAACACCAAGAATAAATTCCGGCTTAATGTGTAAATTATGATATACCATATAGTTGTCTTCGCCACTCTTTATTTCATCATACGCTTCAATGAGTTTTAATAAACTGTGGTGATTGGGTCTTTCAATACGATTAATCTGTTCTTCAAGTTTCGGAACGTCGGATAAAGAATCCAGCAAGACCTTTCTAAACTCAGTTGAATGAAAGGTATAATGCCCTAAATCTTCAGCGTTCAGCGGAGCATTTTCAACTTCCTTTTTCCCTACTTTAACTCCTTTTAATTGTACAACACCATACCGGGGGAAGTCATTATCTGAACTGTATTTTATTCCATCATTTCCAATACTATCCTGATTAATATATACAGAACGTTCCTTATAATCAAGGGCAGCAAGCTCACCATTCCCTTTTTCCAAAAAGTATCTTTGTTCAGTTTTGGAAATATAATAGTATAAACTTACTTCCCCTTTAATAAGTAATTCAAGAAATTTTGGTTTCCCATCAATTTTCCGGGATACAAAAACCCAACCACCTGTAAAACCATATGCAGATATTTCTCCGGGTAGATATACTGTTCTGACACCTTTTTCTGGTTTAAACAAACAAAGATTGCACATGCGTTTGTCCGACCGGTAATCAACCTTACCCTGAATCGTATCAAGATCATTGGTAATGATAAATCCATTTCTGAAGTTTACCTGGCTGTAAACAGAGATACCTGATATGTTCAATATAAAAACCAGAATAAGTATCAGCTTTTTCATAGTATTAACTTTAATTCCGTTGAAAAAGCATTGATGTACAAATTCCCCCAGCAAATCCCTATTCCTTGCAATAATATTTGTTCTGCTCTTCAGCTTTAAATACTATTATTGGATTAAACAGGTTCCCATTCAAAAGAATTCTATCAGGTTTTTATCAACGGTTTTACATTCTATAATAGTTAAAAGTACTAATAAAAATTAATTTTTGATGATGAGTCATTTAATTTTGCATCATGATCCGCAAAATCATACATATCGATATGGACGCCTTTTTTGCCGCCATTGAACAGCGTGACAACCCGCAGTGGCAGGGAAAACCACTGGTGGTTGGCAGTCCCAATGCGCGGGGTGTGGTAGCGGCTGCCAATTACGAGGCCCGCAAATTCGGTATTCATTCGGCCATGCCATCGGTGACGGCTAAACGCAAATGTCCTGATCTGATCTTTACCCGCGGGAATTTTGACAAATACAGGTACGAATCCAACCGGATCCGGGATATCTTTCATCAGTATACCGATCTGGTTGAACCCCTTTCCATTGATGAAGCTTTCCTTGATGTTACCGAAAATAAATTCAATAATCCGTCAGCCACACTGATCGCCAAAGAAATTAAGCAAAAGGTAAAAACCACAACCGGATTGACAGCTTCTGCCGGCGTATCGTACTGTAAATTTCTGGCTAAAGTGGCTTCAGATATGGATAAACCGGATGGGATATTTGTGATCACACCGGAACAGGCACAGGATTTTCTGGATGCATTACCCGTGAAAAAATTCTTTGGAGTAGGAAAAGTAACGGCAGAGAAAATGCATACGCTGGGGATTCATACCGGGAAGGATCTCCGGGCCATGAGTCAGCAGAACCTGATACAGATTTTTGGAAAAGCCGGCGCATTTTACTATAACATCGTTCGAGGCATTGATGACCGGCCGGTGGAACCCGACCGCATCCGTAAATCGGTTGGAGCAGAAGATACATTTTTAAAGGATCTGTACAGCAGGGAAAGCTTGTCCGGCGAACTCCGAAAAATTGCTGAAAAGGTAAGTGAACGGATGCTGAAACACCAGGCCCTGGGCAGAACCATCACGGTGAAGATTAAATTTGCCGATTTTGAACAGATCACCAGAAGTCGCAGTCTGATCAATGCCATATCGGATGAAAACACTATTTTTACAAGCGCAAATAACATGTTGCTTGAAGCCCTTGAAACCGAAGAACGTCCGGTTCGGCTTCTGGGAATTTCAATGAGCAACCTGCATGCCCTGAATGATGGAGAACCTATTCAGTTGAGGATTGAATTTGATACAGAAATTGACCATGAAACAGATCGCTGACATAATCGCACAAACCCTTTCGCTTGAACTAAGCCAGGTAAATAACACCATATATCTGCTTGACGACAGCGCCACCATTCCCTTTATCAGCCGCTACCGCAAGGAGCTTACCGGGAATCTTGACGAGGTGAAAGTCGCTGCAATAAGTGAGCAGTACGACAAGCTGAAGGAGCTTGATAAGCGCAGGGAAACCATTCTGAATACCATTCGTGAACAGGAAAAACTGACGCCCGAACTGGAGGAAAAGATTAAAAATTGCTTCTCTTCTACTGAACTTGAAGATATTTATCTGCCTTACAAGCCGAGGCGGCGAACCAAGGCACAGATTGCCCGCGAAAAAGGACTGGAAGGGCTGGCAAAGATCATCATGAAACAACAGGTGGATGATCCGGAATACAGTGCCCGTCGCTTTCTGAATGACGAAGTCAAAACCACCGATGAAGCCATCGAAGGCGCACAGCACATCATTGCGGAATGGATCAGCGAACACGAAACGGCCCGTAATATCGTGCGCCGGAGTTTTGAAAAAGCAGCGGTCATGACGGCCAAGGTCATCAAAGGCAAAGAAGAGGAAGGGGACAATTACCGTGACTATTTTGAGTTTTCGGAATCGTTGAAACGTATTTCATCTCATCGTTTACTGGCCATCCGGCGGGCTGAAAAAGAGGGCGTTCTGCGCGTATCCATCTCTCCCGAGGAAGCGTCACCTTTACATCACCTGGAACGCTTTTTTGTAAAAGGCAATACGGCATCGTCCGATCTTGTTTATCAGGCCATGGAAGATGCCTATAAACGTCTGATTAAACCTTCCATTGAAACCGAATTTGCGGCCCTTTCCAAGGAAAAAGCGGATAAGGACGCGATCAATATTTTTGCCAATAACCTCAGACAGTTGTTGCTGGCTCCTCCACTTGGCCAAAAACGTATTCTCGCCATTGATCCGGGATTTCGTACCGGTTGTAAGGTGGTTTGCCTGGACGAACAGGGCAACCTGCTGCACAACGAAACCATATATCCTCATCCGCCGCAGAGTCAGACCGGACTGGCGATGAAAAAATTATCATCCCTGGTAGAAATGTTTAAAATTGAGGCCATCTCTATCGGAAACGGAACAGCAAGCCGCGAGACAGAATCATTCATTCAGCGTATCCGTTTCGACCGCGAACTGAAAGTGTTTGTGATCAGCGAAGCAGGCGCATCGGTTTATTCGGCATCGAAACTGGCACGCGATGAATTCCCGGAATACGATGTAACGGTTCGTGGTGCCATCTCCATCGGACGCCGGCTGATGGACCCGTTGGCCGAACTGGTTAAAATTGAACCCAAAGCCATCGGCGTGGGACAGTACCAGCACGATGTGGATCAGAACGAACTAAAGAAGTCGCTGGATATGGTAGTGGAATCGTGCGTGAATCATGTGGGCGTAAATCTGAATACAGCCTCTAAACATTTACTGAGTTATGTGAGCGGTCTGGGGCCGAAGGTCGCTGAATCAGTAACAGATTACAGGAAGGATAACGGCATATTTAAGTCGCGTGAGGATATCAAAAAAGTCCCCGGACTGGGAGACAAAACATTTACACAGTGTGCAGGATTTCTTCGCATTCCTGATGCCTTAAATCCACTGGATAACTCTGCTGTTCATCCGGAATCATACCATATTGTGACGGCCATGGCACGCACCCTTAAAAAAGAGGTGAAAGATCTCATTGCCGATAAAACACTTCTGGGCGGTTTACAACACGAACAGTTTGTCACCGGATCCATTGGAATCCCAACCATAACCGATATCATCAAGGAACTTGAAAAACCGGGACGTGATCCGAGAAAACAGATTAAGGTTTTTGAGTTCGATCAGAATATTCGTAAGATAACCGATCTGAAGTCGGGCATGGTTCTGCCGGGAATCATCAGTAACGTTACAAAATTTGGTGCGTTTGTAGATATTGGTATTAAAGAAAACGGACTGGTACATATTTCGGAACTGGCCGATAAATTTGTCAGCGACCCAACTACGGAAGTTTCGTTGCATCAGCAGGTGTTTGTCCGCGTAATAAGCATCGATCATGACCGGAAACGCATCGCCCTTTCCATGAAGAATGTGAAACAGTGATTATTAGAAGCAAGACATAAGAATCAAGACACAAGACACACTTTTACGTGTTCTTACACAGTTTTGCAGATTAATTAAATGAAGAGTGAAAATTAATCATTGTTCATTATACATTCGTAATTATAGATGTCAGGCTAAAAATCAATATTAATAAAGATTCTTCGCTTCATTTTACTACGCTCAGAATGACAGTCTTTTAGGTTCATATGTGACCGGAGGATGGGTTGTTGCGAATCAACTAACCCATCCTCCAGTCCAACAGCCAGCAAATGCCTGTCATTCCGAGTGAAACGAGGAATCTCTGATTTAACCGGATAACAGTAATTCCTAATTGTATATCTACCATGTAAACGAACACAAAAATACCTTCACATTTCCCACATTATCTTCAACCTTTACAAACAAGGTATGATCTTTTCCTTTTTCAACGCGTGACGGATCGAAGGTGTAGGTCAGCATATCTTTTTTCGCTTCATGATCCAGCAGAATCCATTTGCCATCGATCTCTCCCCTGAAGGATGCAATTCCCGACTCATCATCTTTAATCTTAAACCGGAGTTCCTTTTTCCATGCAATGTTATGACCATCACTCACATCCAGTGACCGGATTTCCGGTGCAACGGTATCCTTTGCAAGGGCATACCGTCCAAAACTTCTGGACGATCCTGATATCCATCCATCCGCTTCTGTATTTCCATAAAAACCTTCCGGCTTACCGGACCGTCCTATACCGGCAATGTACAGTTTTTTCATATCCCCGGTTTTTTCAGGCTTTATCTTTAAAGAAATGGTTTTAAAAATGGCTACATTGTCCTTGTGTACGGTATAGATCTGAGACCAGTAATCTGCTGATGGTTCCTTCTTCAGTTCAAAATTTATGGTATTGAACAAGGCTTTGGGGGGAAAGATCACCTGCAGGGAATCATCGGCATAAGTGCCGCCTTCATCCCAGCTAACCTGCATGATACCATTATCCTTCACATGAGGAATAGTTGTTTTTTCGGCCTGCACCTTAAATTCACAATCCGACCGGTTACCATACGCATCGTGTACAATCAGTTTTACAGTATGCGTTCCAGGTTGTTCAAAGTTGATGATTCCGGTGTTATCATTGCAATAGTTGCTGAAGATGTTATTGGGTTCATCACGAAACATCTTGTAGATCCATTTATGATCATCCACTTTTGATTTAAAATCACAAACCGTATTGATACACCGGCTTTCATCAAAGGACAGACTGTCGATGGTCCAGCAAAATGTCAGGATATTATCTACATACAAATCGGCAGAGTAGGTTCCGCATTTACTCCAGTCCCCGGTCAGATAATCAAAGGTCTCTATCCCGATACCAACCTCACCGGATACAGTTATGCGGGGTGATGATTTCAGATGGTACGCATTGGCATAAAAGACCGCAGGATAATAATGGCCTTCGGTCGTCCGATTCACAGCTCCCTTTTTGGAAACAGGAAACACTTTTATTCCAACAATCTGTGGACGCATATCATCCTTCACCGGCATGCCGCAGTGCAAAGGGTTTACAGGATGCTCCGTATCCGTTCGTCTGATTTCAAAATGCAGATGAGGTCCACCGGACGAACCTGTATTCCCGGAATTTGCAATGATTTCTCCCTGTTTTACGGTAAGCTCTCCTTCCTTAAAAATGTGGTTCAGTTTAAATGCCTCGTTCTTATACTGCAGATCTTTAACCAAGGCATCGATTTTTGGAGAAAAACCTTCGAGATGACCATAAACAGAGGTAAAACCATTTGGATGTGTGATATAAAGTGCTTTGCCGTAACCTCCTTCAGATACATAAACCCGCGACACATAACCATCACCAACTGCTTTTACAGGAAGTCCGGTTCTACCCAGAGTTTTAATATCAATACCTGTATGAAAATGTCCTCCCCGTGTCTCTCCGAAATTGCCGCTCAGGTATAAGGGAATATCCAGTGGAGGTGTAAATCCCGTCCGGTATTTGTCGACCTGAGCCTGAAGACCGGAAAACAGAACAAGAAATATGATGATGTGCAATCCTTTTTGCATAAAACGCCTTATTTTGAATGACGACAAATATAAAGGCATATTGCATTTTTTGAAAAATTAGCTCAATTAATTTTTATTTTGACGTTGCTTAACTATTTTTGTAAGTGATTAATTCTTAAAATGACCGACGAACAGGCTATATTGCTCAGGGATCTGAAAGAAAAAATATCCGTTTTAAAGGGGCAATTGACAGAGCTTAAAAAATCGTATAAAACGTTAAACGAAGAAAACGTCGCATTAAAAGCAAGCCTGTCTGAAGCAAATGAGAGGTATGATGAATTAAATCACAATCACGAGATGTTGAAAATATCCAGGGCTTTTTCCGGAAGTGATGAAGAAAAAGAAGGTTTAAGGAAAAAGATTGGATTGATGGTGCGGGATATTGATAAGTGTATAGAGCTGTTAAATGAATAACGAAATGGGTGACGAAAAATTTAACATCCATTTGAATGTAGCCGGGAAATACTATCCACTCAGGATTCTGAGGAAGGATGAAGAAAAGTTCAGAAAAGCTGCGAAACTCATAACCGATAAGGTGTTAAAATATCGGGAAAGTTATTCAGAAGGGGAAGAACGGGATTATTTAGCAATGGCAGCTGTCGACCTGGTGTCGGAGCTGGTTGATTTAAAGAACAAAAAAGACATAAATCCTATTGTAGAGGAACTACGGGATCTGAACGCAGAGCTCGGGGATTTCCTTAAGAATGAGCAACAGCATTCATAGAGAAGATATTTTATCAACGATACGCATCATTTTAAGACTGTAATCATAACGGTCTGAGAATGGTGCTTTTTTTATATATAAACATTAATAAAATGTAACAATGGAGTCATATTTAATAGGTATTGGAGCGTTTCTTGTGGGCGGTTTAATATCCTGGGTCATGATCCAGCAACTCCTGAAATCAAAGACTTCCAAAATCATTAAGGAAGCCGAACAGGAAGGTGAAGTGATCAAAAAGGATAAGATTCTTCAGGCTAAGGAAAAATTTCTGCAGCTGAAGAGCGAACATGAGAAACAGATAAATGCCAGAAACAATAAGATGCTGGCTGCGGAAAACCGCATTAAAGATCAACAGAAAGATGTTCAACGTAAAAACGATGAACTGAACCGTAAAAGTAACGAACTGGATGCCATACGTACCAATCTGGATCAGCAACTGGAAATAGTTGATAAAAAACAAACAGAGCTGGAACGCATGCACAAACAGGAAGTGGAACATCTGGAAGCTATTTCAGGATTATCTGCTGAAGAAGCCAAGGAGAGACTGATTGAATCGTTGAGGGATGAGGCCAAAACAAACGCCATGTCCCTGATCAACGAAATTATGGACGAAGCACGGATGACCGCCAATAAAGAGGCGAAAAAAATCGTGGTTCAAACCATTCAACGGGTTGCTACAGAAGCTGCCATCGAAAATTCCGTGACCATCTTCCACATCGATTCTGATGAGGTAAAAGGACGGATCATCGGCCGTGAAGGACGTAATATCAGGGCACTTGAAGCAGCTACCGGCGTGGAATTTATTGTAGACGACACTCCGGAAGCCATCGTACTGAGTGGTTTTGATCCCGTACGCCGTGAGATTGCCCGTCTGGCATTGCACCAGCTGGTATCGGACGGAAGGATTCACCCTGCACGTATCGAAGAAGTTGTAAACAAGGTACGCAAACAGATTGAGGAGGAGATTATTGAAACCGGTAAGCGCACAGCGATTGACCTTGGTATTCATGGCCTGCATCCCGAATTGATTCGCCTGGTCGGTAAAATGAAATACCGTTCTTCTTACGGACAGAACCTGCTACAACATTCGCGCGAGACAGCTAACCTCTGTGCTATCATGGCATCGGAGCTGGGGCTGAATCCGAAAAAAGCAAAACGTGCAGGTCTGTTACATGATATCGGAAAAGTGCCGGATGATGAGCCGGAAATGCCACATGCCGTATTCGGTATGAAGCTGGCTGAGAAATACAAGGAAAAGCCGGATGTGGCTAACGCCATTGGTTCACACCACGATGAGGTGGAAATGACCACCTTACTGGCGCCTATCGTACAGGTTTGCGATGCCATCTCAGGTGCACGTCCGGGTGCCCGTCGTGAAATTGTTGAGGCCTATATCAAACGACTGAAAGACCTGGAAGATCTCGCACTTTCCTATCCAGGTGTCACCAAAACATACGCCATTCAGGCAGGTCGTGAATTGCGTGTAATAGTTGGAGCTGACAAAGTATCGGATAAAGATTCTGAAACGCTATCATTCGATATTGCCAAACGTATTCAGGATGAGCTAACGTATCCGGGACAGGTGAAGATCACTGTTATCCGTGAAACACGTTCAGTAAGTTACGCTAAGTAAGCAATTAAATATTCATTATAGTTTAGGAGGTTGTCGAAAGGCAACCTCTTTTTATTTGTAGGAACACGATTCAATGTCCCACTCCCACTACAAACTTTTTACCAGTTCATTTGCAAAATACGGCGCCAGCATCACTCCTTTGGTGCCAAGCCCGTTAAAGACGGCCAGTTGCCTGTATATATCGTGAATCTGATACACTGGTCTCCGGTTTGCCAGTGTTGGCCGTATGCCCGCATTATGCTCAATGATGCTGAATTCCGCATCCGATATCGCTTTGAATTTCCCGACCAGTGTTTCCCTGCCTTCTTCAGTCGGTTCTTCTGTCAGATCCTTCCACTCGTAGGTGGCACCAACCCTGTAGCGATGATTGCCCAGTGGCAGCACAAATCCATTTTTATTGACCGCAAAATCCATGTCCAGTTCACTCTCAATGGTCAGGACTTCACCCTTAGTCAGTTTAAAAGGTAAATCGCCGAACCACGGATTATGTATAGCATGACTTCCTTCACAAAAAACAATCCGATCATAAACCTTCTCTCTGAAATGTGCTTTTCGTCCAACCAGTTCAATCTCAGAATAGTCCAGATCATCAATAATCAGCTTTCCTGAAGCTTTCAGGTAATGTCCGAAAGCATCAAGATACGTGTTGATATCCACATATCCGGCACCAAAAACCTCTCCTGCACCAAAAGGTGTTTTAAGGTAATTCTGGCTCAGATCAGGTATAACAGTCTCTGACAGGTATGGCTTTGTATCATCCAGCAGGGATCGCTTTTCCCAGAATTCAGCTTCCTCCTTTCCGAATAGTTTATAATACCGCACCGGATGATAGAATTCTGCATTGAGCTTTTCCTCAAGCTCCCGATAGAAAGTTTCAGCATAAGGCAGAATCGTGTCAGCCATCCATGTTTTCAGCAGTCGCCTGAATACAATAGGATTGAACATGCCTGCTGCTACTCGTGATGAGCTGGATTTGGAAGGGGAAGTAATGACCGTGTAGTCTGCTTTTCTTTTCTCCAGATGTGCGGCAACGGCAGCACCTGCCAGTCCAAAACCAACGACCAGTATGTTATGAGAATCGGGCATATCTTTTCGTCAACTCTTTTTTTGTTGTAAAGATTACAACAAGCTAATCTGGAAATGGTTTCTAACTGAATATTATATACTCCTATTCATCGGAAAAACACAACAAAATTCCTTTTATTCTATTTCAGCAATAAACCGTCATGAACATGCATCCATTGTTGTTATCAATCACGCGGTTTAATTACATTTCATTCTTAATCCCAGGTTTTCACCCTGGGCTGAAATAATATTGCTCCTCAGGCAATTCTTCAAAACATGAAAAAGGGACTGCCTGCCGGCAACCCCTTAACACTAACTCCGAAATCAGTAAAACATCCTTCCTAAATCATATCTAACGATTGCTTAATATCCCATATGATATCTTCATAATTTTCCACACCAACAGACAACCTGACCATTTTGGGTGTTACACCCAGCTGTTTTTTAAATTCCGGATCAACACCGGCATGGGTCATGCAATAGGGATGCTGTACAAGGCTTTCGGTACTCCCCAGGCTCACCGCCAGCTTCATCATTTTCAGATTATTCAGAAACTTAAATGCCTCTTTTTCGCCGCCGGCAATATCAAATGATAACATTGCACCCGGTGCAGTGTACTGTCGTTTATAAACCTCATAGATTGCTGAATCGGGACGTATTAACCCCGGATAATACACTTTTTCAATTTTAGGATGACCCACCAGAAAAGCCGCTACCTTCTGAGCATTCAGCGTCTGTGCCTCCATTCTGACTTTCAGGGTTTCGAGACTGCGCATCAGCAACCATCCCGTCCACGGACCTGCCATATTTCCAAGGTAGGTACGCAAATGACGAATCTGTTTCATCAGTTGTTTTGAACCTAAAACCGCACCGGCTATCACATCGCTGTGGCCCCCGATGTATTTGGTTGCAGAATAAATCACAAAGTCGGCACCATGTTTTAACGGATGCTGCCAAAGTGGTCCCATATAGGTATTGTCCACAGCAAGAAGCGGCTCATTTATGTTTGTCTTAAAATGATCCGCCACAGCCTTGCAACACGAAATATCCAGAATATCGTTGGTAGGATTAGCCGGCGTTTCAATGAAAATCAGTTTTAACCGTTCTGGTTTGCCGGTAGCTTCCACAAGTTTTATCAGCTCATCCTTGCTCATGCCTGCATGAAATCCAATACAGGTAATGTCCAGTCCGGGTAAAAAATGATGAATCAGGTGATCTGTCCCGCCATAAGTCGGGGAGCTGTATAGCAAAACGTCTCCGGGTTTCAGCAGGGCAAGAAAAACCGTACTGATGGCCGACATGCCGCTTTCGAATACGGCACAATCCTCGGCCTCGTCCCAAAGGCAAAGCCGGTCCTCCAGAATTTCTAGATCGGGATTATTCAGCCGGCTGTAGATGAGTCCGGGTTCTTCCTCATCTTTGGCTTTTTCACGCAAACCAACGGCAAGTTCAAAATACGCTTTACCTGCTTCTGCATTTTTAAAAACAAAGGTAGAGGTTTGAAAAATCGGACATTTGATTGAACCTTCTGACAGGGCAGAATTATACCCGTAGGACATCATCTCACTCTCAGGATGAAATTTATGATTTGATTCTGACATTTTTATTTTAAATTTAATTAATACAGGAAATTTAAAGGATGCCATTTATCATTAAAGTATTTTTTCCGTATTTTTAAATTTTATAACGTAATTATTAATTCTTTTGCTTTCAAATTCAATACTAAAACGGAAAATTTCCCATGATAACACTTGATTCCACGGATAAAATCATTCTGCAAATGTTGCAGGAGGATGCCAAACGCAATGTAAAAGAGATTGCTGCCGCCCTTAAAATGTCAAAAACACCCATCTATGAACGCATCAAACGGCTGGAAAAAGAAGGGATCATCTTAAAGCATGTAGCATTGGTTGACAAGAAGAAACTTACAAATGCCATGGTGGTTTTTTGTTCCGTATCGCTGGATGTACAAAAAAGGGAGGAACTGCATAAGTTTAACGAAGCCATTACAAAAATACCTGAGGTTGTGGAGTGTTACCTGATGGGTGGAGCTTTTGATTATATGCTGAAGGTGATCGTCAGCGATCTGGAGGCCTATCATATTTTCTCATCCGACAAACTTGCCGTTCTGCCAAATATCAAACAGATTAAAAGTTTTTTCGTTTTAAATGAAGTTAAATACAGTACGGCTGTTCCGGTTTAACTTCAGTCAAACAGTGGAAGTTCATTTTTATGAAGGCCTTTTGATTCCAGCAACAACAATCTGCGTTTAGTCTCCAGACCGCCTGCATAACCAGTCAGTTTTCCGTTTTGTCCGACCACCCTGTGGCAGGGAACAATTATGGAAATGGCATTTGCACCGTTCGCAGAGGCTGCCGCCCGAATGGATTTCTCATCGCCCAGACTTTTAGCCAGATCCAGATACGTGATGGTTTCTCCAAACGGAATGTTTAACAAGGCCTTCCAAACACGCTTTTGAAAACCGGATCCAACAAACCTCAATGGAACTTCAAAATCTTTTCTTTTCCCTTCAAAATACGCCTCAAGTTGTTGAATCGTTGCTTTAATCACGGGTGTTTCTTCCGTTTTAAACTCTGCCTGTAATCCGGTTTTGATCCGGTTATCCACAGCTTGCCGCATCTTCCGGTAGCGCCAGTCGCAAAGACAAAGATCGCCATCAAATGATCCTAAAATCAACTCCCCGAATGGTGATCTGTAGTATGAAACGGATATATATTTTTCAGCTTCCATCAACAGAATAAAATTAGCGCTTATTTTTGAAACCGGTTCATCCGAAACACGACAGATTTACAATTTTATTGAATTTGGATTATATTCGTGGTACTAAACGCGGAGACATGACGGATGCATTGCAACAACTCAGGGAAGAAATAAAGGGAGATGTTCATTTTAACGACGTCTGGCGGTCGCTTTATGCAACAGATGCATCGTCGTACCGCGAAAAACCGCTGGCCGTTGTCATCCCTGAAACTGTAGATGATATCAAAAAAACCATTGCCTTTGCCAACACCCACAAAACATCTGTTATTCCAAGGTCTGCCGGAACATCACTTGCAGGCCAGGTGGTTGGGTCAGGCATCGTCATCGACATCTCCAAACATTTGAACCGGATTCTTGAGTTGAATACTGAAGAACACTGGGTAAAGGTTGAACCGGGTGTAAACCTGGCCGAACTTAATATGCATCTCAAACCTCACGGTCTGCAGTTCGGACCCGAAACGTCCACTGCCAACCGGTGCCGCGTGGGCGGTATGCTGGGAAATAATTCCTGTGGTCTGCATTCCTTAATTTATGGCAGTGTGAGAGACCATATTCTTGAAGTGGATGCCATTCTTTCTGATGGGTCAGAAGTAAAATTTGAAGCCCTCGACCAACAAAGGTTTGAGGCAAAGCTTTATTCAGAAAACAGCCTTGAACGCTCAATTTATCAGAACATCCAAAAGATACTGGCTGATCCGGAACTAAAACAGGAAATAAAGGATGCCTATCCACTGGAAGAGGTTCACCGTCGAAATATGGGGTATGCTCTTGACTTTTTAACAGAAACCGCACCATTTGAACCTACGGAAATACCCTTTAACTTTTGCAAGTTACTGGCAGGATCCGAGGGTACTCTGGCCTTTACAAAATCCATGAAGCTGAACCTTATCCCGCTGCCTCCTAAGGTAAAGGGTGTGGTGGCAGCTCATTTTAATTCACTTGAAGAGGCCTTAAAGGCCAACATCATTGCATTAAAATATCATCCCGGTGCCGTTGAGATGATGGATGATATTATCATTAAGTGCACCGAATCAAACATTGAACAACGCAAAAACCGCTTCTGGCTGGAAGGGAACCCAAAGAATGTTCTCGTTATTGAATTTGCCCGCGAAACCGAAAAGGAAATCCGGGATGTGGTGGAAAAGATGACCGCAGAACTGGAGAAAAACGGTTATGGCTATGCCTTTCCGCTGATCTTTGGGGATGATAAGATAAAACGCGTCTGGGATCTGCGTACTGCCGGTCTTGGTCTGTTGTCCAATGTAGAGGGTGACCGCAAAAGCACTACCGTTATTGAAGATACTGCAGTAGCACCGCGCCTGTTGCCGGATTACATTAACGAATTTCAGGCTGTACTGGATAAATATGGTTTGCAATGCGTGTTTTATGCCCACGTAGGTTCAGGAGAAATTCATCTTCGTCCCTTGCTGAATCTGAAAGTGGAGGAAGACAGACAGCTCTATCAAACCATCGCTGAAGAAATTGCAAAACTGGTAAAAAAATACCGTGGTTCGCTCAGCGGTGAACACGGAGACGGACGCTTACGCGGACACTTTATTCCGTTTATGTACGGCGATAAAATCTATCGTCTTTTTAAGGATATCAAACAAACCTGGGATCCGAACAACATTTTTAATCCGGGGAAAATAGTGGATGTTCCGCCCATTACAGAAAGCCTGAGGTATCTGCCTTCCAATCGTTATCCGGAAATTGAAACCGTAAGCGATTTTACACCGGTAAAAGGATTTCTAAGGGCCGTGGAAAAATGCAACGGATCGGGAGATTGCCGCAAAAGTGAGTTTATTGGCGGTACCATGTGCCCGACATATATGGCTACCCGCGATGAAGATAAATCCACCCGGGGACGGTCAAATCTGCTGAGGGAACATATGCACCACAGCACTAAAGCAGATCCTCTTGATCAACAGGAACTTTACGATATTCTGGATTTGTGTATATCGTGTAAAGCCTGTAAATCTGAGTGCCCGGCGAATATTGACATGGCCCGTTTCAAAGCCGAATTCCTGCAGCATTATTACGATATTCACGGCATTCCGTTTCGTGCAAGAATGATTGCCTACCTTCCGGTTATGAACCGCCTGATCTATCCGGTCCGGGAAATGGCCAACCTGGTTCAAAAAACAACGGCATTCAAAAAACTCATGGGATTTGCTCCCAAACGAACGCTCCCTATGGTGAAACGTCAGCTTACCTCGCGCGTCCGTCAGACCACTTATTCAACAGACAAGCTGGTATACTTTTACGCTGACGAGTTTACCAACATGCAGGAACCGGAGACCGGTCTTGCTGCCATTGCACTGCTCAATAAACTGGGTTATCATGTGGTGATACCAAAGCTTCGGGACAGCGGCCGGACTTACATCTCAAAGGGCTTGTTGCGAAAAGCCAAGCAGCTGGCAACAGACAACATCATGCTGCTGAAAGATCTTATTTCATCCGATCATCCGTTAATCGGGCTGGAACCCTCCACCATCCTGTCCTTCCGGGATGAGTATCCTGAACTTGTGGATAAGCATTTGCAGGATGATGCTAAGAAAGTTGCCGGATACACCATGCTGTTCGAAGAGTTTTTTATGCGTGAAGTTGAAGCCGGCCGCATATCGAAAGCATCGTTTTCTGCTGAACCCAAAACCATCAGATTGCATGGTCATTGTCAGCAAAAAGCGGTAGCTTCTACAACGCCGACTTTACAGATGCTCTCTTATCCTGAGAATTACAGCGTTGAAGAGTTTAAAACCGGATGCTGCGGCATGGCCGGATCATTTGGTTACGAAAAAGAACACTATGACCTTTCCATGCAGATCGGCGAAATGATATTGTTTCCGGAGGTTCGCAAAAGCAATGAGGAAACGATATTGGCAGCTCCCGGAACAAGTTGCCGCCATCACATTAAAGATGGAACCGGAAAATCTGCCCTCCACCCCGTGGAAATCATGTTAAGTGCCTTAAAATAAAAATATTTCATAACTTTAGGTTCTAAAACCTAAAATCATGAATACCAGAATTGACTTAAATTCTATTCTCAATCCGAACTGTAAAACGAATTGTAATAAGGAAAAAAGAAAAAATCTTTTTGAAGATGACTTTTGTTCATTGGTTACTTCAGTATCAGACGATCTACCTGTTAGGTGTGTTGGAGACTGGGGACAAGAGAAAATTTATTTATTAGTAAGGTACCTTGACATGTTTGCAACTTCAATGCACAATAAGTGGAAGGTAAATTACATTGAAATTTGTAGTGGACCAGGAAGATGCATAGATAGAAGAAGTGGACAAGAGTTTGATGGCTCATCTCTTGCAATACTTAAACATAAAGCATTTAGATATTTAAACAAAGCATTATTTATTGATATAGATGAAGGGGCAGTTTCTTCACTTTCAAAGCGAATTGACCAACTAAACATAAATAATGCTTCAGCTAAAGTAGGAGATTACAACAACTCAAATCAAATTTTAGAAATAATAAGTTCTGAAATAAATGATAAAAGTTTAAACTTTGTTTTTGTAGACCCAACTGATTGTAGTGTCCCATTTTATACCATAAAAAATATCTTAAAAAATATTGGTAAAGTTGATATTTTAGTTAATGTAGCATCCGGGACAGACTTTAATAGAAATATTAAAAATGCTATTTTAAGAGATAACTATTCCAGAAGTAAAGAAAAATACAATAGTTTCCTAGGAGATAGAAGCTTTTTCGATAATGAAAATATAAGGCAGCTTGCAGAAATAGGTGACGATTTGAGATTAAGAACTATATTTAGAAAATCATATACAAATAGTCTTAAGAATCTTGGCTATTTATATTCTGGAATGCATCAAATTAGGCATTATTACGACCTGGTTTTTGCATCCCAAAATAGTAAAGCTCTTGAATTTTGGAATAAAGCTAAAAGTGTTACTACGGATGGTCAAAGAACAATTAATTTTTAAATTATGAACTCATCAAAAATAGAATGGACCGAATCAACCTGGAATCCGATAACAGGTTGCACAAAGATATCTGACGGATGTAAAAACTGTTATGCCGAAAGAATGGCTAAGCGTTTATACGCGATGGGAACTCCAAAATATTCCAATGCGTTCAGGCTAACCTTACATCCTGATGTTTTAGATGAACCGTATTCCTGGAAATCCCCAAGAACTGTATTTGTAAATTCTATGAGTGATCTTTTTCATGAAGATGTACCTATCTCATTTATAAAAAAGATTTTTAAGGTAATGAATGAAAACCCACATCACACCTTTCAGGTACTGACAAAAAGAGAGAACAGACTCTTTGAATTTAGTGATCAGTTAACCTGGACAAAAAACATTTGGATGGGTGTTACTGTAGAAAGCAAACTGCACACAAACCGTATTGCAGCTTTGAGAGAGACAGGAGCTAAAGTTAAATTCCTTTCTCTTGAGCCTCTGTTAACCCAGCTACCTTATTTAAACTTAAAAGATATCGACTGGGTAATTGTTGGTGGAGAATCCGGACCAAAAGCAAGACCAATTGAAAAAGAATGGGTGATTGAGATAAAAAATATGTGTGAAGATCAAAAGGTTCCATTCTTCTTTAAACAGTGGGGAGGAACTAATAAAAAGAAAACAGGTCGTATACTTGATGGCGTTGTTTACGATGAAATGCCCAGGCTATAGAACTTATAATTTGACTTTTAGGCAAAAAAAACGTAATTTGTCTAAGATATTTTATTTACCAAAACCTAAAACAATTCATCATGTTTAGACTACAGTTAAATGGTGTACTTGGCACCGATGCCGAAGTTCGTGAAGTTGGCAAACGCAAAGCCATTAATTTCAGTGTTGCTGTTCATAAGGAATACAAAGATTCCAACGGCAATAAAGTTGAAAAAACAGACTGGATAAAAGCAGTTATCTGGAAGAGTGAAAAACAAAGCACTAAAATTGCCGAGTACCTTAAGAAAGGCAAAAGGGTTTATGTGGAAGGTGAACCCAGTGCCGATGCTTTTATCACAAAAGATGGCGATGCTGCCGGTACACTGAATCTTATTGTCAGGGATATTGAATTAATGAACTGATTTCCCCGGTTGAAGATTATAAAACCGCCTTATCCGGCGGTTTTATTTTGATACTCTTCTAAATAAAGAAATTTTTCTTTAATTTATTTCCGCTAGTCAAAAAACTGTTCTACTTTTGCAGCCTCAAAAATAAGGGACAAAGAAAATGGCACATACAAGTAATACGATGATCATCCGCAGGGAGTTGCTGAGCAGGATTGTCAGGTTGCATTATGAAGGGGTTTTAGAGCAGGAGATTGACCGCATACCATTAAAGATGGCACCTAAAAACAGTGCCGCCTCCCGCCGGTGCTGCATCCATAAAGAACGCGCCGTTATTAAATATAAATCGTTCCCCTTACTGGGGTTCACCACAGCACAGGAAGAAGATGAACTGACACCCTTATCGGAATATGCACGTCAGGCGTATCTTCGTGAGAAACCATCAGAAGAAATTCTGACAGTGGTGGATGAAGCCTGTACCAGTTGCATAAAGGCACAATACGTAGTGAGCAACATGTGCCGTGGCTGTGTGGCCCGTCCATGTGTGATGAACTGTCCGAAAGATGCCGTCTCCATGAATAAAAGCGGGCAGGCAGAAATTGATACCGATAAATGTATCAACTGTGGCATATGTCAGAAGGAGTGTCAGTACCATGCCATAATTTACCAGCCAATCCCCTGTGAGGCTGCCTGCCCCGTGGGAGCCATCTCAAAAAACGAAAATAAGATTGAAGAGATCGACCACAGCAAATGTATTTACTGTGGCAAATGCCTGCAGGCCTGTCCATTCGGATCCATATTTGAAGTGAGCCAGATGATTGACATTCTGCGGGATATTGACCGGGATGATGCGCTTACAGCCCTGTTTGCTCCGTCTATTCACAGTCAGTTTTCTCTCACCACAGGACAAATCCATAACCTGTTTAAAATACTTGGGTTTAAGGATGTGGTTGAAGTAGCTGATGGTGCCGTTCTGACCACAGAACACGAAGCAAAAGAATTCGGAGAGAAGATGGCAGAAGGGCAGCCTCTGATGACCACCAGCTGTTGTCCGGGCTACATGGAAACCGTAAAAAAGCATATCCCTCAATTAATGGCTTTTGTGTCAGAAACGCCATCACCAATGGCCTATGCTGCAAGAATTGCTCGGGAGAATAACAAAAACTGCAAAACTGTTTTCGTCGGTCCCTGCATCGCAAAGCGCAAAGAGGCTGCTGACAATCCGGATGTGGATTATGTTTTGTCCTTTGAGGAACTTAACTCCATTATTGTGGCACTTGGTATTGACCTGGGCGAAATCCCCGATGATGAAAGCAAAAACAACAAACGAACCGTCAACCGTGGTTTTGCTATGAGCGGAGGCGTACTGGCCGCAGTAAAATCTGTAAATAAGGATGTGGAAATCCGCGATATGGTTATCAATGGTCTGGATAAAAAAAGTATTGCTGTACTGAAAGCTGCAGCTAAGGGAAAAGCCGAAGGAAACTTCATTGAGGTGATGTGTTGTGAAGGTGGTTGTATAGCCGGGCCGGGAGCTCTGGGTGAGGTGAGAGCCAATAAACGCCTGTTCGAAACCAACCTGAAGTAATACTCAGCCCATTCGGGCAGCCAGAGCTTCAGCGGCGTTCTCACCATCCATGGCTGATGACACTATCCCTCCGGCATAGCCTGAACCTTCTCCGCAGGGATAGAGGTTTTTAATGGAAACATGTTCAAAGGTTTCCCTGTTTCTGGGTATTCGAACCGGGGAAGAAGTCCGCGATTCCACTCCGGCTATCAATGCTTCATTGGTTAGAAAACCTCTTGTTTTATTATCAAATTGACGGAATCCCTGTTGTAACCTGTACCGGATTGATTTGGGCAACCATTCGTGCAAAGGAGAGGGCAGTAATCCCGGAACATACGACGACGAAGGCAGCGATTTGGAATGTCGGTTCTGCACAAAATCATCCAGCCGTTGTGCCGGTGCAACCTGTGTCTGACCTCCCGATTCAAATGCTTCTTTTTCCAGATTCTCCTGGTACTCCAGCCCTTTTAACGGTTCGCCTTCAGAACCAATATCTTCAGGACGGACTTCGACCACGATTCCCGAGTTAGCCCACCTGGAATTTCTCAGGGACGGTGACATACCGTTGACTACCACTTCACCCGGTGAAGTAGCGGAAGGGACAATAAAACCCCCCGGACACATGCAAAATGAATACACGCCACGCTCTGATACCTGAGCTGTTAACGCATAGGATGCCGCCGGCAGATAGTCCCCTCTGCCTTTGGGAGAATGGTACTGGATCTGATCTATCAGTTCCTGCGGGTGTTCCACACGAACGCCCATGGCAAAGGTTTTGGATTCAAGCAATACCTGACTCTGATCCAGAAAACAGTACACATCCCTCGCAGAATGACCTGTTGCCAGAATCACGGGGCCGGTATACTCATTTCCATCATAAGTACGGACGCCTTTAACGGTATTGTTTTCCAGAATTAATCCGGTGACTTTCGAACTGAAATATACTTTTCCACCCGCATTTTCAATGGTAGCACGGATATTTGTGATGACAGCCGGCAGTTTATCCGTTCCGATATGCGGATGAGCATCAATCAGGATATCTGTGGTTGCTCCATGAAAACAGAGAACCTCAAGAATACGCTTTACGTTCCCGCGCTTCACGCTGCGTGTGTATAACTTTCCATCTGAAAAGGTTCCGGCACCGCCTTCCCCGAATCCATAGTTGGAATCCGGATCAACAACATGCGACCGGTTGAGCGTTGCAATATCCCGTTTGCGTTCAGCTACCTTCTTTCCACGCTCCAGCACCACAGGTTTCAGTCCTTTTTCAATGCAGCGCAATGCCGCAAATAATCCGGCTGGTCCGGCGCCCACAATCACCACCTGCTTCCCTTCATGTACGTCAGGGTATTCAAATACAGGAACGACATCATCCGTTGCTTCCTCGTTGATATAAAGGCGCACATTTAGATTGATCCAGATAGTACGCTGACGGGCATCAACGGAGCGTTTTAATATTCTAAGGTGTGTAATTTGATTCGTATCTATGCCAGCTTTTCTGGCTGCAGCTTTTGTGTACAAATCTGCAGTGGCAGCCTCTTTAGGAGAAACTCTGAGCTGTATATCCCGGATCATTATTCAAAATTAAACGAAATAATAAATAAGCGGGAATAGAGGTTACTTAAGGCATTCGTATATCGGGGATCATAACCTTCTGTCGGTGGTCTGTCGTGCCAGAGCACATCATTAAATCCGATGGCAAAACGCACTTCCAGACCAAACCTGAAATAGGGCAGATAAAAATCGGATCCAACACCCATTTCAAAATAGTAATCCACGGGATTCAGCACAATATCGTCTTTCCTGCTTCTGGCCAGATCAAAACGCACATTCGGACCGAACACAAGATAAGGTTTGGCATTTCCATCGCGGAGCGCTTTATACTTAATCAACAGAGGTGTTTCAATAAATGTGGATTTGACCGAAACAGGAGATTCCCTGGGTACACCCGATTCAGTAATAAACTGCATATCGCGCTGTCCGAATGAAATGCCCGGAACAAATCTTAGATTCATAAATTTATTCAGACGAAGCGAAGAAATGATTCCGACATGAAAACCGGGATTCAGGGAGGACTGATCGGTAAACCAGACATTTCCGTCCACATCCTGTACACCCGAATGCACTGAAGTGAAATACATAAAATTGGTTCCCAGAGTGAACCCAAAATGCAACCTGTCCTGATCAAAGGTCGGCAGGTTTTCCACAATGTTCTGCCCTTTGACCTGTATTGCCATGATCAAAAGAACCAATATGCCTGTCAGTTTTCGTTTCAAAATGTGCTGTTTATGATTGTAAACGAATTCAATGCAAAAATATTCTAAAAGTCAGTGAGTTAAAAATATTTAAACTTTAATTATTTCACCCCGGTATATAACGAAGCGATCCCGAAGGTCAGTTTCCGCTGTTTTCTGTCAGTAAGTCCTGCATTTTCCATCAGATCAAGAAAACTTTCACCTTCAGGAAATGCATCAACAGATTCCGGCAGATAAGTATATGCCCTGCTGTCTCCTGAAACGAAGCGGCCAAAAAACGGGATCAGATGAAAGGAATAAAACCGGTACAGCTGCTTCACAGGGAATACCGTGGGTTTGGAAAACTCCAGTACAGCAATCGTTCCCCCTTTTCTGACTACCCTTGTCATATCTTTAAGACCGGCTAAAGGATCCTGAAAATTCCGGATTCCGAAACCTACTGTTACCACATCAAACGTATTTTCCTTAAACGGCAGATTCTCAGCATCTCCGGTAATAAAATCCATCTCACAATTCAGGTTGCGTTTAATCTTTTTCTCCCTGGCCACAGCCAGCATCCCTTCTGATATATCTGCTCCGGTCACCTTGTTTGAGGTGATCTTAGCCAGTTGAAAAGCAAGATCGCCTGTACCTGTCGCAATATCCAGCACCTGTTTGGGTTGGACCGGTTTCAGCGTCCGTATTACGGTTTTACGCCAAAGCCTGTCAATGCCAAACGACAGAAAAATATTCAGGAAGTCATACTTCTTAGAAATATTATCAAACATCGAAGCAACTTCCTCTTTTTTTGTTCCCTTTTCACCGTGATATGGTGATACAACTTTTTTATCCTCTTTCATGCGCCACAAAGATAGAAAAATGTTTAATTTCAACTGATTTTAAACAAGCCATAAGCAATTGCTATACTAAACATAAAATGGTGCTTGCTTGTTTAGGTTCTGAACGTAGAACAGAATTAAAATGGAAAACAAACCCGAATCGCACATACTCGTCATATTTGGAGCGTCAGGAGACCTGACACACCGTAAGTTAATGCCTGCAATCCATGATCTGTACGAACAGGAGTTTTTATGTGAAAACTTTGCAGTACTGGGGGTTGGCCGTACGGAAATGGAAGATGAATCGTTCCGTGAATCGCTTATGGAAGGCATCACCAACTTTTCGCAGGTAAAACGTGAGGATGTGGATAAGTTTCTTCAGCAGGTACATTACCAGTCCATCGACACCAAAAATGCAGACGATTATGCCGTTCTGAAAGAGCGGATTGAGAAAATTGCAAAGGAACATGACATTAACGGCAATATCATTTTTTATCTGGCTACTCCTCCTGGTATGTTTGAACCCATATCAAAGAATCTTAAGTCGCAGGGCCTTCATAAAGAGGAAAATGGAAATTTCCGACGGATCATTATCGAAAAACCTTTTGGTCATGACCTGGCTTCGGCTAAGGAGCTGAATAAAAAACTCAAGTCCGTATTTAAGGAAGAACAGATATACCGTATTGATCACTACCTGGGCAAAGAAACCGTACAGAATCTTTTGGTGACCCGTTTTTCCAATGCCATATTCGAGCCATTGTGGAACCGGAATTTTATCTCACATGTCGAAATAACCGCATCAGAAAGTCTGGGTATTGGTTCAAGGGCCGGATATTATGATCAATCCGGAGCGCTGCGCGATATGTTCCAGAATCACCTGCTGCAGTTGCTGACATTTGTTGCCATGGAACCACCTACTGTCATTGATTCGGAGAGTATCCGTAATGAAAGTAAAAAAGTGCTTCAGGCGGTTCGTGCCATTGATAAGGATAACATGTATAACCATGTCATACGTGGTCAGTATACCGCCTCAAAAATTCGTGGCGAAGCCGTAAAAGGGTACAGACAGGAAGAGGATGTTGATCCACAGAGCAGGACGGAGACCTATATTGCAGTGAAACTTTTCATTGACAACTGGCGCTGGGCCGGTGTGCCGTTTTATGTCAGAACGGGGAAAAGACTGCCAACGCGGGTAACTGAAATTGTAATTAACTTTAAACATACGCCACATCACCTCTTTCACCGCAACCAGTCCATGGTGCAATCACCAAACCAGTTAATTCTCCGGATTCAACCGGATGAAGGTATTTTGCTTAACTTTGGCATGAAATTACCGGGTGCAGGCTATGAGGTGAAAAATGTAGGTATGGATTTCCATTACTCGGATCTGAGCCAGGTGTATCTGCCACAAGCTTACGAACGCCTGCTCCTGGATTCTATGATGGGAGACAGTACATTATTCTCGCGTGGTGATAATGTGGAAGAAGCATGGGACATTGTTCAGCCCGTGATTGACAGGATGAATGATGATCCGGATTTTCCGCTTTACGGATATCCGGCCGGCACCTGGGGGCCAAGGGAAGCAGAAGGAATGATTGATGCTGAAGGACAAACATGGCGTTTCCCGTGTAAAAATCTCTCAAACAGTGATGAATACTGTGAATTATAATAAAAACAGCCATGAGAAAACGTACCATCAATGGCCATAACATCCACATTTTTGAGACGCCTGAAGTAGCTACCACATGGATGGCAGATCAGATTGTGGAAGATGCCTCAAAAATTGACGCCGGGAAATATAATGTTGCACTTTCCGGTGGTTCAACCCCTTCCCTGCTTTTTTCAGCCCTGGCAAAATCAGATCCAAACGCTGTTTTTCTGCGCAACCTGAACTGGTTCTGGGGTGACGAACGCATGGTTTCGCCAGAAGACGATCAGAGCAACTATAAAGATGTTAACAAGCGTCTTTTTTCACAGGTTCCCATTAGCTTTTCACGGGTATTCCGTATTCGCGGTGAAGAGAATATTTGCAAGGAACGCATCCGTTATGAAAAAGTAATTGACAGTGTTTTACCCAAACGCAATGAATATCCGGTTTTTGACCTTATGATTCTTGGTTTAGGAACCGATGGGCATACGGCATCCATTTTCCCGAACAACATGGATCTTATCATGTCGCATAACTGGGTGGAAATTGCCAGACATCCTGAAACAGGACAATTCCGTTTAACCTTAACAGGGGAAGTTTTGAAGAATGCATTCCGTGTTGTATTTCTGGTCACAGGTGAATCCAAGGCGGAAGTGTTAAGCGACATTGTCAACAAAAAAGGTAAATTCAGGGAATACCCGGCGGCTTATGTTAAACCCAGAAGTGGCAACCTACTCTGGATCATAGATGAAGCAGCAGCATCAAAACTTTAAACAGTAATAGCTTTCATAACCAGACTACATCCCTTTTTTACAAGGTATTAGAATCTGCATGTCCGTTTTTTTTAATCCAAACGGAATCATTTCCGTCAATCCGTTTATCTTTGTAAAAAAATCCTGAAAAGTGGAATCTGATTATAAAAGATGGACTTACTTCCCCGGTAAAGTTTACGAGACACCTGAAACAAAAAAACGCAAATTCTGGGACAAACTGGTTTTGGGAACGCGCCTTTATTTTGTGCTCCGGTATATTCGAATTATTAACGTTAATGCCAAAAAAGCTTTGGCAGGAACATACGACCGGGAAGCCTGGGCGCAGTCGAGTATAGATATCAGGAACCTCACAGAAGATTGTGGTGCAAAGTACAATATAACCGGTCTTGATAACCTGCATAAACTCGAAGGGCCGGTAGTATTTGTAAGTAATCACATGAGCACACTGGAAACCATGGTCTACCCCGGCATTATTGCACCGGAGATGCCCGTTACATTTGTGGTGAAGGAAAGTCTGATGACTGCTCCTTTATTCGGTCCGGTAATGCGTTCAAGAGATCCTATAGCCGTTAAACGGGAGAATGTACGTGAAGACCTACTGGTAGTTATGCAACAAGGGCAGGCGAAGCTGAAGGAAGGGACATCCATTATTATTTTTCCGCAAAGCACACGTACCGTTAGCTTTAACCCGAAAGAGTTTAACAGCATGGGCATCAAGCTGGCTCAAAAAGCGAAAGTAAAAGTTGTGCCTATGGCTATAAAATCCGATTTCTGGGGAAACGGGAAACTGATCAAGGAGTTTGGTAAGCTAAATCGTAAAAAGACAGTTTTTATCGAAATAGGAAAACCATTTGCTGTAAGCGGAACCGGGAAAGAGGATCATGAAAGAGTGACAGCATGGATCAGTGAACGCCTGGATGAATGGAACAAGATTAGGTCATAACTTTTTTAATCATCAGGCAGAAAACAAAAGGTGCAGATATGTAATCGATGCTAGTATATGAACTAAACATATAAAAATCTATCATAATCATGAACATGATTATTAACCAAAGATATCTGTTCCTAATAAATTACTGCCAAGATCTAATAATTCTGTACCATTAAATTCACCATTATGAAAAGGATTAATACTTTTTTAATTATCATGATAGTCATATCTAACTATAGTTATTCTCAACAAGTGCAGTGCATTGATGATAATGGTAAATCATACAATGGATTTTTATTTTTATACCCATATGGAATTGCACAAGATAATATTGAAATTAATTATACGGATATTAACAAAGATACAGTACTTTTTATTAAAGGCGATGCATTAAGGTATGATAATCAATGGTTTAGTTTAACTGATGATGAGAATCAATATAGAAAATTAATAAATATTACTTATGTAGATGTTGAGTATAATATTTTTGTATTAAAATGCTTAAAAGCAAATAATATATTAAAAGTGTATATTGACAATAAAGTATGTTTTTCCCCTTGGGTAGTCGATAATATGTATATTGAGTATAAAGATTTTAATAAATATTTACAAGAATCATTCCCCATTCCAACATTAGATAACCCAGTGCATGAGAAGCCTTGTGCAAATTCAAATATTGTCGAGGATTTTCAAAAAGTAGATTATGTCGCAACGGCTGTTCAGGGCGACTGGGTGAAGCTTATTTTAGATGATGATAGCTTTACAAACAAAAATTTTGGGGAAGATAAAAATGGCTGGGTAAGATGGAGAAATGATACTGGTAAATTTATACTAAAAGTGGCATTTTCATACTAATAAGTGTGCTGTATTATATAGGTTATTGGGGCACAAAAAAATTTTCCAAAAAAGCAATGTTAATAAAGTCCGCAAGTTTGATCTTTTTATAAATAATGACGCAGGCAGGAGCCTGCACCTAACCTTGGGACAAAAAACAAAAAAAGGCGCAAATTATAAATCTGCGCCAGCCTGTATCCTGATATTTCTTTAAATCTTAATTTTCGCGGTACACCAGGTCGTCGTATTCAATTTCGAAGCGAAGTTTATGCTTGCTTTCCTCCTGGGCCAGATCGAGAAATACTTCTCTCAGTTCATCTGTAGGTGCTTTATCCGCCAATGCCATATATAAGCGAAAAGCTGCTTTTTCTTTGTTCATAGCCACCACAAGTGCCTGTTCATAACTCATGTCCGGTTCCACCTTAACACGCGCCACATAATCGCTGATCTTTAAATCTGTAATATCAGCTTTCTCGTAATGTTTAATCCCTTCTTCCCTGATTTTCAGCAAACGCACCTTATGCGTTACCTCCTCCTTGGCAAATTCTTCAAATACAGCTTTCATATCCTTCGTTTTTGCCTGTGAAGCCAAATCTGCATAAAACTCTACGGCCTTCTGCTCTTCTTCCATGGCAAAATCAAGAATTTCATCTATGGTATTAAATGTTTTCATCTTAAATCTTTTAATTCAGGTTGTTCTGAAACTCATCGTCAAAACGTTTAACCAGTGCATCACAACCATGTTCAAACAAACGGTTAAAATTATCGTCCTGCGTGTGTGTAAATTTATGCAATTCTGATGAATCGGGAGCAGGGAGCAGTGCAAAAAGTTCCATACGGATGGCATCCAGAGTCTCCGGACTTTTAATTTCCAGAGCACTCAGCATTCCGTTAATCTGAGCGTAATTTTCAACACATCCTTCCTTATTGATAACCTTTTCAAACTGCTGAATAATTCTGGCACTGTTTGTAAAGCTGCCTGATGTTTCCAAAGGTGCTGAAGCCGGGAGGATAAGATCTGCTTTTTGCGCTGTCTCTGTCATAAAATAATCCTGAACCAGGATGAAGTCCGCCTGCTTAAACCAGCTTTCCACTTTCATTTTATCAGTTGCACAACCAACCGGGTCTTCTCCAAAAATAAAGAAGTTGCGAAATGCATTCTGGTTCAGCAATGATAAATGTGTTGATTCGCTTTTGTCAGGAAGCTGATCCAGTCCCCACGTTGATGTCATTTTTGTTCTCAGTGTTTCATCATTAATGGACACCCCGCCCACTCCTGTATTGCTGCACACTCCCATATCGAACAAGCCCTGGGCATTGTTTTTCTCCTTCAATGCCACCAGTCCGCTTGCCGATTTCCCTAGCTTACCGGTAATAAGTGCCATGTTGTATACTTCGCAACTAAGATTGGATGATACCTGTTTCTCTGAAAAAATTAGCACAGCATTCATCTCATCGTTATAGGATTTTGCAAAAGCTTCAACCGTAGCAGCAGCAACGCCTGCCTTTTTAAGTATTGAATCGAAATCCTCTTTTAACAACGCAGATTTGTAGGCTTCAAATCCATCGGTATTATCATTTAGGTAAAACGCATTGTGTAAACCGGCTGCTAACATATAATGGTTTACCGCTTTTACAAACCAGTAATATGAATCAACTTTAAGCTCATGATCCACTTTTGCTTTCATGCTGTGTTTTTCATTCGTTGTAATGAATGTTACAGGGACTTCCAGCGAGGCACGGGCATTCTGCACCATGAATCCCACAACTGCATGGTCATTATTTAATTCAGATCCAAGCACATAAATGGACGAGGCATGTTTTATCTGTTCGTAAGGGACATTGGCTTTAAAATTCCGGCCATATCCTTCACCTCCACCCAGATAATAAAAGCTGTTGATTTGATTGGTTGCGGCTCCTGCTCTGGCCAGTTTCTGAACCAGGTATTGTTCTTCGTTGGTCATCCGCGCTCCGGCATAGAATGCATTGGTCTGATCCGGAATACCTGCTTTTATCTTTTCTGCAACGATCCGGTATGCTTCATCAAATGTGATCTCTTTGAAAGATCCATTTTCTTTACGTAAGGGTTTGGTGATTCTTTCTTTGGTATTATAAAACGTATAACCGAATCGTGGATACTTACAAATATTACCATCCTGATTTACAGGGCCTTCAGCCCCTTCTGTTTTCCATACAAATCCTCCTTTATCTAAAACCGAAAGCCTGCATCCCACACCGCAGTAGTTACAAACCGATTCGGAACGATTCAGTTTTACAGGTCCCGGTTTAAAGGTTACATTTTCTGTGATGGCCCCTGTGGGACAGGTGGAGATGCACATGCCACACGATTCGCAGGTGGTTTCCGTCAGGCTTTCGCCCAAACTCGGTGCAACAAATGTTTTAAATCCTCTCTCAACCAATCCAAGCGCTTTGGCTCCGACAACTTCATCACAAATGCGCACACAACGTGCACACAAAATACATTTGTTGTTGTCTATCTCAATATATGGATGAGAGAAGTCCACCCTGTACTCGGCATAGTCGCCATGAAAGCGGTTTTGATCGGCACCGTATTGTGTACTGTATTTTTTAAGATCACAGGTAAAATATTCGGTACAACCACACTCCAGACAGCGGTTGGTCTCATGCTTAGCCACAGCTTCCCCATCATATCCCAGCTCAACTTCATTAAAATTCAGCCGGTCTGTGGGATCAAGCACCGGCATTTCTTCACGCGTCTGATTCGCAAATTTTCCTATATATTCTTCTTTAACCTGTGGTTTAAAGTTGTCCTTTTTACTGATGAACTCAAATGGTTCCGGCTCGATGCTTTGCCCGGTCAGAAATTGATGGCAACTGCGTGATGCCACCTTAGCCTGGGCAATAGCTTCAATGATGGTTGCCGGTCCTGTTACACCGTCGCCCGCCGCAAATACCGAAGGGATACCGGTTTGCAATGTTTCTTTGTCAGCCACAATATCACCCCAGCGATTAACTTCCAGCTCCCCTACTGTAGCAAATTCATTGATGTTTTCGATGAAATCTACCTGCGTTTTCTGTCCGATGGCAGCTAGGATATAATCCACCTCCAGGTCAAAATCTGATCCTTCAACCGGAACAGGTCTGCGACGACCTGAAGCATCCGGTTCACCCAGTTCCATCCTTAAAAGCGTCATGGATTTCACATTGCCGTCAGCATCTTTATTAACCTTTTTCGGATTGGTCAGGAACAGATATTCCACACCTTCCAGTTTGGACTCATGAATCTCAATCGGGTTAGCCGGCATCTCTTTTTCTGTTCTCCGGTAAACGACATAAACCTTATCGGCACTACAGCGCATGGATGTACGACAGCAGTCCATCGCTGTATTTCCACCGCCAACCACAGCAACCGTTTTACCTTTAAAATTATACCTTTGTCCGGTGACTTCCATATTCTTCAGAAAATCGATTCCCGGGTATACATTTCCGGCATCGTCGCCTTCGCATCCAATCAGCGTTCCTTTTTGCGATCCTATGGTCAGTACGACAGAATCGTATTTTTCTTTCAACGTTCCATAACTCAGGTTATCTCCAAGCTTCTGATTATATGAAATCTTTGCGCCCAGTTCCGTAATGGCTGCCACTTCCTTATCCAGAATATCATTAGGCAGACGATACTCCGGAATACCATAGCGTAACCAACCGCCGGACTGAGGCGCCGCTTCATAAATATCACACTGATGTCCTTTTCTCTGCAGGAACCAGGCAGCAGATAACCCGCCAGGACCGGCACCAATAATAGCCACTTTTTTGCCTGTTGGTTCAGCCACATCGCCTACATAACGGGTAAGGGACTGCAGATCCATATCAGATGCAAAACGCTTCAGATAATCAATCCCGACAGGAGCCCCTTCATCCAGCAGGTTTCTGCGGCATGCTACCTCACAGGGCCGCACACATACACGTCCACAGATGGCAGGCAGCGGATTCACCTCCTTGATCAGTTCTACGGCCTCATTGTATTTTCCTTTTTCTATCAGCGAGATATAACCCTGAACATCCACCCCGGCCGGGCAAGTCTGCTTACACGGTGCTTCACAGTCTGCATAATGGTTACTTACCAGCAGATCCAGAGCCGTCTTCCGTGCTTTTTTCACCTTTTCGTTTTCCGTCTGAATGACCATGCCCTCTGCTACGCGGGTGGAACAGGACGGTTGCATATTGCGCATACCTTCAATCTCGACCACACACACAAAGCACGAAGAAAAGGGTTTCAGTCTTGGATCATGACACAGGGTCGGAATAGATATCCCATTGCGTCCGGCCACCTCCAGAATAGTTTCCCCCTCTGAAGCTTTTACGGTTTTTCCGTTCAGTATGATATTTAATGTTTTCATTTTCTATTATAATCAAGTATCAAGACACAAGAATCAAGATTTTTGCATCATGTTATTATGATAATTTGATGGCATCGAATTTACATTTGGAAAAACACATGCCGCACTGAATACACTTATCCTGGATAATATAATGAAGGCCTTTCTTTTCTCCTTCTATGGCATCCGTTGGACAGTTACGTGCACAAAGTGTACATCCGGTACAGTTTTCATCAATCACCGTATAGGTAAGCAGCTGCTTACAATTTAATGCCGGACACTTTCTCTCTGCGATATGCGCTTCGTATTCATCGCGAAAATACTTAATGGTGGTCAGTACCGGGTTTGGAGCTGTCTGCCCTAAACCACACAGAGAGTTTTCCTTGATCTGTACCGCCAGCTCCTCCAGTTTTTCGATGTCACCTTCTTCTCCCTTTCCTTCTGTGATGCGTGTCAGAATTTCCAGCATACGGCGGGTTCCCATACGACAGAATGTACATTTTCCACAGGATTCTTTCACCGTAAAATCCAGGAAAAACCGGGCCATATCCACCATACAGGTGGTCTCATCCATGATCACCATGCCACCTGATCCCATGATAGCGCCGGTTTTATTTACCGAATCGTAATCTACAATGGTATCGCCAAGGTAGGCAGGTATACACCCACCGGATGGTCCTCCCAGCTGTACAGCCTTGAACTTTTTACCGTTCTGGATGCCACCACCCAGTTTGTAAATAATATCATTAATGGTAATCCCCATTGGAACCTCAACCAGTCCGCCATTATTAATCTTACCGGTGAGCGCAAATACCTTTGTTCCCTTGCTTTTCTCAGTTCCGTATTTGGCATATTCACCTGCACCATTCAGGATGATTCCCGGAATATTAGCCCAGGTTTCCACATTGTTGATATTGGTTGGCTTTTTCCACAACCCTGCTTCGGCCGGAAACGGCGGCCGTTTCCTTGGCATGCCCCGTTCACCCTCAATCGATGCTATCAGTGCGGTTTCCTCACCACAGACAAAGGCACCGGCTCCTTCTTTTACATAGATATCAAAATCCAGACCTTCAATGCCAAATATGGCTTTCCCCAGGTAACCTTTCGATCTGGCCTGTTCAATAGCTATATTCAGACGTTTGATCGCCAGCGGATACTCTGCACGACAATAGATGACACCTGATTTAGCTTTAATGGCAAAACCACCAATGATCATCCCCTCCAGTACGGAATGCGGGTCACCTTCAAGAATAGACCGGTCCATGAATGCACCCGGGTCACCTTCATCGGCATTGCAGATAATGTATTTTTGCTCCGACTGATAATTCAAAGCAAAACGCCATTTCAATCCGGTAGGAAAGCCACCTCCTCCACGTCCCCTTATTCCTGAATCCAACACCTCCTGAATCACCATTTCGGAGGTCTGACCGCCATCAAGGATCTTTTTAATGGCCTTATAGCCGTTATGATTTTCGTATTCTTCTATATTTTCCGGATCAATAACACCACAGCGTGCCGTAACAAGTTTGGTCTGATGGTTCAGAAAATAATCCTCCTCCGTATTATATAAGTCACTTTTTACAATGTACTCCTTAACCGGTTCATTATTGATGATGTGTTTATCGATCAGCTCCAATACCTTATCCTCAGTGATCTCACCGTAAAGATGGTGCCCGGAGGCATCGATAACCTCCACCAGTGGTTCTTTATAACACATGCCTACACAGCTGGTTTTGGCCAGTTCAAAATCCAGATGTTCAGCATCCTTTAACTGCTGAAGCTTAGTGTAAACCTTTGACGCACCTGCAGCAACACCGCAACTGCCTAATCCTACTATGACTTTTGTGTTCTGCATGCTATTACGTTGTGGATTTATCTTTCAGTCTTAATTCATGTATGATCCTAACGGCTTGTTTTCCGGTCAGTTTCCCATAGGTTTCATCACCGACCATCATTACCGGGGCGAGTGAACAACATCCGAGACAAGCTACCGATTCCAGTGTAAATAAACCATCCGGAGTTGTTTCTCCATCTTTCACCTTCAGGCTCTCGGCCAGAGATTCGGTAATAGTTCCTGCATTCTGCACATGACATGCCGTTCCGTGGCACACTTTAATGATATGCTTTCCAACGGGATTCAGTCTGAATTGTGTGTAAAACGTTGCCACACCATACATATCGCTCAGTTCCAACCCGGTTTCATCCGAGATTTTCAACATCGCCTCGCGTGGTATATAGCCGTAAACATCCTGTGTTTTTTGCAGCAGGGGAATCAGATTTCCTGCTTTTCCGCGGTATGTATTAATCAGGTCATCAATCAGCGACAGGTCAATGTTATTCTGTCTTTCCACCGCCTCTTTTTCAAGCACTAATCTTTGTACTCTCATACACTACAAGTTAATTAATTATTGAGCAAAATGGCTCAACATGGCAAACAAAAATAACAATTCCTATCATGCTCTGAAACAATATCTTCGAACTCTTCTCAATTCAAAATGAAACTAAATTACGATAAGCATTTTACCGCTTGTACACGTTTACGATTTAGGTAAAGATTCTTAAACCAACATGCCTTTCTTAAAATATTACACAGGTTTTTACTAATTTTAATAGCTCAAAAAAAACGATGATATGAGATTCGCAACAAGCCTTTTACTTTTGACCGGTTTCCTTACTTTTTTATCAGCACAGGAAAAGGTGCAGCTTAAATACAGTGAACCGGAGTTTATAAATATGACGAATTTACTTGCAGCAGCCGACGACCATAGAGGGACCCTGCAGCTACTGAAAAAAACAGGTAAGAAAGAATACCGCATTGAATCATACAATACGAGTGACTTAACATTAACAAATACCGCTGTTGTCAATCATTCCACCCGGGATCAGATCTCATCAAGGTTCACCCCTGTTAATCTTGTGACCCTTAAAAATGAGAACTATCTCATCTTATCGGCGGTTGATCCGGGTAATATGAAACAATTTATTGCCCTGCAAAAAATTAAGCAATCCGGAGAAAATAGCGGAAAGATGCAGCAAATAGGATCGTTCAGTATAATCGATAATTTTGAGCAGTTTACCATAAAAGCAGTGACGTCAGAAAACGGGAATTATCTGGCCATAATGTCACCTGTGAACACCCTTGATGAGGAACGCTATACCTCAGAATTTATTCTTTACAGCACGGAAGGTCAGCTTATAAAATATTTCTCTCTGGATACTGATTATGAAACCCGGTGGACCAATACCGGCAGGATGACGGTAACGGATAAAGGGCGGATTGTAATTGCCATATCTGAACGTAAAAACAACGAGTGGCGGCCAAGTTCGATGAGCGAGGTTAAACTGGACCTTTACATCAGTCAGGCCGACAATACCTTCAAAAAAGTTAATGTATATTCTGATATTCAGGAGTATTCAACATTCGATTATCAGCTGACTCCGGATCAGAATAACATTGAATGCTGGGGCATGTATTCTGATATCGATAATAAATACGGAGGAGATGAAGCCAATGGTTTATTCAATATTATTATCGACATAGAATCCGGCGTGGTAACAGACGATGTGAAGAATCCCTTCAGCTTAGATATTATTGCAGATCTTCTGGATACCAGGGAATCGAAGATTGATCATACTAAAGGATTGCCCAAACAGTATAAAATCATTGACGTATTGTATCGTGGTAACGAAAGATGGCTGGTTTTCGATAATGTTATCTACAAAAAATATAATACCTATGATCCCAGATATGGCGCCTATGTCCACAATGATTTCTTTCAGTTTGGATCAGCCATAATTATTAAAACAGATAAGAGCTGTACTGTTAAAAATTACATTGTTATTCCCAAGAAGCAATGGTCGTTTAACGATAACGGCGTCTACAGCTCAATGATGGTTAAGGAGAAAGGAGACCGTATCCTTCTGTTTTTCAACGATTTCATAAAAAACACCAAAGCTGAAAAGATACCTGAGGCTGAGGTTGTTAAAATGGACGATCTCTTAAAGTCAGGCTTTTTCATGGTTGAAATTCAGAAGGATGGCAGCTGGACAAAAACCCTCGTTAAAAATAATCTGGAAGATAAAAAACTCATCTTCCCGCGTTCAGAACTTTCAATTGAAAAGAATGTGCAGTTTGGCTTATTTTCTGAAAAGGCTTACTCATCTAAAGAGAGCGGATTAAACGTGGGCGTTTATAAAATATCCTATTGAACTAATTCAGGGCTTTCTCAAAAATTCTGTATTTTTTATAGATGGTATAATCCTGCCGTTCCATGAGCGCTCGCATGCGAATATTTTCTTCCATTATCAGGTGGCTGTCCAGCGTTTTGAGCCGGCCTTTATTGGCTGATTCAAACAGGGCAACTGTCATAAGTGCATCAATACCTGAATTCTGCAGACTGGTTTTTACGCAGCCCAGGAGCAGGTTCAGCTGCGTTGTTGTTTTAAATGACCTCAAAATATAGGCAAATCCTATCGGGAATAACCTTCCCCGTGCTTTTTTAAACCCCTTACTGATATCCGGCATGGCCACCACAAAAGCGACAACCTTATCATCCGGATCAACAATAATCTTGATGTACTCATGATTTAACAAGGGAAGGAAACGTTCTGAAAACTCACGGGCCTCCTGTTCATCCAGTGGAGCAAAACCGTATATATCGGTATATGTTTCATTGATAAGATCGAAAACCGGCTGTACATAAGGTCTGATGGCTTTGGAGCTGTTGAATTTCATCACCCTGAACCCCCTGTTTTTAACCCTGTCGGCAATACGGTAGTATACATCCGGAATAATCTCGGGTATAACACTTCTATACTGAAACAGGTCCAGTTTCTTGGTATAACCGTTCTGCTCTGTAAAATCAACCATGTATGCATAGCTGTGATTGGTCACCATTACAGAAATCGGGTCATCGAAACCCTCAATCAGAAAACCCTGAGGATCTTTATCCGAAAATCCGAGTGGTCCCACTAACTTTGTGGTCCCGTTTTCTCTGGCCCAGTCCTCTACAGCCTGAATTAAAGCAGCAAACACTTCATCATCCTCTGTACATTCAATAAAACTGAAACGTGCATTATTCTCATTATGACCGGTATTGTACACCTGGTTAATAATTCCCATAATACGACCCTCGACCCTACCGTCTTTTTCTGCCAGAAACATGATGGTTTTGCAATGATCGAAGGCATGATTCTTCTTTCTGTCAAATACCTTCCATTCATCAGAAATCAATGGTGGGAGCCATTCCCTATGATGCCTGTGAAGCTTATACGGTAAATGAATAAAAGTCTTTAAATCGCTTTTGCTTTGAACTTTCCTGATAGTAACCATGCACGTTTAAATTAAGTTGATACTTCCAAATTCCGCCTATCCGGCTTTTTGTAGAGCCATCCGGATACAATTAAGAGTAAAGGTGCCATAATCAGACCTCCAAACACATCAACCGCATAATGGGCTTTTATATAAACGGTTGACAGGATAAGAATGAGAACAACAGGCCAAATAAGATGAAAAAACCGAGGGATATACCTTTTTGAAAGGATGAGTATAATAAATGAGATACCCACATGTGAACTTGGAAAAGCGCCTGTAGGTTGCTCGGCTATGCGCTGAATAAAATGCACCAGTGAAGCAAATAATAAGCCTTCAGGTACTGCATTCTGAGGATACGAAAAGTAAAACTGCGGCCCCTGGGCTGGTATGATGCAAAACAGGAAGTAGAAAGCATACATGCCAAACGTAAGCTCAAAAACGGGACGTTCAGATTCATTCCTCTTTCTAAAAAATAAATAGACTATGAAACCGGCGATGAGCAGATAAAAGCTGAAATACCCGAAGTACATCAGTTCACTGAACAGTTTTCCTGATAAGACCTCTGAAAAAACCAGACTGGGCTGCAGACCAAAAAGCTTCTCATCCAGATGAATAAGCAATGGATCAATATTGTTAAATATCAGCGTGTTATAATGCACTGTTTCGGAGTAAAAATAACCGCTCACCATTAAGGGATAAGCATCCCTTATCAACCGGACAACAGGATGAATGCTCTTATTGCCAATGTAAATCAGCAGAAAAACCAGGGGAAGCAAAAGCAAACGAACTAAAACCAATGGACAAACCTGCAAGGATTGATCCTTTGCAAAGACTATAAACAAAGTGCTTACGGCCAGATAACTTAGAAAAACGTAATCGATCTTCTTCAATTTTGCAGTCCCGGGATTGATAAAACAGAGTAAATATAGGTTTTTATGTGATATGTTCGACACAGAAAACAGAACAACAAACTTTCAGCATTAAATGCAATTACACCAGGGGGTTTAACATCCTCTCCTGATTCAGGATTCAAACTGCAGATACTTTTGATGCATTAACAGTTACTATTCTGTTCGTATTTTAAAGGAACGTTTAAACATTTAATCTAACTATCTTTTATTAAATGAATTAATTAGCTATATTTAATGACTCTCAAGTATTAAATTATGAAACCTCACATCGTCATATTGCTATTGCTGCTGTTCCTTTCTGCCTGCCAAAACAAATACAAGCCCATAACAGGATATTGGGAAGCTACATTTACAGATTCTGTTAATTTTCCTAATCAAATATTGTATTTTAATGCTGAAAATGGAAAATTAAAACTAACCATCGATGAACCGGAAGATGGCTTATTACATGTTCCGGGAGAACATGTCTGGTTTCAAAATGACAGTCTGCATTATGAAACTGTAAGCGGAATCTACAAATATGACGGGAAACTGAATCCCGATAAAAATATCATTAAAGGCATACGGTTTGCCGGAACGGCCTATTCATCTCCGTTTATCATAAAACGTACTACGCCAGAAGCACTTACCTATTATAAGATACCACGCTTAAAAGCAAACGGAGACCGCGACTTTTCTTACGCCATTCATCAACCGGTTCAGGCAGAGGATGGCATTGTAACGGGTGACCTGGCCGGGGCAGGTATTGATTCCAGCTATCTGGTTCAGCTTGTAAAGGATATCCTAAGAGGTAAAATGGCAACTGTTCACAGTCTTCTGCTTGTAAAAGATAACAAACTGGTTTTTGAGGAGTATTTTCACAACTATAATCGGGGTGATGTGCATAAGGTGGAATCGGTGATTAAGACCATTCAATCGGCCTTGGTTGGCATTGCCATAGATAAAGGTTTTATTCAAAGTGCGGACGACTTTGTCGCAACATACTTTTCTGACAGGGACAGTACCAAATGGATCAGGGAAAACTATCCTGTAAGAATCAAACATCTCTTAAGCATGACATCCGGTTTGGAGTGGAAGCCCTATAATGAAGATGGACCAAGTGATGATTCTGAAATCTACCTTTCACAGGATTACATCAACTATGTTCTGAATAAAAAGCTGATCAGCGAACCAGGGAAAACGTTTTTGTACAATAACCGTTTTAACTTTTTACACCAGGGAATCATAGAAAAAACTTCCGGTATGTCGCTTGATAGTTTTGCTGAAACATATTTATTTGGTCCGCTGGGAACCGATGAATATGAGTGGAAGACAATTGAAAACGGGAATTATAACTTTCTTGATGCCCTGAAACTTTCACCAAGGGCGATGATGAAGTTCGGTATGTTATACCTTAATAACGGCAAATGGAACGATCAGCAGATTATTTCACCGGAATGGGTCAGAGTTTCAACTGCACAACATGCCAATGCAGGCTCACTGGATTACGGTTATACCTGGTGGATGAGAAACTATACTGTTAATGGAAGAATATTCCGGACTATATTTGCCCTTGGTCATGGAGAACAGATCATCATGCTGATACCTGATGTCAATGCAGTATTTGTAATGACAGGAGGCAACTTTATGCTAAGACCTCAACGCCAGGATGAAATACTTAGCCACTACATACTGCCTTCGTTAAATACAAAATGGAAAAATACTCCGGTAATCGATTTACACAGGCTGACAGGCAATTATGAAACCAACAGTCATGAATTCCTGAAAATTGAACTGCACAATAAAAAACTACAAGTGACAGATCCTTCAGATCGCCGGTTTTATCTTATTCACCAAAAAGGGAATGTGTTCCTTGTAGAAGATTCACCTTTATCAGTTATTTTTTATGTCAGCGATTCCGGTTCAACGCTAAAAGCAGACGTGTATAATAATGATCAGATCGTAGACAGACTGATCCAGAAAACATCTGAGTGAAAATCAGGTGATGACCTGAAATAAGTTTTATAGCGCCGAAATCCGTTTTAGGAGTTGTTTATTCAGATTTGTTTTCTATTCCCTAAAACAATTCGTAAATTTAGATGTTTCTAAACAGGAATCATTCTTACTTAGATATAATTCAAATGATGGTGAGTGCCGAAGAAATTAAATCCAGACTTGTAGGAGCCGGGCTTAAAGTTACGCCACAACGGATGAATATCCTGGAGGCTGTATACACTTTAAAGAACCATCCCACTGCAGAAAAAATTACGGAATTCGTTCGGAAACGGAACCCCAACATTGCCACAGGAACAGTATATAATGTGCTGGAAACGCTTGTGGAAAATGAGCTGATTAAAAAAGTTAAGACAGACCGGGATATCATGCGGTATGATGGCCTGACAGAAAATCATCATCACCTGTATTGTTCCCAGTGCGATGTGATTGAAGATTACTTTGATACTGAACTGGATGACTATTTACACGACTATTTTAACCGTAAAAAGATACGGGGATTTGAAATTGATGATATCGTTCTTCAAATCCGCGGAAAATTTAGTAAATGTTGAATTAAAAAATGAAGCAAATGAGTTATATTTACACTGAATAAAATTAACCGACAATAGATTGACAACAATTAATATTGTGTCATTCAACATTCATTTCCACCCAGAATTAGATCTTTAATAAGGACATAGTGTCTTATTGAAACGTGTTATTAAAACTCTCAATTCAGAATAATTACATCATGCTGGAAAAAATTGTAAATTTTAGTGTCAGAAATAAACTGATAATTATCCTCTTTACTCTAACAGTTGCAGGATTTGGCATTTACTCTATTTCAAGAATACCTGTAGGAGCTGTTCCTGATATCACCAACAATCAGGTACAGGTGATTACAACTTCCGGAAATCTTTCAACACAGGAGATAGAACAGTTTATTACGGCGCCTGTAGAAATGGAAATGGCAAATTTACCTGGCGTGGAGGAGATCCGGTCGGTATCAAAATTTGGTATTTCCGTTGTAACCGTTGTGTTTAAGGAACGTTTGGGAACCTATCTTCCCCGTCAGTTAATTGCTGAAAAGATAAAGAGTGCATCGGCAAATATTCCGGAGGCTTACGGTGCGCCGGAAATGGGTCCTATAACTACCGGACTTGGGGAAATCTACCAGTACATCGTTGATGTAAAACCCGGTTATGAGAACCGGTATTCACCTATGGATTTAAGAACCATACAGGACTGGATTATTAAACGAAGATTATCGGGCATTAACGGAGTGGTGGAGATTAACAGTTGGGGAGGTTATTTAAAACAGTATGAAGTTGCGATTGATCCGTCGCGTCTGCTCAATCTCAATATCAGCCTGATGGATGTTTTTGATGCGCTGGAAAAAAACAACAGCATTTCAGGAGGATCCTATATTGAGAAAACCAACCAAAGCTATTTCATCAGGGGCGATGGACAGGTGACATCTCTTGAAGACATCGAAAACATTGTGGTCAGAAACAATGCCGGAACACCGGTATTGATCAGGGATCTTGGCAAAGTTCATTTCGGCTATGCAAACCGCTTTGGGGCTATCACGGCAAACGGCAAAGGTGAGACGGTTCTCGGGCAGATTATGATGCTTAAAAATGCCAACTCCAAAGAGGTGATCAATGAAGTAAACGCCCGGGTAGAAGAGATTCAGACCAATCTTCCGGAAGGTGTTTTTATCAATCCGATTCTGGAACGGAGTGAACTGATTGCCAAAACATCATTCACAGTAGTAGAAAACCTGGTTTTAGGAGCCATAATTGTCATGCTGACCGTCATTCTTTTACTCGGCAATATCCGCTCAGCCCTTGTCATCGCCTCCATGATACCACTGGCACTGCTGTTCACCATTTCCATGATGTTTATTTTCGGCATTGATGCCAATCTCATGAGTCTGGGGGCACTGGACTTTGGGATCATTATTGATGGTGCAGTTATTATTGTGGAATTTATAGCCATAAAAATGACGATGCAGAAGAAGGAAATACTGGAAGGCGGCAAGGATACGCGTCAAACTATTATGGACAGAATTTCACATGAAGGTGCTTCCAAAATGATGAAATCGGCCATCTTCGGACAGGTCATCATTCTTATCGTTTTTATCCCGATTCTGTCCCTGAGCGGCGTGGAAGGAAAAATGTTCCGCCCTATGGCCTTGTCATTCTCCTTTGCCATCATCGGAGCCATGATTATGGGCCTCACCTGGCTTCCGGTAGCTTCATCACTGTTCCTGCGTCCGGGTAAAACAAAAAAATTCAATATCTCTGACCGGATCATGAATATAGCATACAAGTCCTACCTGCCTGTCATCAAATGGTCGTGCAACCATAAAAAAATCGTGCTCGGTCTGGCATTGGTATCACTTATCATAACCGGTGTATTGTTTTCAAGAATGGGAGGAGAATTTGTTCCGACACTGGATGAAGGAGATTTTGTGATACAGCCTGTTTTAAAAACCGGCACGTCATTGTCTAAAACAGTTGAGATGACGACCAGGATGGAAAATATTCTGATCAGCGAATTTCCCGATGAAGTGCATCAGATTGTATCGCGTATAGGGGCAGCAGAGGTACCCACCGATCCCATGTCGATGGAAGAAATTGACATGATCATCAAATTAAAACCAAGAGATGAATGGAAAGTGGCGAAGGGCAAAGAAGAGCTGGCAGATAAATTCAAAACAGCGTTATCCGTTATTCCGGGCATTGAATATGAATTTACCCAACCCATAGAGATGCGTTTTAACGAGCTGATAACAGGTGTACGATCCGATATTGCCATTAAAATATTCGGAGAAGATCTGGATTACATCACTCAGAAAGCCACGGAGGTTAAAAACAGAATATCCGATATTCCCGGAGCCAGCGATATCATTCTTGAAAAGACTTCTGGGTTACCACAGATCAGGGTAAAATATAACCGGAGTAAAATTGCCTACTATGGCGTTAATGTTGAAGATTTAAACACATACCTGTCTTCAGCATTTGGTGGCAAAATTGTAGGCGTTGTTTTTGAGGGAGAAAAACGCTTTGATATGGTGATGCGCTTTGGCAATGAAAACCGGACAGGTATCGATAATATCCGTCAGCTCAAGGTGCCTGTTTCAACGGGGGCACAAATTCCTTTGTCGGAGCTGGCAGAAATATCTTATACCCAGGGCCCGGCAAAAATATCAAGGGACAATACCCAGCGCCGCGTTGTGGTGGCCGTTAATGTGAGAAACCGTGATTTACAATCGGTAATCATGGATATTCAGCAACGCATAGACAATACCGTTAAGCTCAGTCCGGGAAATTATATTGAATACGGCGGACAGTTTGAGAATTTACAGAATGCGTCCAGACGCTTATTGCTTGCCGTTCCCATAGCTATGTTACTGATTTTTATATTCCTGCATTTTGCCTTTAAGTCTTTACGGGACGCCATCATGATATTCACTGCAATTCCTTTGGCTACAGTCGGCGGTGTATTTCTGCTATGGCTTCGGGGATTGCCTTTTAGTGTTTCAGCAGGTGTAGGTTTTATTGCCCTGTTCGGGATTGCCGTTTTAAATGGTATCGTATTGATAGAACACCTGAAAGAACTGGAACATCAGGGGATGAAATCCATGCGAGAACTGATCATAACCGGAACAAAAGACCGTCTGCGTCCTGTAATGCTGACAGCAGGAGCTGCAGCAACCGGTTTTTTACCTATGGCCATTTCAACCGGAGCCGGGGCAGAAGTTCAACGTCCGCTCGCAACAGTTGTTATTGGCGGCCTGGTAACTTCAACCATGCTTACCATGATAGCATTGCCCCTTCTCTATGAAATTTTTTATAATGTCAGGCGCATCAAACTCTTTCCCCCACGCTTTATCCGGTCGGGTAGTATGGGTGCAGCGATCCTGATTCTTTTAGCCTCAGGTACGACCACGTTTGGTCAGAACAAAACGATGAACCTGAACAACGTCATTGAAATTGCCCTTCAAAATAATGCCGGAATTGCGGCCTCTTCGCTCAGGGTAGATGAAAGTAAAGCATTAAAGAAGACGGCTTATGCATTTGATCATACAACGATAAGTTATGGTTTGGATCAGAATAATATAGCAGAAAACGGATACCCTTTAAAAGTATGGGGTATAGAACAGGGGTTCAGTTTCCCGACTTTTTACGCGGCTCAAAGCCATTCAAGATCCATTGAGGTTTCGATTGCAGAAACAAAACTGGACATACAAAAAAGGACCGTGATTAAAGACGTTTCACATGCTTACTTCAGCTGTCAGATGTTGCAGAGCAAGCAAAAGCTGTATCATAACCTGGATAGTCTGTACTCCGAATTACTGAACAATTCAGAAAAAAAAGCAGAAAAAGGTGACATCAGTCAGCTGGATGTACTGAACATTAAAGCTAAAAAAAGTCAGACAGTTATACTTCTGAATTCGGTTAATATTGACCTTGAGAACAGCTATAAGAAGCTTAAGACCCTTATGAATTCTGACACGGACTTCAATGTATCCGATTCCCTTGAGTTGTTACAGGTAGCACCACCGGAGCCTGATTCCCTTCCATCCATTCAACTCCTAAAGTTTGAAAATGACTTTTCAAATTCACTGGTTAAAGTGGAAAAAAACAGAACATTGCCGGACTTCACGGTTAACTACTTTCTGGGATCAAACCGTTATGATAATGCAAAAATCTACCACGGTTTTCAGGTTGGCATTGCCGTTCCGTTGCTTTTTGCAGATGATAAAGCCCGTATTCAGGCAGCTAAAATTGGTGCCAACGCACAAACTACGGCTTCGGAAAATGAAATTAAAAAAATCAATAATAATCTGAATGAGCTTGTAAATACGCGCTTAAAATACAAGGCACAGCTGGATTATTATTTTTCTGAGGGCAAAATGCTGTATGATGAGATCATGCGTACCGCGCTCAAATCCTATGAACTTGGTGAAATCAATTTTTACCAGTTTGTCACCAGTTTTGAATCTGCCTCGGGGATTGAACTGGACTTTTACGACAACCTGTTCAACTACAACGTCATATCTTCAGAAATCATAAATTATTCAAAATAAACAGTCACGATTATGAAATCACACTTCATTTTATCCATACTATTATTCAGCACAGTACTTTTTTCTTGTCAAAACAAATCTGCGGAGACAGAAGAAGCTCCGTCTGATTTGATTCAAATTACAAAAGCCCAGTTTGACTCGGAAAAGATGGCCCTGGGTGCACCGGAATTAAGTTCGTTTTCTGATATGGTTTACTTTACCGGAACCATTATACCTACCATAAACGGAAAGGCTCAGATTAGTCTTCCGGTTCCCGGAATAATAAGTAAGATATATGGTAAACCCGGAATGGAAACGGCCAAAGGAACAGTATTACTGGAGGTGACCGGAAACGCCTTATTTGACCTGCAGAAGGATTATGCCGAATCATCAGCCCTGTTGAGACGATTGAAAAGCGATTATGAACGGACCAAAGAGCTCAGGGATGAAAACATCGGAACAAAAAAGGAATTTGTTCTTGCCGAAAGTAACTTTATGGGCGAAAGAGCCAGGTTGAATGCCCTGAAGATGAAACTTGAGAAAATCGGTTTGGATACGGACAAAATTGAAAACGGGAATTTTTACACCGCTTACACCCTGAAGTCGCCGATAAAAGGTTATATAACAAGCATTATTGCAACTGTTGGTCAGTATATCGAACCGCAGCAAACCATTGCTGAGATTATTAATCCCGAAACATTCCAGATAAAACTTTCGGTATTTGAAAAAGACATCAATAAACTGAAACCAGGCCAGACCATTGAGTTCTACTCTGCAGGAAACAAAAGCACAAGGTACAGTGCCAGGTTAGCAACTGTGGGAAAAGCCATAATGTCTGATACCAGGTCCATTGAATGTTTTGCAGACATTGACCCGTCCGGATCTTCAGAATTCGTAAATGATCAGTTTGTAGAGGGAAACGTAGTTGTTAATTCAGAAATGCTTCTCTCTGTTCCGGAAACTGCCGTGCTTTTTTCCGGAAATGACGCCTATATATTAACATATGAAAACGAAACTCCGGACAATTACTTCTTCAGCAAGGCAAGAATTAAAACAGGCAGAAAGACAGACCGTTTTATAGAATTGACTGAGGCCCCGAAATCTGATAAAATACTTGTCACAGGTGTATACAACCTTGCCATTGACTGATGGTTATACCCTTTTTATATATGCAACAAAAAGAGGCTGTCCAAAAGGTAAAATCTGTATAAACTTTACTTATGGATTGTAAGTAGCCTGTTATAAACTACCCATGAAAACCCTTTTTCCCTCCGCTGTAGCTTCTGCGACATGCGGAAAGGGAACATAAAGTCTCCCACTTTTGGAGAGGCCCGATAGCTTCAAGGATGGAGGGTATAAGAAAGTTTATTTCAAAAAAAGTTTCTATTGTTTATATGCCTTTTTTGGTCAGTGTCTTTTAATAAAATGTCCGTTATATTTTAGTATTTGAACAGGTTTAATACACTATCCATGGAGATGTATTTATAATTCTGGCTCATTTTTTTCCGCCCGTCATAATTGTATCCATCCTGAACCACCAGAATGCCTTTCGGATATTTGGGTCCCATTGGAACAGCACTTATATCAATTCCATCTGTTTCTTCCACACCATCAACTTCACCATCAGTAATCCTGAAACTACCCAGATATCTGTTACTGTCCTGCCTTTCAAATACGGCATAAGTATAATTTCCCTGTGACGAAGCCATCAAAAGACCATTGCCGTTGCCCGAATCATATATCGCCAGTCCTTCAATGTCATATTTTATGTTTCTGTTATCTTCTGAACTGTTCTTCACAAAGGTGCCATTGGTTGATCCATCCGGTTCAGCATTGAATTTCCAGATTCCGGCCTGCTCTTCACCTAAATACAACACGGCATTCTCATCATCCGTTACCATTCCCTCGGTCTGGGTTCCAACAGAAAAGGAACGAACCATTTTAGCATCAACTTTATTACCATTGGTAAACAATTCCCATTGTTCCACTTCACCGGCTTTGCTGTTGACAAACACGAAGAATTTTTCTGTTTTACGGCTGTGATACATGCAAAGGCCATAAACTTCGTCCTGCATTTGTGATGGGATAAGCCTGGCGTGCACTGTATCCAGCTTTCCGTCAGGATAGATTTGAAACAACGATATAGATTGAAACGAACGGTTGGAAGCCGCAACAATATCCACCGTATCTCCATTTAAAGAATAACCTTGTCTGATATCGCAGTTATTCATTTTACCTGATGCCAGATAGTAAAGCTCCTTTCCATCCAGATTATAGGTTGCCATTCCACCTTTTTTATCTGTTCCTACAATGATTGATTTTTCAGGATCAGTCCGGTTGATCCAAATGGCAGGATCATCAGCTGAATCGTCATTCCTGCCTTCCGGCACCGGCGTAGTCTCTGTTGTTGCATTGACCAGATGCTTTATATGCTCTCCTGCTTTGCGGGAACCTTCACCTGGCCTGTTACAGGATAGAACAAAAAATACCAACAACGAGGGAATATAGTATATTAGCCTGTTTTTCATGTGTTTAAAATTTATTCCGGAACTGCAACATCAGTTCCGGAAGTATAAATAATATAAAACAGATTAAATGTCAAATTTAATTCCTAAAAACACTTTGGACCCATAGTATTCTTCCTGCATTGTCATTTCAGGAGAACCCTGGTAATATCTCAAAGGCTGATTCAAAAGATTATTTGCCTCAACAAATATATTCAGCTTGTCAGTGATTGAAAAGTTTGCATTAAAATCCAGATAGGTTACCTTGTCATAATACCTGTCATAAAATGCCTCATCACCCATCTCATCAATAAACGCATCTGCATAGTTAAGCGATGCTCTTAATGTTAGTTTCTTTCCTTCGTAATAAAGTGATGCATTGAACGTATTATCAGGAGTGCCCGGTAGTTTAACATCTTCATTCTCGCGACCTTCCAGGTTAAAGTTTTTAACCCTGGAATGATTGTAGGTATAATTGGCATAAAAACCGATCTGCTTCCAAAAACCCGGCAGAAAATCAAACTGACGCTGAAAAGCAAGTTCAAACCCGTAAAGATTGGCATCCCCGGCATTCAGGGGCTGAAAGAATTTGTCATAAGTGTTACCGGCATATGCGAAATCTCTTGATTCCTGAGTGACAATAAAATCGGAAATACGTTTATAGAAAATCCCGGCAGATATCTGTCCGATGCTTTTATAGTAATGTTCAAACATAGCATCAAAATTCATTGATTTGGTAGGCACGAGCTCCGGATTTCCGATTTCAGCTTCCATATCCTCAAGGTTAATCTGAACATGGGGTACCAGATCAAAATATTTCGGACGGGCAATTGTATTTGTCCATGCAAACTTCAACATTGTATTTTTGCTAAACGAATATTTTCCTATAACTCCCGGAAGAAGATTCACATAGTTATCTGTAATCGGACCGGTTACTGAAAGCGATTCATCTCCTTCGGTATCAACCTTAAGCTCCCTGCCTGTATATTCAAGATTTGTTGCCTCCATACGCAACCCGGCAACCAGGTCTAATTTCTTGCCTATACTCTGGTCATATCTGATATAACCGGCAAATACATTTTCTTTGGCATTAAAGTTACCTGCAAGTTCTTCGAGTACCCGGGTTTTAATAAATCCGGAATTAAAATCAATACCACCCAAATATTCTTTCGAAATAAAATTTCCGGCCTGATACCGGTCTCCCGCAAGGAAATTATCTTTACTCATGTCAACCATATTCTGAAACGAACCGGCGTTAAATGCATCCTCATCCTCCGGTTCATATTCGTAAAAATCATTGTCACGCTTCTTCTCTTTACCTTTGTAGCTTGCTCCAACCTTTACCCTGTTTTTAAATTTCCCGTCATTAAGCGGAACCGCGAAATCAATTTTAAAGTTTTTATCAATATCATCGGTATACTGATGTTGTTCTGTTAATTCTTTCAAACCCCATTCACTGCTTAGGTCCTTTGCATCCGGCGTTACAATTGCATAAAACGGTTTTCTGGTATCAGAAAGATCCGGATTAATGACCGTTCCCTTGTAGCGGTACGCAATGTATCGTTCGTTAGGCCTGTCTTCTGAAGCTTTAGCATAAGACCCTTTCCAGGACAATTCGGCAGCACCAAAGTGATGTTCGCCCTTTAAGGCAAAATCCATTGCTTTCTGATCTTCAAGACGTGCATATTTATGATCACCCGTTCCGGCTTTTGTCTGACGTCTTATTTCTGCTTCCCAAACGCCATCATCCTCATTATATTCAATATCTTTAAACTGAACTCTGTAGCGGTTTTCCCAGTCCTTACGATGGTTGTAAATCCCTTTGAGTTCAATTTTATGGTTTGCATTAAAATTATAATCGAATGAAGCCGAATAACTTTGGCGTTCACGCTGCACATTATAGGTACGAATCTGAAAATCGGTCATAAAGTTCATATTATCACCTTTTTCCCATTCACCTTCTATGTTATCCGATCCAAGGCTTATATTCTGGTACGAACCGGAAAGGACCATTCCCAGTTTATCCTTCAAAAAGCGGTCACCATACACCAGGGAAATGTTTTCATCCGGTTTGTTTGAAAGAAAATTATAGCCTCCGCCAACGGTACCCGAAATGCGGCGCTTATATGGTGAACTTTTCGTAACAAGGTTCACCGAACCGCCGATGGCATCAGCATCCATATCAGGAGTTATCACCTTATTTACCTCCACCATCTGAATCATATCCGATGGAATCAGGTCAAGCTGAATGGAACGGGTTTCTGCCTCAGCAGATGGAATACGGTCGCCGTTTATGGTTACTGCATTATATTCCGGTGCAGTCCCACGTATATTACCAAAGCGGGCCTCTCCCTGATCATACTGTACATTGATACCCGGAATACGTTTCAATGCATCACCAATATTGGCATCGGGGAACCTGGTCACCTGGTCCGATGAAATTACATTGGTAATATTTACACTGTTTTTTTGCTGGTTTATTGCTTTAGACTGACCCTGAAGGGAACTGTTGACCACGAGTTCCTCCATGTTAATTCCGGCCTCCAGTTTAAAGTCCAGGGTAGCTGTTTCTCCCTGTGCTACTTTAATATCCCCAGTCTGGGATTTAAAACCAATATATGATACTGATACGGTATAATCTCCCGGATTGGCAACTGTCAACCGGTAAAAGCCATTCACATCCGATATTGAACCCTTATTCAGTGTTTCAATAAAAACAGAAGCTCCAGGCAAAGGCAAGTTTTCCTCGTCTACAATCCGGCCTGCTATCGTTGGTTTACTGGCACCAGCATCTGTGTTTTCATTATCCGCATTAGCACTGTAAGATATAATTCCCGTAAGGAACAAAGTGAGTAGAAACTTTCGCATAATTAATAGGTTTTAAATTATGCCCCAATAATATGCCATAAGCATCTCATTACTATATCATTGAAAATAAGTTTGAATAACAAACCCATGTCGAACTTACTACACTGATTATTTGGTCTTTATAAAAATTAGAGATCTTCAGCACTTATTTTTAAACGCAGGAACAAGGCTAGAATACGGAACTAGGTTAAAAACAACAGATAGACAATTTGAGGCAGTCGTAAATCAAAAGTAAAATTCACTATTTTTATATTCATTTAAATCAACAACTTATTTACCTGTTATGAAAAAGATTTTGCTGTTATGCATTTTAATTACGATTAATCTACATTCCTTTTCTGTTTCACCGTCAGGGAAAAGTGAGAACACCATCGTTACTGTTGGTATTATGCAGGGAGGAGGATCTTTGCTTGGAGTGGATGTGGAACAACGTGTAGCAAACCGGATTGGCATCCAGCTCGGAGGAGGATTTTTGGGGTATGGCGGTGGTGTAAATTATCATCTTCAGCCAGGGATCAGAAGTTCCTGCCTTTCTCTTCAGTATATTCACCAGGGATACAGTAAATATGGTAGCAATTTTCGCCGAAACACATTGCTGACAGAAAACTCAGCTCTTACAGCCTCATATGTCTACAGGGCGAGAAAATGGTTCACCTGTCAGATCGGTCTGGCATACAGCATTGATCCGGATGATAGAGACTGGACCTATGAAACCTCCCATGTTCCCATATTTTTAATGTATTCAATGGGCGCATATCTGCCGTTTTAAGCACTTATGAATTCTAACCTTAAAATATACCACAAATGAAAAGCCGGTTTCTAATTATTCTTTTATTCTTCAACATCCTTCTATGCAGTAGCCAATCTGTAATAGTACCTGAAACTAAACTTACCACAACAGACATTGAAAACAAAACGGTAAGCGAATTATGGATACTGCGAAATTCAATCTTTGCTAAATATGGACGCCCGTTTAAAACTTACGAGCTCCATGCATTTTTCATGAAACAACCGTGGTATAAACCAAATCAGGAATATAAACAGTCTGATTTATCCGATATAGATCGTTATAATGTTAATTTGATCGGTTTGCGGGAAAATCAGCTCAGAGAAAAAGATTACATAACCACCAGTGATTCAAAAGAAGTTAACATTGAGAATATTTACAATACCTTTCAATACCCTTCTTTTAATGCATATGAAAAAAAGAAACTCCGCGAGAATGGTTTTTTGGCAATACCAACAAACAGGGATCAACTTTTCTATATTTATGAAAACAATGATTATCTCGGAATTCCCAGCTTCATAACGACGGATGCAGTACTTCAATTATATCACCTATATTTTGATATGAGTCTGCGAACCATTGAAACCAAATACCTGACCCGGCGGCTTGAAAAACTAATTAACTTGTTAATAACCGAACTGGGGCAATTAAAAATACAAACAAACAATGCTGAAATACTTGATGCCATAGATTACGATCTGGCGTATTTAGGGGTCTGTAAATACTTCATATCCGAAGGCGAAACGGAAATTCAGGGTCGATACAAAGACCTTGTTATGAAGGAAATTGAAAACTGTAAAAATCATGTGCCGTGGAAAGGTTCAGAATTTTTTGGAAGAAATATGGATTACAGCCTTTACATTCCCAGGGGCCATTATACCAGAAGTAAAGCCCTTGAAAATTATTTTATGGCTATGATGTGGTTAGGTAATGCCGGGTTTTCCTTAAAATATAAAAGAGAATTACTTGGGAGCATGCTGATAACTTCAGCTCTTTACAATACCTCATATGAACATGGCAAATTAATCCAGCTGTGGAATGAAATTTACGAGCCAACCGTTTTTTATGTAGGATTATCAGATGATACCGGTCCGGTGGAAATGAAGCTCATAATGGATAACCAGTTCACGGAGAACACAGATATTAATAGTTTTGCGAACTCAGAAAAGTTGAATCAGCTTTTTATAGACCTTCCTTCCGAAAAAATTTCTGGTCATGGAACTGAAGCAAAACATGGTAAACAGTTTCGTTTAATGGGGCAGCGTTTTATCCCTGACTCCTATATATTTCACCGATTAACTAATGCCAGAAAAAGAAAAATGCCTAACGGTTTGGATATCATGGCTGGCTTCGGAAATACAACGGCAAAAGCCTTAATGCTAAATGATTTTAAAGCATCGTGGGAAGATTTTCCTGTATACCCTGATACTTTAGCTCAGATAATAAAGGAGACAAATAACTATTCTAAAAATGACTGGACACAGAACCTTTATTATTACTGGTTATATAATTTAAAAGCGTTATACGATATTAAGAGCAAGGACAATCTGCCATTTTTTATGACGACAGAAGGCTGGAAAATTAAAACATTAAACACAGCCATGGCAAGCTGGGCAGAATTACGCCATAATACCATATTGTATGCCAAACAAAGTTCAGCCGCTGAATGTGGAAGCGGTGGAGAGGAATTGACAATATGGATACCTGAACCTCCCAAAGGATATGTAGAACCAAACACAGAGTTTTATAACAGGATGCTTTCACTGATAAAATTTACAACAGCCGGATTGAAGGAACGTGATATGCTGGACTACAGGTTGGAATATACGGGTTCTGAATTAATGGAGCTTCTCATCTTTTTAAGTACGATATCTGAGAAAGAAAACAACAAGGATAAAATCAGCCTGGAAGAATACGAACAAATTCAGAAGTTCGGATCACTTCTGGATAATTTAACGTTACGCATATTATCAGAGGGTGCCTATGAATGGTGGGAGGTTGACGGTCCGGATAAAAACATGCCTGTGATAGCAGATGTTCACACAGCTGCTGATAAAGCACTTGAGGTTGGTGTGGGTCGTGCACAGGCAATATATGTTATTGTAGACATAGAAGGCAAATTAAAACTGACCCGTGGAGCCATCTTTTCCTATTATGAATTTGAATGGCCTGCCACGGACCGGTTAACTGATGAAAAATGGCAGAAACTTATTGAAAACAGAGAAGAACCGGATCAACCATCCTGGATTAATTACAAATCTGATATGCCTCAGGAAAGATTTTTAACACCTTTATTTAAACCTGAAAAGATGGATATCCCTGAATCATCAAAAGAACCGGGATGGCGAATTATATATTATGAAACCGGTTGCTAAAAGTACGCTTATATTATTGTTGGCATGCGTATACTGGACATCCTTTTCGCAGGTCAGATTTTGTGCGGTAGGAGATATCTTACTGGATCGGGAAGTTCGAAAAGTTATTGAAGATAAAGGCATATTCTATCCTTTTGAAGGCACAAGAAGGCTCATTTCTCAAAACGATATTGCCTTTTTTAACCTGGAATGTCCCGTTGCAAATCCAGACGAAGGTTATGCAATCAACAAAAGATATTCATTTAGAGCAGACCCGGACTATATAAATGGCCTTGCATATGCAGGATTCAATGTGGCTTCGGTTGCCAATAACCATACAATTGACTATGGCAAACCGGGATTATTGAATACCATGAAACATCTGCAAAGTGCATCGATCCTTCCGGTAGGTGCCGGTTCTGATCAGGAGGAAGCATTTGAACCGGTACTGATTGAAAAAAACGGTGAAACATTTGCTATTTTTGCTATCCTGGATTTCCTTCTTGAAGGTACAGTTTTCAATGAGCTTTCTGTTTATCCTGCATATGGTCAAAAAGAAAGACTTTGCAAACTTATCACCAAATACAACTCGGTTGTAGATAACATCATCATTTCCTTTCACTGGGGAAATGAAAATCAAGCACTCCCATCAGAAAAACAGGTAGAACTGGCCCATGCTGTTGTTGATGCCGGAGCAGACCTTGTACTAGGACATCATCCACATGTACTGCAATCCATTGAAAACTACCGAGGGAAGCTCATACTCTATAGTCTGGGTAACTTTGTATTTGATAACTCAAAAAATGAGCAAAAGCAGAGTGCTGTTTTTCAATGTCAGTTTCACAATGGACAAATTATGGTTCCTGAACTTATACCTGTTTTGATAAATAACTGCCGGCCAGTACCAGCTGAAGAAAAAACATCTGAAGAAATAATTAAACGCTTAAACAGATTATCTAATCCATTCGATGTTAAAATCAGTAAAAAGAATGCAGCTTATAAAATCAACTATTCCGCAGAAAAACCTCTAAAAGAATTAATGTCAGATGGTGTCCATTTCAACATCTTTCAAAACAAAATTGATTCTTATTATGACCATAAAATAACAACGTTTTCAATGCAGGATTCCTCCTTTGTTTTCTCTGATGCTGTATTAAATACGGAAAAGGATACTGCTTTTATTTATGCCATAATTAAAGATACTTTGCTCAACATCTCAAGATTAGCCATCTTTCCATACGCTATTCTTAAAAATGAATACTTAAGACCATCGATTGACAGTCACACCGGCTTATTCCCCTGGAAACTTCAGATAATGGATGTTGATGAGGATCAAAGACCTGAATTAGTTGTAGGAGTAAAGAAGAAAACACGCTATCACAATATTGAAGAGAACCGGATATTCGTGTATAATATCTCTAAAGATTACATCTACCCTAAATGGCTTGGATCCAAAGTTGGAAATCCAATTGTTGACTTCAAGGTTGATGGAATTAGTAATCGATTAATTATTCTGGAACGTTTTAAAAATTCTGCAGATCAAATGATCATCAGTTACAAATGGAATGGATTTGGATTTAAAAATGACGCTATTATTCAGCAACTGGATTCAGCAGCAAATATCAAATTCCGCTTTCATTTATCAGATTATTCATTTAACGCGCTCTGATTAGTAACTGGAAAGAAAGCGAGTTTAAGAAAGAGCGGGTTCCAGTGTGAGAGTGGTTAGAACAGGTTCAAACAAAAAAACAGTTTAGTGATTATCGCTCTCACTCTTCACTCTCACACTGTTCTTGGTAGCGGGGACAGTCCCGATAGTTATCGGGATCGAACCTGCAGCTTAATACAAAATAAAAGCCCCTGAAAACGCTGTTTTCAGGGGCTTGTTGTAGCGGGGACAGGACTCGAACCTGCGACCTCCGGGTTATGAGCCCGACGAGCTACCAACTGCTCTACCCCGCAATATAATTTCTTTTAGAAGGTAAAAGTTATGAGCTCTGATGAGCTTCTCCCGACAATTTTTGTCGGGACTCTACCCCGCAATGTTATATCTTTAAGTTATACTTTTCTGTTTCATTCGCCCGTTAGCGGGTGCAAATATAAAATAAAAACAAGAACTGACAAAACCATCTGAAATAATTTTGCCAGTTCTTTCGCAATGATTAAAATTATATCTGCTAAACTATAATAAAACCTTTATTTTTTCAGTCGCTTCCTCAATGGTTGTCACGCCATGTACCTTTAAACCACTTTCCTGAATAATAGCAGCACCTTCTTCAGCATTGGTTCCCTGAAGACGTACCACCATGGGCACCGCAATATCGCCAAGGTTTTTATAAGCCTGAACCACACCGTTTGCCACACGATCGCAACGCACAATACCACCGAATATATTGATAAGGACTATTTTCACACTCGGATCTTTAAGGATAATGCGCAGACCTGCTTCCACACGCTCAGCATTAGCTCCTCCACCAACGTCAAGAAAATTGGCCGGTTCACCACCGGAAAGCTTTATGGCATCCATTGTAGCCATGGCAAGACCGGCACCATTTACCATACAACCAACGTTACCATCAAGTTTAACGAAATTGAGACTGTGTTCAGCCGCCTCAAGTTCTGCAGGATCCTCCTCATCTTTATCCATCATTGCCTCCAGATCCGGATGTCGGTACAAGGCATTATCATCAATACTCATTTTGGCATCCACAGCCACAATATGATTATCTGATGTTCTTAATACAGGATTGATTTCGACTAGGGAAGCATCGTTATCCAGATATGTTTTGTAAAGTCCTTTTACAAACTTCACCATATCCTTATAAGCTGTACCTTCAAGACCAAGATTAAATGCAATCTTCCGTGCCTGAAAATCCGTCAGTCCGAATCCTGGTTCAATTGTTTCCGTAAATATTTTTTCCGGGAATTTTTCCGAGACCTCTTCAATGTCCATACCACCTTCAGGAGAGTATAATACAATGTTTTTACCGGTTCCACGGTTGAGCAGAATACTCATATAATATTCTTTGGGATCCTGCTTCCCTTTATAATAAACATCTCCGGCCACAATTATTTTCCGTACAAGTTTTCCTGCACTACCAGTCTGATTATTGACGATGGTCATACCTAAAATAGCCGATGCCTTATCCCTGACTTCATCCTGAGAAAAAGCAACCTTAACGCCACCGGCTTTACCTCTGCCACCTGCATGTACCTGAGCTTTAATAACCCAAACACCACCTTTGGTTTCAGATTCCACTTTTTTAGCAGCTTCCATGGCTTCTTCAATACTTGTAGCCATATAACCCAACTGTACAGGTACACCATTTCTGGCAAGGAGTTCTTTACTTTGATATTCGTGAAGGTTCATACGCTTTTTGATTTTACCCTAATTAACGTTTTGTTTACGAATTTGGTTCAGAAAGGTTTAAAATTGGAACCGGGAGATATTTTTATACCATACTTAGTCCAAATACTTTCTGAATATTATTCAACTCATAAAAGTAACAAAATAATCAGTGTTACAAAGCACAATTTAAGACACATTAAAGACATTGATAGTTAACAAAAAACACTCAATTATTAATTAATTGTGTTCTTAATATTATTTATTTTGACGAGAATAGCTATTTTTATATAATAATATTTTTTTATTCGCAGAATTTTTTATTTCTTTATGGTTCATAATCAACGAGATGCCATACAGAAGACTTCCAAACACAGACCAGGCCCGCTTGCGTTCTCTGCACAGAGCTCTGCAAAAGGGTGAAATTTTAGACATGTACGACCTCGCGTTTACGCAAAAAACGCTTGTTGAAATAAAGTCCTTTCTCCCTTTATTCGAGAAAGCCCTGTTTGAGTATAAGCAGGCCCATGAGCTTCAGGTGGCTTCCAATCTGAAGTACCAGGAAAAGATAAAGAAGGCCCGGTTGTACATCTCTCATTTTATCCAGGTTATGAATCTTGCTGTTATACGTGGCGAGGTAAAAGCTGTGAATCAGGAACTCTACGGTCTTGAACCAAATTCAAAGTCAGTACCGGATTTAAGTTCGGATGACGCTTTGATTCATTGGGGTCATAAAATTATTGAGGGTGAACGTCAACGCATTTCACAGGGTGGTACTGCCATCTATTCGCCTTCAATCGCCAATGTAAAGGTACATTATGACATCTTCAGAGATGCGTATAACAAACAAAAGGTATTACAAAACAACACTGCACGTTATCTTGAAAATATTGCAGGACTCCGCAACCGAGCGGACGATATAATTCTGACCATCTGGAACGAAGTGGAAAAACACTTCACAGAAGTGGAAGATCCTGAAATCAGACTGCAGAAATGCCGGGATTACGGATTAATCTATTATTACCGGAAAGGGGAAAAAATAGAGAACGAGTAATCAATTTCAAATTAGAAATGATGAATTCCGAATAAACAAAAATTCGTTTTACTCGATTTTCACAACTAATTACTTACAACTAACTCCTTATAAACTAATCCATATACATACCTTCAATCAGTTCCTTATACTTTTCAAAGATAATTTTGCGTCTCAGTTTTAATGTTGAAGTCAGCTCACCGGTCTCAACCGTAAAGGGATAAGGCAGCAGCTTAAATTTCTTAATCTGCTCAAAGCGGGCAAACTCCTTCTGAATTTTCTGCAGACGATCCTCAAAAAAACTGGTGATCTTGTTATGGCTGAGAAGTTCCTCAATGCTGTCGTGAGCAATATTCATTTTCTGGGCGTACTCCTTAATGGCCTGAACCGAAGGTGCTATCAACGCCGTTATATATTTCTTGCGGTCCCCGAATACTGCAATCTGTTCAATGTATTTATCCATTGCCAGCTTGGCTTCAATGTAATTCGGAGCGACGTATTTTCCGGTAGCTGTTTTATATAGCTCTTTTATACGTTCCGTCATTACCAGGTCACCCTCCTCAGTAAAATAGCCTGCATCGCCTGTTTTGAACCATTCACCATCGAAAACCTCTGCCGTTTCAATCGGTTTTTTATAATAGCCTTTCATCACGGTTTTACCCTTCACCATAATCTCGTTATTCTCTCCGATTTTAACTTCAAGATCCGGCATCGCCCGGCCAATTGAAGCCAGATTAAAATTATGGTAGCCGTTCACGGTGACCGTAGCCGTAGTTTCCGAAAGGCCATAACCAATCATAAGATGAATGCCCATACGGTGAAAAAATGTAGCCACTTCCGGTGCTATCGCTGCACCTGCACATGGGAAAAACCGGGCATTCTCCAATCCGGCTTTTTTCTTAACCTTTGAGTAAACAATGGCATTTGCAATTGCATGCTGCAGCTTAAGAACCAATCCGGGCTCCTTTTTATAGCGTTTAAATTGCAGATAATATTTGTCCCCTACTTTCAGTGCCCAATCAAAAATATTTTTCTTAACCGCCGGACCATTTTGGATATTTTCATTTACTGCTGCATAAACTTTTTCCCAAAACCGGGGAACGGTACACATAAACGTAGGTCTTACTTCTGCAAGCGTAGTCTGAATTTCTCTCGGATCGTGATTGAAATAGATGGTAATGCCCATATTGAGGCACATATACATCCAGCCCCTTTCAAAAATATGGCTCATGGGAAGAAATGCAATTGAAGAATCCCCCCGTTCCATATCCAGTCTGATTTCATGGGTACGCAAGGTTTCAGCAAAATTAGCATGCGTGAGCATCACCCCTTTAGGAACTCCTGTTGTACCTGAAGTATAAATGATGGTAGCCAGATCATCATCCGATGCGTCCCTGCGCCTTTTCTCCAGCTCTTCATTTTTATTTGTAAAAGCACCTGATGCCACAAATGTGTCAAACGACATGTCCGGTTCTTCAGGTGATTCCGGTTCAGCAAACACAATAACCTGCTTTAATGAAGGCAGTTTTTCCCTGATGGCCGTGATTTTTGTGTACTGTTCCTGCTCTCCGACAAAAACAATTCGCGATTCTGTTTCGTGGAGAATATATTCTGCCTGAACCTCAGGTGAATTGGCATATAAAGGCACGGAAACTCCACGGACGGTAAATACTGCCATATCGGCTATCAGCCATTGTGGCATATTTTCGGACCATATAGCAACATTATCACCCGGTTTAACACCCAGGTCGAGTAGTGCAAGTGCTGTTTTATTAACCTGGTCAAAGAAATCAGTCCATGTCTGTGACTTCCAGGTATGATTTTGTTCATCCTTCCACTTATAAATGTCCAGGCCGGAATGCTCAGTTACCTTCTGAGCCAGCAACCTCCCCCAATGATCGTAGTTCATTCGTAATTGTTTTGCTTCCTATTTAACACCGATTCTCAGAAGTTGCTTATCTCCAATGTAACCAACCAACTGATCATCCGGCTTTACCGGCCCTACACCCTCAGGTGTTCCGGTATAAATGATATCTCCGATTTTTAACGTAAAAAACGTAGAAATGTATGCAATAAGTTCATCAATTTTAAACAGCATATCAGCTGTATTGCCCTGCTGTACGGTTTCTCCGTTTTTATCAAGGCGAAACGCTATGTTATTAATATCGCCTCCGATTTCCGACAAAGATACAAATTCCCCGATTGGAGCTGATCCATCGAAACATTTTGCTTTGGCCCATGGCAAGCCTTTCTTCTTGAGGTCTGACTGCAGATCACGGGCAGTAAAGTCAATGCCCAGGCCTATTTCATCATAATAACGATGCGCAAAACGCTGTTCAATATTTTTTCCTAAACGGTTAATTTTCACCAGAATTTCTATCTCATGATGTATTTCGTTTGAAAACGATGGCAGGTAGAATATTGATCCGTTTTTGAGAATGGCCGAATCTGGCTTGATAAATAAAACCGGCTCTTCCGGCACCTCTCCGTGAAGCTCCCTAACATGCTTTACATAATTCTTGCCAACACAAATCAGCTTCATATGATGCTATTTTTGAAATTCCCTCAGTTTAACGGCAGTAAGCACCTTTTTAGTATAGAGCGTAAAATCACCATTCATCATCCATGCATAATAGCTTGGTTCCTTTGCAAAGATGTCCTTTACTTTTCTGCCCTTGTGCTTCCCAAAGTTAAAAACTTCATCGCCATCTTCATCAAAAATGATCCGGCCGGCAAAGTCAGCATTACGATTAAAGGACGAGTAGGCAGAAAGGAATTCTATGTCGTTTTTCAGGTCAGAATAGCGATCCAGTTGGGCCTTGAGCACCTCGTATGTTGCTGTTACATCGGCTTCAGCACTATGCGCATCTTCCAGATTTTTATCACAATAAAATCTGTAGGCTGCACTTAAGGTCCGTTGTTCTTTTTTATGAAAAATGGTCTGCACATCCACGAATTTCCGTTTTGAAAAATCGATATCAATGCCGTTGCGTAAAAACTCTTCAGCCAGTAAGGGGATATCAAAACGGTTGGAATTAAAACCAGCAAGATCACATCCTTCAATAAACCGGGCCAGTTCTTTGCCTACCTCCTTAAAAGACGGGGCATCTTTGATATCTTCATCGGTAATGCCATGAATATCCGAAGCCTGTTTAGGTATCGGCATCCCGGGGTTTACACGAACTGTCTTTGTCTCTTCCATCCCATTGGGACTGACCTTTAAAACCGAAATCTCCACAATTCTGTCATTCACAATGTTTATTCCGGTGGTTTCGAGGTCGAAAAAAATAATCGGATTTTTAAGTTTTAACTGCATAATAAATAGAAAAAAAGGTTTCCGGTGGAAACCTTTTACGTATGTTTTAGTGCTACATTTAATCGTTCAACATCATCGGCATGAGCAGCATAAGCAGATCCTGTGTTTCGTCTTTTTCAAACGGAAGAATCACGCCTGCCCGCGTTGAATCGGCAAATTCAAGAACGACCTCGTCGGACTCAATATTGGAGAGGATTTCAATAAGGAAACTTGATTTAAAACCAATGGTCAGCTCATCGCCTGAATACTGGCACGCGAGTACTGCAGATGCCGAAATCGAAAAATCAATATCCTGGGCAGAAATGGTTGCTTTGTTGGCTTCAAGTTCAATTTTTATCAGGTTACTGGCCTGATTGGAACATACAGCTACCCTTTTAAGTGTGGTCAGCAATGCCGAACGGTCCACAATCATTTTATTCGGATTATCCTTTGGAATTACAGAATTGTAATTCGGATACCGGCCTTCCACCAGACGGCAGACCAGCTTATAATTGGGAAGTGTAAAACTTGCATTTTTTGTATCAAACTCTACATGTACATTTCCATCTTCCTTTGGCAATACATTTTTAAGCAATGCTGCCGGCTTTTTAGGGAGAATAAATGATGACACGGGTGCATCTTTAACTGAGCTATCCGTAATCCTGACTAACTTGTGTGCGTCGGAAGCAGCAAAGGTCAGGCCCGATTCGTTAATATCAAAATAGATCCCGTTCATTACCGGACGCAGTTCATCGTCCGCTGTTGCGAAAATAGATTTGTTGATCCCGCTAACCAAGGCATCAGCCGAAATCATAAATTCTGTCAGGTTGCTGTCGAGGGCAGGCAAAGATGGATACTCATCGCCATCAATTGCTGCAATCTGGAATTTATCGTTGTCGCTTGTTATGGTCAGTGTAGATTCATCGATGTTGAAATTCAAGGGTTGTTCCGAAAACTCTTTCAGGTAATCGAGCAATGTACGGGCTGTGGAAGCAAAACTTCCTTCACCTTCTGCAGATTCTACCTGTATACTTGTAATCATTGTGGTATCCAGATCGGATGCTGTGATTTTCAGTTCGGTTCCGGACAAAGTAAATAAGAAATCGTCCAGAATTGCCAGGGTATTTTTTGAACTGATAACCCTGCTGATTGCCTGCAGATGACTTAAAAGTGTTGAGCTTGAAACAATAAACTTCATGTTTTTCAATTTTTTGTGGTTATCAAAGATAGATAAATTTTATAAACTGAGAATGCATTGTTAAAAACTTTGGAAATCGTGTTGACATCCATATTTACCTCTGCTGACCGGTATACTTTCCTTTACGGATCCTCACAAAAATCACACCTCCTGACAAGAGCAAAAACAGAGGTAAAAGAATGTTCACCAATTGCCACTTCAATCTATGTTCATTGGCCTCTTCCTTGGCAAGTAATCGCAGGGTTACTTTCCGTGACCTCAATTCCATCCATCCCTTGTCATCTGTCATGTAATTGACGCAGTTCAACAGAAAATCCCGGTTACCAAAAAGGTTTTGCGACGTAAATCTGTCATACCCCAAAGGAATAACCCGTTGGTTTGATCCGGCTCCTTCCACCTCATTTTTAATAATATCGCCATCCGCTATAACAATGATCGAGGTTGGTTTGCTTTCTTTAATGATATTGCCGCTTATTCCATCCATTTCTTTTGGCACAAAGCGATTCCGGAATACCGACCGGAAAGTTCCCTCCACCAGACACGCCACTGTTTGTGGTCCCAGTTTAAAATCCTCCGATTTAACATCGGCAACAGCCATCTGAAGATCAACAGGTGCCGGCGCCTGGAATACATTGGAATGTCCACTGGTCACAAGCAAAGGGGTCTTTTTCAGTTTCCCGTCACCCACCGTATCAATGGAACTGCAAAACTCCGTTTTCACCGGCGACAGTCCTCTTGTAATAACATGATTCTTATATCCGAATAACAAAGGCGCATAATACCAGGGAACAGGGTGAAAATCTGCTTTCTGTCCCGGTTCTGCAAAATTGACCGGATAGAGGGCACACTGCAGATCCTGCACCAACGTTGGGTTGACCCTGACGCCATAGGTAAACAGCATATCTTCAAGGTTCAGATTATTATAGATCCCAACGGTTTGCGGTCCTTTCGCGAGACTGTCCACCGAAATTTTAACACCGTCTACCAGCCAAATGATTTTTCCACCCTTCATCAGATACTGATCAATGACAAATTTGTCCTTTTCTGAAAATTCCCGAGTCGGTTTGGCGATGATCACTACAGCATAAGCATCCAGAACAGACGGATCATTGCTGATAGCCCCGCGATCTACCTGGAAATAATGACTTAAGGACGTGGTCATATCATACACATGGCTTTCATCCAGCTCGCCCTGCCCTTCGAGAAATGCGATTTTACGCACCGATTTAGCCGCAACAATCCGCATACCATCCATCAGGTTATACTCCAACTCCTCGATCGAGGTATTCAGATTTTCCTCAGCACTTTTACCGGTGGCATTGACCAACAACCGCACGGGATAGCGCTTTCCTCCGGCATCAATAACAGCCCAGGGAAATACGGGTATCTGGCTCACTTCGCCTCTTGATCCTTTATCCACTACGTTTATTGGAGTCAGGTTCAGATCCTGCACCTCTTTCTGTAACTTTTTATACGCGTTCTGATCCTTTATTTTTCCAGGTTCAGGGAAGGAATATGAAAGATTCTTTCCTGCATAGACCTTGAATTCAGATAACAGATCTTTCGTAGCCTGCTGCAGGCGGTCAAATCCGGGATTCAAATCTCCGGTCAGATAGACCCTGATTTTAACCGACTCCCTGAGGTCCCTTAAATATGTTTTTGTCACATCGGCCAGCGTATAGCGTTTATCGCCCGTAAGGTCGACTCTGAAAAAGACTGACCGGATCGCACTGTTTAACACCAACAACAATACAAATAAAACCACCAGGCTTACCCACGATTGCGATATGGTCCTCAGGATATTTCTCATGTTCTGCGCTTAAGTGAAATGTTAGCAGCAAACAGGAAAAAAAGGTTCGCCGATATAAAATAAAACACATCGCGTGAATCGATCACCCCGCGGCTCATGGAAAGATAATGAGACTCAATACCAAGCTGTTCCATATAGCCCGTAACGGCATTTATACCGGGAGCTGACCCCAGAAGGCTGAATCCGGAATATGTGAGAAAAGATAACGCCAGTGTTATGAGAAAAGCCACCACCTGGTTATCGGTCAGAGAGGACCCCAGTACACCAATGGATACATAAGTGCTGCCCAGCAGAAAAAGCGCAATATAACTCCCGGATATTGCGCCTCCGTCAATGTTCCCTTTGGGCAAAGCTATTGCCGATACAGTGATAACCCAAATCAATGTGGGAAGAAGAGTGATCAATAATAAGGTAAGGCCTGCCAGGTATTTTCCACCAATGATGCCTGAGGTCTTCACGGGACGGGTTATGATCAGTTCGATGGTACCGCTGCGGTATTCTTCGGCAAACATACGCATGGTGATGGCAGGTATAAAAAAAAGAAACAACCACGGGGCCAGTTCAAATAAACCGTTCAGTGTGGCATAGCCGCTTTCAGGAATATTCCAGCTTCCCGGAATAACCCATAGAAACAGGGCTGTTGTCAGAAGAAACAAACCTGTAATAATGTAGCCCTGCAGTGCGCTGAAAAATGTCTTTATTTCCTTCAGATATATGGTAAACATATTGATTAAACGGATGTGTGGCAAATTTAGTAATTTACCAATACGATTCATATTTCATTTAAGCTTTGTTAGATTAACTATAGAAAGAGCAGATATATTATGTGTGGTTGTAAGGTAAAATTATTATTTTTGCATCCACCATAATGGTCCCGTAGTTCAATGGATAGAATTTCAGATTCCGGTTCTGACGATATGGGTTCGAATCCCGTCGGGATCACTAAATCAGTTTTGAGCAAGAGTATTGAGTATACAATTAAACCTCTCCACTCTTGCTCTTTCTCTTGCTGACTCAACCCTAAACGAACATTACACAATGTTTGATTTTGAAAAATTAACTGTCTATTCACACGCAAAAGATTTCAATAAAAAAGTGAATCATTTTCTGGTTTCCAACAAGCAGGACAGGACCACAACTGATCAGCTTAGGCGTGCATCCTTCAGTATTATGCTGAATATAGCAGAAGGCTCCGGAAGATATACTCAAAAAGACAAACGAAATTTTTATGTTATCTCAAGGGGCTCAGCTTTTGAATGTGTTGCTATTTTCGATTATTTAAAAGATATTGGAACTATTACCGAAACTGAATTTGCCAAATTTTATTCTGACCTTGACGAAATATCCAGAATGTTGTTTTCAATGATAAAACACCTATCTTAAAATCAGTTTTGAGCAAGAGTATTGAGTATACAATTAAACCTCTCCACTCTTGCTCACTCTCTTGCTGAATTATAACGGGCTTTGCTTTCGGAATTCGGAGTAACAGGGATCATGTAAATAATCCCGACAGATATGACCTGAAATCCTTTCACTCCTATGAAGCTCTCCGGTTCAATTATCTGAACAATCTACCATACTTTCAGACCTACGGCCCTCATAACTGAGGTTAATGTAGAAAAGAACATACAAATTGTTTCGATCAAATCAGTAGCTATTAATTTTAATCCAAATCAGGTTGGAGCAAAAGTGCTGGGCATACATTAATACCTCGCAACTCCTGCTCTTTCTCTTGCTGACTTATAACGGACTTTGCTTTCGGAATTCGGAGTAACAGGGATCATGTAAATAATCCCTGCTAATATGACCTGAAATTTCTTCACTCATAAAGAGATCTGGTTAATTGGCTAATATAATCGCAATGGCTGCCCGATTCGTAATACTTTATTAGCCGAAATATGGTTTAATTGACAAATTGTATTGATAGACACCTTATACTTACGTGAAATTTTCCAAAGCGAGTCACCTGCGTGAACACTGTAAAACTCAGGAACAGCAAATTTGTTGGCATAGCCTTTAGGTCTATGCAACCTATGAACCACAGACAGAGATTCCTCCTGTCGTTCTTCAGTCCTTATTTTATGCTGTTTAAAATCGTAAAACAATTCAGGGTCGTAAGCTTTTCCGTTCTCATGAATTTCGAAATGCTGTCAGAAGCGTTGCAAGCCCAAATGATTTGACTGTTTTTTAATCGCTATGTCCACATTTCAAAATACATGCACAGTATCCTCACTTTTTGAACCTTTCAAAAAACCGTGAAATGACTATCCCTGGAATAGCTATGCAGTTTTGAACAAGAGAGTTTTAACTTTAGTATAAATTATCGAACAGCTCCTCTCAAACTATATAAATAAATACTATCTTGTTTTAGTTATTTTGCCATAAAAAAACTATATTGAAAGAATGTTACATATTCAGTAAATTTGCTAACAGCTAAAACTTGATATTATGAATACAGATGAACTAAGAAAGGAAATTGAGCGATTAACTTCATTAGATACCTTAGACGATTTATTTGATTTAACCGACATTTTTGAACGTTTTCTTTTCCGGGTGATGGAAAGTCAGGATTTTACAGAGAAAACAGCAAGGGAAGCTGATGCCATGACCATTCTGCAAATGGTATTTGTAAAATTACTGGCAGCCAAAAAACTTCTGACCGGCGTCAACTACAACGACAAAGAAACAGGGGCCAAGCTAAAAAAGCTCATTGATCCCACAACTGTTGCAGCACATGTTCAGAATACCTTTGAAACCATCTCGATGTTTTACATTGTATATGTTAAACCGGAGAATGATGAAGAGCGCTTAATTCTCTATAATTTATGGGTGCTGTCCGGATTAAACTACAGACAACGTTTTACAAAATATGCTGCCGGAGAAGAGAGCAAGCAAATATTAAAGGATGATCAGGAAATTATAAAGGATCTGACCAGCCAGATTGAAAACAGTGCACTGTTTAAAAACCTGGATGCAAAAAATCAGGGTAAGATACTTTCTGCCATTGATGACAATGAATATAAACTGGTGTTCAGGGGAAATGAGGTTAGCCTCCTGAGCTGGCAGGACACATTCAATACCATGAATCTGAAAAGCAATTTATTTGATGACAACTACACTTACTTTTCATTTTATTCTCACCCGTCAAATGTTTCGGTTTTTCAGTTCAGCCAGATGTTCGGGACAGAAAACAATGCCTATGCAGATCTGGTAAAGTATAACTTTAAAAACCTGATGGTATTGCTTAGCATATTTGTCCATGATTACATTGAGTTATTCCCGGACAGGTTAAAAATATATGAAAGCCTGACATTAAAAGATCAGGTCATGATTGATGCTTTCAACGTATTATTCCGGGGACATAATAAATCCATTAACGGAGCCTGGAAAAAAATTCTATGAAACATTTTTGATCCGATGAACCAAATTTCATCGGATCAATATTAGTAATTCCAAAAAAGTAATTACATTTGTTCGTTAATTAACGAACAATAATGCCAGTGAAAGAGGTCATAACAACAGAGCAAAAGAAAATGGCACGATATGCTAAAGCTATGGGGCACCCTATACGCATGTATGTCCTGGAGTTGCTTTCCAAGCAAAGTTGTTGTTACAGCGGCGATATTTCAGAAGAACTCCCTGTTGTTAAATCAACCCTCTCGCAACATCTAAAAGAATTGAAAGAGGCAGGTTTAATACAGGGCGAGATTGAAACACCCAAGGTTAAATATTGCATAAACAAAGAAAACTGGGAAGAGGCACAGGAACTGTTCAGAAAGTTTTTAAAACTCTAAAAAATTTAAACAACTTGTTCGGTGTTTTGCGAACTTCGAACAAGTTTTGTAAACGGATAAAATCAGTTAAAACTCACACAGACTAACTCACTAAAATTAAAATCATGAAAAAGACACTTATTTTATTTTGCTTTGTATGCATTAGCGGCCTCACATCAATACAGGCACAATGTTGCAGCACGCCTGATCCGGCATGTAAGGAGAACGCACAAAAGGCAGAGCAGAAAAATACAGAATCTGCTGTTAAAGCATACTATTTTCATGCAACCCAACGCTGTGCTACCTGTCAGGCGGTTGAAGAAGTAACCAGGGAGGCATTAAAAGAAAATTACGGTGATAAGATTCCTTTCCAATCTATTAACAGGGATAAGGACAAGGAAAACCCCCTGATTAAAAAATTCCAGGTCAGTGGCACAACCTTATTAATTATAAAAGGTGATGAAGTGGTAAATCTGACCAATGATGCATTTATGAATGCACGAACCAAACCTGAGAAGTTAAAAGAAAAGATTAAGGAAACGGTTGATGCAATGTTATAGTAATGGAGCTGCTTCAAAACTTTTTTGAGTCATCAGAAATTCCGTTATTATCAGCCTTTATCCTGGGACTTATGACTGCCATAAGTCCCTGCCCTTTAGCAACTAATATTACGGCAATAGGGTTTATAAGTAAAGACATTGAGAACAGGAAAACAGTTTTTATAAACGGCTTGATTTATACGCTCGGAAGAGCAATAACCTATACATCCATCGGAATCATTTTCTTTTTGGGTGCCAGTCAGTTTAAGATTTCTTCTTTGCTTCAGGAATGGGGCGAAAAACTTCTCGGACCCTTACTTATCATTATCGGCTTATTTATGCTGGGTGTTCTCCGTTTATCCATCCCGGGCATCAGTACACTCACTTCAAAAATGGAACGTAAATCCAACTCCGGATTTTGGGGTGTATTGTTGCTTGGCCTTGTTTTCGCCCTTGCCTTCTGTCCGTATAGTGGTGTGCTTTATTTTGGTATGCTGATCCCAATGACGATGAGCAGTCCCGGAGGATTATTTCTTCCCCTGGCTTTTGCTATTGCTACCGGGCTCCCGGTTATTCTTTTTGCATGGTTAGTTGCTTTCAGCATTGGATCAGTCGGAAATCTGTACAACAAAATAAAAGTTTTTGAAACATGGTTCCGGAAAGTTGTTGCCGTATTGTTTATTGGAATCGGTCTTTATGAAACATATATCATTTTTATTGCAGCTTAAATCTCAACCAGAATTTTAACGATGAACGATGGATTACTTAATCGGGATCATATCATTTATTGCAGCCTTTGTTTTTTCTCTTGGAGGAATTGGCGGTGCCGTTATCCTCATTCCAATTCTTATATCATTGGGAATTCCCATTAATGTTGCCAGACCGGTCGGTTTATTTTACAATACGATCAGTTTAACCGGTGCCAGCATCAGCAATATCAGGAACAGACTTCTTGACTTCAGGGGAGGCATTCCAATCATCATTTCATCATTTCTGTTTGCTATCGTTGGAGCCTGGGGTTCTCAGTTCATCCCCAAACAGATAATTCTGGGACTCTTTATCGCCTTTTTAGTATTCTCGGGGTTCATGTTTCTTTTTCACAAAAGGAAAGAACCGGATGTTTACCGGAAAGACAATCCTGTAATAGCTTTATCCCTCATAGGCATCTTTGCCGGATTGCTATCGGGTATCCTGGGAATTGGTGGTGGCAGTATAATCTCTCCGCTCTTATTAATGCTGGGTTTCAACCCCAAAAAAATAACAACGATCACTGCATTTGTCGTTCCATTTTCGTCGTTTTCAGGATTTATTACGTACTGGAGTCTCGGCACTGTGGACTGGAAACTGTCACTGATAGCTGCTTTCAGCGGAATGGCAGGCGCTACCTTAGGAACCACATTTATGCACAAAAAACTGAATCCTAATGCTGTTAAAAAAATACTGGCTTTTATTTTATTGTTGATGGCTTTAAAACTGAGCTGGCCAATACTTGCTGCTGCATTGCACTTGTGATAAATGTTGACGGAACTGACGTATCACAAAATGACGATTTGAAACTTAAAATAAAGATAAGATGGTAGATCCAAAAGACTGGCTCGAATTCGGGCAAAAATTTCACGGGCACAAATGTCCGGCAATGCCAAACGGCTTACGGGTTGGTTCGGCAGCAATGAATGCACTTGGTGTTGAACGGACCGGCGACAGCGCCCTACATGCCATCCTCGACCTTGGGGACAATCACTGCGCCACCTGTTTTGCAGACGGTATTCAGGTTATTACAGGTTGTACGTTTGGGAAAGGAAATATCGAGAAAACCCACAGAGGGAAATGGGCCTTAACCCTGATCGATAAAAAAACAAACCGCGCGGTTCGTGTTACACCAACGGCAGAAGCCATGATGGCCAACAAAAGAACAACATTTTTTAAAGATTACCGGGAAAAAGGCGTGCCCCCAACACAGGTTCCTGATGAAGTGGTAGAACCTCTGGTAGTTAAAGTAATGAATGCACCGGAAGATAAAATGATGAAAATTTCAGAGGTGTTCGAATACGAATGGAAACAACCGGTTCACTCTTTTAACAGCTTTGTATGCGAAGAATGCGGAGAAATGACAGTAATGGAATACGGACGCGTTAAAGGAGACAAGAAGGTGTGTATGGTATGTGCGACGAAATAACATCCAACTTAGTGATCCGATGACTTCAAGTCATCGGATCACTAATATTATTAATCTTCTTCTATCTCCTTAATCAGTTTCAAAGTATCCATTCTTAAGGGCCTGTAGCGAAACCACCAAATGATATATCCAATAATTATTGCAATTCCAAGACTTCCTAAAAACAGAATCTGTACCAGAACTGTGTATGCCATTTGAAAGGTTGTGAGACTTAATCCTATGTCCATAAAGGCGAGTGCTAACACAAGCCAGATCATCCGCCACTGAAACGGCTGATAGCGAAAAGCTGCATCCTTAAGCATGGATAGTGTGGGCTGAGCATAATCCACATATTTATACTCTTTATAATATCTGCGGAAGAAAAGGGCAAAGATAAGCATGGACAATGCAAAGCACACGCTTCCAAAAATTTCGTACCAGGTACTGTCTTCAATAATATGTACTATTAATAATAACACGTAAATGGGAAGCAATACAAAATAAACAATTTGTATCCCCTTACTCAATCGTGAGTAACGCTGATCTTCATTTCTCAATCGGCTAATTAAGGATTCCAGATTGACAGATCCATTATTATTTGTTTCATTTTTCATGGGTAAACGCTTTTAAATTTTCTTTTAACTGTAGTTTGATCCGGTGGATCTTAACCTTCACATTCGCTTCAGAAATTCCAATGATATCGGCAATATCCTTCATGCTCAGGCCTTCGAGCACGAGAGAAATCAAAGCCTTATCAATAACGGATAGCTGATTCAGTTCAAGTTGCAAATGCTCCAGTTGTTTCTCCTGTACTTTTTTTGCTGCCAGATCTTCGTCATCCAAAATCGAGCTCAGATGCTCTGCATCCTGCCTGACAAGCAGCTTCATCTCCTTAAATGCTTTGCCGGTAAAGGTGAGTGAGGTATTTACAGCAATACGGTAGATCCAGGTGTTGATGTTGGCATCACCCCTGAAATTATTCAGACTCTTCCAGATATTTACCAGCACTTCCTGGTACATGTCCTTCTGATCATCCGGATTACTGTTGTAATAGCAACAGATACGCCTGATTCGTTCGCTGTTCTCAGACACCAGCCGGATAAATGTGTCTTCTTTCTTCACTATTTTGTTCTTTGGTTTACCCATTAGTACAGGAGATGAAAGAAAAGTTACAGATTTTATGCTATTTTTTTAGTTGAGAAAACTTAATGTTCTGCAAATATATCTGATATCCATGAAAATCAGCTTTCATACCTTGTATTTGCTGTTTCGGGTGTGTTAATCGTCAACAGTTTTAGTCATTTTTCTACACTCCAGGCTATACCTTCTTCTGATATGCGCAAATACCTGCTGATTACCAGCAAATTAAAACGACGAAACGCATAACTTAAAGTTTGGCAGGATTATTTCACAGTATATTATAGAATATTAAAATCAGAAAATTATGAATAAAGATCAGATTAAATTTGGATTACAGGAACTAACCGATATATGTAAAGATGGCGCAAAAGGCTATGAGACTGCTGCAAAAAATATTGAATACAGCGACCTCAGGACCTTGTTTTTACGCCTATCACAGCAGCGGAAACAATTCATTGAAGAAATAAATGACGAGGCCATTAAGCTGGGTATTCATTTAGACACCACAGGAACCATTAAAGGTATTTTTCACCGTACTTGGCTGAATGCCAAAGCCAGTATCAGCGGCTCCACGAATGAAAAAGTGATTGAAGAGAGTATGACAGGTGAAAAGGCAGCCATTGAGACGTATGGTAAAGTTCTGGCAGAACCCGAAATTCCGGGTTATCTCACAGAAATGTTGTCAGAACAGCAGTACCTTATCAAGGTCGCTATTGATCAGCTAAATGCACTTAAGAAAGAAGTTGCAGTTCACTCCTAGAAACGACAACTTACTATTTAATCCCTTAAAACAAAACATTATGCAAACACTTAATCATAAAAGTATAGCCATTCTGGCTACCAGCGGATTTGAAGAATCAGAATTATTTGAACCGCGTGAAGCATTGATAAACAGCGGTGCCAGTGTTCAAATCATATCACTCGATAAAGGCCGGATAAGGGCATGGAATCATGGTGAATGGAGTAAGGAACTACCGGTTGACAAGACTGTTGATGAGGCAAAGGAAGAAGATTACGATGCGCTTCTTATCCCCGGAGGTGTAATCAATCCCGATAAACTCCGGCGTCAAACAGAAGCCGTGGATTTTGTAAAACGATTCTTTGAACACAACAAACCAGTTGCTTCCATCTGCCACGGACCACAGATGCTAATTGAAGCCGGAGTGGCAGACGGACGTAAGCTAACGTCATTTTATTCCATTAAAACGGATCTGATAAATGCAGGTGCCGAATGGATGGACAAAGAGGTAGTTGTAGACAACAGCCTTGTAACCTCACGGAATCCGGGAGATATGGATGCCTTTATAAGTAAAACAATTGAGGTATTCAGCAAAAGCCACCGGAATTAAACCGCTATAGCATTCCCAGTAATGCGATTATACTAAGAAGCAGAAACCATTAAAAATATAAATGATGCCGGATAAAAACACATCAGCACACATTAAAAACGTAGACCAGTATGAAGCGCTGCGAGATAAAGGATACAGCAAACAGAAAGCTGCCCGGATTGCTAATACAAGCAATTCAGGGCAAAAAGGCGGCAGCAGTAAAAAATACGAAGAATGGACAAAAGATGAACTCTACGCCAAAGCCAAACAGGTAGGAATAGAGGGACGAAGCAACATGAACAAAAAAGAACTGATTGAGGCACTCAGAAACAGCTAAGGTCAAGATTAGCTGATCTTACTTAGATTTCGATGAAAAGTTTAAAAAGCACTCACACCTTTAAGTGATCCTGCGTTCGAGGAAAAATGGCTTCAGAGGTCAGCATTATCATTCTTTGAGCTGTCCAATGGAAAAACTATATCAAACTAATGTAGGTTTCAGACTTATTTTCTAATCTCTCAACAGAACAATAAATGCATGGATTAGTCCGGGAACATACCCAAGGATCGTTAGTAACAGGTTTATCCAGAATGTTCCGGTTATTCCGTAGCGCATGGCTACACCGACCGGTGGCAGTATAATTGCAAATATAATCTCAAGTAATGTCATACAATTTCTGTTTTTTACTTCTGTATAGTGAAAAAACTTTGCCATAAAAAGTGATACGGACAAGCAACTGCAGAAAAGAATTATAACATACTGATTTTATGCCACTTACAAAAACAAACAATCCGTTTATACAAAATCTCCTGTCCATTGGATTTTCCGGAACAGAGGCATTTATACGCATATTGTAGAATGCTTGTACATCGTGCGATTAACAAGCTGTACAATTTAAACCATTGTTGTCCTGGGATTAATCAATATGAATTGATGGTTCTTTTTTTATTACGCGTAGAATGACAGCCAGCTAGGTTCATACAGGGTCTAACCATACTGCTTAAAAACCATCAAATGACAGTTAAGCCATGTGAAACGAGGAATCTCTGAAGCTTTAACCGGACTTAATTGATTTTAAACTACTTTTGGCCTTACAGTTTAAAAAAATCAGAATACCCAATGCAATGAATGAGCAGAGTAAAGACGGCAGGATAAGAAAAAATATAAAACAAGGAATGTTGGTGGAGATTGTTCAGAAGCAGGACCAGCGCACCGGTGAACTAACCGAAGGAGGCGTTGCCAGAATACTGACTAAGTCTGCCAGTCACCCGCACGGTATTAAAGTGATGCTGGAATCGGGTGAAGTTGGACGGGTGAAGCATATACTGGAAGATTAACTTCCACGTTCTGATGATAAAATTAATCCGATTGCTTCATTCGTATAACGATCACCCCATCATAATCTTCAGTGGTGTATTTCTTAATCTCATCAGGATCTTTGATCACATCAACGGATTCAATGTTTGATGCATCAATTACATTCATTTCTGCCTGGGAAATTATCTTTCCATCCCTTAAATACAATAACTTATCCTGTTTAACAGGCTGTGTACAGTTGATCCTAACCTCTTTTCTTTTTGTGATTACTGCAGCTTGCTTTGTGGTTATCAGGATTACACCACCTTTGCCAGTTTCACCATAAATAGATGCTCCCATGTTTTCTTTCAGAACAGACATTCTAGCAATATCGTCCGGCCTGACAGGAAGTCTGCTTTGTTTCAACTCAACATCATAGCGATAAGGTATACCGTCAAGCACAATGAGAGGTTTATGGATTTTTTGACCATTTGTCTTTGCTTCCTTAATAGCAGAAATTAATGCCGTGCTTTTATGACCATTATCATTCAGCATGTACCGGTTTGATATACATGAAGTCGTTAATACAATTACAATGGCTATTAGAAAAACTGATTTCATAAGCGGTAATTTAAATTTTTAATGTCTGGCGATATTGTTAAAACTAACCTGAGCCTTAAATGTTACAAACTTTATTTAAATCTAAAGTCTACAGTGTATCCCTTAAATCTTTGTGACCTGAGTGAGTTACCCTGGTGTTGCTAAGTGGTTAAAATTTAACACAGAGGCCACGAAGCATTTTTTACAAAGACACCCAATATCCACGTTCCGGAATCTCGATGTTGGCAAAGCCATCGTCTTCCAGATGTTGTTTATACGTTTCCTGGGCATCCTTCTCACCATGTACGATAAAGGTCCGTTTAATCTGTTCCTTGTCCTGGCAATTCAAAAAACCGATCATCTCCTCATAATCGCCATGCCCACTGTAAGAATCAATCCTGAATATTTCGGCATTCACCGGGTAAACATTGCCATGAATTGAGATTTCTTTGTCCCCCCGCAATATTTTAGCTCCCAACGTTCGCGGCGCACAGTATCCTACTGCCAGAACTGAATTCCGTGGATTTGCAATAGTGTTGGCCAGATGGTGTTTTACACGTCCGGCTTCCATCATGCCCGATGCAGATATAATCACACAGGGTTCTTTGCGTTCATTAATGCGTTTTGATTCTGCCACTGTTCTGGTATAGAACAGACGGTTGAAGCCAAACGGATCAGGATCCGAATACATCTCGTCCAGCATCTCATCATTAAAGCACTCCGGATGCAGGCGAAATACGTCTGTGGCATTCACTGCCAGCGGACTGTCCACATAGATATCCACCCGTGGCAGTTTGCCCTCATTGAACAACTGGTTCAGGGTATACACAATTTCCTGAGTCCTCCCGACACTAAATGATGGAATCACCAGTTTCCCTTTCTTTTCAATACAGGTATGTTTTATGACGTGGAGGAGCTCATTCCGTGCTTCTTTATGATCTTTATGCAGACGATCACCATAAGTGGATTCCGTAATCAGAAAATCACATTGCGGGAAAGGTACCGGTGGACGTAATATCTTGTTATGCTTCCGCCCGATATCACCGGTATAAGCCAGTTTTTTCAACCCATCCGTCTCCAGCACTTCCAGCATCACCGTACCACTTCCCAGCATATGTCCGGTATTGGTAAACCTAACCTTAGTTTCCTGATCAATGTAAAACTTTCGTTCATAAGCCACACCGATAAACAACTCCATACATTTTACAGCATCCTTACGGGTGTAAATCGGTTCCACCGGCGGAAGACCGCGTGCCAGCATTTTTTTATTAAATAATATCGTATCAGCTTCGTGTATAGCACCGGAATCTGCCAGCATAATCTTACACAAATCAAGCGTGGCATGTGTACAGATTACCGAACCACGAAACCCGCGCCGGTATACATATGGAATCAGGCCCGAATGGTCGATGTGTGCATGGGTCAGTATGATGTGATCTATTTCGGATGGCTCGAAGCCAAGATCACGGTTCATGGCATCAGTTTCTTTTCCTTTGCCCTGATACATGCCACAATCCAATAATATCTTTTTATTTTTCTGGGTGATAACAAGGTGCTTACTTCCGGTAACTTCCTGAGCCGCGCCTAAAAATTTAACAATCATAACGGTTGGTTTTTATTTCTATAAGTTGGTAAAAGTGTAACAAGGTAGTAAATATTGTAATACCTTATTCGGATAAATCAATTTTTATCCATTGTATCTCGGCAAATTAAAACGTCAGAAAGCCGGACTACAGTCCAATAGTGAGTACTTGACAAGTAACATATATGATGCATCAGATCACCTTGATTAATGTATCCGATTGGGGGTTTAACCTTCCAAATGAAACCGGTTCAATATTGTATCTTTTTAACAACATCTCCACTGCATCAACAGCGTCTTCTTCTACTGCTATCAGCAGTCCTCCACTGGTTTGCGGGTCGCACAGGATAAACTTATCACTTTCTGATTTTAACTGAATATGCTGTCCGTAGCTTGCCCAGTTGCGGTGTGTTCCTCCGGGGATGCATTTCTGATCCAGGTACTGCTGCACATCCGGGAAGACCGGTATTTTATCAAACTCTATTTCTGCAGAAAGCTTACTGCCCTCACACATTTCTGTAAGGTGTCCCAGAAGACCAAATCCGGTCACATCAGTCATGGCTGTGATGCCAATTATCTCTGCCAGTTCCTGTCCTATACTGTTCAGTTTCGACATGGAATCAGATGCAATATTCTGATGCTCAGGTAGCAGTTTCCCCTGTTTCTGAGCGGTAGTAAATACCCCGACACCAAGCGGTTTAGTCAGATAAAGCCGGCATCCCTCTGTTGCCGTATCATTGCGTTTAAGTTTTTTCAGCTCAACCTGTCCCGTAACAGCCAGGCCAAATATTGGTTCGGGACTGTCAATGCTGTGTCCGCCGGCCAGGGAAATCCCGGCCTCCTTACAGGCCTGCCGTCCGCCTTCAAGAACCTGCTGAGCCACTTCTGCCGGTAACTTGTCCACAGGCCATCCCAAAATAGCAATAGCCAACAGCGGTTTTCCACCCATGGCATACACATCACTGATGGCATTGGTGGCCGCTATTTTACCGAAAGCAAACGGATCATCAACAATGGGCATGAAAAAATCGGTGGTACTGATGATTGCCGTTCCGTCACCCATATCATATACAGCAGCATCATCCCGGCTGTCGTTACCTACAAGCAGACGGGCATCAGGCGTGGCCACCTGGTTCGTCTTCAGAATATCGGATAGCACAGCTGGTGATATTTTACATCCGCAACCTGCACCGTGACTGTATTGTGTTAGTTTAATATTTTCCATCATGTCCAAATATCGTTCAATTTTTAATGCATTTTCTGCATGGTCAGTCGAAGGAAGGGTGATCTGCAAAACGGTTTCCCGGCTCCTCCTCTGCATGCCTTTTAAATAGGTTTTATCGTAGTAATGCAACGTATTCAGGGCAACGCTATAAAAGTTCTGTTTTTCGAGATCTTCGAGAGCGTTCTTCACCCTTAATCCGCCCAGACGTTTGGAAATACGCCTTACCGCACTTGCAAGTGCCTCTGTATCACAACTTCCATATTCTGCTGCCAGATGTTTAGCCCGCTGTTCTTTTGGTATCTCAACAAAAATAAGTCGTGCATCGGTCATTTGCCTGAACAGTGGAACCGGAATTTTAACCCTCCCGATATCAATGCTTTCATCCTCCACCCAAATGGGTTTCTTCAAATCAAGCTGACGCCAAACCGAATGGAGGTTATTCTCAAATTGCTCAACCGTTGGCTGTTTTGCCTGTCCAATTCCACCGAAGGCTGATCCTTTATGATGTGCCAGGCCCTCCAGATCGATCACCTGATTCCCGTTCTTCTTGAGCTCTTTTAATATATAAGTCTTGCCGCTCCCGGTATATCCACCCAGTACATTCATGTGAACCGGAATAGCAAAATCGCTTAATACCAGTCGTCTGTATGATTTATATCCTCCGGTAATCACCCTGACATCGGAGAAGCCGTTATCCGCTAAATGCCTGGCAAATGCCTGACTCCGCATGCCTCCGCGCCAGCAATGCACAATAACCTTTCCGTCAGGTGCAACCTGAAACGATTGCGTAATAAAATCATCCAGCTTAGGGCTTACAAAAGTCAGCCCCAGCTCAATCGCAGCTTCTCTGGACTGTTTTTTATAAACGGTTCCAACCTGCGCTCTTTCATCATTGGAAAACAAGGGAATACTAACAGCACCCGGAATATGACCGTGCTCAAATTCTCCCGGCGAACGCACATCGATAACCGGCCGGTTCAGGGCCAGTGCTTCCAGTATGTTAATATCGGTTAACATCAGAGCAAAAGTATATTAATCTGGCTGGATTAAGCCGATTGATTCCCAAAATTTTGAAATATTAACGGCTAAAACAACCTGTTTCATCAATCGATGTCAACCGCTGAACTTAACCTGATATCACGGGATGAACTTCCAACCAACACTTCAAAGGCACCGGGATCATACCCGAAATCATGCTGATCAATCTTATAGTATGAAAATGCTGACTGGTCAAGTTTAACAGTGACTGTTTTTGTTTCCCCTTTCTTCAGAAATACCTTAGAAAAACCTTTCAGCTCTTTCACGGGACGCTCTACCCGACAATCCTTATCAGCCACATAAACCTGGGCTACTTCTGCGCCATCGACCGGACCCGTATTTGTCACGTCAAACGTCAGGGTCACCGCCATATCAGATCCGTTCTGTGATTTCTGCACCTTCAGATTGGAATAGTTAAAAGTTGTATAAGACAGGCCAAAACCAAATGGAAACCGAGGTTCCACATCTTTGGCATCGTAATATCTGTAACCCACAAAAATTCCTTCGGTATAATCCACCTTCTTATTTTTCTTCCCGTCAAAAAAAGTGGCAGACGTTGGATTATCTTCCCATTTTTTCTCAAAGCTGACCGGTAGTTTCCCTGATGGATTCGTTTCACCAGTCAGGATCTCTGCCAGTGCGATTCCTCCTTCCTGCCCGGGATAAAAAGCGTGGATCAATCCTTTAACTTTAGGATACCAGGCTTGCATATCCACATTGCCACCACTGTTTAAAACCACAATGGTATTCGGATTATGTTCCGCCACAAGATTCAGCAGGCGCTCCTGCTTTTGCGGCAAGGCAAATGTCCTGTCATGGCCTTCACTTTCTGTATGTGTGTTGAATCCAACGCATACAATGGCAACCTCTGCTTCGGATGCAATCCGGATCACCTCATCATCTTCATTCTCATTCTCAGGCATATACCAGGCCAAATCAATGACCGCGCTGCCACCGTTTTCGTAATATTCCAGTTTAATGCTGTAATCCTTGCCTTGCGTCAGGGACAGTACACTGTTACGCTGTTCTGTAGCGTGATCGCTCCAGTTATCTATTATTTTTTTATTATTGACCCATAAACGATAGCCGTCATCACCCCGGACCACAAATTTATAGGTCCCGGTTTTTTCAGGCCGGATGACGCCGGTCCAGCGCACCGAAAAGTTATCTTCACCGATGCCTTTCACACCGGGAGCCTGTGCCCAGTCATTATTCACAACCTGCTCTGTGCGTGCGGCAACCGGCGATCCGTTCAGTGACTTGTTATTAAAGTATTCGGCGATTAACCCTTTCTCTGATGATCCCGGATTGGCGTAAAACACAGATGATCTTGCGAGTGCATTAAAGTTCTTAAGCCCTGCATTATAGCGGATATCTGCATCAGGAGCCATGTTTTTAAGTCCCTCCAGCAAAGTCACCGGATCTGCAGGTCTTACAAACGAACTGCCACCTCCTGCAGCATAATTATCTGCATTGGGTCCGATCACAGCAATGCGCTTTGTTTTAGCCAAATTCAGAGGTAAAATACCTGAATCATTTTTCAACAAAACAATACCCGCCCTGGCCAGCTCCAGTGCAATGGTAGCATTCTCTTCATTCGTTTTTATTGTATCGCCGGTAAGTTCTTTTTTGTCGTAAAATCCGTATTGGTAGCACACTCTCATGATCCTTCGGATCTTTGCATCAATCATCTCCTCCGTAATTTCACCTCTTTCAATGGCAGGAATAAGCGTGTCGGGAACCATGTGCTGATTCCCCGGCATTTCGAGATCGGTTCCGCCTAAAACGGCAGCCACCCCGTTGTGAACAGAACCCCAATCCGACATCAGAATTCCCTTAAATCCCCATTTCCCTTTTAAAATGTCATTGTTCAAATGGCTGTTATGGGATGTATGGATGCCGTTCAGTGGGTTGTAGCTGTTCATCACTGCACTGACACCTGCATTTTCAACCGCATATTTAAAGGCCGGCAAATAAATTTCGTGTAAGGTTCGCTCATCCACTTCCGAACTGGTCCAGTTTCTGTCGTATTCCAGGTTGTTACACGTAAAATGTTTAATGGTTGCCACCACGCCGTTATCCTGTACGCCCCGGATATAATTTGCTGCCATGCGGGAAGACAAATACGGATCTTCACCCAGGTATTCGAAGTTTCTTCCGGTAAGGGGATTTCTGGCGATGTTCACACCGGGTGCCAGCAAAATATCGATCCCACGCACTTTGCAGTCCCTGGCTATAGCCTCACCAAGTTTATAAACCAGTGCCGTATCCCAGGACGCAGCAGAAAGCACACTGGCCGGATAGGATACTGCATCACCATGTCCCCTGGTTCCAACCGGACCATCCGTCATCTTCACGGCTGGCAGCCCAAGTCTTTCCATCGGACGGATGTAAAAATTATCTGTCCCGTTAATGTAGTTTACTTTTTCCTCAAGGGTCATCTTGCTGAGAAGCGTATCGATTTTTGCTTCTGTAGCGGCTTCGTTTAGCGATTGCTGCTGTTTTGATGAGCAGGAGAACAATACGAGTACTGCTGCAAACAGGGGAATAAATCTCTTCATTTAAATATCAGATTATATACTATACTTAACCAGTAATGGAACAAATTACATATCTTTCCTTCCATGTTTCTTAATGTATTTTCTCCTCTCCGGGACCCTTTTATCCATATATTTTGTTTCGGATTCATCAAGGTCACCATCCTTATCAAACTGCCAGGTTCGTTCTTTTGTCAGTACCGGTTTGCCGTTAATTTGTGTGTAATATTTTCTTAAAACCTCTTTTTCTTGGGAATTAAAAAAATGCACCTCTTTCCGGTTTGATCCTACAAACTCCAGAACCGACTTTGTTAATTTACCATTGTCATAGAAATATGTCATTTCCTGTACCGTATCGCCTTTTGTTACAAAAATACCGGATACAGCCTTACCTCTTTCATTGTAGCGACTCAATTGATAGGTATTCGTCGAATCACCTTTTGCATAGGATTTAATTGTTTTACTGATTCCATCGGGATAGTACGAGTAAGTATAATTAATGATAAAGGTATCATGTCTTCCACCATCATAATTTATCATGGTTGATCGGACTATGACGGAGTCATTGGTATAAAAATTCTCATACGTTGAATAAGGCTGCCCGTTTAACTGCGTGTTACGCAGTATTAACCGCCCATCTTTAAAATACGATTCATTAACGGAATAGAAGTCGGGATGTAAAGCCTCCAGTCGCTCAAACACCACCTGACCCGTATCGTCTTTTTTGATGTATTTAATGTTTAGAGTGTCCTCTACTTCATTGGCGGAATTGATGGTGACCTCATACACGGTGTCAGTAAAGCTCATGTTGTCTATCCTGTTGATCTCATGAGAATTTGAATCTACAGGAAGCTTATTCTCACATGAAAACAGAATCAGGACTGTAATAAAAAGGGGAAGAAGGTTTTTCATGGTATTGTATATTTGGTATATTATCGCCTCCTTCCAAAAATGCGTAATAAAAAGAGGAACAGGTTAATAAAATCAAGATACAGCGTTAATGCACCCATGATGGCCTCCTTTTTATCTTCATCCGTCCCTTCATTCCCGATGACGTTCATCCTTTTAATCTTTTGGGTATCATAGGCCACCAGCCCCACAAAAATGAATACACCCGCGTAGGTGGTGATCCAGTACAACATTTCGTTCTGAAAAAAGAAATTGACGACAGAAGCAATAATTAATCCGATCAGCGCCATAAACAGCAGATTCCCCATCCGGGTCAGATCTGATTTTGTGACGTATCCATAAAAACTCATCACCCCAAAGGTTCCGGCAGTAATAAAAAAGGTGGTGGCAATGGATTCTGCAGTAAATACCATAAATATAACTGAAAACGTAAAGCCGTTGAGCACGGAGTACATTACAAACAACAGGGTTGCAAGTTGAGCGGACATTCTTTTAACCATCGAAGCGAGGCTTCCAACCAGGACTAACTCTCCTATCAATAAACCAAAGAATAAGATTTGGTTGTTCAGAATTACGTTCACAATCTGAGGCATGGAAGCAATCCACATGGCGATCACTCCTGTAACTGCCAGGGCAAAGGTCATCCAGCCATATACTTTGGTTATAAACCGTTGCTGTTCTGCGGCTACTTCAAACTGGCTGGTGTAAGAAGGTTGATTTTGCGTTATTTTATTCATGCTGTGTACCATCTGGCTATCGTATTAAACTTATTGGTCTAAATGTATCTATTTAATGTGCAGAATACAACCGGACAGACAAATTTAGAAATAATTCAAACAATGCAGAACAAAGACCAACGTATGTATGTGTAAAGTCGCTACGGATAAGGGCTCGAAACTTTCGCAGGCTTTCAGAATAATAAGCAATAACTAATCCCGTTAATTTATACTACTGATAAACTAGCATTGTGTATGCGTTAATTTGAATATCTTCTGAATAAAACATATACATTTGTCAAATTATTCCTGAAAAAAGAACAAAATGAAGAAGCTGGGAAATATTCTGTTTTCAATGGCAACCGCAGTGGTACTTATGTTGATTTTTGCTGTAGCCATTGCCTGGGCAACGTTTATTGAGAGCAGCTACGGAACCGAAACCGCAAAGAAACTGGTTTATGTGGCGCCATGGTTTGAAGTTCTGATGTGGCTTATTGCGATTAATCTGACGGGAAACGTAATTAAGAACAAACTTTACAAACCCAAAAAGTTTTCCATCCTGCTTTTTCATCTCGCTTTTCTTCTAATCCTTGGAGGTGGAGCGATTACGAGACATATCAGCTATGAAGGCACCATGCACATCAGGGAGGGAGAATCATCGGATTTAATTACACTGAGCCATACCTATCTTACCATGGAAGCTAATTATAAAGGATTGAATGAAAAGGTATCCAAAAAGATCCGCTTAACACCAAAGGGATCAAACCATTATACCGAATCGCTTAACATCGGTGATAAATCCGTAAAACTTGAAACAATCCTGCTTCTTCCAAATGCAGAACAGGTCCTGAAGCCCTCAGATTCGGGACTTCCCGGTGTTTCGCTGTTTATCATGGATATGCGCAAAGCAGGCCACGAATTTGATCTGCTTCAGGGTGAAACAACAACGGTGGATATGTTAAGCTACTCATTTGATGCCAGTCGCCCCGGCATGATCACATTTTTATTTGATCAGAATAAACCACAGTTTATTTCCCGGTCAAATGTCATGCTTACCAGCATGATGGCTAAGGGAGATACAACCATTCTGGCTGCAGGCGAACGTCACGATGTACAGGAAAAAACCATATACAGGGTTGCCGGTCATGTTTTTGTGATCAAATCCTTTATGCCGCATGCGGAAAAAATCGTTCAGAGCAACACGAAAACAGAGACCGGTTCCCAGGGTCTTGTGGTATCTGTTTCCACGGATAATGCTTCTGACAAAATCAGTCTGTTTAATCAAAACGGAAATGCCATACCTGCCGAAACGCACCTAGATGACATGGATCTTAAAATTTACTTTGGCACCGTAACCAGGCAGCTCCCATTTTCTATTGAGCTAAAGGATTTTGACCTGGAGCGCTATCCCGGATCACATAGTCCGTCATCTTTTGCGAGTGATGTAGTACTGAACGATCCGCAAAACAATACATCTTTCCCGTTTCGTATTTATATGAACCACATTCTGAAATATAACGGATATCGTTTTTTCCAGTCCTCCTATGACCCGGATGAAAGAGGAACAATCCTTTCTGTCAGTCACGATTACTGGGGAACTTTTATATCCTACCTCGGCTATTTTCTTTTAGGTTTGGGTATGGTAATAACCTTGCTTAACAGGAACAGCAAACTCTATTCTCTCTTCCGCCAGAGCAGTGAAATACAGAAGATGAAGCGGGCTGCACTGCCTGTAATTCTACTGTTTTTTATGTTGAGCCAGGGCAATATTTTTGCCAATAACCCATCAGATCTGGCCTCTACAAAAAAAGAACATCTTAAGGAACTGGGGACCCTTTTGGTTCACAAAGGAAGAATAGAGCCTATGGCGGCTTTGTCCTCAGAACTGATGCGAAAGATTCACCGGGGCGAAACCTATGACGGCATGTCAGCAGATGAAGTTATCCTGGGTATGATGACCGATCCGGCACGATGGCAGAATGAACCATTTATAAAAATATCCAATGGCAGCCTGGCAAAACAGCTTGGTGCTCCTTCCGGTTATATCAGTTACCACAATATGTTTGATGCATCGGGATACAAGCTTCAGAAACTTGTGAATACCACTTATCAGAAAGATCAGATTAAACGGAATAAATACGATAAGGAAGTCATCAATCTTGATGAACGCATCAACATCTGTTACCAGATTTATAATCATTCATTTTTTAAACTGTTTCCGATTCCGGACGATGCAAACCATAACTGGTCAACAGCACATACCTTTCCAAAAAACCGGATAAAGAGCGGGGAAACATCTCCTGTTCAACTTTATAACGCATATTTGCAGGAAGCCGCTAAAGCAAATACTTCCGGTGACTGGAGCAATGCCAGTTCTCTGCTCCTGAGCATTAAAGCATACCAACTCATGAACGGGGGTTCTGTGCTTCCGTCTGCATTCAAAATAAAAGCTGAAGTCGTTTACAGCAAAGTCAATCTCTTCAGTATTTTATCCAGGATATATGAAACCGTTGGTTTAATCTTCCTGATCATAAACCTGATTACTGTTTTTAAACCACAGTTTTCCTTAAAACGTGTGAATACCGTTTTGCTGATCCTGTCGGTATTACTGTTCCTTTTTCATACTTCAGGACTTGGGCTGAGATGGTACATTTCAAATCATGCACCCTGGAGTAATGCTTACGAAACCCTGATATTTGTCGGATGGGGAACAGCTGCGATCGGATTAATTTTTTCGAGGCTGTCCGGCATTGTGTTACCGGTCACAAATTTCCTGTCAGGTATTATGCTGATGGTGGCAGGATTCAGCTGGATGAACCCGGAAATAACACCGCTGGTACCGGTACTGAAATCATACTGGCTGATTATTCATGTTGCAGTTATAACCTTAAGTTATGCCTTCCTGGCTATTGCTGCACTGCTTGGGCTTTTGAATTTGCTGCTCATTGTGTTTAAATCGAACGCCAACCGCAAAAACCTCGATCTTAATATCCGCGAGATTTCCATAATCATTGAAATATCTATGATCATCGGACTGATCCTGTTAACAGCAGGCGCATTCCTGGGAGGTATCTGGGCAAATGAATCCTGGGGCCGTTACTGGGGCTGGGATCCAAAAGAAACCTGGGCACTGGTTACCATACTGGTATATTCTGTTGTGTTGCACCTTAAAAAAATTCCGTCGTTTAAAAGTGCGGCTCTGTTCAACGGACTTACCTTAATCAGTTTTGCATCTGTACTCATGACATTTTTCGGTGTAAATTATTACCTCTCCGGACTGCATTCATATGCCCAGGGAGATGCACCTCCAATACCAAATGCCGTTTACATTTCGGCGATACTTGTAATCGCCATAGTGACAGCTGCATACTATAAAGAAAACATGACAAAAATCAGGCAGAAAACAACCTGAGACCGAAAAAAAATAAGAATTTTATCCTAGTAGTTCTATAGGTTATACCTATTAAGACTGTCTATAAATTACTTATTGTTAACATATTATTAAGTATCAATCGTTATATTTGATATAGAAATTACAGTTATCACAAACCATGTCACCGAAACTGCACAAACTATACATCTGGTCATTTGTCGCTATCACAATAGGTGTAGCCGTCATTCTTGCCCTACGGGGCTGGGCCTTCTACAATGTAGGTATTGCTGACCGCTTTCACCATGCCGACTATGACAAACTGAAACCAAGCGGATTGCTCGGTCATGGATACGGAATCATCGGTACCCTTCTTATTTTGACCGGTATTTTTACTTACATGGCCAGAAAACGTTTACGCGTATTTTCCCGGATTGGGGTCCTGAAGTACTGGCTTGAATTTCATATTTTTTTATGTTCCCTTGGCCCTATTCTGGTACTTTATCATACATCCTTTAAGTTTGGAGGCATTGTTTCTGTAAGTTTCTGGAGTATGGTGGCAGTGGTTTTAAGTGGTGTTCTGGGGCGATACATTTATCTTCAGATTCCAAGAACCATTGAAGGACGGGCACTGAGTTTAGGTGAGGTGAATAATCTGAAAGATGAATTTAAACTGAAACTGACACAGGAGTATGGTATTGAAGATGCTTTTTTTGATCTGCCGGCCAGACAAAACAGGGAAGCCATTTCCCGGCTTAAAGCAGAACTTAAGACGAAACAGCTTACGGCTAAGGAGATCCGAAAAGCATTGTCCTATTTCAAATCTGAAAAAAGCCTGGGAAGAAGAATCAAACGGTTGGAACGGATGCAGAATCTTTTCCGTTACTGGCATGTGGCACATCTTCCTTTCGCTCTGATCATGCTGATTATCATGGTCATTCATGTAGTTATAACCATAATATTCGGATACAGATGGGTATTTTAATGGAAGGCATATTATTGGAGAAAGTGATCATTTACGGTTCGGTTGCACTTATTGTATTGATCATCCTGGGGATTTACTTCATCAAATTACGCCGGGAAACAAAAAAAACGGAAAAAAAGATTTCCTACGCCAAAGAACATGGACTATTTGAACCTGTTTCATTGCATCCGGTCATCAATATAAACAGTTGTATCCGCAGCGGAGCCTGTGTCAGAGCCTGTCCTGAAAAGGATGTTCTGGGGATCAGCAGTGGAAGAGGAACGGTGATCAACGCATCACGCTGTATCGGTCATGGAGCATGTTTTCATGCCTGCCCGGTGGAAGCCATCACCTTGTGTATCGGAACGGAAAAACGAGGAGTGGACCTACCTCATGTAAGCGAAAAATTCGAAACCAATATTAAAGGGATATATATCGCTGGAGAGCTTGGCGGAATGGGCCTGATTAAGAACGCAGTGGAACAGGGGCGTCAGGCTGTGGAGAATATCATAAAAGATATGCCTGAAACCCGAGAGGACCAACTTGACCTGGTTATTATCGGAGCCGGTCCTGCAGGCATTTCTGCGTCACTTACGGCAAAACAGCACAACCTTAAATTTATAACGCTGGAACAGGATACGCTGGGCGGTACAGTTTACACTTTCCCACGTTCAAAAATTGTGATGACCAACCAGATGAACCTTCCGGGATGGGGAAAAGTAAAACTATATGAAACCTCAAAGGATGAGCTGCTGAAACTTTGGAATAATGCCCTATCAAAAAATGGTGTTGAGATTCGGCAGGAAACAAAGGTTGAAGAAATTATTCATGAGGGAGGCTCATTTATCGTAAAAACAAAATCGGGTGACGCATTAAAAACATCCCGTGTTTTGTTGTCTATCGGAAGAAGAGGTACTCCGAGAAAACTTGGCGTTCCGGGAGAAGTATCCGAAAAGGTAGCTTACCGCTTACTCGAACCGGAAGATATTCATAATAAAAAAATTATGGTCGTGGGTGGAGGTGATTCTGCGGTGGAATCAGCTATGCTGCTTGCTGACAACAATAAAGTCATTCTGTCGTACCGAAGCGATGCATTCAGCCGCATTAAGCCGGGGAACAGCAACCGGATCACCAAAGCCATAGAAGCAGGAGATGTGGAAGTGCGGTTCAATACAAACGTAACTGAAATTCACCCGGAAAGTGTTGTACTGAAAAACAGTGAGACCGGAGAAGAAGAAATTATTCCAAACGATCTCGTCTACATCTTTGCCGGTGGTGAATTACCAACCAGGTTTCTCGAAAAGATCGGAATCAAAATTACCCGCAAGCATGGTGAAGCCTTGTTAAAACATTAATAAGTACTGAATGAAAAAAATCCTCGTAATATTTCTATTCCTTGTACAGATTATTCTGTGTTACGGACAAATTTCACCCGGTGATTTATCTACTTTTCACGAGGACCTTGAAGGGATTAGTAACTGTACGAAATGTCATGAGCTGGGCAAAAAAGTCACTAATGCAAAATGTCTTGACTGTCACAAAGAAATTGCTGTAAAAATTAATGCCGGTGAAGGATTTCACGCATCTTCCGAAGTTAAGGGAAAATCGTGTTTTGAATGCCATAACGAACATCACGGACGGGACTATGACCTTACTGATCTCAATAAGGAAACATTCGACCATAATCTTACCGGATATAAACTTGAGGGTGCTCATGCGGATCAGGACTGTGCTGCCTGTCACAAAAAAGATTTTATACAGGACAAGGAGATTAAAAAGAAAACAATGACTTACCTGGGCCTTGTCCGGGAATGTCTGGCCTGTCATAAGGATTTTCATCGGGAAACACTTAGTGACAACTGTCTTGAGTGTCACAATTATGAAAAATTCAGACCGGCGCCGGGATTTAATCACAGCGAGACGGATTTTGTTTTAAGAGGGAAGCATCAGCAGGTTGATTGTATTGACTGCCATAAAAAAGAAATTGTTGATGGCGAAGCATTTCAGCATTTTGCCAACGTGGATCACAGCAATTGTACAAGCTGCCATGAGGATGTTCACAATAACAAATTCGGACAAAACTGTACACAGTGCCATACCGAAGAATCCTTTACAGAGATTAAGGGCATGAATACCTTTGACCATAGTAAAACAGGTTATCCTCTGGAAGGCATGCATGTTAATGTGGATTGTAAAGAATGTCATATCAGCGGAAAATATACCGATCCCTTAAATCACAGATTTTGTAATAACTGCCATGAAGACTACCACAAAGGTGAGTTGACAGCAGATAAAAAATATTCAGACTGCAGCGATTGCCATACGGTTCAGGGTTTTAAACAATCCGGCTTTACAATTGAAATGCACAATAAATCTGCATTTAAACTGGAAGGAGCTCATTTGGCAACACCGTGTTTTGCCTGCCACAGAAAGCAGGAAGACTGGCATTTCAGGCAAATCGGTTCAAACTGTGCCGATTGTCACGATAATATTCATCAGGATTATATGGAGACAAAATACACAGACAAGAACGGCTGTGTAAACTGTCACTCTGTAAATACATGGACCGAAGTTACATTCGATCATGATAAGACCGGATTTACCTTATCCGGAGTACACGCGCAAACGGATTGTAGCAGCTGCCATTTCCCGGAAAATGAAAACCACGAAAAAGAACAGAAATTTGCTTCTTTGAACGGGGCCTGTCTTGAATGCCATACAGACGAGCATCACGGTCAGTTTGAAAAATACGGGGATAAAAGTTGTGAACAATGTCATGGATTTGAAAACTGGGATGCCGGAAAATTCAATCATGACAACTCAAGGTTCAAACTCGAGGGTGCTCATGCGGGCGTGGCTTGTTTCCAGTGCCATGAGGAAGTAAGAACATTAAAAGGAAGATATGTAAAATACCTTTACGATAACGAAAAGATAGAATGCGCAACCTGTCACAAATAATCCTCTTATTGTTGTTCCCTGTTGCATTGCTGGGTCAGGGACAGTCACCGCACGGAGATAATTTCAACATCAGTTGTGATGTGTGCCACTCTCCGGAGAGCTGGGATCTGGTTAAGAATTCAACCTTTAATCACGATAGTACCGGTTTTATTTTGACCGGACAGCATCAAAATGTGCAATGCCGTTCGTGCCATACCTCGCTTGAATTTGCCAGGGCAGGATCAACCTGTATATCCTGTCACAATGATATACATCAGAATACCGTTGGACAAGACTGTGACCGTTGCCACAACACCGGTTCATGGATTATGAATAATGTAATGGAGATGCATATGAACAGCCGTTTCCCACTGGTTGGTGCTCATGCTACAGCCGACTGCTACGACTGCCATAAATCGGCTTCATTACTCCGGTTTGATCCGCAGGGTGTGGAATGTTACGATTGTCATAAGGAACAATTTGTAGCCACAACGAACCCGAATCATGTCACATCAGGCTTTTCCACAGAATGTACCGACTGCCATTCCATGAATGCCACCAACTGGACCTCACAGAGTTTTGATCACAGTTTTTTCCCTTTAACTGAAGGACATAATCTGAATGACTGTTCCTTATGCCACAAGGATAATAACTATACCAATGCTTCAGCAGAGTGTTATTCCTGCCATGCTGAAGATTTCAGTGGAACGGATAACCCATCCCATGTGAATGCAGGATTTTCACAACAATGTGAAGAATGTCACACCACGCATCCGGGATGGTCCCCAGCCAGGTTTGAAGCTCACGATGCCAGTTATTTCCCGGTTTATTCAGGCACGCACAACGGTACATGGGAAAGCTGTTCAGAATGCCATACTGTACCCGGAGATTATACCCAATTCAGTTGTACAGCCTGTCATGAACACAACAAGGCTGATACGGATGATGAACACAGCGAGGTGAGTGGTTACAGCTACAACGATCAGGCATGTTTTGCCTGTCATCCCGACGGCTCAAAAACGGGAGCATTTAATCACGACCTGACCAATTTCCCGTTAACAGGGGCACACAGGGATGCAGAATGCCTCAGCTGTCATACAAATGGCTATGCCGGCACTTCAATGGTCTGCAAAGACTGTCACACAGCCGATTTTATGGCTTCGCAGAATCCACCACACCAGGAACTTAACTTCCCTGATGAATGCGATCAGTGTCACACCACCAATCCGGGCTGGTCGCCGGCTACGTTTGCAATCCACGATAACTATTATCCGTTGCGCGGAGAACATGCAGCCATTGCCGATCAGTGTATGCTTTGCCATAAAAACGGCTACACCAATACACCAAATAACTGTTATGGTTGCCATGCGCAGGATTACAACGCAACAACGGACCCGAACCATGTTGAAGCAAAGTTCCCGACAGAATGCGAAACTTGTCATACTGATAAGGGCTGGTCACCGTCCATCTTTAATCATGATCAGTTCTATCCGTTGATCGGAGCACATGCAGATATAAAAGATAACTGTACGTTGTGCCACGCCGATGGTTACAGCAATACTCCTGACAACTGTTACGGCTGTCATGCGAAAGACTACAATGCAACAACAGAACCTAATCACATTGAAGCCCGGTTCCCAACGACCTGTGAAACCTGTCACAGTCCAACCAGCTGGTCGCCTTCAACATTTAACCATGACACTTTTTATCCCCTGGTCGGGGCGCATGCTGAAATTGCAGACAACTGCAATGCCTGTCATGCCAGTGGTTATACCAATACACCAACTAATTGTTACGGCTGTCATGCTCAGGATTATAATGCAACTACCGATCCCAATCATGCTGATGCACATTTTCCAACAACCTGCGAGACGTGCCATAATTCAAACAGTTGGTCACCATCCTCATTTAACCACGACACTTTTTATCCCCTGGTCGGGGCGCATGCCGGGATTAAGGATAACTGTAAGCTGTGTCATGCAGAAGGATACACCAATACACCAACAAACTGTTATGCCTGTCATACGCAGGATTATAATGCAACAACAAATCCCAATCATACGGATGCACAGTTTCCGACGACCTGCGAAACCTGTCATAACACAAACGGATGGAGTCCGTCCACATTTAACCACGACAGTTTTTATCCGTTGACGGGTGCACATGCAACAATTGCTGACAATTGTATCCGTTGTCACTCAGAAGGTTATACCAATACACCATCGGAATGCTATGGCTGCCATGCCGGCGATTACAATTCTGCAACAGATCCGAATCATGCCGCAGCAAATTTCCCGAAAGTGTGTGAGGATTGCCATACGACCAGTGCCTGGTCACCATCCACATTTAACCACGATGCACAATATTTCCCGATTTACAGCGGGGCACACCGTGGTGAATGGAATAATTGTACCGACTGTCATACCAATGCTTCCAATTATGGAGTGTTCTCCTGTATCAGTTGCCACGAGCATAATCAGACTGATACAGACCGACACCACAGGGAAGTAAGGAATTATGTATATGCCAGCGAAAGTTGTTACTCTTGCCATCCCAACGGAAGGTCTGATTAAATTATATCAATGCATCAACAGATTTTAATAGTATCTATCCTGCTTATTGCTCACTTAACATACAGCCAGTCTCCGCACGGTGACGACTTTAATGTGAATTGCGCTGTCTGCCATACAGCTGAAGAATGGGATCTTGTGGCTAACTCCGGCTTTGATCATGACACAACCGGATTCAAACTTACAGGTCAGCATAAAATGAATACGTGCAGGCAATGCCATACCTCCCTTGTTTTTAAAGATGCCGGAACAGAATGCATGGATTGTCATACCGATATCCATCAGAATACGGTAGGGCAGGATTGCGACATGTGTCATACTACCAGCACATTTATTGTGATGAACATTTCAGAAATACATAACATGAGCCGGTTTCCGTTAACAGGAGCTCACCATTCAGTGGATTGTTATGCCTGCCATCCATCGGCATCAAACCTGCAGTTCAATGTTCTTGGGGTGGATTGTTACAGTTGCCACCAAAAAGACTACCTGGCAACAACAAATCCTGAGCATGCTGAGGCAGGCTACGGAACCGATTGTGAGGTTTGTCACAGCCTGCATGGCACAGAATGGAGTGCTACCGGTTTTGAACATGGTTTCTTCCCCCTGATCCAGGGGCATTCAGGGCTGGAGTGTGCAACCTGCCACGGTTCAGAAAGTCCTTTCAGGTCTGTATCTTCAGATTGCTATACCTGTCATAATTCAGATTACGAAACGGCTAAAAATCCGGATCACCTGTCCCTGGGATTCTCACAAAACTGTAAGGAGTGCCACACACTTTCAGAAAACTGGTCACCGGCTGACTATACAGAGCATGACATTCTCTATTTCCCGGTATATTCAGGCAAACATAAAAATGTATGGAATTCATGTACCACATGTCATACTGATCCACAGAACTATTCCGTTTTTACCTGTACAGATTGCCATGAACACAATAAAAGTTCCATGGACAGAAAACACAGGGAGGTGAGAGATTACAGATGGGAAAGCAATGAATGTTACCGTTGTCACCCTATGGGAAGTGGAGATGACTAATACCAAAATGCCAATGAAACGACTGATCACAATACTGATGCTGTTTTGCATGCTGCTATCCATTGAAGCACAGAACACTATTCAAAAAACAATTGAAGGACGTGTCTCATACGTCAGTATGCAAAACACTTATGTAAGCTTTCCGTCGACAGAAGGAATATCCAAAGGAGATACCCTGTACCTTAAAACAGGCGATAAGCTGATTCCCGCACTTATTGTTACGCAAACCTCCTCCATTTCCTGTGTCACAAATCCTTTGCCCGGGATTAATGCCACTGTAGACAACACCATCATCGCACAGGCCAGGATAACAGTTAAAGAACCGGAGGTTAAGATTGTTAAAGTCAGGCCGGAAGAAGATAGAGAAGCCAAAGAAAAGCGGACTGAAAAGAAAAAGGAAAAACAACGCATCCACGGTCGTTTATCTGTCGCTTCATATTCTAATTTTTCAAATACCGATGTTGCAGATAATCAGAGGATGCGATATACGTTATCTTTCCAGGGTGAACATCTGGGTGGTTCCAGGTTATCAACCGATGCATATGTTTCCTTTACGCATCGCTCCGGGGAATGGAACCAGATAAGAAATAATATATTTGAAGGTCTAAAAATCTATTCTCTAGCTCTTAAATACGACATCTCGGATAATACCAATGTTTGGGTCGGACGGAAAATAAATTCAAATGTAGCCAACATAGGAGCCATTGACGGCGTCCAGGTTCAAAGCACCTTTAAAAACTTTACTTTTGGTATTGCCGGAGGAACCAGACCGGATTATACAGACTACAGCATAAACACTGACCTGGTTCAGTTTGGCGGTTTTGCAGCACACAGCTTTAAAACATCAACCGGTAATGCCAGTACATCACTTGCAGTATTTGAGCAGATGAACGGTAATAAAACGGACCGCCGGTTTGCCTATTTTCAACACAGTAACTCACTGGTTAAGAACCTGAATATATTTGCATCCTGCGAACTCGATCTGTATAAACTGGAGAATGACGTCCCAACCAATACGCTTGACTTAACAGGCCTCTATTTATCCTTACGTTACCGGCCATGGCGTAAAGTCTCCTTCTTTTCATCGTATGATGCCCGCAGGAATGTCATCTATTTTGAGTCTTTTAAAAACCTGGCTGACCGGATTCTGGAAAATGAGACACGGCAGGGTTTTCGATTCCAGGTATTGCTAAGACCCTTTAATTACTTTACGGCATCACTGAACGCTGGATACCGGTATCGAAAGAGTGATCCGGCACCGACAAACAATGCTTCAGCTTATATAACCTACAGCAATGTACCCTGGATTGATGCCACTGCAGCAGTTAATGTTACCATGCTTAATACCAGCTATCTTAAGGGTATGCAGTATGCATTTAACCTTTCACGCGACTTTTGTGACGGAAAGCTTTACAGCAGGCTCAATTTAAGACTGATTGACTATAACTTCAGCAACTCACCAAGCGGAATGTTTCAAAAGACAGCTGAATTGTCATTGTCATACAGAATTTTGAAAAAGCTGCAACTCACAGCCAATTACGAGGCGACACTGGAAGACAGCAATCTGTTTAACCGGGTATACCTTGGATTAATAAAACGATTCTGATACAGACTGTAAAAAGATAAAAGGGCAGATACTTTTAATGGTATCTGCCCTTTTGGCTTTTATCTAAAATAGTTAAGGATTCTAATTATACGGCACCTTTTTCACAACCAGTAAGCTTGCAGCTCCGGATGCAGGATTGAATAAATTAAAGAAACTATCGGAATAAATATAATTATCTCCGTTATTAGTCGTTGAGGTCCAGTAATTTTCAGATTCATTTAACCATAAACCATCCGGCAGTAAAAAGGAGTTCGATGCAATCTTTGAAAACTCCTGTTTGGTCGGTATTCTCCATCCTGATGGCACCAAAGTTTCAGCAGTGGTATAATTAAATGACGGACTTATGTTTCCAAGGCCATCATCATATACAATCTGGCTGTTGTATACCAGCAGCACATCTGAATTCGGATAAATCCCAACAATGGTACCGCCATCAAAGGTTTCTCCTATTTCAGGCCCGGTAGAACCACTGCCAGCTGCATCTTTCCATGCGGGAATGCCGGATTCAACAGTCAATACCTGACCATCAGTGCCTTTGGCAAGCCTCACCCATTTTGATCCGTCATAATAGAGGACATCCCCTGTTGAGGCGCCGGTAATATTCAGATTATTGGCCATATTTGCTGTACCTGCAGTTGTTGCCGTTGTTGCACTGCCTGCAGTATTAGCTATCTCTGCTTTTTTAGCAAAAGTAGCTGTATCCGCATATTCTGCATTTTCAGCTGTTGTTGCCGATGTTGCTGTTGTTGCACTGGTTGCATTATCTGCTGATGTAGCATGACCTGCATCAGTGGCGTAGTCCGCATTGGTAGCTGTTGTTGCGTTGTCCGCTGCAGTAGCATGATCGGCATTGGCAGCTGATGTAGCTACGTCGGCCGTTAAGGCAGATTCTGCAGTCATGGAGAAGTTGGCGTAAGGCACACTGTTAAGCTGTGATGTTCCCATATCCTCTCCGTCAATATCCACATTCATAAAATAGGGTCCGTTACTCCAGTCTATGGCAGAAAAATCACCGGAAGTTGCGCTTCCTTCTCCAACCACAACACTGATTACCCCAAATATATTTGTACTCACATCATGCGTTTCACTGTAAACAACAGATCCGGATACAGATCCCTGCTTTATGGTAAACTTAAGTGTGACAGCCGTACTGGCTTCAACTCTGCCTTCACTGTTCCTAAGTACCGTTTGATAATTAAACCCCTGCGAGTAAACATTAGCTGTTATGACCATGAATAACAATAATGCCAATGATGTCAATTTTTTCATTCTATCGTGTTTTTTCTATTTTGCAAGTTTGTATTAGTTTCCCATTTACACTGGAGATTCTCAATAAATAAATACCATTCTCATATTCCGAAAGCGATAATCCTTCATTAAACCGTAAATCTGTAATTTCTGTTTTTAACATTTTTCCGCTTACATCATAAAGGTCCAGCTTAACAATTTTTTCCCCTGAATAATCCATATCAATATATATCCGGTCCCTGGTTGGATTCGGATATACCATTGCAGCAGTACTTATTTCCGGTCTGATAGCCGTGATGACAAGCGTATCCTGATGAAATCCCTGTGTCAGAAAGTGCGTACCGGAATGCCCGGTGAACGTTTCGGTCATTAGTTCACCCATGGTATGAGACATAATATGAGAAGTACTCTCGGTATTCATTCCAAAGGCAGAAATAACCGACAATTCCAATGACCGTTGCCCGAATGTCACCAAAGTAAACAAAAGAAAGACACCGGATAATATTAATTTTTTGTTTGTTTTAACCATCAAAATACAAGCTTTATATTAAGTCACGTTAAAATTAAGACTAAATTATAAAATATATGTTAATTTAAGATTTATTATTAACATTATTTAACACTACTCCCATACATTTAATGTATTGAATATGCGCATCACTTTACCGGATGGCAGCTTAACTCTTACATCTGCAGGTGTTTTCAATACCTTACCGGTTATAACCAGTGCGCCATTATCAACTGTAAAGGTTGCATTCTGATTCAGTAATAAACCATAAATTAATGTTTCAGACGATGCATTACCGGTTACATTAATATGCGGAATGCTGACAGACTGATTCAGGACCACATAACCGGTGTTTGCTGAATCCGGAATCTGTTCAAAATACCAGTTCTCAGGCACATCCCAGTTTGCAGCTTTTGCCAGTGGTAACCAGTGTGTATAAGGAACCACAGCTGTCACATCGGCGCCGCCATGTGGTGAACCGTTCATGCCGCCTGCGATATCATTAAACTGACTGTTGTAGAATCTGTAGTAAGTTTTCAGATTACTCCAGGCTAATGTACCGGCAAGAACCGTTGAGCGGTTTACCGGGTCAACCAGGTTTATACCATCGTTGGTCAGTTCGACAAAACGCATAGCATTCAATTGTGCTGCAGTCAAGGCAACATCCCATATCCTAAGTTCGTCAATCAAACCGGTAACCTCTCCGCTTACGTTGGCAATCTGAATGTCATCCACGGTAAAGTCAGCTGAACTTACCACCGCAACATGCTGCCATACACCGGCTTTCAGAACACTGGTCATTACACCGTCAATATAAACAGCCGGAGAAGTCATACCTGAAGCATTGATCTGATCAGTGGCATTCACTGAAATAACAACAGAACCGCTCAGTTTGATATAATCGCCTTGCATTGCTGTTTCAGGTTTGAACCAGAATTCTATTGTTCGGGCATTATAAGCCGTGAAAACGCTTGCTGTAACATTTACATTGGCAGGATTCATATCAAAGCTCTGCCCGGTTGTCTTCACCCCGAATTCAACAGCACCTATATCCGGAACAGCTATTCTGACAGCGCCTGTGGCATCCAGTGAAGGAGCGAATAAAGCTGATCCACCATCCACAGCAGGTCCATAGAACAGGTTAACCGTTTGAACAAATCCACCATTATCTGTCAATCCTGCCGGATCGAGCAGAGGATCGTATGGCCATATGTTATTATTCAGATCATATGTATTATCTCCGGTTCCTCCACGAACAATACTGTGCCTTATTTCCACATCAGCACCGGTAATTTCGGAACCCTGATTCCAAAGAATGGTATTGGATACAGATACCTTGGATCCGTCAACATAAATAGCGGATTCATCACCATAGGTATTGGATGCAATGGTACTGTTCGTAATATAAACCGTAGTATCTTCTGATCCGATAACATCCGGCGTACCAAACACAATACCATGGTTGGCATTTCCGGTCTGGTCAGCCCATGTACCTCCTGCACCACCGGTATTTCCTGTATTAATATAATAGGCCTCCACATTGGTGCTTACCGTACCTATATTGGCCACTTCAGCGGCAGAAAGGTTCCTGCTGAAAATTTTAATTTCAAATATGTTTCCGGCATAATGCGTATTGAGTGTTCCAAACAGGAGATGCGCTGAACTGAATACATTTGTTCCGGTTGCAATATCACTGTCAACCTGAACACCATCCACATAAATCCTTACCACACCGTTTTCACGAACCATAACAATTTCATGATCCAGTCCGTCTGCAACATATGCAGAAGTTACAGCAGAGGTCACAGAACCAAATGTATCATAATATCCGAGATACCCATTATCAACAAAGAAGCTAACATCACCTGATTCGGCACTGATTATGGCCGGACTTAGCGTTTTGTCGACTGCTGTCTCTGTATCCGTCGTTCTGATTCTTGCATACCAGGTATAGTATCTTCTGCCATCCACACTGTTAGGAACCTGTACATGGTCGTTAATACCATCAAACTCCATCTGTTCCGGTAAACCGTAAAGATACAGGGCCCCTCCGTCTGCTGATGCAGTATTATTGAAGATCGTTGTATTCACCAGGTTCAGCCAGCCTCTGTTGGAAGCATCAAAATAGATGGCCCCACCATTAACTGCAATGTTACTATGAATGGTTGATGCGTGAATATCAATATGGAATCCCGGGGCGTAAATACCTCCACCAAAGCTGTTAAGTAAGGTGCCGTTGGCATTTCCATCCTGAATGGTTACACCTTCCAGTTTCAGTGTATCCACAGAGAAGCCTTTTACAGTCATTACATGGTAACTATTGTCTGTATTGTCTGCCGGTAAACCAATATCGCCACTCAGTACGGTAAGACCTGTCGCAGCACGTGAAGCAATATCACTTTCAGTACCGTTAAAGCCACCAATAAGGTAAACACCCGGTCGTATGGTGAATGTTTTGGTTCTGTTGTCAGCCGGTGTGGCATTACCGTTTACATCAGCTGCCGGATAATAGGTTCCCTCTGCAACAAATATCGTATCAGAAGCACCTGCCACAGCAAGCGCATCCGAGAGTGAATTGTAAGCATTGGCCCAGTTGCTGCCATTGTTGGCGCCTGCAGCGTCAATATCCACATAGTACAGACTTGTATTGCTGGTGTTCAGCGAATCAATGGAACCATATACCCGTTGTCCGTTATACTCAGCGTATGGCCGGAAGTAATATTTTGTTCCATCCATTAAACCACTTAAGGTAACGGTAAAGGCACCATAACCATCCGTACCGGCAGCCTGTGTCCCTTCTACATCTGCAGGAACATTCGGATCGAATCCGATAACCTGGCTGTAAACCATGCCCCGACTGATATTTGCTTTATCATACCATGCACCAATCACTTCACCCTGGACATCTGCATCGTTAGAACCTGTGGTAACTACACCAAGAGGTTTAACGCCAATATTCAGATCGGAAAGAATAAAGTTCCCTTCTGTTCCGTTAAGTGCAAAGTTGTTAAACACACCATTGTTCGCATTACCTGAAATATCGAGCAGATAAGGCAGCCATGAATTGTTGTCTGCTGCTTCATCACTGAAGTCAAAGTTGAAATATGCAATCAGGTCACTCCAGTTTAAACCACTTATGCCATTGACGTATGGCTGATCCAAAGCGGCCATGGAAACTTCATTCAGCTGAGCAGTTGTCAGCGGCATATCCCATATTCTGAATTCATCCAGTCGGCCATACAACACTTCATCAATCGCGCTGTTATCCAGTTCACCACCGATTACAAGCTGATCAGCCAGTAAGATTCCAACCCATTCAGCTAAGGTATAAACAAGATTTCCATCCAGGTAAACCCGTGTTGCAGCCGGCGACTTTTCAGAAACCACAGCTATATGGTGCCACTGATCATCCGTGACATCATTACCAATTATGTATTGTACGTCATTTACATATAAAGCCAGTCGGTCATCATTGGTTATATCTATAATGAACCGGTTTACTGATCCAGTTGTATTGTGGAATCCAAACAGTGCCTGCTGATTGACAATCTGAGTGGTATTGAACCAGGTTTCAACGGTCAAACCATCCGCCACAACCGCCAGAGCTTCTGATATTGCCTTGTTCCCGAAACTGATGTATGAATCAGTAGCATCAAAATCAAGCGTATTTCCTGCCGGATTAGACAAGGTTGCAAATTTAAGCGTATCACCGGAAATGGTTGCCGGTGCGGTTGTGTTTACGATAGCGGCAAAATAATACGTTTGGCCGGGTGTTAATCCTGTAACCGTAATATTGAATGTATCGTTTGTGATTGTCGTTGTTGTAGCTGTTAATGCACCAGACAGGTCACTGTTTTCAGAATAGATAAATCCATAATTAACGGGAGATACATTTCCTACGATAGAACCATAAAGTGTAATACTGTCTCCACTTACCCCGGTATACCGGTTAAGCGTATATACGCCACCCGTCTGTAATAATTTCTGTTGTCCGTATTTAATAACACCATCTTTTGCCACATATGAACGGTAATAGTAAACACCGCCAGCAGACAGCCCGCTTATCGTCGCTTCAATAGTATCATTGTTCAAAAGGTGATCGTCGTCCCTGAAACTGGTTCCCGTTGCCGGATCAAAACCATCCACAACACTGTAAACCACACCCGTACTGTCATATCCATTGAACCACATGCCGGTTTTCAGACCTTTTGTTAATGCTGTAGTTAACAGCGGTTCATAATTATCGAGTGTTACCACACCGGTCAATGCTCCGGACTGTACCCAGTTTGAAGCTGTACCATTTAGAGTGAAGTTCATCAGGTCGCCGTGATTTTCGTTTCCACTGAAGTCGAACAGTCTTGTTTCACCGGCGTTGTTGCCACCAGCTATCCCCTGATCGAATCTGTAGTATGCAATAAGGTTGTCACCTGTTATACCCGGCACGGTATCCAGATATTCTTCCGATACTGTTCTGTACAGGAATTTATAACGCTGTTCGTCAGTCAATGCCTTATTCCAAATCCGGATTTCATCCAGACCACCCTGGTAATGGGATACCGGAAGCCGACCGGAAACATAGTTATATTCAACGCCAACACCCAGAATATCTGTCGGATTAAATCCGGCCCATTCATTCGCGGTACCCACTAATAATCCGTCAATGTAAACTTTAGTTTCTGCCGGAGACTGAGATGATACAACGGCAACATGGTGCCATTCACCATCAGCAAGATCCACACCACCTCCTATCAAAGGATAGTTGGTTGAATTGATAATTGCAGTAATATGGTTATTCACATCAACAGACACAATAATACGGTTCACGCTACCATTTGATGAAGTAAAGCCAAGAACGGTTCGCAGACTTCCCACGTCATCAGGCTTAACCCATGCCTCAAGCGTCATTTCACCAGCAGTATTCAACTCTGCAGCGATCGGTGTAAGCACCTGGACATAATCACCGGTACCGTCATAATGTAATGCGTTACCTGCCGGATTATCAGCGGTGTGATACATCCGTTGCGATCCGTAAATGGTATCCGTTCCATTGATAATATATGCGCGGTAATAGTAATCGGTGTTGACTAACAGATTGTTGATCTGTACAGAGAAAGTATCCCGTCCGCCATCGCTTGTAGATACAAAGTTGGCAGGATAATCTGCAGGATCGAAACCAGCTACAGTACTATATACCATACCGGTATCCGATGCTGTCGGGAAGTCCCCAGTCATTCTACCGTAAGTCAGAATTGATGCACCAAGCCTGTCAGCCTGCGACAAGGTCTCTATTCCGCCTGCTATCAGTACAGATTCATTACCATAGGCAGTATCACCGGTAGCTGTTATCAGGTAAGCCCGGTAATAATACTCCTGTCCACTTGTTAATCCCGGCAGCCGGGTTACAAATGTATCTGTCTGAACGCTGAATGCCGTAATAAAGCGTGCTGAAGGTAATGTATCCGGATCGAAACCGGAAACAGGACTGTAAACCGCACCACTATCTATAACAGCATCATACCAGATGCCGGTTTTATGAGCATATACATCTGCCTCACTCGCCGATGGGATGGTATAATAATCCGGTGTTGTAATAACTCCGGAAAATGCATTTGATTCTATGAAGTTACTCACCGGTCCTGTTAAGGCAAGGTTGGTCGGTGTTCCGTCAAAATCATTGGAAGTGAAATCCATGAACTGGTAAATCGATGTATTATCCAGCCCGGCTTCACCAAGGTCAGAACGATAATAGGCCACAAGATCTGTCCAGGACAAACCGGTAACCTCGTTGTCCACAAAGGTTGCATCAATTGTGCGCTCATAAACCCGCTGCAGCTGATCCTGAGAAAGTGACTTTTTCCATATTCTTATTTCATCCATTGTACCGTTAAGGAAAGGATAGGCTCCGTTTCCATTATAGCTACCAAGAGACACGGTTGCATTGGAAGTAAATGCGGGTATTGGAATATTGGTACTGGAGTTATCGTCCACCATTTCACCATCCACATAGATGCGGAATCCCGAAGCCGTATTTCTTTTCCAGGTCATAGCGATATGGTGCCATTCATTATCTTCAATATTCCGGACATTCGATATACTCAACGCGCCACTTACTCCCGAGTTATTGGACATAATGGCCATTGGTGGATTATTGAAACCGATTACAATATAATTGTCAGTTCCTTCCTGAATTCGAATGGCAGATTGCAAGTCGGTACCTTTGTAATAGAACTCAATCGTCAGTTCATCGCTTCCGCTTAAACCGGATGCGCTCATCAGATCTGACGGCAGTTCAACCCAGTCGTCTATGCCGTCAAAATTAATCGCATTACCGGCAGGATTACTTAGGGTACGAACCATACGTTGTTCACCGTATAATGTATCCGTTGCATTATAAATGTATGCCCTGAAGAAATAAACAGTTGATGGTTTCAGTCCGCTTATATCTGAACCATAAGTATCTGTACTGGCCGGTAACAACGAGCCTGTCACGAAATTACCCGTATTGGGCACAAAATCCCTGGTCTCACTTATTACAATACCGGTATCCAGCGGTGATGGAACAGGGTTATTGAGCCGTCCAAACAGCGTAATACTTGTTCCGGTTATGTTTTCTGCTGAATCCAGGGTTGCTATACCTGCAGTTGTAAACATATGTTGCTGTCCGTAAACGGTATCACCGATAATGGATACCACAAACGGCCTGTAATAATAATCCGTAGAGTGTTCCAGCCCTGAAAGCAGGGTAACAAAGGTATCCACAACAGAAGGTTGGTTGGCGGACACAAAGGCAATAGCTGTATCACGCGGAACAAAGTTCGGGACAGTATTATATACTATTCCGCTGTCCGTTATTTCAGAATACCATCTGCCGGTAACCTGGGAATGAAGTGTGGCAAAGGATGCCAGAATAGGACTGGCATTTCTTACCGTTTTTACACCAATACCGGCTGTTGATTTAATCCAGTTGGATGGCTCTCCTGATAATGCCATATTGGTCAGTAATCCGGTATGAAGATTACCGGAGAGGTCAGAAACAGAAGTTACCCCACTGTTATTTAATGATGGTTCTCCCTGGTCGAACCGGTAATTGACATAAAGGCTGTCCCAGTGCAGGCCGGGCACCTTATTATTTATATATGTGCTGTCGATGGTACGGAAAGCAAGATCCGCAACCTGCTCATCAGTCAGTGCAGTATGCCAGATTCTGACTTCATCAATATCACCGTTAAAATAGTTACCGGTCAAGTAGCGCCCAATAAATGTTTCTCCACTACCCAGATAGTGTTCTCTTGACACGTTAGAATATTCATATATGCTGTCACCATCCATATAAATAGTCCGTGTTTTGGTATCTGCATTATAGACAAATGCATACTGATGCCACAGGGTATCCGGAACGACATCCACGTTAACATCATTGCCATAAAATGCTATGGTCAGCGTATTCCAGTCTCTGTATCCGATATGAAGGCCGTAGTTGGCTGTGGTCTGACCCTGACTCAGGAAATAACCTGCTTCATTTTCAGTTCGCTTCCTTGCCCATATTTCAAATGAGAAAGATCGGGATGCCATATCAAGAGAATCCACTATTGAGATGTAATCATTGCCACCATCGAGTGAAAGCGCATGTCCGGGAGGATCCATAACGGTATTAAAGGCACCAACACTGCTGTATGCGGTATCGCCGTTATCTGCAACAACCATGGTAGCATAACTGTACTGACCACCAACATCCAGTCCGGTCAGATCCACATTGAAGGTACTTAAAGACATATCCGTAGCGGACCACACCTGGGTGGTGTCAGCAGGATCTGAAACGTTTTCCGGGTCGAACTCAGTGAGCGGGGAATAAACAACACCACGCATAATGATGTTGTTATTCCATGCATCTGTGGCACGGCCCTCGATATGTGCGAAGGTTGTGCCGATATTTGAAATCTCAGTAGTCTCTATTCCGATTGGTGCTGAACGTCTTATGAAGTTGGATTCATCTCCGCCCATGCTGAAATTAACCAAAGCTCCTTCATTTCTCGGGTTAGAAAAATCGTATACATAGTATTCGCCGAAATTGTTCTCGTTAGGTGTGCCCTGGTCAAACCTGTAATACAGTTTCAGATCATCCCAAGACAATCCCAGACCAGAATTTTCAATATAAATGCTATCTACGGTACGGCTCTTTAAGGTATTAATCTGTGACTGATCCAATGCGGTTGTCCATACCCTAACTTCGTCCATATCGCCTTCAAACTCGTATGCCCCATTTAATCGGGCACCGACATAAGCATCTCCCGTTCCAAGGTAATGCTCCCTGGTATCATTGGTATACGAACGCATCAGGCGTCCATCAAAATATATATCTCTTGTTTTGGTTGATGCATCGTAAACAAAGGCAATATGATGCCATAAAGTATCCGGAATCACATCAATACCGACATCATTTCCCCAGAAGTTAAAGCGTAAGGTATTGTAATCTGCATACCCAACATGTAAGCCATAATTTGTTGTTGCTGATCCCTGGCTGAACAGATATCCCCAGGAATCATTGTAGCGCTTGCGGCTCCACATCTCTATGGTAAACGAACGGCTGTCAAGACGCAATGACGGATTTTCAATGAATACATAATCATCATTTCCATCAAGAGCCAGTGCATTTCCGTTGGATACAAATCCATTCGGGTTACCTTCCATTGTCTGGAGTACGCGGGTAAATCCATAGGAGGATACTGAACCCACTTCGGTAATCGCTCTGTAATAATACGTCTCACCAAGAGTCAGCCCTGTTACCGTTGCTCTGAAACTGCTGTCATTCTGAATAGGTCCGTATACCCTTACCGGTGCAACGCTAAAGTCTCTTGCGGTACTGTACTCAAATCCAACCTGATCGGGTAATGTATACCATATACCGGTGATATGTCCGGTAAGAATATGAGTCGTCAGGTCGGGATTATAAACCAGCGTATCTGTGACGATGCCAAAATGAGCACCTGAGGCAACATAGTTGGATGTATTTCCCGTCAGATTCATATTAACATAGGCTCCTGTCTGTCCGTTACCACTGTCGTCATTAATGGTAAGCAATGCTGTATTATCGCCACCCGGTGTTCCATCATCCATAGAATAATACAGTTCCAGATTTGTCCAGTCCACACCGGCGACGTTGGCAGCCAGATAATCTTCACTGATGCTTCTGTCCATCATCGCTATAATCTGGGCCTGTGTTAAACCTTTGTTCCAGATTCGCAATTCGTCAATCTGTCCTCTGAAATTCTGATCATTCTGATTGGTATAACGGGAGTCGTGACCAATCTGAACATTTGAGTTATTTGCCCTGATCGTAAAACCACTGTAATTCGTTGTAGATGATTTCAGATCACCATCCACATACAGTGCCATTTCATTTCCATCGAATGTAACAGCATAATGATGCCACTCATCAACCTGGAAGTACTCATCAGGATTGAAGGTGAGGTTTCTCCAACCGGAACCTTCAAAGTAGAAATAGGCCTGAACCTGTTTAGAGTCTCTGACTCCTCTGAAGAGGTATGCTTCTCCTTTACTCAGCATCACGCCATAACCACTGGCTGCTGTCCACAGGTCAAAGTTACTTTTTGCCCACAAGCTGTAGGACATCTGAGCTGTCGGGTTCAGATCAGTTGAATGATTGATTTCAATATAATCATTTGTCAGATCCAGATCCAGTGCTCTTCCCGGAGGTGTTGAAACTGTAATGAATGAATATTCGTCACCGAAGACATAATTTCCGCTTCCAAGATCAACATATGCCCGGTAATAATATCGTGTGGCCGGTGTTAATCCGGTCAATACAGACTGGAATGTTGTAACATTCTGTTGAATGGTTGAAACAAACTGTGATGAATTTACCGTATCCGGGTCGGAACCTTCAACCAGATAATACACAATACCTGTATCCAATGCGGTTGGGAATGCAGATACAACTTCGCCAAAGCAGGTTGCTTCAACACTGGTTAAATTGGTCACGGTATCCAGTGTAATCACACCACCGGCATAAAATGCTTTTTCATTTCCATAAGTCCAGATGCTATCGTTAACCTGAACATAAGCTCTGTAGTAGTAGTACTGGCCAGGCGTAAAAATGTCACGCATTTCAACCTTAAATGTATCATTTGGGGTATAAAGGCCGCTACTGATTTTAGCTACGGTATCCGGATCAAAACCTGAAACCGCACTATATACAATACCGGAGTCCATTGGTGCAGAATACCAGACGCCCGTTACAGCACCATAGAAGTTTCCACCATCATCGGTAAATGCAGTAGCTGATTCTGTTGTTACACCCAGCGGCGCACCGGAGAATATCCAGTTTGATACCGGACCGCTTAAGGCCAGATCCGTAAGATATGCTTTGACGTTGTTACCTGAAATATCCTGTAACTCGTAGTACTCGTCATTATCAGCGCCGGGGACACCCAGATCCATACGGTAATATGCGATCAGATCGCTCCAGTTCAGGGCAGACACATCAGTATCCACATAAGCCTGATCAATGGTACGGTACATCATTTGCCGGAGCTGATTCTGTGACAGCGGATGATTCCATATGCGAAGCTCATCAATGGACCCATCGAAGAACCGGTCCACATTTCTAAGGTCATACAGTCTGGCACCGGTTGCAGCAATATCATTTTTCTCTATCGTATGAGCAACATCCAGATCAAGGACCATTTCGCCATCAATATAAAGCCTCGTTTTTGGCGTAACCGGATCAACGGTTAAAGCCATATGATGCCAAACAGAATCTTCAATGTTTGATGTTGAATAATAATATGTATTGTCGAGTCTTAACCGGAGTCGTCTTTCGGAATTGTAGGTTACCGTTTGTAACCAAACACGCTCGTAATCGCCAAGCGTATCTGTCATGCTCCATAAGGTACGATCGCCGGTTTCAATACCGGAATTAATCCAGGCTTCCCATGTATATCCGGTTGCAGCATTTTCGCCAATAGCTTCACCTGCACTGAACATATTAATAAAATCCAGACTTCCGTCGAGATCTATTGCATTACCCGGAGGATTTGAAAGCGTACGGAAAGAACGTTCTTCACCAAATACCCTGCTTCCCGAGTACGGACCACTGGTTACATCAACATAGGCCCTGTAATAATATTTTGTTCCGGCATCCAGGCTGATAAGATCCACCATAAAGGTATCGGTGGCAGCACCAGAATAGACCATATAATTTGAAGGATAAGCGGCAGGATTGAAATCAGGCACAGGAGCATACCATACACCGGTATCACCGGCAATGCCTGTAAAGTCTCCTGTTACAATACCGAATACCTCAGCATTGTCACCATCAATAAAACCAAGCGTATCCAGCGTATTTACGCCACCCGGAATAAAGACCCTCTCAGAACCATATGTCGTTCTGCCATTGGCAGCAGTGGCATATGCCCTGTAGTAATATTTTAATACCGGATCCAGTCCTGTAAGTGTCCTGGTAAATAACGAATCATTTACATGAACATTGGCATCAATTGCGGTTCCTGTTGGTGGATCGAATCCCTGGGTATTGGAGTAGACAAATCCTGTATCTACCGGTGCAGTATACCAGAGATCGGTCAGATTTCCCTGCATGGTTGCTTCTCCTAAGGTATACACAGCGCTAGCATCCATTGTTTCGACACCAATTGGTGCTGTCGATTCCATCCAGTTACCATCTGTACCGGTAAGATCAGAATAGGTTAAATCCCCGTGCCAGGCATATCCGGAATAGTCAAATACCTTATCCTCACCTGTATTATCTCCGGCGGCAATCCCCTGATCAAAACGGTAATAAAGCAGCAGGTCATCCCAGTTAATACCGGATATACTGTCGTTCACATAATTTTCATCAATTGTGCGATACATCATCTGATCCAACTGGAAGATATCAAGTTCCCTGTTCCAGATCCGGAACTCATCAAGTTCACCCCGGTATTCGGTGCCATAAGGATTATACATACCGATATAAGCCGGATCAGATCCGAAACCTGCTGTAAACAAACGATAATTTGATTCACCTTCAAGTCTGCCGTCGATGTACAGCTTCAGTCCGTTTTCACCCATCGCCACAGCTACAAAATGCCATTTATCATCATTGTAGCTGGTTCCAACTGAAGTTACTTCTTCGGTATCCTGTGATTCATTATAAAAGATGACGTCAATCTTACCTGCTTCAGTCTGATTAAGGCTGTTCCGATTGATGTATAAGGCTACTGCAAAATTTGTGCTTCCAAAACGTGGCGCTTTGAAAACCACACCCTGACCACCATAGTTAAACTTAAGCCATGTGGTTATTGTGAAGTTAGATGATGTGATGATCTTATTTGCCGGGCCAATCTCAATATTATCATTAGAACCTTCAAATTTAAGTGCATTTCCAGGAGGATTCCATCCTGCTACAAAGAATGCTTCATCTCCGTATAAGGTGGTGGATCCGTTTGTGACATAAGGATGATAGTAATAAGTTTCCCCTTCTGTCAGTCCACTGATCAAAGACGATAAGGTATCACCGGCAAATGATGAACCCACAACTGCGGTTCCCGTTGTCACCGGATCAAAACCTTCCGTGTCTGAATATTTAATGCCGGACGTTAATGAACCTGTTAAAGGTAAACCAACTGAACGGTAATAAATCCGAATCTGATCGTCCTCAAGATCTGAATATTTGGTAGTGGTATAAACACCTGAGGTCAGGAATTCCTTTTGAATACCGTAAACAGTATCACTTACGGTTCCTCCCGGAGTATCCCATTCTGAAACCACATAGGATCTGAAATAGTATTTTGTGGAATTTGGAAGACCCGTAACAACTTTTGCAAACCGGTTGCCTGATTCGGCCAGATCGGCACTTACATGTGCCCCTTCCGTTTCCGGATCAAAATATCGTGTAGTTGAATACACAAAACCGCTGTCGGTAAACGTTGTATTCCAGATGCCTGTGATCTCACCGTAGAGTTTTACTTCATCGTTAGCCTGATCTGTTACATCAGGTACCGTTTTAACCCCAATATGCGCATTCGATACAATAATATTTCCCCGGTCGCCTGTCAGGGTGAAATATTCAACTTCGCCATTATGACCATAGTTACTTAAGTCACGGATTTCAGTCATTCCGGTGTTATCGCCGTTGGCATTTCCCTGATCGAAGCGATAATACACTAGCAGGTTATTATCCCAAGACAATCCGGGGATTGAATCCACATCCGGTTTATCAAGCGTTCTGTCCTGTACCTCATTAATCTGGGCAGCAGTAAGTTCCTTGTTCCATATTCTGAATTCGTCAATCGCACCTTCATAGTCGTATCCGCCGGTGTTATTCATTGTCCCAATTCTGAAATCGACACCGAAGTCCCGTTCTGTCGGTGGTGTATATCTTTGTTCCAGAACCTGCTCCTCTCCGTTAATGTAGAGCTTCGATGCTTCCACATCATTTCGTACAAAAACAGCAGCTACATGAACCCATTTATTAGCCAAGTCCTCAGAATCAGCCATACCATACAGGTCGTTACTGTTGGTAAAAAATCCGAAAAATCCACCCACCAGGCGTAAGCCGTAATTATTGAATCCCAAAGGCATTACATTGTCACGACCTTCCCAGTTCATCCAGAAATCTACTGTAACAGTATCTTTATCATTAATTTCCAGATCATAGATATTAACCCTGTCATCGGTTCTGTCAAAATGCAAGGCATAACCGGGAGGATTAAGGGTGGTGGTAAACCTTACTTCGTTACCATAAACATAATCCGTTAATCCTGTTTTATAATAAGCCCTGTAATAATAATCGGTCAAGAATCCCAGGTTTGTTAAATCTGCATTAAAATCCCCCGGTTCAACACCAGGTACAACAATGTTTGTAATAGATGCACCACCCGGCGCATATGGATCAAATGACACATCTGAATAGACAAATCCCTTTTCGGTAACATCCTCATAGAAGATGCCGGTCAGTTCACCGTTTAATGTTGCTTTGTCAAAGCTTACAGCTGTTGCAATTTTCGTTGCAACACCAATACCTGCGGTTGACTGTACAAAATTGGAATTTGTTGTCAGCAGGGCGAAGTTGTTAAACCCACCGAAGTTTTTATTTCCGGTATAGTCATATACGATCGGAATTTTGGTATTGTTTCCACCTGCTTCTCCCTGGTCGAACCGCATGTACATACCCAGATCATCATAAGTCAGAGTAGTTAGTCCAAGACTGTCTACAAAGGCTCTGTCGATGGTACGGTTCATCATTTCCTGAAGTTCGTCGGCAGTCAGCGCTTTCTTCCATATGCGCAATTCATCCATCTTCCCTTGGAAATGGTTTGAACCATTATACTGACCGATGAGCAGATCCTGCTGCTGATCATCCCGGATCGGCATAAATGTGCCGTAATCCTGACTGGCTTTCAGAAAGCCGTCTACATATATTCTTACTTCATATCCATCGTAGGTACCGGCATAATGATGATACTGCGTTAAATCAAAACTTGCCGGCGGATTGTAGTTTACCGATCTGGATGAATTATCAGATGTCCATACAAGAAATTGTATCTGATCATTATTCGGATAAGGTAAAAGTCGGTATTCGTTTGGTTTGTAAACCATTCCGTAGCTTGACCAGAGTGCGTTGTCATTTTTAGCCCACAATTCTACGGTAAGTTCCTCTTCCGGACTCACAGAACCGGAATGTCCTACCTGAATGTAATCATCAACGCCATCAAAATCCAATGCATTTCCGGGAGGATTAATACCAGGAACAAAGGCCTGGGATTCCCCATATGCATAATGTACGTTATCCGTTGTGGCATACCCACGGTAAAAAATCATCTCGCGGGAGGTAAGTCCGTTCACCACAGCGTTAAACGTGTCCTGAGCCAGCGGCGTGGAACTGGATTGTGTAGAAAATGCATCTCCTTCAGAAGGTGCAAAATTCAGAATATCACTGTAGGCAATACCTCTGTCAGTAAAATTACCGTGCCATAAATCGGTGGTCACAGCATTAAATGTTCCTTTGCCCTTATCAAATTCAAAATCGGTCAGTGTTGTCACACCCAGTGCAGCATCGGAACCAACCCAGTTGGAAGCCGATCCCACAAGGTCGAAATTGAAAAGTATTCCCCTGTTACCATTACCACTAAAGTCATAAAGGTAATGTTCACCCGGGTTTTCTGCATCTGCTATTCCCTGGTCAAATCTGAAGTTCACTCCAAGATTGGTCCAGTTCAGACCAATCATGTCGTTAACCAGTTCCTTATCAATGGTTCTGTTTTTAAGGTAATCAATCTGACCTGCTGTCAGCGCCTTGTTCCAGATCCGGACTTCATCTATTCGTCCTTCGTAATAATTTCCTCCCGTTGAACGACCGATCCGGAGATTATAGTCTGACTGATTAATCGGCAGGGTTGTACCAAAATTACCGGATTGCATCATTTTACCGTCGATGTACATTTTCATTGTACTTCCATCGTAGGTAAAAGCATAATGATGCCAGTCCTCCAGGTCAATTCCCTGGGGAATATAGAAGTTAATCTGTCTGTAGGTGAGATCCTCGTTATACACCCTGAAATAGAGGCGTTTGGATCCTCTCACAGGCAATAACCAATATGCATCTCTTTTGGTGACAAGACAGTAATAATCGGACCAGGTTGCACCAATGTTTTTGGTCCACAATTCAATAGTAATCTCATCGGTAGGAGATATTGTCTCGGTGTTATAAACTCTGACATAATCATCATCTCCTGCGAAAGCCAACGCATTACCGGGAGGGTTGATTGCAGTAGCGAAGAATTTCTCTTCACCATATGTTGTTTTTCCATCAATCCGGGCAAAAGCACGGAAGAAGTATTTTTTACCACTTACTAATCCGGCGATATCAATTGTAAACTCATCGCCGTTAATTTCACCGGGTTGAGCCACCTCTTCAAAGATATCCACCCCGTTGGCCAGAGAAGGATCAAATCCCTGTGTTGCACTGTAAACCAGGCCGACCTGGTCGACATTATCATACCACTCTCCTGTTAAACTACCCCTGATTGTAGCGTCATCAAAACCAATGGCAACAACCTCGTGTGTTTTAACACCCAGATAAGCAGAAGATGAGACCCAGTTTGAACTTGCACCTGTTAAATTAAAATTCATCAGTGATCCATGATTTTCATAGGAAGAGAAATCATAGAAAAACGACTCATTGGTATTATCACCGGCAGGAATACCCTGATCGAAGCGATAGTAAGCCTTTAAATTTGTCCAGTTTGCACTGGTCATATTAGCGTCAACCCAGCTTTCAGTTAAGGTCCTGTTTTTAATTTCTTTTAAATCATCGGTAGAAAGATCTGTATCCCAAATGCGAACTTCGTCAATGTTTCCGTCAAAATAGGCTGTGTATCCTATGTACAAGGAGTTTTCATCTGTAAGGTCCAGCGTATTGTTCATTGCAACCTCGTTATACATCACACCATCCACGTATATACGAATTGTGTCATCTTCGAGTACTCCGGCATAGTGATGCCAGACTCTGATATCAAAGCCTGTAGGTGCAGGATACTGAACACCTCGCCATCCACCGTCTGCATACACATAGAAGTACATGTTCTTTTGTCCTCCCTGCGTTCTCAACCAATAGCTGTTAGGCTTGTACACAATACCATCCCAGCCGGTCCAGTTTTCAGATGTCCCTTTTACCCATGCTTCAACGGTAAAATTAGAGTTTACATTAAGTGAGTTGTCATACGGAATGGATACATAATCGTTTGCGCCATCAAACAGTAAATTATTCCCGGGGGGATTTGTTGCAGTTACAAATGGTTTCATTGGACTCCATGTTGTATCTGAACCAAACCGTAAAAAAGCCTTAACATAATATGTTTCTGCACTATCTAAACCGGTAATGGAACCGTTAAAGGTATTACCCGATAAAGCTGAGGATACCAGGGTACCCGATCCTGCACTAAACCCAAACTGAGTGGAATAGAAAAATCCGACTTCATCGGGAGTTGCACCAGACACCCAGATTCCGGTAGTTTGTGCATCGAATGAAGCCGTGGTTTCACCTACGTTTAAATCTGTAATCTCAACCCCCAGATTAGCACCTGAAGCCACATAATTGGACGAACTACCGCTATAATTCATATTCACAGCATAACCGTCATTTCCTTTACCTGACCAGTCAAATACTCTTCTTTCCTGGTTATTATTACCGCCTGCAATACCCTGATCCAATCTATAGTACAGCTGAAGGTCATTCCACGTCGCTGTGGATAAACCGGCATCTGTCCATGACTGATCTATGGTGCGGGTCATTAACTTTCTGATATCGGAACGATCAAGAACGGCTTTCCAAACCCGCACTTCGTCCATCTCTCCGTCAAACTCATCTAAATTATATCCACCCGCATACATAAAGCCTCCACCGACATAAAAGTCGCCTGTTCCCAGGAAGTGCTCCCGGCTTGTATTTGAATATGTTGTCAGCAGGTTACCGTCAACATATATTCTGCGGGTCTTTGTGGGGGCATCATATACAAACGCATAGTGATGCCATAAGTCATCAGGATTCACATCGATATTCACGTCATTACCGTAGAACGAAATGGTAAGTGTATTATAATCCCTGAATCCGGCATATAAAGCAACATTAGCTCCGGCAATTCCCTGTCCGAAGAAATAGCCTCTCGCATTTGCATCCGATTTTCTGGCCCACGTTTCCAGTGTAAACGACTGACTGCTGATATCAATATTATCAGAGCTGACGATGATGTCATTATTCCCATCCAGCCAGACGGCATTACCGGGCACATCGTCTTCAACTACAAAACTGGTTTCATTTCCCCATATGGTATCTGTTCCATTTACTCCAAATGCTCTGTAATAATAGGTCTCACCCCTTGTAAGTGAACCTATGGTAGCTGACAGTGTATCTCCGGTTAAGGTTGCTGCCGTTTTAGACTGACTATGATAATTAAACGATTTTGTTGTCGCGTAACAGAAACCTCCTGATGTAGGGGCATTAACGGTCCATATACCAGTAATGGCACCTTTAAGTGTAGCAGACAGCCCGCTTACCGGAGCCAACTGATCAACAGTCTGCAATCCCAGGGCAGCCTCTGAATAAACAAAATTTGAATTGTTACCGGTAAGCGCAAAATTTGACATATTTGCAGTATTCCCGCTGCTGCTGAAATCCTGAACAACTGAAATTGTTGAATTATCGCCTTCGGGTAAACCGGTATCAAACCGGTAGTAAGCCAGTAATGATGCAGTTGACACGCCTGACAGATTATTTGTGATGTAATCGTTATCGATGGTTCTGTCCATCATTTTACGCACATCATCCATATCAAGTGCAACATTCCAGATGCGTACTTCATCAATTTTACCATCGAAAGCACGGTTATACCTTTGATCCCAACCAATATATATCTGTTCAGCCGCTACAGCTCCTCCAAAATCGTCGAAAGCTAATAGTTCACCATCAATATATAAATAGCCGATACCATTAACCATTCTGAACGCCAGATGATGCCAGTTTCCATCAAATGCAGTTGTTCCTGCACCCCAGTTATCTCTGGCATAACCGTCTCGCACATAAAACTGTGCATTGCCATAATCTTTGGCAATTGAGAAATCCGAGTTTCCTGCTGCTTCATATGCTCCTATAATCGGAGAATAATAGTTTCCGGTTGGATTACCTTCATATTTCATCCAGAGGGTAATGGTATAATCATTCCCGAGATCACCTTTGGTTACAGGTGTCTGAACCTGATCATCAACGCCGTCAAAGTCCAGTGCATAACCCGGAGGATCAATACTTGTGATCAGCTCTTCCTGGTTGGCATAGGTCAGAACACCCTCATCAGATAAGGCAAATACCCGGTAAAAATAGCGCGTATTAACTTCAAGACCCGTAACCTGAATTGTAAATGTATCGTTGGTCAGCGGATCAGTAGAAAAGAACATAATGGTATCAGCTGCTGCGCTGTTGCGAGGATCGAAATTATCAATTTCTGATATTACAACACCTCTGTTTGTAAGGCCGTTATCAAACCACGGACCTTCAATATAACCTGTCAGTGTGGCCGAAGTGAGACTTAAGTCCAATACCGTTTCAAGGGTTTGAAGATTATAAAGACCGGATACTGTAAAGTTGGAAACGGTATCGTTCTGATAATCACCATACAGGCTATTGCCGAGAGCCAGGTTAAACAGGTCAGCATTATATCCGTTTGCAGCCTGATCGATTAACTGAGAAATCTTCGGATCAGATCCGGTTCCCGAGTTATTACCAAATGCTTCGCCCTGGTTGAAGTTATAATACAGGTAAAGGTCACTGTAACCTACGCCATAACCGGCGGCATCAAGTGTTTCCTTGTCCGGTTCAACAAACCTTAAAGCATTGATGTCAGCAGATATATCGGCATTCCAGAAATGCAATTCATCTAATTCACCTTTAAACGGATTTATATATCCGCCATCAGCTCCGATGATTAATTTTTCGAGGTTATATATTGCCGGGCTTACTCCGGTAAAGACATTTCCCTGGTTTGTTCCGTTCAGATAATACGTAATGTCTGATCCGTTATAAATGAAAGCGACATGATTCCACTGATCAGGTATAATGTTGGCTGACACAGTTGCATCAGAATTTGAACTGCCTTCACGGATTCTGAGATCAAACTCATCATTCGTGGCATCATAATTTAAACGCAACGTGTTGAAGCCAAAAGCTTCAAGAGAACGGTACAGGATTACATTGTCAGTTCCTGTTATGGATACATCCGGTTTTACCCAGAAATCAATGCTCCATTCTGATGTGTTCTGAGCGGATTCAAGAAAAACATCCACATGGTCATCAATACCATCAAAGTTCAGGGCATTACCTGAAGGTTCCTGTCCCATGGCAAGAATGCGTTCCTGTCCATAGGCGTAGTGTCCTGAGTTAGTAAGAATATAGGCTTTGTATGTATATACCCGTCCCTGTACGAGGTCGTTAATCTCTGTTGAGAAACTGTTTTGTGATAAAAGGTCCGTGGAAGCAACATAGGTCATTGCTGATCCCGACGTGAAATAAGGGTCGAAATGATCCAGTGTACTGTAAACAATACCGCGTTCAATTATGGGATCAGCTCCAAGCCAGTCGCCCGTTTGTGTTCCTGAAATGATGACACTGTTGTAACTTGGGAATGACAATCCGGTATTGGTAATCACCCCTAAAGGTGCACTTGAACGAATCCAGTTGGCGTTATCTCCCGCCAAGGTAAATCCATTGAGAACACCGTTATATGTATTTATACCGGCAATGAGATCCGGTTCAGAGGCCAGCGTATCCACCGTGGCGTTTGAACCCGAAGGTATACCCTGATCAAAGCGGTAATATGCAAGGATATCACTCCAGGTGGCATCTGCAATATTTGCATTTACCCATGCTGAAGTCAGGGTCCGGTTCATCATTTCATTTATTGAAGCATCGGAGACAGCTTTATCCCAGAACACAAGCTCATCAAAGGAGCCGCAGAAGGAACCTGAACTATAGTTTGTTCCACTCACCGGGGCTGAACCAAGATACAGGGGAATTGTCGTATGGTTACCCATAGAACTTACCTTAAGTGTATCTTTGGTTATACCATCGTAAACAAAAAATATGGAATCGTTTGACTTTCTTAATGCAATATGCGTCCAAACATCATTTTTCAGAACTGCATATGAACTTACAAAAGGGGCATTATTATTATATGAAAATTCCAGGAATCCCGATGTTGTTTCATATATCAGTGACCAGTCATTAAACCGTGAAGATGGAGCTACGTTAGTCGCATTGTTTCGTTTTGTGATCAATCCCTGTGATGTAACGGAAACAGCTCCTGCCTGCGGTTTTACCCAAAAACCTATCGTCCAGTCATTGTTGGCAAAATCATAACTCTTGAGGTTATCAATGACCACATAATCATTACCCGTTCCAAAATTTAATGTATTCCCTGCTGGTTGCAGATCGGATTGTGCGTTTACAACAACAAAAGATAATGCCAACAATAATACGGTTACGACTGACCTCATTTTTTTTATGTTATAGGTATATTTTCCTTTACCTGTTCGCATATTGCTTATTAAGAGTTAATCAGAAAAGTATTCCTTTTCCTTATTCAATTTCCATCATATATTCCCATGAACCGCTCACCCGTTTTTCGAATTTCAAACCTGCAGCTGTTCTGGTTGCCCTCCAGGTACCATCGGTATCGGGATCACCCCAATAGAATGCATCATTCTCGTTGGCACCGGTATTTTCAATTGCTAATCTTCTGAAATTGGTAATATCCCGGTTATTATCAGCAACAACCGCTTTGTTAGCCTGCACTACACCTGGTGTCACATTCTGGAAATATGATGGGATATAATCGGCTACCTTGTACCATGCAGATCCGTCACATACAATTGTAATAAATCCGAACTGCGAAGAAATATCCGATGTGGCAACACCGTCAATGGTTTCAGCACCACTTCCGTCAACTGTTAATGTGTTAGTACCGGTATTTTTCAGTGTATAGCTGGTTCCCGGAACTGTTGCTGCAGCCGGTAAGGTAACGATAATATTACCACCAGTTGTATTCACAAGAACCACTCCCTGCTGTGCGCCGGTCAGTGTAGTATTTGCTGTTACAATTGACGGGAATGAAACAGATGTTTTAACACTGGTAACTGAACCATCTGCTATTTGAGCTGTGCTGATACCGGCATCTTTAATGCGAACTGTATCATTAGCAATCTCCAGTTGTGTAGGATCAACATTAACAGCAATACTGTCACTATCACTCAATGAAGTGATGTTTAATCCGTCACCGGCTTCGATGGGTTTACCAACGGTGTTTCGGTCAATCCATTCCAGACCATCGCCGGCAGCATTGGTCGACAACAACTGGTTAGAAGAACCTTCTTTTATGTTGGTTATAGAAATTCCAGCAGCCGCAATATTTGCACTGTCAATAGCAGACCAACCTGCATTTGTACCGTCTGAAATCAGCACCTGGTTGTTAGCACCTGTCTGATCAGGCAAAGGATCAAGTCCTGCCAGATCACTTCTCAGTGCTGCAATGGAATCACTTAAGTTATTAATACTATCCCTGTAAACAAGATCACTATCCTGCAGGGCACTGATATATGATGCATAGTTGATCACAGAATCGCTGTTTACTTTTATCGCGGCATCCAGAAGATCATCTGCATTCATCAAACTGGTTGCGCCACTGATGTAGTTCGCAGTTCCATTGGCGGTATATGTGCCGTCTGTTCCAAGACCTGTACCAGTTTCAATCGCATCAACTTCACCCTGAAGGGCTGTGTTGTCTGTTCCTGCAGCTGCAACGGCTGCGCTCAGTGCATTGATACTGTCGCGGTAAACCTGGTTGCTGTCCGCCTGTGAGGCAAAGTAAGCTGCGTAGTTAGCTACCGAGTCTGCATTTACCCTGATGGCTGCATCCAGAAGATCGTCTGCGCCTTTAAGCGTTGTTGCACCACCTATATAACTGGTTGATCCGTTTGCTGTATAGCTGCCATCTGTTCCCAGTCCTGAACCGGCCTGTGTAGCATCCAGTTCTGCCTGCAACGCGGTACTGTCGGCATCAAGCTGTGCTTCAAAATAGGTACTGTCGGCTGCGATCTTAGCAAGTACACCTGCATTACCTGTGCTCAGCAGCCCGGCAAAATAAGTGCTGTCATCTGCTATTTTTGTTGCAAGGGTACGCAGGCTGTCTGCCGCCCATGCCACTGAATCTGTAAAGTCTGTCCGAAGGGTTGCAAGATTGGCATCCAGTATTTCATCTGCATCAACCAGACTGGTTGCTGTTCCTAAATACGTTGTTGAACTGTTGGCACTGTAAGCGCCGTTGGCTGCAAGACCGGCACCACTCTGTGTAGCATCCAGTTCTGCCTGTAACGCGGTACTGTCGGCATCAAGTTGTGCTTCAAAATAGGTACTGTCGGCTGCGATCTTAGCAAGTACTCCTGCATTTCCTGTGCTCAGCAGCCCGGCAAAATAAGTGCTGTCATCTGCTATTTTTGTTGCAAGGGTACGCAGGCTGTCTGCCGCCCATGCCACTGAATCTGTAAAGTCTGTCCGAAGGGTTGCAAGATTGGC
>NZ_JBHJHP010000006.1:0-45927 GCF_042219855.1 Quyinboa sediminis | reverse complement strand
TTGTTGAACTGTTGGCACTGTAAGCGCCGTTGGCTGCAAGACCGGCACCACTCTGTGTAGCATCCAGTTCTGCCTGTGTTGTGCCTGCACTTGTCGCTACAGCATCAACATAGGTTTTTACAGCACCCGCGGTCACCAGTGAGTCATTATCTGCACCGGCATTCACGGAAGTTGTGATGCCATTGATTCCGGTTCCGCCTACAACAACTGCACCTTTAAAAACTGCACTGTCTGAAACCTCCAGCTGTGTTGTGCTGAGTGAATCGCCAACATATAATTCGTTGATAGAAGAAATTGTATCATTCAGACTAACAACACCGGTATTTGAAATGGCGATATCGCCTGTTATATCATGTGCTTCAGCCTGATCACTGGCATTTCCGACATAAATCTGACCATCAGGTAGTGTGAGGCTGCTCGGGTCAACCGAAAGTGAACTGGCATCCTGCCAGTAGAAGTTACCGTTACCACTGGATGATAAGACCTGTCCTGCTATGCCATTCTGTAGATATCCTGAATTTGCAGCTAACTTTGAAGCCGTTACGTTACCTCTGGCAATGGCCACGGTTCTTACTGAATCCCAGCTGGCTGTTGTTCCGTCGGTTGTTAACATCAGGTTGGCTGAGCCTGCCTGTACCGGAAGTGCATCAAATGCATTCAGATCATTGCGTAAAGCCAGAACTGAATCACTCAGATTATTGATGCTGTCCCTGTAAACCAGTCCGCTGTCCTGCAGGGCACTGATATATGTTGCGTAGTTCAATACTGAATCGTTGTTCACTTTAATGGCTGCATCCAGTAAATCATCTGCATTTACAAGGCTGCTGGCTCCATTGATATAGTTTGCCGTACTGTTGACACTATATGTTCCATTGGCTCCAAGACCGGCACCGGCCTGTGTCGCATCAACTTCGCCCTGAAGGACTGTGTTGTCTGTTCCTGCAGCTGCAACGGCTGCGCTCAGTGCATTGATACTGTCGCGGTAAACCTGATTGCTGTCCGACTGTGAGGCAAAGTAAGCTGCGTAGTTAGCTACCGAGTCTGCATTTACCCTGATGGCTGCATCCAGAAGATCGTCTGCGCCTTTAAGCGTTGTTGCACCACCTATATAACTGGTTGATCCGTTTGCTGTATAGCTGCCATCTGTTCCCAGTCCTGAACCGGCCTGTGTAGCATCCAGTTCTGCCTGCAACGCTGTGCTGTCGGCATCAAGTTGTGCTTCAAAATAGGTACTGTCGGCTGCTATCTTAGCAAGCAACGTTGCCGAACCGGTATTGATTAGACCATCAAAATAGGTACTGTCAATATCCATTTGAGCCTCATAATACATGCTGTCTGCTGTCAGTTTTGCAAACAACAGGGCACGTTGTAAGGCAAGTGTTGCAGCAGCTGATACAGAATCGGAATATATTTTGTTCCAGATTGCAGTACTGTCTGCATTTATTTTTGATAAAAGATCTGAATTACCTGTGTTTATCAAACCGGCTAAATATGCACTGTCAAGATCCATCTGTGATTCAAAGTACAGGCTGTCCTGATCCATCATAGTTTCAAAATAGAGACTATCGCCGGTAAGTTTGGCAAAGAGTAAGGCACGTTGGGCTGATAAGACTGCAACGGTTGCCAGTGAATCAGTATAACGCTTATTCCATATGGCTATGCTGTCTGCATCCAGGGCTGTTTCAAAGTAAATGCTGTCAGCTTTTACTTTATCAAGGATAGAGGTATTCACTGCATTTGCAGCACCATAAACTTTTTCAATTGCTCTCTGAACTGTCGTTGCATCCAGACCAATTGTGTCCTGGAATCCGGTGTAAATTGCGGAATCCGTTCTGGCTACCCAGTTAAATCCATCCCATGTCAGCTGCTGATTTGCAGTTGCGCCCAGTTGACTGATATCAATTCCTGAAATTGATCTGTCACTGATTTTAGCTGATGTAACAGCGTCATCTTTAATTCTTACCTGATCATTTACGACTTCAAGTGTAACATCGTCTGTAGAAACATAAACAGAATCGTTACCAGTATTTTTCTTCAGACCAGCTCCTGCAATACCCGCATCAATTTTTGCTGCGCTTACACCGTCATCGGCAATATCCAGAGCGGTAATTGTTCCGTTTTTAATATCCGATGACGTAACAGAACCATCAATAATACGCACGCTGTCAACAGCATCTGATGCAAGTTTAGCTTTTGTAACGGCGCCGTCCGAAATTGTAAGAACGCCGTTATGATCAATTGAAGCATCGCCACTTAAAGCCTGTGCCTGTGCCAGATCAGAAGCATTACCAATCAGGATATTTGCTGAATCCAGGGTAATATTATTCGGATTCACAGAAAGAGCACTTGCATTCATCCATTCAAAACCACCCAAACCATCTGAACTCAGAACCTGTCCATCAGTACCGTTTCCAAGCGATCCGGATATGGCTTTCATATTCGATGCTCTTACGGCACCATTCATCAGGCGGACGGTATCGTCAATTATAGTAAGGGTTGAATCATCAACGTTAAGCTGTATACTCAAATCGCCACCTTCTCCATTACCCGTTACCTTTAATCCATCTGCTACAAGGTCATTAACCGATCTTACATAATTACCGGTGGTGTTTGTTCCCAGTTCTACGGCATCTTCGGTAATTTCAGTTGTTCCTGAATTGCCAATAACCACGTCTCCGGATAGTTTTACCGCCTGCCAGTTGGTTCCGTCATACACAAGAATTGTACTGTCACCGGCTCCGGTGTAATCAGTCACATCACCAAGGTTATCCATTGTTGTTGAGCTCAACAGACTGCCTATGGTCTTCCATGATCTCGCTCCGGTACTTGTTGATGTGAGAACTTCTCCGTTAGTAGCGGGATTGCCCAATGCATCTTCTTTTGAGTCTATCTCAGCCTGAGCTAAAGGCATGTCATTGATATCAACGTTGACTATACCCTGTTGTCCGTTTACAGAAATTACGTTACCAAATGATATGGGAACCCAAAGGTTACCCGAAACTGAAAGTGAGTCAATATGTTGTCCGTATTCCAGGGTATCGTTCAATCCGTCCTGGTAACCGATAAACATATATGAAGTACTGTTTGTCGTATCAATAGCAATATCGCCACGATATATAATGGTATCAAGGTTTGTGTCCAGAAGCCGGATCTGATACAAATCAGAAACCACGTATGTTGTATTTATTGAAAGTGAAGGGATCACAGCACTACTGATTTTTCCTGTAGAGTAAATCACAGGGTAATCTGCCAGTGTATCCTGCATTTTTCCAGCACTCCACCATTGTGCATATGAAGAACTGTTATCGTTTAACCTTGATAGTATTGAATCATTAATCTGCTTTTTAACGGTATAAAAATTAGCTGCATCAGCACTATCCAGTGGATTTGCCACATTAACGATTTTATTTCCGTTCATATCTACAGTAGCATTGGCAGCAGCCAGATCAGCGATTGAAATGTTAGCCTGATCCAGTTTAGCCAGATTCACACTGTTATTTTCGATGGTAAAGACAGCAGAATCTCCGTTGACTACAGACAGATTCATATCACCACCAACGATCATCTGGGTAGCTTTTGAACTGCTTCCCACAAAAATACTGTCGTTACCCAGGTTAAGATTATCAGGATTAACAGACAGACTGCTCGAATTTAACCATTGAAAGTTTCCGGATCCGTCAGAGGAAAGAACCTGACCGGCAGTACCGTTACTAAGAGCTGTTCCTGAGTTCGATCTCAGTTTTTCAGTCTGTATACTTCCATTATTAATGCTTAAACTGTCATTTTTGAATACGATAGTGTTGCTGTCAACTGCGACTTTAAGATTATGAAGATTATCGAATAACAAACCGGAACCAGCAACAGCATTATTTAATTTGGCACCTGTTACTGCATTGGTTGCAAGTTTATTTGTTGTTACAGCAAAGTTCTGTATGGCTGTATCTGCAATGGCATTCGCTGCAATCAAGGTATCAACCACACTTGCTCTGTCAACATTGGAAAGATCTTTTAAGGCGAAATCACCACCGGATCCCCCGCCTAAATTTACCCAGTTTGTTGACGGCAGAGGTTGGCCCACATAATTGGATAATCCTACAAAATCGGCGGTACAGATATACAGGTTATTCTCGTGTACGGCCAAAAATCCTGCTTTATACGGAAGAAAATTCCGATAAACCGTTGTGGAAATTACTTCCTGCCAGATGTCATCGGTAGGATCTTCCGGATCAAGCCCCAGACTCACCAAAACATAAGTCTTTCCTTCATCGAGAATTACCACGATCATACCAACTTCCCTTTTTGATTTATGTAATCCTGCAATATCGGAACCATCATTAAGCTGGGCCCAACTGTCCAGAACATGGTACCCCCCTTTAATATGATCCTGATCCACAATAGGGAATGTTGAGGATGAAGGTTTCAAGTAGTTTTGAAACACAAACTGTGCACTGGCGGTGCCTGCGCCAACGAACAGTAAACTTAAAACAATAAAAATCTTTCCTAATGCTTTTGCTTTCATAATCTTAAAGCTATCGTTATTCTTATTTTTCTACTACACGGAAGATTGGTGCTGCAGTATTGGAAAATGCTGTAGTACTGTATACCAACCAATAGTTTTTAGTTAAAGATCCAACAGTATAGGTTACCGGTTTTGCCACCACACCTGACTGATCAACCCAATATTTATTTAAATCATCCCACTGATGCAATTCAACAGAACCTGTAGTTCTGGGGATGGCAATACATGCATAAACATCGCCTGAGGTAGTTGTTGAAAATGCAATACCATCACCAACAGATGCCCCGGAGGCAATACCTGCATTCGGTTGCGATCCTTCCCAGTCTTTGTTTAACTGATCACCCCTTGAGGGAGCATCAGGGAAGAAAGCTGATAAATCCACCGCTGTTCCGCTTGCCATGGCATCAATGGCCTGTTTCTGGGTCAGATATACATAACCCCAGAAATGCCGGTCTGTAATGATATATTGTCTGTTTACATTTGTATTTACATTTGAACCAAACACTTCACTTCCAACTCTTAAATCATAACGGTAAGTATAGGTACCCTGGCCTGCAGGTGCGGTAATCGTATGGTTGTATGTACCTGTTGCAGAAGTTGAACCGGTTGCATAGGTTGCACTTGAAGGAAGCTCCTGAACCAACGTAATAGATGTAACTGTATCTTCCTGGGTATTTATGCTCCACGAAAACACCGGTGTTCTATCTGTTCCGTCACCCTCTACGATAACCGGCCCGTTACCGCCGTTAATTCTGAAATATGAAATCGTTAACGGATCTGCATTTTTAAGCAATACCGGGAAAGTCAGGGTATTGACATTTGGATAATCATCTGTCACCGTTAACGTGAAAGTATAGTTATTATCCACTGTTGCAGAAGGTGTTCCAAAATCTGCTTTGTTTACCGTAAACGACCCTGTTATATTGGCATTTGCGTTGTTGATGTTATCGGTCTGATTAAATGACCCCGGAGATGAAGCCAAATTTACAGTCGCAATATTCGTTGTTGTAATATTGGCATCAAGTGCGCTCCTGTTATCAACATCATAATTCAAGGCAAGAGTAAATGCACTATTCTTCCATGTTGCATAAGGGATTTGCAGTGCTGGACTGATGGTTTCAGTTAATGCCCCGTTAGGATCTCCACCCGAAGCCGTTTCATAAGAACGGTACGTTGCATTATAGCGAAAATCGGAAATCTGCGGTTCAGGAACCGGGAAGAAGACCTTTTTCAGGAAATCCACCACATTGTCCGCGTTCAGATCCTGACCTGAAACACCGGACCATCCTGCACGGGTAATCGGGTTCAGTCCGTCAGGAAATGCAGAAGCATTGTTCTTAACATATCCTGCAGTAACCAATGTATTATCCTGTACCGAATCAGAAACAGTATCCCCTGTTTTGGCGATGCTGAAAATGGTATCACCATCCATATATAAGGTATCGATCTCTGCCCGGTCAGCAACAAGGGTATCAGCTTTTAATTCTGCGATATATGCCGTGTCTGCCATCAGAGTATCAAGGTTGGCCTGGTTGATATATCCTACATTAGCTCTTAACGTATCTGTTGTTGTGCTACCGGAGAGTTTTGCGATCTCACTGTCCACATATGTTTTAACAGCAAGCTGAGTTGACAGGCTGTCATTGCTGGCGGCAATTCCGCCAAGATTCACATCCGTTGAAATGCCGGTAATGGTATCACCGCTTAATGTTAACTGCTGAACAGCAAGGGTATCTGCCACAACTGTGCCGTCAGGATTAATAACCATGGCGGTATCGCCGTTTACTGTAAATACAAGTGAGTCGTTTTCGTTGACCACAATTTTTGTCGCACTGTTAAGCGGGTTCTCAATAGAATTCTGGCTCAGGTTACTAAACTGATCGTTCACGTAAACCATAACAGAATCGATACGGTTCTGAACAGCAAATTCTGTTATCAGTGCGGTTGAATCAGCAGAGGTAAATAATGTATCATTTGAAACAGATCCTACCCAATAACCATTCAGGGTAAAATAATTTACACTTACCTTATTAATAGAAGCTGTATCAATGGTGGAATACAATGCAATCAACGTATCTACATTAATAGAATCAGAAACCAGTGTATTATTTAACAGTCTTGAAATAAAAGCGGTATCTGCAGTCAGTGTATCCACGCTCAGATTAGAGATATTGGCATTATTACTCAGGTTTGCCAATTCGTTCTGTACATAAGTTTTTATTGCCAGTTGTGTTACCAGACTGTCGTTGCTGGCATTGGCAAATGTTTCGTCGGTTGATATTCCAAGAATCTGAACACCGGATAAGTTCAGATAATCGGCATACAATGAATCTGTTTTTACCTTATCCATAAGGAACAAAGTGTCACCTGTATTGGAATAAATAGTATCGATGAATGATGTGGAGATGAAAATTGTATCGATACCAGGACCATCAGGATCTTTTAAACCCAGGGAAACTTCAACCCAGGGATTAAGACTGTATTTGCTCATGAACTGGCTCACCATATGAACAGAATATTCATCATATGTATTCCAGATCTTACCCCCGTCGCTGTAGTCAGCCGGATTTTCGGAAGGCAGAAACATGTATGTTTTTGTCTGATCCCCGACCTGAACATCATTGGCATCAATAACAACGACCATTAAACCTCTTTTGGTACGGTTCATAAAAATTGAATCCCTTTGTTCCAGGTTATCAACCATCATGAAACCCCCTTTCAGTTCGTTCACATCAACCAAACCAAAAGTACCTCCCGGGCTCATCGATTGCGACAGCTTAATCTGGCCATTCGTTAAGGCCGGCAAAAAGACTAACCCTATAAAGAGCAGACATTTTGTTATTAATCCGGTTTTAAAAGTTTTCATCTCCAAAATATTTTTATTTCAACTATTAATTTTCAATTATTCTTGCCTGCACAGTTCCTCCATCGCTGGTATTAGCAGTTCCTGAATTAATATAAACCACATAATACGAAACAGTAGCACCGTTTGTAGTTATGTCATACACAACCTGACCTGTGGTTACATCACTCCATACCCCGAGGTCATAAGTCTGAATTTTATATGATTTTCCTGTTGACTCTTTGGAAACAGGTAAGGCAAAGCACAGATAAGCCGTTTCTCCGGTTCCGTTTGCTAATGTCACACCATTTGTGGTTTTAAACTGGTAATTCATCAAACAGCTTGCATTTGAGAACGCTGCTATTGTTGCACCCTGATTTGAAATATCAAGACGCTGTGCGTTTGTCAGGTAACCAACATAACCTCTGTCGGCCAGTTGAATTGTTGGCGAACGCTGTTCTGCACTTGCAGTGTTATAAATATTGCCGCGAACCTGAACTCCTAACTGAACAACACTCAGGTTTGTGTTAGCCACATCAATGGTTGTTGTTCTTGCCACACCGTTTCCGGTAATTGTAAGACCTGTTTCATTGGTTGGTGCAGTAATACCTCCGTAAGGAGTATAAACAACATCGGTAACCGTTTCATCTCTTGCATCCACATTGTAAGAAACTGTAAATGTCTGGGTTGCACCGTTCCGTTCAATCAGATATGGATTACTCCCTTCCGATGCCGGATGTGTAATTGTTATGTTGTTCTGAACCAGCGACTGAAGAGCAGCACTTGTATTTAAAATCCAGCTGATTGAGCTCATGTTAGGATAAGCATCATAAGCTTTTACTTCAAGATTATTGGTGCTGGTTCCGGTAGCATTGACATTTAAGTCCGCTTTATTCAGTGTAAGTGTTCCGGAGTTATTTGAATTCAGGTTCCCAACAGCAACCACTCCCTGTCTAACACCGTTCAGTAACCATACAATACTATCAAGAGCAGTATCGTCACTTTCGTCATTCACACTTCTGTTATATACATTGTAACCCAGGGTATAGTTGGTGGCCCCATTCCAGTTACTGTAGGGTACGGTTGCTGTTCCAACATGGTTCGTAACCACTTTAGAAACGGCATCTTCGGTCTGGTAGGAATACAATGCAGTATTGCTTTCACCATTGATTCCAAAAAACTGAATCAGGGGAGAGGAAACAGGAAAGAAGAGTTTTTTAAGAAAGTCTTCCAGATTATCCACATTCATCTGTGCCCCTGTAACGCCATCCCAACCGGCGCGGGTAATGGTTTTGGTTCCGAATGCAAAATTGATATTGTTACCACCCTCAACGATCATGCTGTCTACCGTAGCCAGTGAAGTCACCGCTTTGGCGGAATCAGCTTCATTTGCAAAAGTTTCACCCTTATCTGCTACAGCATTTAAAGAATCGCCATTAATAATCAGGTTGGAGTTATTGAAGGTGACATTACGGTTCTGATCCACCACTATAGCTGTATCGTTAGCTACACGTACAATAACAGAATCTCCGTCCGTAACTTTTACCATGGATTCTCCATCCTGTGTATCTTCAATCATATTCTGGCTCAGAGCGGAAAACTGTCCGTTTACGTACGCCAGAACAGAATCGATCCTTGTCTGAACCGAGTATTCTGTAATCAGCTTTAACGAGTCTGCACCCGTTAAGGTTGAGTCATTTGAAATATCTGTGATATATCTGTTATTCAGAGAAAAATAGTTAACAGCCAAACCATTAATGAATGCCGTATCAACAACAATTGTATCAAAAACGCCATACTGCTTCAGGTCCGTCATCAAAGAATCAACATATAATGAAACCGCCAGCTGTGAAGGGAAAAGAGAATCTGTTGCATTTGCAAAGCTGGGATCTGTACTAAACCCTCTTATTGTATCGCCATCAAAAATCAGTGCTTTGACAGATACAGTATCAATCTGGCTTACACCGGCTACCGGGCGAATACTGACTTCCACCCAGTTTTCAGGAGCCACAACATCGTTTTGATTCGCTGCGGGAATATCAAATGGCGATGTGTAATTCCAGGTTCCGGCTGCGGGAAGGAACATGAAAGAACGTGTATCGATACCATTTGCATTTATTCCATCGTAGTCATAAACGATTACTACCATGCCTTTTTTTACAAACTGCACATCAATGTTTAATAAAGCATTGTAATCTGCAACCTGCATAAAACCACCATAGAGGTTATTGACATCAATAAGCCCCCATGAGTCACCGGGTTGTAACTGGTCAGGCATTACCACCTGTGCATTTCCGTTTAAAGAAAACAGGATGACGAATATGGCTGTAAATAACCGCAGCTTATTCTTTAAATTCATTTGTTTCATGATCGTCATTCGTTTATGATTATTATTGTAATTTTACTTTGATGTTACCTCCGTTAGCAACAGAAGCCTTGTAAACACACACCCAGTACCATGATCCGTTTCCTCCACCTGATGGAATTAACTTCACAAAATAGGTATTGACGTTACCGTTGATATACCAGGTACCGGCAGCTTCGTAAAAAGGTGTTGGTGCTGCAAACGTTGTTGGTGCCGGTTGAGCGCCATCCACATAGGTAGGAATAGCCCAGGCAAAGAAACCAGAACCTCCGGTTCCGTTCGTTAAGGTTATACCGTTAAGTGGCTCATAGTATTGTGAATTGTTCATGCGCTTGTCCTGTAAACCTTCAACCTGTGCTTCGGTTGGCAGTACATCTGATGGTAGAAATCCGGCATAACTTCCGTCCATCAACTGGTAATACACAGTGTTGGTATACGGACTGAAATCGTTAGCCACAGCACCACGGGCACGTACCCTGTAACGGAAAGCTGTTAAATGATCGTTTGGTATGATCAGGTTTTCACGTTGTGTGGTAATATTCGTTCCTGAAATCGTAGCCGGTGTGGATGGCCCGCCATTTGTTTCAAATTCAACATCAGTAATCTGACCTGCATCATCTCTTTCATTAAAAGTCCAGTAAAGATCCAGGTCAATATCAGCACCGGTACGCTCAACTAAATAGGGTGTAGCCACCGCACCGTTACCTTCTGCTGTTGTATACCTGGCAGTTGCTCCGTTAGCTGTTACTTCCGCAGAATTTACCAGTACACCCAAAGCAGGCTGAAAGCTTACATTCAGGTTCAGTGGAACAGCATTGGGGTATGCATCGTAAACCGTTAATGTTAATACATTCGTACTTATACTGTTTGTATCAACTACAAATGCATTGCGGTCAAAATTAAATGAACCTGTCACTGTAGCATCCAGCACACCATGGACATTCTGATCCAGACGGGTAGAACCACTATAGATAACCACGCTGTCAATCGGTGTATCTTCACTGGAATCTGTTGGACGTACACTTCTGTTTTCCACTTCATAATTAAAATCAAAACCATTCACACTCCAGGTTGAAAAAGGAACATTTATTGATCCCACCACATCGGCTAATAATCCCTGTGCATCCTCATTCTGGTATGAATAGTTGCCGGCAGTCACCACTCCATTGTAATTGTATGACAGGATTTTGGGACTGGTCACCGGGAAAAATATTTTCTTCAGAAAATCCTCCAGGTTATTGACATCCATCGATTGTCCGGTTACACCGGGTAAACCGGTACGTGTAACAGGTTTGGCTCCGTAAAGGAATGCCACTTCGTTACCACCTTCTTTAATGGCTTTATGAGTATATCCGACTGAACTTAACGTAGTGCTGTTCAGTGTATCTCCTTCAGTCCAGTCAGAAATCACAGCGATATCAGCTGCAGTATCCTGACCTAAAAACAAAGTATCTGCCAGGTAAAAATTGCTCCATCGTTCAAGTGCTGAACCCAGATCCAGCGTATCGGTCTGATTCGGCGTTAAATCCTGATTAATCGCAACATCCTCAAGATTACCGAGATTCTTCAAAGCAAAATCCAGATCTGTGGAATCCAGACCACCAAGGTTGGCCCATGATGCTTTCCAGTTGGTATCAACCAATGGTTCCACTCCTGACACTGTATCTTTTGCAATAAACAGGTTTCCGTTATGCAATATGGGTTGACCCGGAATATAATTAACACCTGACTGCCAGCTTGTTATAATAAATACTTCTCGCCAGCTATCCGGTAAAAGCAATTGGAAAAACCGTGAATTTCCGGTTCCGTCAGTGACCACCACTACCATTCCTTCCTCCCTGAAATTTGGTAAAATCAGGGCATTCAGTGTGTCGTTCACTTCAGATGCTGCCAGACCATCAAGATCGATCTGTAAGGTCTGTAAACCACCTTTTGCCTCGTTCACATAAATTACCGGTAAATCACTCCACGCCTGCTTACGGAGTGTAGTATTTAAATAGGTTTCCTGAGCGAAAGTTGCGAATGTCGACAGGAGAAAAAGGAGCAATAAAACGCTACATTTTTTCATGATATACTTATTTCATTAATCTTCTAAATTCTTTACTTAACTGCTGTTAATACCAGATCGGGACCGGTATATGTGGTCGGTATCCGAACATATAATGACCATGCCTGGTATTGTACGCCATCGATAACCACCAACTGTTTTGAAATACCGTCAAAAACCGCATTTCCATTCAGATAAAATTCCGGTCTTCCCCATACGGATGGGAAAGCAAGTACATAATATCCGTCATATGGTTTTGCAATGGCATAACCGGAACCGCTGAAATTATCGGACCCGGTTGCTACTTCTTTATCTGAGGTGAAATCTGCAGAATTCAGTGAATTAACCCCATCATCCTGAAACCAGTAAACAGCATAACCTGAAGCTCTTGGACGAATTGTAACTCCAACCCAGGTATCAGCAACCCCGTCACCGTTTGTATCTGACCAGACAAATGTCTCCCGGTATCCTTCACCGTTATCTTCCACTACCGTTACATCACCATTATTATCTCCGCTGGCATTGAGCTGACTCATTGAATCCACCATTTCAGCTCTGGGCAATCGTGATTCCAGTGTATCAATCAATAAGGTTCCTAAACTATCCAGTGATTCTTCCAGGCGTATACGCAGAGTATCCATCTGACTGGTTAAAAGAACGATGTCCCTGTTGGCACTCATCTTTTCCCATTCAGCACCGTTATAAAAAAAGTATGTGCTATCCGTTGTATCAAAAACCAGCAAACTCAAAGCAGATTCATCGGGATTGATAGCCAGACGCTCTTCGGTTGTCATTCTTGGAACCAGCAAACCACTGTTTGTGGAGTAAATCTCAAGTTTTGCATACTTATTGGGAGTTCCTTCTTTTTTCCCGATTAAAACACCTTCCTGACCGAAAGCAGTTAAAACAGGTAGCAATGCAAACAATATAAAAACCAGCCGTTTCATATATCTTCTTTTTCTGTTATTCAATTATTAATAGGTATTATCAGTCTGGATCTTGCTTTAATCTGCTCACCATCCTTCAATTTATTAATGCGTTTCAATTCATCTGCACTCACATTAAACTTGTCAGCAATAACCTGAACATCCACGTCTTTTGGTACGTAATACAGTGTTTTAACCCTTACATCAAATACCATATCTTTTAATGCTTCACTATGCTCTTTCACGAAAATCACTTCCTTACTCAGCAGGTAATCCCTTTTTCCCAAATGGTTTATCTGTTTCAGAGCTGATGTATCCAGACTATGATTCATCGCTACTCTGAATAAGCCCTCATTGTTTTTCACGCGGTAAAGGTAATCCACATCAGGATGCTGTTCCAGATAGAGATCCATCAGGTTTGTCAACAGTTCTTCCCGGGGTTTACTTGTAATTTTAAACCGCACTTTTAATCCTTTATTTGGTTCAGCCCACTGTGCTTTCAGATCCACTCTTCTGTTTTCAAGCCCTTTTTCTATATCAAATGTTTTTACTGTCGGGAAGTATTTACCATTTGCTTCCAGCAGAATGCTCTGGTCTGATAAACCGAGTGTTTCTGTCATGAACTCATAAGCCTGATATGCGCGGTATGCTGATATTACAAGGTTATAGGATTCATTTCCCCGGAGTCCGGCATTACCGGATATTACAAGTTTCATTGCCTTTTTAGCCTTCAGGTATTCTGCCACCATCATCAGGTTTTGCTTGGCTTCGTCAGACAGGCTGCTGCTGTTCAGGTCGAAATAAAGGCTTGCAAATCCGGAAGTTTCTGTAACCGGTAAGCCCTGATCGCCTTTTCCGAAGAACTGAGATGCATCAGCTGTTACAATGGTTTTATCATCGTTTAATGCTACAGCATCATTCGGTAAAGATACCGGTTTACCATCGGCTCCCAGAACCGGGTATCCATTATTATCAAGCAATGTGTGACCATCTTTTCCTACAGCGTATGTCCCGTCAGAAAGGATAATCGGATTGCCATTAATATCATTTACAGGTTTTCCGTTTTCATCAAGCAACACTAAATTACCGGCACTCAAATAAGATGGATCAATAACAGAATCGAAAAAGTCTGATGCATCAGCGGTTATCAGATTTCCGGACTCATTATATGCCACAGCACCTTCAAATGTTCTGATCGGTTTTCCATCATATCCGAGAATCTTATTCCCATTTGCATCAACAACAGTTTTTCCGTCTTCACCTAATTTATAAACTCCATTGGGCACTATTAACGGGAAACCACTTTCATCAAGCAAAGGCTCTCCGTTTCCATCCAGTAAAACAAACAGTTCTGAAGCATCAGCAACGCTGGTTTCAGAACCATTTTTAGATCCGTTATCCTTTACTTTATCTTTTAACAAACTGTTTTCTGATGCAAGCAATTGCCGTTGTTCATCCGTCAGTTTTTTTCCGGGAGGCAACAAACTGATTTTAAAAGACAGTGCTTCACCCGAAACATCATCATGCGGAACGTTCATCGCCAGATTTCCCATGGATAAATCCCTGTCAGAAAAGAATAACATCTGTTCAGGATTATTCCTGTTTCCTACAATACAATAATCATCGCTGTTTGAGTTGATCGGTTGTAACAGGTTTCTTGGTATTCTGTTTTTTGAGTTCAAATCGACCCAGTAAATATCGTAACCACCAAAACCAAGCAGACCGTTAGATGAATAAATCATAACGGTATCATTCTGCATATAAGGAAAAATCTCATTATCTGCACTGTTAATGGTAGGCCCCAGGTTTACTGGCTTTTTAAAGTTTGCACCTGAACCTTCGGCAAAATAGATATCGTAACCTCCATAACCACCCGGATTATTCGATACGAAATATATGCCTTTCCCATCAGGGGAATAGGCCGGTTGCATGGTATTAAAGTCTTCGGAATTAAAATTCAGTGGTCCCTGATCAACCCAGTCCTTTCCAATTTTTTTGGCGAAATAGATCATATACCGATCCTTACCCTTTTTATACACATTACGCGTATAGTACATTTGAGTATTATCTTTACTGAATGTCAGAGCGCCTTCGTTTTCAAGCGAGGCAATATCTTTTGCAAATAATTTTCTGCTTTCAAAATCATCGTTGAGCGAAGCAATATAAAGATCCGTGTTTGTTCTCTGGTAATCCTGAAGAATCTGGTTATATTCATTGGCCTCCTCCTGCAATCTGTCCGGTTTTTTATAATTTGTATATGAAGCAAAAACCAGACTGTCATTATAAAATGCAGCACCAAAACGAGGTACATCAATAACAAGTTTATTGGATCCTAAAGCCACGTCAACAATAGAATCTCTTCCCAGTGTTGAGGAATAATTATACATGTTGTCGATGGCCCAGCCGGCTTTCTCTTTGATCCGGTCAAGAATTACCGGATACTTCGTATCATTGAGGTCTTCATCTGCTTTATTAATAAATGCAATGGCTTCATCGTAGCGACCACCGTTATAAAGTGATGTAGCATAGTCCACAATTACTTTATTGGGAATATCATTCATGTTTCTGCTATCAAGAACCTTCTGGTAGCAAATCATTGCACTGTCAACCTTATCTTCAGCATCGTATACGTAACCTTTTACAAGATAGTAATCCGTTATATACGATTCTGAGTTCTCCAGGTCAATACGGTTAAGTATTGCTTTTGCTTTTTCTACATTCCCTTTTTCAACGTACTTCATTGCACGTTGTACATATTTCTCCTGAGCCTGGGCAACAGTTATGAATAATACTATGTAAAGAAAAAAAGTAAAGGTCTTTTTTCCCATGCTACTCAAATTTAAAATTCATTAAATCGTTTTTTCCTGCTGTTCATATAGCGGTATTTGCTGAATCCCCTGTATTCCAGTCTGAATTCAAAACTACCGTAGGTATAGCGTTTTAGTTGCGATAACTGAATATCATAACTCATACCGATACGCAGAGTCTCCGTAAGCTTGACATCCATAATCACAGACTGAGACTCAAGATAACGGTGACTTGTCCCTACCCAGAAAAGATCTTTATACATAAGGTATAATCCGAGTTCTCCGATGTTACGGTCGCGGTATAACCACTTGTACATCATCGTCTCTTTTAAATACCAGTCTAAACCTATATTCTGAGTTAAACCAGCCATAAGGTAGCTGCCCTGGTAAAAATCCTGTGCAACAAACTTATTCTGGTTGATCATCATAAACGAACTGATTCCGGCATAAAACTTAGGATTGTAATAGATTATACCGGTTCCGAATGTGGGATTAAAAAAACTGTACTGATCAATTGCCGCATACCCCATACCACCGATGCTGGTTGCATCGATATCGTAATAACTAATCAGTTTATCCCTGTCAAAAAAGCTGTATTCGCCACCAGCCTGTAAGCCGAAAGCAAGGAAATCTGTTTCATTAACCCTTAAATCAACATTAAAAGTGGCTGCCAGATTACTGAGGTTCATATTTCCTGAACTGACATTTATCCCCTGTATTCCGACTCCCAGTTTATAATTACTAAGCGGTGAATAGGCTGTAAATCCCATTGTTTTTGGCGCACCGTCCATCCCGGCCCACTGGGAGCGGTACATCATTTTACCGGAAAGGGATCCTTCAAATGCCGAATATGCAGGATTTACAAACTCAAGTGTTTTAAATACCTGTGTAAACTGCAGTGGAGTCTGGGCAAGAGATCCTAGCAGGCTGCAAATGACAAGTGATATGGTTAATAGTAGTTTCTTCATTACACTAGTAGACTCTTTTCACGTCGATAAACGACTGGATGACCCCCGGCTTTCCATTCCGGTTAAATTTAAAGATGTAGTAATAAGTACCATCTTTAAAGTCTTTCATGTCGAGATCGTTATTGTAAGGTTTCGCGTTAAATATCTCCCTTCCCATCGCGTTGTAAACAATAAGCTCTGTGCTTTCATACCTTTCTATAGATGGAATGATGAATCTGGTTTCTCTGTCTCCTCCCGGAGAGATAAAGTTGATGAGTTTGGTTATATCGGCTACAGCAATTGTATAGTAACCCATTTTATTCGTACCAGTCAACTGTGCTGAATCTGATTCTGCCAATCGTGGCAATGATCCGGGAAGTGCAAATTTACCTTCAAGTGTCCAGTCATCTTCATAGCCTTTCGGATCACGGTTATAAACCAAACCGAACATATTGGTTTCAAACTGTGGCTTCTCAATATAATCGAAAATAAACGCTGTAATATCCATCGTGCCTGATGAAGGATTGGCATTACCGGTAATTTTCCAGGCTCCGGTTTGGTTTAATGCGTTAAAGTTATATAAGGCTTGCTGTATGTCAACTTTTCCGGTTAAAGGAACAAGGTCGCTAAACGTTACATCAAGGTACTCCACCCCTTCCATGCTATTTGCAATCCTTACCGGATAATAGGTATTGGTCAGTCCAACAGGAAAATGGTAACCAGTACCTGATGTAATATGTCTTCTCAGATTTCCTTCAATATAAGACTGGTTTGCCATACTGGCAAAATTTGCAACATGGATAGAACTGCTGTCCCTGCTGCTTATTTCAATGTGGTTGTTATCACCGGTTACAACATGACCCGATTCAAGGTAGAGCCTGTTGCGAACATTCAGATTACTTTCCAGGAAAAGATTTGAACCTTCTGTTTTATTCAACCATAAATTATAAAATGCGTTTTCAAAATCACCTCCGGTATAGAAATCGGCATTACCACTAAAATAGTAATTACCGTTACCTGTGAAGAAATTATCCGATGAATAATTATAAACAGACTGGTAATCGTCATTGATATCAAACACCAGCGAACCCTGATTTTCTATCACGGCACCGTTAATTCCAGTCAATGACCCATGGGTAGTAAGCTGTTCCAATGTGTCAATAAAAATCCTGACGTCACCATAAATGATAATATCTGACGATTCCTGACTAACATTGGACTGAGAAAAAGTATTAATTGAAGGAATAAATGTCAAAAGCAACCCAATCAATACGACCTTTCTGTACCCACTGAATATGTAAAATCTGCGCGTAAAATCCTGCATACTACAAATTTCAATTCTCAATTTTCAGTGGCCAACAAACAAACTGTAAACATTTGTTAAAAATGCTCTGGGACAAAAGTATAACTATTTTATGGATTGAATGTTATAATTTTGTTAATATTTTCAATTTAATGCGGTATTTGTTAATCGAAGGTTAACAGCGATTTGTGCTTTTATTAATAATGATTTTAAATAAAAACTCTCAATTCACTATCGTACAATTGTTTGACTCCTGTCGGGCCCTACCGAAACAATGTTAATTGGTACCCCAACGTAATTTTCTATGAACGTCAGATATTCCTGAAATTGAAGAGGAAATTGTGATTCTTCCGTCATTTTGGTCATATCGGTTTGCCAACCGTTAAAATTCTTAAAAACAGGTTTTACATCATCAGTAAGTTCATAGGGAAAGTGTTTGATCTCCTGGTTGTCCTGCTCATAGGCTACAGCAATCTTTATATTCTCAAAAGCATCCATTACATCACTCTTCATCATGATAAGCTGTGTTACACCGTTAATCATAACACTATACCTGAGTGCAACAAGATCGAGCCAGCCACAGCGTCTTGGTCTTCCGGTTGTTGCACCGTATTCGTGGCCTTTGTCACGTAACATCTGTCCTGTTTCATCAAACAATTCAGTAGGAAATGGTCCGCTTCCAACCCGGGTACAGTATGCCTTAAAAATACCGAAAACCTCTCCGATCTTATTCGGAGCTACGCCCAGCCCTGTACAAGCACCTGCACAGACCGTATTTGAAGACGTTACAAACGGATAGGAACCAAAATCAATATCAAGAAGAGTTCCCTGGGCTCCTTCAGCCAAAACAGATTTTTTCAACAAGATATTATCATTAATAAACTGCTCACTGTCAACTACATTGCAAGCACTTATCAACTCAATCCCCTTCCTCCATTCGGCTTCATATTTTTCAAGCTCAGAACTATAATCGTATAAGTACGTTTTTAAAATTTCAATATGACGTTGTTTTAAACGGCTGTATTTCTCTTCGAAGTTGATAAAAATATCACCTACGCGGAGTCCGTTTCTGCTAACCTTGTCTGTATAAGTCGGGCCTATACCTTTAAGTGTGGAACCGATCTTGTCCTTCCCCTTTGCTTTTTCGTACGCGGCATCAAGAAGCCTGTGGGTAGGCAGAATAAGATGTGCCTTTTTTGAAATGAAAAGTTTTGATTTAATTTCGTGTCCATTTGCCTTTAGCTCATCAATTTCCTGCTTAAAAATTGCAGGATCAATCACGACACCATTACCAATAATATTGACCTTGTCTCCCTGAAAAATTCCGGAAGGGATCGTATGCAACACATATTTTCTGTGATCAAATTCAAGCGTATGACCTGCATTAGGTCCTCCCTGAAAACGTGCAACGATATCGTATTTGGGCGTTAAAACATCAACTACCTTACCTTTACCTTCATCACCCCATTGCAGACCTAAAAGAACATCAACTTTCATTATACTTTTCGTTTTTTATATTTATCAAACAACAAAAAATGGAAGACATCCGCAAAAGACATAATCATCCCGTGAGATGCCGCTTCGACTCTCAAAAATAGAATAAATCAATGAGATGGTGGATAAAAGAAATGAATAATTGCTAACAATTATCAACTTTTCCCGGCACAGTCTTTACACAGCCCGTAAATATAAAGCGAGTAGTGTGAAACCTGAAAATCGTCAATCGATCTGTTTGTAATTTGTTTCTGCAGTTCAGGATCCTTCAGTTCTTTTATAGATCCGCAATTTGTACAGATTAAATGGTCATGAGGATCAATATTATAGGCCTTTTCATATTGAGCCATATTCTTCCCAAACTGGTGCTTGACAACGAGTTTACAATCCAGCAGTAAATCAATTGTATTGTAAAGCGTTGCTCTGCTAACCCGGTAATTTTTGTTCTTCATGTAAATATAGAGCGACTCAATATCAAAATGGCCTTCATGAGAATACACCTTATCCAAAATAGCATATCTCTCAGGTGTTTTACGATGACCTTTTTTCTTAAGATATTCAGTAAAGATCTGTTTTACAGCGTCCTTTGTCTTTACTTCTTTACTATTCATTTTTAAACTGAATTAAATTAATGGACAAAAGTAACGATTTTTAAAGCAAATTGTAACCCTGAGTAATGAATTTTTTAAACAAAGTTGTTTTAAAACAGACTAATTCAATAAAATTAATACTTTAATTTTTCGCCTTCACTCTTCGCAATCGTGACAGCACCACAGGAATCACTCCATACATTAACGGTTGTTCTCAGCATATCCAGCGGGCGGTCAACGGCTAAAATTAAACCAACGGCTTCAAGGGGCAATCCCAGATAGGAAAGAATAATGGTGATCGTCACAAGTCCTGCCATCGGTATACCGGCTGCACCGATAGATGCCAGGAGAGATAATAACACAATCATCACCTGATTAACGATACTCAGTTCCATGCCGTATATCTGGGCAATAAATATAACTGCCACACATTCATATAGTGCCGTTCCATCCATGTTTATTGTAGCTCCCAGCGGCAGTGTAAATGAAGATATTTTTTGCGAAACTCCACCGTTATTCTCAACAGCTTCCATGGTTAATGGCAGTGTAGCACTGGAACTGCTGGTAGAGAATGCGGTCAGTAAGGGTGTTGACATTGCCCTGAAATGTTTAAAGGGATTAACCCTGCCTACAAAATAGGTAATCAACAATAAGGTTACAGTGCCATGAATCACCAGGGCAATCAAAACGGTAAGAAAATAACTTCCTAATCCTGTTGCCACATCCATAATATTTTTTTGATCAGCGACAACACCAGCTACGAGCCCCAGTATGCCCAGCGGTGTAAAGCGTATAATAAACATCGTGATCTTCATCATAACCTCAAACACTCCATTCACGACCTTAAGAGTGGGCTCCCGGTATTCTGCTTTAATTTTTGTGAGAAAGAATCCAAACAACAGCGCAAAAAATATTATTCCAAGCATATCACCACTGGCAAAGGATTGAAAAATATTCTCAGGTATAATTTTTATAAGGGTCTGTCCAATTGAATCATGCTGATTCAGAATAGAATTTACAGATGAATTCAGTTCAATCCCTGAATCCACGCCGGGTTTAATTATATTTACCAAAAACAACCCGGTAACAATGGCAATGGTACTGGTTAAAAGATAGTACCCCATGGTCTTTCCACCTACTCTTCCCAGATTAGCCGAATTTCCGATACCAGCCACACCGGTGATAATTGATGAAAGGATCAGGGGAATGATCACCATTTTCAAACCTCTTAAAAAAACATCCCCCATCCATGAGATGTAGGAAACCTGTTCCGGTAAAAAAATACCAAAAAGAATTGCAAGCACAAGTGCAATTAAAATCTGCCAGTGTAAAGCAAGTTTCTTCATTGTGTTTATTTGAACTCAAAAATAATAACTTTATACCGGAATCCCTTAATATTGTCTAACTGCTGAAATAGATCATTTAATTTTTTGGAATTAAATTGTAAGTTTGAGCAAAATTCAGAATTATGAGCCAGGTATTAGAACGATTTCTTACATATGTAAAACAAGATACTCAGTCAGACTATGAGACAGGTTTAACCCCAAGTACACCGGGACAAATGCTTTTTGCGGAAAAGCTGGTTGCTGAGCTCAACAGGATAGGACTGGATGAAGTTTCTATTGATGAAAACGGATATGTGATGGCAACCCTGCCCTCAAACGCAGGGGATGACATTCCGGTTATTGGATTTATCGCCCACATGGACACCAGTCCGGACATGAGTGGCAAAAAGGTTTCACCCCGTGTTGTAAGCAAATACGATGGAAAAGAAATTGTATTGAACGCCGAAGACAATGTTATTCTGTCACCTGAAGATTTTCCGGAAATCCTGCAGTATATCGGAGAAGACATTGTCGTCACAAATGGAAAAACCTTATTGGGTGCGGACGATAAAGCCGGGCTGGCTGAAATTGTAACGGCCATGGAATACCTGATACAACATCCCGAAATAAAGCATGGGAAAATTCGTATTGGCTTTACACCCGACGAAGAAATCGGTGCCGGGGCAGATCATTTTGATGTGAAAAAATTCGGAGCAGAATGGGCTTACACCATGGACGGAGGTGAAATCGGAGAACTTGAATTTGAGAATTTTAATGCCGCCTTTGCCAAGATTCATTTTAAAGGCCGCAATGTTCATCCGGGATATGCCAAGCACAAAATGCGGAATTCCATCCGGATTGCCAACCAGTTCATCACCTTAATGCCAAGATTTCAGACACCGGAACACACCGAAGATTATGAAGGATTCTTTCATCTTATGTCTATGGAAGGCGATGTGGAAAAAACCACACTTCAGTATATCGTTCGCGATCACAGCCGCCCAAGGTTCGAAGAGCGCAAAAAAGAACTGATCCACATGACCAACAAAATAAACAATGAGTTTGGCGAAGGAACCTGCACCATTGAGATGAAGGATCAGTACTATAACATGCGCGAAAAAATTGAACCGGTCATGCATATCGTGGATATCGCAGAACAGGCCATGAAAAATTGTGAGGTAACGCCAAACATAAAACCTATTCGTGGTGGTACTGACGGAGCTCGTCTCTCATATATGGAGCTTCCCTGCCCGAATATCTTTGCAGGCGGACATAATTTTCACGGGCGGTTTGAATATGTCCCCGTCAGCTCTATGGAAAAAGCAGTGAAGGTGATCATAGAAATTATCGATATCGTCACAAAAAAATCTTATTGAATGAAAACAACACCATTCACCCGACATCACATTGATCTGGGTGCCAAAATGCATGAATTTGCCGGCTATAATATGCCCATTGAATATACTGGAATTAACGATGAACACGTTACGGTGCGAACCGGAGTTGGGGTGTTTGATGTAAGTCATATGGGAGAGTTCTGGGTAAAAGGCCCTAACGCCCTCCGTTTTTTACAGCATATCACAAGCAATGATGTTTCATTGCTCATTCCGGGGAAGGCACAGTACAGTTGCTTTCCAAACGGAGATGGTGGTATAGTTGACGACCTGCTGGTATATTGCTATGAGGTTGAGAAATACATGCTGGTAGTAAATGCAGCCAACATAAAAAAAGACTGGGACTGGTGTATAAAACATAATACTATGGGAGCCGAACTGGAAAATGCATCGGACAGTATTGCACAGTTGGCTGTACAGGGCCCGAAAGCCAGGGAAGTTCTTCAGAAACTTACGGATGTAAATCTGAGTGAAATACCTTATTACAGCTTTACAACCGGAGAATTTGCAGGAGTGCCCGAGGTTATCATCTCCAATACAGGGTATACCGGTGCCGGTGGATTTGAACTTTATTTTTATAATGAAGACGGAGTAAATATATGGAATGCGATTTTTGAAGCAGGCAAAGAAGCGGATATTAAACCTATTGGTCTGGGTGCCAGGGACACCCTGCGCCTTGAAATGGGGTTTTGCCTGTATGGTAATGACATAAACGATTCTACCTCTCCTATTGAAGCCGGTTTGGGATGGATCACAAAATTTACTGACACCAAGGATTTTATCGACAAAGAGCTTCTTCTTGAACAAAAAGAAAACGGACCATCAAGAAGATTACGGGGTTTTATCCTTGAAGACCGTGGTATTCCAAGACATGGTTATGCTATTGAAAATGCTGACGGAGATGTTATCGGAGAAGTCACCTCCGGCACCATGTCACCCATGTTGAAACAGGGCATTGGTCTGGGATATATAGCCACGCCCTACAGTAAAATTGATTCGGAGATTTATATCCGGGTCAGAAATAAAGCATTGAAGGCAAAGATTGTGAAGTTACCTATTTACAAAGGATAAATTAGTTATAGAGCTACTCAGAGTTGCGCTCCCAATCAAATCCACCGTCATAATATTACTACTACTACACCTCCTTTGTGCAAGAAAGACATTGATACATTGGAATTTACATGTAGAGTGTCCCTCTTTTTCAAAAGAGGGTGTCCGTCAATTGACGGACGGGAGATTTCTCAATAATTATTAATTTAATCCCCGGATGAATATAACCATATTGTAAATATTCACCCGGTAACTATTTCTGTTTTGGGAGAACTTGTTTACAATATCTGAATGCATCTTTCGTTCTGATTACTGGGAAATTAGTAATTTCGCGCCAATCGTAAACCCAATGTAATTAATATGAGAACCGCAGTTTTAAGTATAATCTTCCTTTTTTCATCCGTCATTTTATTTGCTCAGGAGTCCGTTTCTGAAACCGACATTCAAAACTGGTTTGAAAGAGGAAAGGAGTTTTTCGATGAACACCAGTATGCCGCAGCAAAAGATAACTTTACCCTGTTTCTGAACAACACACCGGAATCAGAAGGGAAACGCATAGAAGCAGACTTTTACCGCATCGTATCTTCTTTAAGACTGGAGGATAAAACAGCGGAGACAGAACTTTCACGGTTCATCAATAACCATCCTGACAGTTACTTTGGAAACCAGGCCATTTTTATCCTGGCAAATTTCAAATACGACCAGAAAAACTTCAGATATGCCGGTAATCTTTATGGCAAAGTCAAAACCAACCAGCTCAGCAAAAATCAACTGAAAGAATATCAGTTCAAAAAGGGCTACTGCTATTTTAAACAGGGGGAGTTTAAAGAGGCCGAAAACCTTTTTTATGAGGTCAAAGAAGAAAAAAACCTGTACCGGGAAGCAGCCATTTATTACTATGCGCATATTCAGTACGAAGAAGGAAACTACAATACAGCCCTGGATAACTTCCTGATGCTGGAAAATTCACCCCAGTATTCTGATGTTATTCCGTATTACCTGGTTCAGCTTTATCACCAGAATAAGGAATACGACAAAGTTATAAAGTATGGATCAGCACTGATAAGTGGAACCGTAAATAACCGTACCGGAGAAATTGCCCGAATTGTGGGCGATGCCTATTATGCCCGTCAGGAATATGAAAAATCCATAGCTTTCCTGGAACGGTATCTGGAAGAAACACCTTCGATATCACGACCGGACATTTATCATTTAGGGGTAGCATATTACAATACCAAACAATATGAAAAGGCAGCAGAAACATTTTCGCAAATAGCAACCGTTGAAGATGAACTGACACAAAGTGCTTACGGTTATCTGGGCGACTGTTATCTGAAGCTGGACGATAAAAATGCTGCACGCATGGCGTTTGAAGCAGCATCTCGTATGGCGTTTGACAAGTCTCTTCAGGAAGAAGCCTTATACAACTATTCGAAACTGACTTATGAAACGGCTTTCTCTCCTTTTAATGAAACCATCACAGCTTTCGAGAAGTTTCTGGAGGAATTCCCGGACTCAAAATACAGAGATGAAGTTTACAACATGCTCTCTAACGTATTTATGACCACGCAAAACTATGAAAGGGCTTACCAGTCCATTATGAAGATCCGGACCCGTAACCCGAAAGTTCTAAAGGCCCTGCAACGGGTATCGTATTACCGCGCCATTGAACTGTTTACTGACAACAGGTACAACGAAGCCATTCCCTATTTCAATACTGCGATTGATAATTCACAGTTTGATCAGGACATCAAGGCTCTGTCATACTACTGGCGTGGCGAAACATATTACAGAATGGGGGACTACGACAAGGCGCTCAGCGATTACAATAAATTTATTATCCTTCCTGGAGCCTACAGCAAGGATGTCTTCGATATGGCGCATTATAATATGGGTTATGCCTTCTTTAAAAAGAAAAATTACAGCGCTTCGATTAACTGGTTCCGAAAATTTCTGTCCCTGGCAAAAGTCAAGGATCCGAATCTTATTACGGATGCAAACAACCGGGTTGGCGACTGTTATTATCTGAAACGCGACTTCCGTGATGCGATAACCTATTTCCAGGCAGCCTATCAAAACGGAGGCAGTAATGCAGACTATGGCCTGTTTAAAAAGGCGTACAGTGAAGGTTTGCAGAAAAACTATAATAAGAAAATTACGGACCTTAAAAGTCTGATTTCCGGATTTCCAACATCCCGTTTTATTGATGATGCATGGTTTGAAATGGCAAAAACATGGGTCGTGTTAGATGATCCGCAAAATGCAATTGGTTCATACAATGCATTGATTCAGAAATACCCGAACAGCAGTTTTGCAAGTCAGGCCATGGTAAATATGGCTCTTGTATATTATAATATTCAGGATGTGGACAGGGCAACTTCGATTTATAAGGAAGTGGTTCAGAAATACCCCGGAACAGAAGAATCAAGAACGGCACTTGCAGCCTTAAAAAATATTTCTGTAGAGAAAAACGAAGTGGACAAATATGTTGATTATACAAAGGAAGTCGGCGGTTTTGCCACACTTAAAAACAGCGAAGAAGATTCATTGACATTTGCTGCAGCAGAAAAGCTGTACATGTCAGGAAATATAAACGATTCCAGACGGTATTTCGAAAATTACCTCGAGAAGTTTCCACACGGTGCATACCAGCTGACAGCACACTATTATAAGGCTGACTGTAACCTGAGACTTGGCGATAAGGATGCTGCAATTACAGATTTAAAATTCGTTGTTTCGCAGCCCAGAAATACCTTTACGGAACAGGCTTTAACGGCATTATCCACCTTGCTGTTTGAAAAGAATAATTATCAGGAAGCCCTGGAATACTATACCGACCTGGAAGAACAGGCACAGATGAAGGAAAATATCAAGGCCGCAAAAGTCGGAATTTTACGCTGCCAGTACAATCTGAATAACGCAGGAGCAACCATTCTTGCAGCAGATAATTTGCTTAAGGAACCGGTACTTGAACCTGAGTTAAAACGCGAAGCGACCTACAAAAAGGCCAAATCATATATGCAACTGGGTAATAAGGAAGCCGCAATGACAGCTTTCAGAATTCTGGCTCAGGACACAAGATCGAAAGAAGGTGCAGAAGCAAAATATGAAATTGCAAGAATGCTTTATGAACAGGGGGATGAAAAGGGAGCTGAAAAAGAGATATTTGAATTTATCAATACCAATACACCACACCAGTATTGGTTAGCCAAAGCGTTTATTTTGCTTTCAGACATTTACATTCAGCGTGATGATGCATTCCAGGCCAAACAGTACCTGTTGAGCGTGAAAGAAAATTATCAGAATAACAATGATGACATAAAACCAATGGTAGAAACAAAATTAAGGGAAATAGAAGCCATTGAGAAACGCAAGGAAATGGAAAAACGGGATACTCTGAAAACTTACTTTCAACGGGTAGATTCCATTAAAAAATTACAAAGTGATTCCATTCGATAACTGAAAACTGACTGAAAAGATAACAACATGAAAAGGAATATAATATTCGCATTACTGATTTCCGCAGCCGGATTTACAACCTGGGCACAGACCGATACGACCATCAACAAAAATGTTGTGGTTGTAAGGGAATATAATCCAACGATATCCGATGCCAATAAAATTAATCTGATCCCGGAAATTCAGAAACCGGAGATAAAAACACCGTCATTTTCTTACAGTTTTTTCACGCACCCGCTTGAAACCAGTTTTGAGATTATTCCGTTAACACCTGCTTCACTGGCCTCAGAACCCAAAAGGGATTATGATCAGAATTATATTACCCTGGGAGGTGGTAATTACAGCTCGCTCTTCGGAGAACTTTTCTACAATGCCTTTCATTCAGACAAGCACAGTTTATCGTTTCTGGCCAGCAACCGTTCATCATTCGGAAAGGTAAAGCTGCAGGATGGTAGTAAAAATGATGCCACTTTTGTTAAAAACAATCTGTTGTTATCTTACAAACATCAGTTTTGGGGCACTTATCTGAAAGCTGACATCGGTTTCAGCAACCACAATTACAGGTATTATGGATATCAGACCATTAACATGGATACTTCCATGACGTATTATGCGCTGAATGACACCAATAATGTAGCCATAAACAACAGGGATATACATGGCACAACAAAACCCGGATATGCATCTTTTAAAGCTAATTTCGTGTTTGCAACCAATCCCTCAATTTACGATGAAACAGCATACAAGGCAGTACTCTATTACGATCACTTTTTTACCCGTATGGACATGAAAGAGGATGTAATTGGTTTAAAAGGTTTTTTTGAGAAGCCTGTCGGAGATAACCTGGTTGGTGGAGCACTGCATGCGCAGTATGGGATGTATAATGTGCCGGACACAGCTCTTTTCCTTGACTTCAATAACTTTACATTTATTGATTTCAGTCCATACTACAAGTTGAACCGGAATACATGGAACCTGAAACTTGGACTCAATGCATTTTTCAATATTAACAAGGAAAAGACAGACTATCTGGTCACACCGGATATTGATTTTAATTTCAACCTGATTGAGAAACTTTTCACCGCACATTTGATGGCAAGCGGAAACTACCGGTTAAACGATTACAGAAACAGCGTGCAAATGAATCCATTCATGACGCCAGAGCTTAATGTCATGCCAACAAAAATTCCTCTCTCACTGGAGGCAGGATTAACCGGACAGCTGACTCCCAAAATTGTTTTTAACGGAAGTGTCAATTTTTCTATCGTGAAAAACAATCCGTTTTACATCAATAAATTCTACAGGGATTCTGTGAATCAGTTCACATCTGACGCATATGCCAATCAGTTCACAGCCATTTATGACGATATGAATGTACTCACAGTAAAAGCTGCCATTGATTATGCCGGCAACGACAGATACAGCTTCGGTGTGAGTGGTGCATATTACAACTATGCGATGGATAACCTTGAAAATGCATGGCATTTACCGGATTATGAAATTAAAGTTTACGGAAGTTTTATACCTTACAGAAACGTCAATGTGAATGTTGATTTCACCACCTTTTCCAAACGTAAAACATTGATACAGGATGGCCTGATTACAGCGACAAATGACCTTAAAGCGGTCTATGATCTGTCTTTATCAGGAGAGTACCAGTACAATAACCGCCTGTCTGCATCGCTAAATCTGAATAATATTCTGTCATCCAATTACTATTACTGGAACGGTTATCCTTCATTCGGATTTAATGTTCTTGTTGGGGTAAAATATAAATTTTAAAGGATTCTGGCGATTTTCTCCGGTTTATCACCGGTCTTCTTTTGGTTAATTTTTTCTTCCAGCTTTTTGATATCAATGTAAGGAAGAACCGATAGAGTCAATTCATAAGCTCTCTCATAGAGCAAACTTCCCGCCTTATCCTTTTCGGGAATCATACCGGTCCTGTCATCCAGTTTATGCGCCAGAAAGACCAGCAGACAGGTAACAACAGCCAGTTTTGCAAAACCGAGTACGGCACCGGCAAGTCTGTTAATAAAACCAAGAGAAACTGCTTTTAAGAGGTTATCCAGCATCTTTCCCAACAGGTTAACCAGAAATACAATCAAAATAAATGTAAGGAAAAATGAGACATATGGCAGGTAATCGCCGGTCATATCAAATTTATCGCGAAGAAAAATGGTGGTAATATACGAGAATTTGTATGCCCCCCAGATTCCAAGAATCAAAGCGGCCAATGTAGCAAGTTCAATTGCAAACCCCTTTCGGAAACCTCTGAATACTCCGTATACCAAAGGAAGCAGAATAATAATGTCGAGATAATTCATACTTATTGTTTTGAATTGATAACCAGCAGTTTTGTAATGGCAGACTGTTCTCCATCCTTGGTAGCGCAGAAGATCATGTAGACTCCTGTCCCGACATATTCACCAAACATATTCTTCCTGTTCCATGAAACTGATCCCCCATTTGATACGGTTTCAAAAACCAGATTTCCTGAAATATCCGTAATTTTTACGATTGTTTCCTCCACAAGTCCGGAGATAGTTACAACACCTGTAAAATTCTCACGAACAGGGTTTGGAAAAGCTTTTATATCCGAAAAGTCACTGTTTCCAGCAGTTGCATCACCACCGAAAGAAACGAGTCCGGCACCGGTTCCAATAAATACTTCTCCCGACTCCGGATCTATAGCAATTGAACTGATGGAATTTGACGGCAACGGACTGTTGGTTTTAGTAAAGTGATGTATCGTTGTTAATCCATCCGGAGATACAAGAAAAAGCCCGGAAGAACCTGTCCCTAACCATTTACGGTTTCCTCCGTCTACTGCTATTGCCTTCACCACTTCACTGTCAAGAAGGTAATCTGCGGCATCATCCTCATCATTTTCCCGGGGTAGTTTAATGCGTGAAGGTAAAAATGCATCTCCGTCAAATACATTCTCCGGCGCGGAATAAACCCCTAAACCGTTATTTGTACCAAACCATATGGAACCATCCTTATCTTCAGCAATACAGGCAACTGCAATTGCAAATTCTTTACCTTCTATATCCATGTTAACGCTTAACATACGGTAATTATCGTCAGCACTGTTGTCAAGGGTTCCATTTTCGTTAAACGCAAATATACCGCCATCAGCCCTTGGAACAACCAGCCACTTCGTGCCGTTCTGAGCTATTATCATATTCCCAAGTGCCACTTTTCTATCCGAGCCGGCATCATCTATCGGAGGATAATTAAACGTATTCCAAACACCATCCTGAGAAAGAGTTAGAATTGAATTATGTACTTCAGAATTGCTCATCCACAGCGTTCCATTATCATCAAATACCAGACTGTGGACCCTGTAGAACACTTTACCAGGAATGATGTTGGTTATCGGACTGTTTGCGTCGGTATACCTTTCCAGAAAACTACCACCTTCAAACTCATATAGTCCATAATTAAAAGATCCTACATAAAACTTATCCGGATTAAAAGGATCAGAAGCAATGCTAACAAAATCAATTGCGTTGTTACCTATTTCCGGAACAGTATATTTATTAATAATTGTCCATGAACCATCCGTATTGATTACAGAAGCTTCCGCAGGTCGAATATAGTTATTTGATGACCCATCCAATGCTCCATGTACCATTCTGACAATGCCATCATTAATATTCATGTTCCAGATGGTATTTGAAGCCGGTCCGTCCGGCTTGAGCATTTCACTGTAATCTGCTTTTGAATATTTTACCAGTCCTGATCTGAGATCAGATACAAAATAGGTATTTTCATCTGTTCTTACGGCATCGAAAGAGGCTAAACTATTTAACCCGTCATACAGCATATTTTCAAAATTGTATGACGATATGTTATCAACTAAATTTAATTCTTCACTGAAAATATAAACTTTATACGATGCTACCGCAATAAATACACTATCATTTAAACTAATGTTTCTAAAGTTATTTCCTCCGCTTAATATGGTTTTAATGGTGCCATCAGTCTTAAGTACATAGGCGGTATAAGCAGAAGTCTCACTGTCTGCTCTGACGGCAACAAGATTGTTTTTGAAGTTTACGATTTCTGCATATCTTCTGTTATACTCAGGGAACATCATTTCCAGCTTCCATTTCCCAAAGTCAAGGATATTGGGATTATCCAGATTACACATGTATATGCCATTATCCGTTGCCACATAAATATTCCCGTTTTTAACAGCAACCCCATTGGCCGGATTTTGTGATGAACCATCACTAAGAATGTAGGTTTCAACGACTTCTTTATGTTGAAGATCGAGAACGACCACTCCAACATCAGAAGAAATATAGGCAATATTATTGTCAAACGTTACATTATTAATGTTTTTACTCCCGTTAATACTGGCAAGCTTAATATCCTGTATATTAACAATTTTATCTCCATAAAGTAAATCAATATTCCCATTTTCATATCCAATAAACAAAACATCCTGTGCATCATCGTATTTTACTTTTACGATGCCAACATCATTTAGTCCGTTTATTTTTGAGTACGTGGTTATGGCATTATCATTAAGCCCGTAAGAAAACAAAAAGCCTGATCCAACAGCAAAAATCCTGTCTTTTGCCCTGGTAACAGAAGTTCCTTCATCGTAAGAGTAATGTGTTGTCCATGTGCCTGTAGGAATCTGTGACCAACACAAAACATTAAACCAAAAGAGGATAATTGATATGGAAATCCGGTTCATTGTTTATTGTAATTTATTCAAAAAATTAACGAGTTTACTCACCGCTCTTGCCCTGTGACTGATGGTATTTTTTTCGGTCAGCAACATTTCAGCAAAAGTTTTGTCTTTTCCATCCGGAAGAAAAACAGGATCATACCCAAATCCTTCTGAACCATGTCTTTCTTTTGTGATATACCCATCGACAACGCCTTCGAAGAGATGTTCTTTACCTTCAATGATCAGCGCTATAACGGTTCTGAAATGTGCTTTTCTGTTATGCAGTCCGTTTAACTCCCGTAAAAGTTTTGCTACATTATCATCCGCACTCTTCTGCGGACCTGCATACCTTGCTGAATATACTCCAGGTGCATTATTCAATGCCGGAACTTCCAGTCCGGTGTCATCTGCAAAACAATCGAGTCCATACCTGTCAGCTACATAACGGGCTTTGATTAACGCGTTTCCTTCCAGTGTATCCGCGGTTTCCGGAATTTCTTCAGTACATCCTATATCATCCAGCCCGACCAGATCAAACTTGTCTCCTAACAGTGCTTTAACCTCGGTTAACTTATGTTGATTATTGGTTGCAAAAACAATTTTGTGCATAATGAATTTAAAACGTTATATCCCTGTGTTTTATTTTAAAAAAGCCGGGGTATCTCCTGATGCGCTCTGTTATAATCTTCAGGAATTCCAATATCTATAAAATATGTATTGTTGATGATGTACCCGAACTTATGCACATCTTTATATTCAGCAAGGTAGTCTGTTTCAAAAGAAAACTTCCCGGACAATCCTGTTTTTTCAAAAATATCCGCCCTTAACAGATAGACACCGCCATTGATCAGTCCCTCTTTAACCAAACGTTTTTCATTGAAATCCACAACCCGGTCTTCTCCAACAACGACTTCGCCATACCGGTCAAAGTTTTTCATCGGACGGAGCGCAAAACAGAGATCAAAATCCTGGCTGGTAAAATAAGATTCCAGTTTTCCCAGGTCAACGTTAAAAAAGGTATCCCCGTTTATTAAAAAAACAGATTCTGACGTTACCTTTTTTAATGCATTTTGTATTCCACCTCCTGTCCCCAAAGGCTCATCCTCAATGGCATAAACCAACTCCATATCTAAAAAAGAAGTTCCGAAATATGCTTTGATCACTTCGTATCTGTATCCTACGGATAGAACAATCCGTTCAATTTTATAGCGTTTAACATACATGAATATATACTCCAGAAATGGTTTCCCTGCAACTTCAGCCATAGGTTTGGGAATATCAGATATTACACTTTTTAAACGTGTACCCAATCCTCCGGCTAATATGATTGCTTCTTTTGTTTTCATTTTAAATGGTCCAGGATACCATACCGTTTTTCGTGAACTGATACCGTTTGGCCTGTCCGCCAAATTTACTTAAAGCGTCAATAACGGCATGACGAGTGTTTCCGGGACAGTAAAAAAACATAAAACCGCCTCCTCCGGCACCGGATATTTTCCCTCCTGTAGCGCCGGCCTTCATCGCCGTTTTATAAATATCGTCAATCAGAGGATTTGAAATACCAATTGCCATCTGTTTTTTGTACTGCCAGCTTTTATCCAGTAACATGCCTATCTTATCCAGATTACCTTTTAACAAGGTCTCCTTCATCTCTACAGCAACCTGTTTTAAAGCATGCATCGCTTCAATTGAACGCACATTATTACTGTTTACATTCTGTTGCTGTGTTTCAATAATTTTTGAAGAAAGACGGCTGGTTTCGGTATAGTATAAAACGATATTATAAGCCAGTTCATTCAGTATTTTTGTTTTGATCCGAAGAGGATTAACAATGACTTTCCCGTCTGAACCGAACTCCATAAAATTAATTCCTCCGAAAGTAGCAGCATACTGGTCCTGTTTTCCGCCTGCCATCAAGAGGTCTACACGCTCTATATCATAAGCCAGTTTGGCCACATCATATTCTCCCAGCGGCAATGCCAGCCATTCTGCAAATGCACCTACAATTGCGGTGACCAGGGTAGAAGAAGTTCCCAGACCGGAACCCGGAGGAGCGTCCACAAATGTTGAGAGTGTAAACGAGAGAGGTTCCTTTGTAAAATCCTTCACTATTCTGTTATATATCCCCTTTAAAAGATCAAGCTCTCCATTCAGTCCAAGTTCCTTTTCTGCATTAAACGCTATCCTCACTCCTCTGTCAACGGCATCGAACACTATCTGTCCATCAGTTCGGGGTTCAATTGTTGCATATGCATACATTGAAACAGTGCCGTTAAGAATGGCTCCACCGTACAATTCTGAATATGGAGATACATCCGTACCTCCGCCAGCCAGACCAATTCTCAATGGCGCTTTACTTCGTATGATCATGGTTTTACCTTTTCGTAAAGTTCATAAATAGCCGTTGTCATGCGGCTCCACAAATATTTTTGTTTTTCCTTTTTCGCATTCAGAATAAACGATTTTTCCCTCTGGTTCTCATAAAAATCCACAATAGAATCAGCAATAGCTTTTTGATCCGGAGTCACAACATATCCAACCTTTCCATCTGGGATAATTTCTTTTAAACCGCCTACATCTGTAACCAGCATTGGTTTCTCAAAATGATATCCAATTTGTGTTACGCCACTCTGTGTAGCACTTTTGTAAGGTTGAACGACCAGATCAGCAGCACAGAAATACCCTCCAACTTCGGAATCCGGTATAAAATCAGTCTTTAAAACAACCCGATCCGACAAATTAAGATCAGAAATCTGTTGTTTGTATTTTTCACCATCTTCATAAAATTCTCCGGCAACAACCAGTTTCACCGGCATTTTCCTTATCCGGTCATCCGACATCGCTTCAATAATAAGATCCAGTCCTTTATATGCCCTGATAAAACCAAAAAATAACAGATAGTTATTATCCGGGTCCAGTCCAAGCTGTTTAACAGCATCCTGTTTACCTATCAGTTCCCCAAAATTATCAAATAAAGGATGGGGACAGAAAGTGCGCGGTTTTACCGTATCAAATTGACCCAGGTCATTCATTACAGCATCAGACATGGCCACAAATCCATCAACCGGTTTAACAAAATATTTGCTGAATAAGGTATCACCCGGCCTTTTTTCGTGAGGTATAATATTGTCAAGAATAGATATGACTTTTGTTACACCATTCTTTTTTGAAAGACGGGCAATGGTTCCAAAACACGGAGCCATAAACGGGAGCCAGTACTTAATGAGCAAAACATCCGGTTTCTGTTTTTTTATTTCTCTGCCTATCTTCAGCCAGTTGAAAGGATTTATAGAATTAACGGCAATCTTTATATTCAGATCTTTTGGTGCTTCCCAGTCAGCATACTGTGTCTTTCCCGGAAATAAAAAACCGGGATACTGGAGTTTAAAGGTGTAAACACTAACCTGGTTTCCCTCTTTAATAAATTCTCTTGCCAATCGTTCATTATATGCTGCAAGTCCTCCCCTGAATGGATGCGATGTACCCAGAATAATTATTTTTTTCCCTGTTTTATTCAATTTTATATTGGTTTTTACAAATGTAGAAAAAGATGGGCATAACAAAAGGTAAATTTGAGAATATGCTGAACGAAACCAAAACAAAAGGGCATTCCTCGTTTGGAATGCCCTTACTGTCATGAATAAACCCGGATTTCCTCAGTTCCGGATCACTATTGGCACTGAAATGATGCGTTGATTAATGTAAAGAACCATCAGGTAGGGACCTGAGGATAAATGCCCAACAGCAATCCGTTCACCCGGATTTATCTCTTTTGAACCGGTTACAACTTTACCGGTCATATCAACAAAACGAACATTAAACCTTTGAATAGAAGGATCTTCCCAGCTAACCGAAATGTAATCTACCGTGGGATTAGGATAAACTTTCAGCTTAAATGCTGATAACGCATCTGAACTTTCAGTAGTTGAAACACGAATAACAATCGTATCAGATTGGATACATCCATTAATATCCTCAACTTTAAGCATTACGTAATGCTCGCCCAAACCAAATTCATCACCTGTAACTTCAAAGGTCTGTGTGCCTTCTTCTCCATTCCATATATAGCTTACAAGGCCAGATCCAGCGTCCAATATTTCTGTTTCCTCATCTATTAGAACAACGGTATCCATCAGGCTTAGTCCAGGCAACGGGTGCACGGTGACAGCTTCTTCTGCGGGATAACTCATTGTAATATTCCCGGATGTATCTTTCAGCTGAACAAAAACATTATAAGTTCCATCCCTGCTGTAGAGGTGTCTAATTACCGTTCCGGTATCAGTTATACCATCACCAAAATCCAGCATTACAGAATCCGCATCAACGGTCAGTACACGACCTTTTAACGTATCGCCCAGACACATCTCCCTGTTCATAAACCGAAGATCAGCAAATGGATAACTAAGCTTTGAAATTGTATCTGAAACGGTACCGCTCCAGAATCCCCTGGAATCCTTAAACTGTAGATTTACAATATAATCTCCTTTTGAAAATTGCCTGAAATTAAGGGAATCCAGAAAGGCCAAATCTGGTCCTACCGGGTTTAAATCACTTGTGTACATCACCGAATCACTCAACCAGTATCTGTAAGAAACGATGCGATTCTCCAGGGATGAATCTAAGGCTGCAATCACAAAAAAGCGGCTGACGACAGAACTATAACTATTCCGTTTATCTTTCACCCTGAAGTGAAAACTATGCAAGCCTTCATAAAGTGAAGATACATCAAACTGATTAGTGAAATAGATGTCCGGTTGATGGGTTATACCCACTGTTTTATCCTCTATTCTGTCGTCAAACCAATATTCAATTTGATTAATTTCATTTTCTGGCTGCGGATTTTGCACAGCCGTTTTCACCACAAACCGACTTACAACAGAACTCCATTTTCCCCTGCTATCAAGAAAGCGGATATGAATGATATGTAAACCCTGGAACAGAGAAGACATATCGATGTTTTCTTCCAGCGAAAACACTTCAGAACCGGACAATGCATAATACTGACGCTTGTCATAGTCGTTTTCAAACCAGTATTCATATCCTTTGATTGCACTGTTTACTGCTGATCCGTTTTCCATATATTTTACAAAGAATCTGGTAAACGGACTACTCCAGATGCTGTTATCATCCATAAAGCGAACCGAAATTGAATGTAATCCATTGAATAAAGCATCTACATCAATGTCACTGAACATAACCATTTCAGGTGCATCTGTCATTGTTACAGGATATAAAACAGATCTGTCGGTATCGAACCAGTATTCCCCTTTGACTAAATTAACCTGAGCCGGGAGAATGCTGGTAATGCACCATAATATTGCTATCAGAAAATTTTTCATGACGCAAAACATTAATTCTCCTGTGCACCAACAGAAACAGAAACCGGTAATAAACCATTTGAAGTTTCATCATCCACTGTAACCATTCTGATATGCGGTGTAACAGGAAGGCCACCCTCCTTAAATGGTACATCATGTCCGAAAATGCCAATATCTGCACCATTTGTCGCAGCTCCTATAGCCGGGCTTCCAGCCTTTAAATGAAAGTTATGCAGGTATGAAAAATCCTGAAAGTTGCCATCAATGGTTTCAAATACGGTGGTTAGATCAACTCCTGACAGATTCGCTGAACCCGTATTGGATCCATCCGGAAAAGTTATGTTTCCGGCGAAAATATTATTAAGAAAATTGTTATTGAAACTTCCATAAACATCGGCACGCCAGTTAATATATGAGTAATAATTTATCACAGAATTTTTAACCTGACAGTTTTCAGAATAGTAAAGCAAATATGAATAGCCACTTCCGGAATTTCTGGCTCCGAATGTAAAAATATTGTGATTCATATAGCTGTTACGAAAATGGCCCATTGTTCCCCTCAGAATTGTTTTCTCTATAATTACATTGCTTCCGGTTCCTGCATCAATGCTTCCATCAATAATACACTCACTCACTTTGTCGTTCAGCAGCACTTCAACATTATTGTTGTACTTCAATGTGAGTGATCCGGATATTCTGCATCGGAATATGGTAACGTCCGTAACATCCTGTCCGTTGGTACCGAAGGTGACATTACTCATAAAATGCATTCCGGTTATATAGGTGTTATCGCAATTACCGGAAAAGTATGCGGGTGTATTGATCCTGGTGAAATAGGTAGCTGCCGTAGAGTCAGGATGGTAACCAACACCAATCCAAACCAACGGTTTATCCACAGACGGAAAATTAAAAGAGCCCCCGGGCAGATAAAGGGTATCGCCGGCACCGGCATTGTCGTAAGCTTCCTGAAGCGTGTTATAAACAGAAGCGGATCCGTTCTGCACAACAAAATTATATTGTGCTTGTAATGCGAAAATGCCTACTGCGCACAGTAAGACCAATAAGAAAAGTTTTTTATTCATGACAGTGGGATTAAACTTTGCACTCAAAGTTACCTTACCGCCATATTATGTATCATTCAAAAGATAAAAACTTGGTTTCAAAAGGTAAAAATCATACGCTTACCAATGCTTTTTTGTAGTCTGAAAGTTTTACCTGATACATCTCCTCAAAGGTACGGGACAAGGTCAGCACCGAACCAAAACCGGTTTGAACTGCCACATCCGAAAGTGACAGATCCGGATGGCTGTCAATAAGTTTTCTGGCTTCCTTTATCCTGTATGAATTGACAAAGGAGGAAAAATTCTGATCAAACTCCTGGTTAATGGTCTGGGAGATATAGGTTCGGTTGGTTCCGAGTTCTCTTGCCACATCCCATATTTTCAGTTCCGGATTCAGGAATGGATTCTGTTCATCAAAATAGGTAATAAGTTTTGATTTCAAGGTATTGGCATCCTCCGGCACCATATCCTTTACCGGATCTTCAGGGGTTTGATCATCTCCCGGAACTGGGAGCTGCGCCTGGTTATTACCCATAATTCCAAGGTACCACAGCATTATGGCAACAGTTAGCAAAGGATATGCGAGGTAGCGGTCATCACCAAAAAGTTTTACAGGATTAACTGTATAGATAAATACACTTATCAATGCCGAGAGCGCAAGTAAACCATTAAAAATCCCCAACCAGTTCAGTTGAAACTTTTCGGGATTGGAAAACAAATCCGTAAGGCGTTTTCTGTGGTTCTTCAATGTGAAATATGTTATAAAGGGATAATACAAAACCTGTATAAAAAGAAACAGTATATTGGAAATTCTCACATAATATAAAATACGCAATGCCGGATATTCAAAGTCAGGATGGTACCTGTACTGGGTTAAAAACAGTTCCCTTTCCTGCATATTTAATACCGGATAAAAAATTAATCCGGAAGCCAGAAGAAAGAAGAGGGATGGCATAAAATGCGGGATCAGTTTTCTTAAAGGATAATTGGGTTCAACCAGCAGCTTGATGTAAATATAGGCGCCGGGATAGATGGCCAGGACAGTAGCAATATGCAGGCTGTGCAACCAACTGTACACATTGTAATTGTGCTCAAAATAAAACAGATTAGCCAGAAAAATAAAGGTAATGAGCCACATATACCCTACCAGATAAAGCTTGGGTTTATTCTGCCTTTCAGAACTGAAAAGCAAAATCCCGGAAATAATAAAAGGAACAATGACCGGGCTCCATAAACCTAGTGCTTTAATCATAGTGAGTAAATTGATATTTAAAAATAGCAATTTTTTCCTAAATGACCGAATGGTCTGTTATGTGTTCACTTCGCGGAATTTCCGTGCCCTAAGCATAAAATTCATGGATTATTCTTCAAAACGTGGACATATCAGATGGCTTCCCGTTTTTTATTTACCCTTCGTGAAATGACAATTCCGGCCTCGTAAAGGACAATAAGCGGTAAACAAACCAATATCTGACTGAAAATATCGGGTGGCGTTATAATGGCCGAAACCAGTAGTGTGACTACCACCGCGTGCCGGCGGTATTTTTTCAGCCATTTGGGCGTAACCAGGCCAATTTTGCTGAGGAAGTAAATCAGAACCGGAAGCTCAAATATTATTCCGGCAGCAAGTACAACAGAAGTTACCGTACCTATATATGATTGCAGATTTATCTGATTCAGCACCTGGTCGCTGACATGATACCCTCCCAAAAAATGTACGGAAAGCGGTACAATTAGATAATAGCCAAACAGTACACCCATGAAGAAGAGCAACGAGGTGTAAAACAATCCTCCCCGGGAGTTTTTACGTTCATTTTCGTACAAGGCCGGACTGATAAATTTCCACAGTTCATAAATCAGGTATGGAAAACCAAGAATAAGGCCTACAGAAAGCGATACCTTAATATGCGTGGTAAATTGCCCGGCCATACTGATATTAATAATCTGAAACGGATCCTGATTTATCTTCAATGCCGGAATATGCAGAAAATCAGCGGCCCTGGCCATCATCCGGTTGGTCCAGAACTCAGGCATTTTGGGAGCCAGAATGATGTTATCGAAAATGATATTTTTAAACAAAAACGCGAGGATGGCAAAAACCACCAAAGCACCGAGGCTTCGGATGATATGCCAGCGTAACTCCTCCAGATGATCGAGGAATGACATCTCTTTTCCTTCCGTAGATTTCTTAGCCATTCAGGTTATTTGAATTATTACTCTTATGTACAGATACAAAAATATCTATTCAGAACATATATCGCAAGTATCCGGAATCATGTCGCTGGACAGAAATGAATCATTATTAGTTTTTCAACTTAATGCGCTTCCAACCAGTTTTCTCCGCTACCGCTGTCCACAGTTAGCGGCACATTCAGCTTATATGCATTTTCCATTTCCTGCACTACGATGTTCTTTACCGTATCCAACTCAGATTTCAGCACATCGAAATTCAGTTCATCATGGACCTGCAATACCATCTTTGACTGCAAATTTTCTACATCGAACCGCTCCTGAATTTTAACCATAGCCAGTTTAATGATATCCGCCGCAGATCCCTGTATTGGTGCATTTATCGCATTGCGTTCTGCCATACCCCGGATCATTCCATTTCGTGAATTAATATCCGGTAAATATCTCCGGCGACCCAGAATCGTGGTTACATATCCTTTATCTCTTGCATCCTTTATACTGCTGTCCATAAAAGCCTTTATCTGCGGATACGTTTCAAAATAGCCGTCTATCAGTTGTTTGGCTTCACTTCGTGGAATATTTAACCGTTCAGACAGGCCAAAAGCTGAAATACCGTAAATAATACCAAAGTTCGCGGTTTTTGCTTTTCTACGCATATCTGAATCAACTTCAGACAGTGGGATCCCGTAAATTTTTGCTGCTGTAGCAGCATGAATATCTTCGCCCTGATTAAATGCATCCAGCATATTCTTATCTTTACTCATATGCGCCATGAGCCGTAATTCCACCTGTGAATAATCCGCAGAAAAGAACAGATGATCGGTATCAGATGCCACAAATGCTTTGCGCAGTTCTCTTCCGGCCTCATCCCTGATCGGAATATTCTGCAGATTGGGATTCGTGGAACTTAACCTTCCGGTTGCCGCAATGGCCTGGTTAAACGAGGTGTGGATTTTACCCGTGCGCGAATTTATCAGTTCCGGAAGGGCGTCAACATAGGTATTTAAAAGTTTTTTAAGTCCTCTGTATTCCAGTATCTTATCCACTATTTCATGCCGGTTACGTAATTTTACCAGTACATCTTCCGAGGTGGAATATTGTCCCGATTTTGTCTTCTTCGCTTTATCATCAATTCTGAGGTGTTCAAACAAAACCTCACCGACCTGCTTCGGTGATGAAACATTGAACTCCATTCCGGCCATTTCGATGATCTCTTTCTCCAGTTTCTCAATCATTTCATTCAGTTGGAGGGAATAGGCTTTAAGCGCATCCACATCCAGTTTAACACCTGCAACCTCCATTTTAACCAAAACCTTCAGCAATGGCATTTCCAGATCATAAAACAGCGATGTAATTTTCTCTTCCTCAAGTCCCTTCTGCAGAAAAGGTTTTAAACGGAATGTTACCTCTGCATCCTCACCTGCATAATCTTTCACCTCTTCCACAGCAACATCCCGCATGGTAAGCTGGTTCTTCCCTTTTTTACCGATCAGTTCCTCTGTTTTAACCGTATCGTAATTCAGATACTGAATCGCCAGTTCATCCAGGTTATGTTTCAGTTCCGGTTGAATCAGGTAATGCGCAATCATCGTATCAAACACTGGTCCGGCTATCTCGATTCCGTATTTATGCATAACCAGAATATCATACTTTATATTCTGACCAATCTTTAAAATCTTTGGGTCAGAAAAAACGGCTTTAAATTCCTGAACTAGATTTGTAGCTTCTTTGTGATCCGCAGGAACCGGTACATAAAAGGCCAGGCCATCGGAATATGAAAAAGCCATCCCGACCAGTTCAGCTTCGAGAGGATCAAGTCCGGTTGTTTCGGTATCAAAACAATACTCTTTTTTGGTAGCCAGTTCTGCCCTTAAAGAGGCCCGTTTCATATCATCATCAACCAGGATATATTTATGTTTGCGGGTGAGAATATTTTCCCGCCCGGTTTCAGGCATATCAACAGAAACACTCACTTCTGTATCATCAGTTCCAAACAGTGTTCCCTGAACCGGATCCTTTTGTTGTTCACCAATAATCCGGTTTTTCATTGTTCTGAACTCCAGTTCCTCAAACAATTCTGCCAGTTTTTGGCGGTCAAAGTCTTCTTTTATCAACTTATCCGGATCAAAATCCACAGGAACATCGGTCTTTATCACGGCCAGGTCGCGTGAAAGATACACCTGTTCCTTAAAGTTCTCAAGATTCTCTTTTTGCTTGCCTTTCAGTTGATCAATATTGTCATATATGCCATCGACCGATCCGAACTGACTTACCAGCTTCATGGCTGTTTTTTCTCCGATGCCGGGACAACCGGGAATATTATCAGCAGCATCTCCCATCAGGGCAAGGATATCAATGACCTGCTTTGGATCAGTCAGATTAAAGCGCTCCCTTACCTCATCAACTCCCCAGACTTCCGCATCTGCCCCCGATTTAGCCGGTTTGTACATGCGCACATTATCATGCACCAACTGTCCAAAATCCTTATCCGGTGTCATCATAAACACATCAAATCCATCTTTTGATGCTTTATTGGCAAGTGTTCCGATAACGTCATCTGCCTCAAACCCTTTCACTTCAATAACCGGTATTTTATAGGCATCCAGAATCTGCTTGATATACGGTACAGCTAACTTAATATCTTCCGGTGTGGCATCGCGGTTTGCTTTGTATTCTTCATACATCTCATGCCTGAAATTAGGGCCGGGCGGATCAAAGACAACACCAATGTAAGCCGGATCTTCTTTTCTGATTAATTCATCCAGGGTATTGGTGAAACCGAATATTGCGGAGGTATTGAGACCTTTGGTTGTAACCCGGGGATTTCTAATAAAGGCATAATAAGCTCTGAATATCAGGGCATATGCATCTAAAAGAAACAGTTTTTTTTCTGCCATGGCTTCTCAATTTTGGAATGTTGACCAAGGTAAGGAAATAATTTCATTTCATCTAAGCCGGGGCTTCACTTAAAATGAAACCCTGAGTACCAAAAAAAGCGCCATAAAGGCGCTTTTTGAATATATATTGAGTTTAATTAGAGCTAGTTGTCGTTCATATTCCATTCGGCGAACGACTTAGCTGTTTCGTATAATTTCACTGAAAATAACTCAACCCCGGAAGGCAAATGCGGCTTTATCCGTTCCGCAAAATCAATCACCATATTTTCACAGGTTGGCTGATAATCTGTTAAAAATAAACGGTCATACATCTGTTCAACATCTAAAAAACTTTTATCCGGAACATCTTTGTTTAACACAACGGAATGATCCATTTTATTGACGATCTCCTTTTTTACAATACGGCTCAAATCTCCAAAGTCAATCACCATGCCGTCTTTTACGTCTGATTTATCCATCAAAGGTTCACCAATTACAGTTACATAAAGTATGTAAGAATGTCCGTGAATATTTTTACACAATCCATCATAGTTCCATAAGGCATGCGCCATTTCCCACCGGAACTCTTTTGTTACACGTATTTTTGCCATGTTATTTTTTTCTGATAAACAGAACAGGTTTAAAAAAGTTTATCAGAGTGAGCTGGTACAGCGTTTAAAACAGCACATTACCTCGCTAACAGCCTCCCTGTCAACGTAATAGAAGTTGCTTTTACCTTCACGCTGACTCCGCAATAAACCGCGTGACTTTAACAAACCCAGATGATGAGATGCAGGAGCCTGCTCAATATCCAGCTTTTGGTAAATTTCAGTTACGGTCAGTCTTGAACCATCTTCCAGAAGTCCTAATATTGATATCCTGACAGGATGTGCAATCACTTTCAGTGTATCAGCCATCCTTTCCAGCTCAATATGGTCCAACCCTTTAATACTGTCTTTTTCTTCTATCATATTTGAGGGGTATTTACTATTATGCAAATATATTAATATTTGATAAAACGCAAATAAATATTTTCATATCAATATTTTACCATATGTTATCTTTTTAAAAAAGCTTAAATGTATATGTTTCAGCAATCAACAAAACTATTATGCTGTTATTGTGTTGTGTATATTTTATACCTTTGGGCTTTATTTTGAACCAATCAGGATGGATCAACTCGAAAAAATAAAACAACCGATACAGAAAGACCTGGATGCCTTTTCAGAATTTTACAAAGACATTCTTCAGGATAACTATAAACGTATTCAGGCCATTAACAAATATATCCTTAAACAAAAAGGTAAGCTGATGCGGCCTACACTCGTATTTCTTGCAGCTCGCTTATTCGATGAGCCCAACATAAATACCACCCGTGCTGCAGCCTCTCTTGAAATGCTTCACAATGCATCATTAATTCATGATGATGTGATAGATGAGACCCATGAACGTCGCGGACTTCTTTCTATCAATGCTATATGGAATAATAAAAACGCCATTTTAATGGGTGACTATCTTCTGTCAACATCATTAACGCTTTCAGTAGATACGCACAATTACGATTTTCTCTATATTATGTCCGATCTCAGTAAAACGCTGAGCAAAGGGGAAATTCTTCAGATGGAAAAGACAAAAACGCTGGACATTACAGAAGAGGAGTATTATGATATTATCCGGATGAAAACTGCCATATTATTTTCAAGTTGTGCCAAGGCAGGAGCCATTTCGGTTAATGCTTCGAAAGAGGATATAAAAAAAATTGAAGATATTGGTATGGCTCTGGGTGTGGCTTTCCAGATCAGGGATGACATTTTTGATTATCAAACCAAAGGTATAATAGGAAAACCTATAGGTAATGATCTGAAAGAGAAAAAGATAACACTTCCTCTGATTTATGCCCTGAACAAGGCGAACGACCACACCAAAAAACGGATCATAAAAAGCATTAAACGGTATAATAACAGTACCCGGAAAATGAAAGAAGTAACCCGATTTGCGGTGCTTGAAGGAGGAATTGAATATGCTGAAAATGCTATTGAAAAGGAGATTGGGAAAGCACATTCTATTCTTGACACCTATCCTGACAGTGAAATTAAAACGGCTTTAAAAGATTTTATTGACTTTACTGTAAACAGAGTAAAATAAATGCGGACTGATATAAAAAAAGAACTGAGAGAACACCCGGCAGTGTTACTCTATTTTAAAAATGAAACCTGTCAACCGTGTAAGGTCTTGCGCGTTAAGGTTCAGGAACTGCTGGAATCAAAATACGAAAACATCCGGTTTCATGTGCTCGACATTGCAGATTACCCTGAGTATGTTGCAGAATTCAACGTTCTGTCATCGCCAACAATGTTGTTATTCCTCGATGGTAAAGAATTTTTTAGAGGTGGCATCTATACAAGTGTAAGCGAACTGGATGAAAAATTAAACCGCTTTTATTCATTAATGTTTTAGGAACTAGCTGCTTAAGAATGGTCACTTCGATATGAATCTCAGATTCTACTCAGTGACCGGGTAGATAATCTTTAAACTAAATTTCTGGTAATCAATACTTACAGCTTGCTCAGTGCTGCGAAGCATTGTATTGAAGAAAGAAAAAGAATGGTCACTTCGATACGAATCTCAGATTCTACTCAGTGACCGGGTAGATAATCTTTAAACTAAATTTCTGGTAATCAATACTTACAGCTTGCTGAGTGTTGCGAAGCAATGTATTGAAGA